>PLUM01000024.1 GCA_003165465.1 Acidobacteriota bacterium
GCCGACGCCGCTCCGCTCACCACCTCGATAATCTCGCGCGTGATCGCAGCCTGGCGGACTTTGTTCATGTGCAGCGTCAGCGCGTCGATCACGTCCGACGCGTTGCTGGTGGCCGATTCCATGGCCGTCATGCGCGCGGCATGTTCGGCCGCCGAGCTTTCGGCCATCATGCGGAAAATCTGCATCTCGACGTAACGCGGAACCAGCTTGTTGAAAATTTCCTCGGCTGGCTGCTCGTAGATATATTCCACCGGTTCCGTAGACGATGTCGCAGGCGCGCCCTTCGCGTGCGCACCAAGCGCCGACGGGTCCAGGGGGAGAAGCTTTTCCACGCGCAACGTCTGCATCATCACGTTCTTGAATTCGTTGTAAATCAGGTACACGGAATCCGCGCCGCCCGCCTCGTAAATCTTCATGACTTCGGCGGCAATTTCCGCGGCCTTGGAGAGATCGGCGCGCGACGTCACATCGATGTACTCGGCGGCGATTTTCCACGAGCGCTTGCGGAATGCGTCGCGGCTTTTCTTCGCGAGGGCGATGACTTCCACGGACTTACCGCTCTTCTCGCGCAGGAATTCAAAGGCGCGCCGCAGCACGTTGGCGTTGAACGCGCCGCACAAGCCGCGCTCGCCCGACGTGACCAGCACCAGCACGCGCTCTTCCGGGCGCTGCGTCAGCAATGGAAACCGTTCGGGATTCTCGATGCGCGACATCGCCGAGCGCAGAATTTCGCGAATGCCCCCGGCATACGGCCGGAGCGATACGGCCTTCTCCTGCGCCCGACGCAGCCGCGCCGCCGCGATGAACTTCATCGCGCGCGTGATCTGCTGCGTGTTCTTCACCGAGCGTATCCGGCGCCGGAAATCGAGAAGTGTGGGCATCGAAAGTTTTTCCTTGCCGCGTTAGGCGCGGACGGCAGCCGCGCTGGCCCGGAATTGCTCCTTATATTCGACAATCGCGCACTTCAACTCCGGACGCGCTTCATCGGTGATCTGCTTTTTCTGCACGATCTGCACGAGCAGTGGGCTGTAGCGCGTTCGCATGAATTCGATCAGCCCCTTCTCGAAGCGCTGAATGTCGGCGACCGCAACATCGTCCAGCAGACCGCTCGTGCCCGCGAAAATCACGAGCACCTGCTCCTCGACCGCGAGCGGCGCGAATTGCCCCTGCTTCAGAATTTCCGTCAGCCGCTGTCCGCGCGCAAGCTGCGCCTGCGTCGCCTTGTCGAGCTGGTCGGAGCCGAATTGCGCGAAGGCCGCCAGCTCGCGGTACTGCGCGAGGTCCAGCCGCAACGAGCCGGCCACCTGACGCACGGCCTTGATCTGCGCGTTGCCGCCGACGCGGCTCACGGAAAGACCCACGTTAATCGCGGGGCGAATGCCGCTGTTGAACAAATCCGCCTCGAGATAAATCTGGCCGTCGGTAATCGAAATCACGTTGGTCGGAATGTAGGCCGAAACGTCGCCCGCTTGCGTTTCGATCACGGGCAGCGCCGTCAGCGAGCCCGCTCCCAGCTTGTCGTTCAGTTTCGCGGCGCGTTCCAACAGGCGCGAGTGAAGATAAAACACGTCGCCCGGAAACGCTTCGCGCCCGGGAGGACGGCGCAGGAGCAGCGAAATTTCCCTGTACGCCTGAGCGTGTTTCGAAAGGTCGTCATAGAAGCAAACCGCGTGCCGCTTGCTGTCCCGAAAAAATTCGCCCATCGCGCACGCCGCGTACGGGGCAATGTATTGCAGGGATGCCGGCTCGGTGGCCGACGCCGCGACGACAATCGTGTAGTCCATCGCGCCCGCATCCGTCAACACCTTCACCATCTGCGCGATGGTCGAGCGCTTCTGCCCGATCGCGCAGTAGATGCAGATGACGTCGCCGCCCTTTTGGTTCAGGATCGTGTCCAGAATGATGGCGGTCTTGCCCGTCTGGCGGTCGCCAATGATCAATTCGCGCTGCCCGCGGCCGATGGGAATCATCGAATCGATGGCCTTGATGCCGGTTTGCAGCGGCTCGCGCACCGGCTGCCGATCCACAACTCCCGGCGCGATGCGCTCAATCGGAATGCGCTGGCTGGTGGCGATCGGGCCCTTGCCGTCCAGCGGCACACCCAGCGGATTGACCACGCGGCCCACCATCGCCTCGCCCACCGGCGCGGACATAATCGTGCCCGTGCGCTTGACGATGTCGCCTTCCTGCACCAGCGTGTATTCGCCCAGAAGCACGGCGCCGACCTGGTCCTCTTCGAGGTTCAGGGCGATGCCGAACACATCGTGCGGAAACGACAGCATCTCGCCGGACATCGCTTTTTCCAGCCCGTAGATGCGCGCGATACCGTCTCCCACCGAAATGACCGTGCCAACTTCCTCGACGGCCACGGCCTGCTCGTAGTTGGCGATCTGCGCCTTCAGAATCTTTGTAATTTCATCCGCTTTGATCGAAGCCATTCCCCACTCCTATTCCGAAATCATCCGGACACGCATGCGTTCCAATTGTGTGCGTACAGAGCCGTCGTAAATCGTCGAACCGATTCGCACCACGGCCCCACCAATCAGCGCGGAATCCGTCGTGAATTGCGCCTGCACTTTTCCCCCGGTCAATTTCCCCAGAGCCGCGCTCATCTCGGCGCGCTCTGCCGCCGTCAATTCCGTCGCCGAACTCACCGCCGCCTGCGTGATTCCCTGGCGCGCATCCAGCAGCCGGCTGAACGCCTGCTCGATCTCCACCAGCATCCCGGCGCGGCGCTGATCGACGATCACAAATAGATAGTTGCGCAGCGTGCGGCTCGCGCCCATGCGCTCGACAATCGCCCCGATCGCGGCGTGCTTGCTCGCGCGCGCAATGGATGGATTCGAGAGAAACGCGTGCAACTCGCCCGACTCGATCACGAGCGCCGCGAATTCGGCAAGCTCCCGCTTGACCTGATCGGCCTGCTTATTTTCGAGCGCCACATCGACCAGCGCGCCCGCATACCGCTCCGCCAGCGCCTTCAATTCGCACCCTTTCCAAGCTTGTCGAGGAACGACTGGAACATTCTTGCGCGAATTTCCGGATTCATCCGGGAACTCACGATGGCCGCGGCGCGCTCCACCGATATGGCCGCCGCAACCTGCCGCAACTGCTGCTGCGCGGCGCGTTCCGAGGCGGCCAGTTCCCCTCGCGCCGCCTGATTGATCTTTTCGATTTCAGCCACGCTCGTGGTGCGCAGACGTTCGGCTTCCGTGGCCCAATTTTGCCGCGCCTGCTCGCGCAGTTCCACCACGTCCCGATCGAGATGCTGGACCTTCGACTCGACGTCGCGCAATTCGCGGTCGGCTTCGGCCTTGACGGCCGTGGCTTCCACGATGCTCGCTGAAATTTCCTTCGCGTTGGCGCGGAAGAACGAGCCTCCGTGTTTCAAGATCAGGAAACCGATCCCTCCAAAAACGATCGCAAAATTCAGCCAGCGAAACAGCAAACCCAGGGGAGATTCGGAAGGATCGGCCTTGGCGCCCTCTTCGGCAAACGCGGGAAGCGCCGTCAATATAAAATAGACCAAATAAATCGGGAGAGCGTACAAAGCGGGCGTCAGAAAGCGCCTGTTGGTCTTCATCGCGCACCCTTGCCGCGGGCGCCGCCCGGCGCGGAGGGCAATCCCGCAAGGATGGCTTCGGCGATATCGCCCGCCAGAGCGCCGCTGGATTGCTCCAGCTCGGTGCGCGCGGCCTGCACTTCGGCCGCAAGGCCTTTCTTGGCTTCCTGCAGCGCGGCCTGCGCGGTGGTTCGCGCCGTGTTGATCGTGGCCTGGCGCTCGTCCAGCGTGTGCCGCCGCTGCGATTCCTGCTCGGTGAAAATTTCGGTGCGCGCCTTCTTCAGCGTTTCGTTGTAGGTATGCAGCTTTTCGCGCACGGCCACGCGGCTGGCTTCGGCCTCGACCTTGGCGCCTTCCGCGAGCCTGCTTCGCTCGTTTAGCACGCGTTCCATGGGCTTGAAAAAACTCCAGCGCATGAAGAGGTAAAAGAAGAAAACAATAATGACCGTGGGAACGGCCTCTAGGAACAGCTCACCGAGTTGATTGAGGATCTCCACCGATTACGCTACGCCACCCGACCTTGCCCGTGTAATTACCTTGTCCGGATTACCCGTGGCGCACACCCGCCCCACGGCTAATTTCCGCCTGAACAAAGGAGTGTTTTTATAACATCGCACGCGATTTCACGCAAGTCCGGGGCTGGGATGGATCGGATTTCAGGAAGAAGTTGAGAGTTGACGGTTAAGAGTTGAGAGCAAACTCCTGTTCCACCACGCAAATCCCGGACAGTCCGAAATGTTGACGGTAGAGAGTCTGACCCACGGAAAAGTTATTCCACTGCAAATGTGCGGTATCCCACTTTTGCGATGATCGAAGACGATCAAAGTCCCGTAGGGACGGCACAACGTAGCCCACCGCTTGAGCGGTGGGTGTGCGCGGTGTGATGAAGCAAAGCCCCGGAGGGGCGGCACACGGTTACCATATACCGTGTGCCGCCCCTCCGGGGCTTTGCTTTGTACCTTTCACATACCCACCGCTCAAGCGGTGGGCTACGTTATTTCGTCCCTGACGGGACTGGCCACGACGATAAGAGCGATCCTTAACGTTCCATGAGACAGACTCTTAACTCTGAACTCTTAACTCTGAACTCCTAACTGTGGACTTCGAACTCTTCACGAATTACAAATCACGATTCACGACCTCATCCGCCCCGCCTGGCGGACTTCGCGGCGGTAATCGGGCGCAAAAAGCTCGATCGTGCGGCACATTTCATACAGACGTGAGCGAATCCTCATGCCCAGGCGGTCGGTGAGCGAATCCTCTCGTGCGGCGGAAACTGCCTGGCCGGAGGGGAGACGCGGGCTTCGAGCCGTGGGCATCGCGGTCGGCCCGTCGGTATCCAGATAATTCGTCGTCAAGAGCGTGATGCGCCGCTCGTTGTACCGCGTATTGAGAATGTGCCCGACGGTTTCCAGCGCCCACGGCGAAGGTTTGCCCGCGCCCAGATCGTCGAGCAGCAAAACGTCGGCCGTCAGCACGGGCTCGAGCACGCCGAGTTCGCTCGTCTGGCTTTCGGGATTGTAGCTCCCCTGAATTTCCTTGAGCAGTTCGCGGTAGTCGTAAAAAAGACCAGTATGCCCGCGCAAAACGATTTGCCGGAGCGCGGCCACGGCCAGATGCGTTTTGCCCGCGCCGCATGGCCCCATCAGCAAGAGGCCCGTGTCGGTGCCCAGCGGATAATCGCGCGCAAACGCCTCGGCCACCAGCTTGGACTGTTCGAGGCTGCGGTTCCAGGCGGCGCAGTCAGCTCCCGTGTCGTAAATATCGGTGTCGAAATTATTGAAGTCGCAGTGTTCGTAGCGGTTCGGAATGCGCGCGCGATCCAGCGTCCGCGCCGAGCGGTCCTTGCCCGTGCAATCGCAGGGCACGGCCCAGTAGCGCTTCTTCGCATTCGTGCCCTCGACGGGCTTCTCCCACGAAACGCGCGTCATCTTTTCTTCTTCGGGCACGCGCTCGACGGTCTTCCATCCAGTGCCGCCGCACAGAGGACAATCGGGTTTCGCCATGAAGGAAGCATAGGCGCGCCGCCCGTGATGCGCAAGCTCACCCACCCTGTGCAAAGTTTTCGCGCATGTGGAAAAGCGGGGGAATGGAACGACGGATAGACACGGAGGAACGCGGATGGCGAAAACGTGATTCGTGAATCGTGTGAGGAGCAGGCCGTAGGGGCACGGCGTGCCGTGCCCCTACTTATGCACGCGAATCACTTTCGGCGGAGTGACGCGCACCAGCGCGTTATCCGCCGGCCGCGCGGTTCCCGAGCGCAGGCCGCGCACCAGTTCCTGCTGCACGTACGAAGTGAACGATTCCATCTGGCGCTGCATTTCGGCCATTTTTTCGCGCATGTTCAAAATAATTTCGATCCCCGCGAGGTTGACGCCCATTTCGCGCGTCAGCGTCAGGATCACTTCCAGCCGTTCAAGGTCGGAGTCCGTATAAAGCCGCGTGTTGCCGTCCGAGCGCGACGGCTTCAAGAGTCCCACGCGTTCATAGAGGCGCAGCGTCTGCGGATGCAGTTTGTAAAGTTCGGCCACAGCCGAAATCATGTATCCGGCGCGGGCTTTTTTTCGTTTCGTGTTCACACGCGCCATTGCCGCGCTCCTTACGCTCGCCAGGCTGCGGAAAAAACTCTCCGCATTCTTGTCATTCCGTTCACGGAGAACGTTCTCGGTGAACCGAGTGAAGCGAGGAATCTCTCTTTCTTTTTTCTAGACTCAAACCGAGGAGAGATTCCTCGCTTCGCTCGGAATGACAAAATAAACGAATGACAAAACTAAACTATTTTTCCGCGGGTTTTCCGCGAGCCGTTACGCTTTGGCCCGGTCGACCCGGTCGAAAAGATCCTTGCGCGGATCTTCCGGCGCGAGCTTTTCCAGTTCCTTCAGGAGTTCGCGCACGCGTTCGTCCACCGGCTTCGGCACGATCACTTGCAGCTCGACGTACTGGTCTCCGCGCGCCACGGCGTTTCGAACCGATGGCACGCCCTTCTCGCGCAGGCGCAGCTTCTGCCCGCTGTTCGTGCCGGGAGGAACGCGGAGGAGCGAGCGCCCGTCAATCGTGGGCACTTCGATCTTTGCGCCCAGCGCCGCCTCGGTGACGGTGATGGGAACAGTCGTGTAGAGATCGTCGCCGCGGCGGTCGAAAAATGGGTGCGGCTGCACGTCGGTGATGATGAAGAGGTCGCCCGGCGGCTCTCCGGCCGTTCCCGCGTTGCCTCGCCCCGGCACGCGCACGCGCGAGCCGGTCTGCACGCCCGCCGGAATTCGAACCTCAATCGTGTCCGCGCGCCGCACGCGTCCGTCGCCGCCACAGATGCGGCACATGTTTCGAATGCGTCCAGCGCCGCCGCAGCGCGTGCACGTCAGATTAAAACGCATCTTTCCGCTCGTCTGCGTCACCTGTCCCGAGCCGCCACACGCGTTGCAGGGTTGCGGCTGCCCGGCCGCACCCGTGCCGTGGCAACTGGCGCAGACGTCCATGCGCGAGATGGTGAGTTTTTTCACGGTGCCGCGAACGGCTTCCCAGAAACTGATTTCGATCTGGTATTCCAGGCTCGATCCCGGCTCCGCATGAGCATGGGCCTCGGCCGCCGCGCCGCCTCCGCCGCGAAAGAACTGGCCGAACAGATCCCGGAAACTTGGTCCCGCGCCACCGCCGGCTCCGGCGCCTCCGCCAAAATCAAACCCGCCAAAATCGAAATGAACGTCGCCGCCGTCCGGAGTGCTGGGCATTCCTCCGGCGCCCGGAGTATCGAAGCCGAACTGATCGTACATTTGACGTTTTTTGCTGTCGGAGAGAACGTCGTAGGCTTCCTGCACTTGCTTGAATTTTTCTTCCGAGGATTTATCGCCGGGATTCAGGTCGGGATGATATTTGCGCGCAAGTTTTCTATAGGCCGCCCGGATTTCCTTCTGCACGGCCTTGCGCGGCACGCCCAGCAGTTCGTAGTAGTCTTGTTTTGCGGTGGTGGCCATGGGTTTAGTGACTAGTGACTGGTGACTGGTGGTTCGCGCCTCGTGAATCGTGATTCGTGGTTCGTGAATCGTGATTCGTGAATCATCGCTTGTGAACCTCGCGTATTGTGGGTCGCTGCTTCAGCCGCGACGTTGTCGTGCCGCGAAAATGGGGCTTTAGCCCCCGATGCGCTTCACAGCTTTTCCCATTTTGCGTTGATGGCCGCGAGTTCCTGCTGCTCGCGCTGGTGCTCGTCGCGACTCCTCCGCCGCTCTTCGTCCAGCTTGCCGCCCATCGACGCTTCCTTTTGATTGGCGCGATCGATCCATCGCTCGATCCACGCCGTTCGGGCTTCCACGCTCGCCACCTCGGAACGGAATCGAATAAACGCTCCGCTAACCTCCACCGCGCGCGGCAGAAAATCCGGCGGCGGCGCCTGCTGCGTTTCGTAGAATAATCGCTTCCAATCCGCCGTCGGCGTCTCGGAAATGGCGATTTGAATCATGTACAAATTCTCCCGCAATTTTTGTATGGCTTGCGGCGGCCCGGCTCGCTTGATGCCTTCGTACGTCGTCAACGCCGTCTCCTGTGAAATGCCTGGGAAAATCAGCGCCGCGCGGAGGACCGTTCCGCTCCTCCGCGCAACGCGTTACGCTTAATTCGGCTTCTTGGTTTCGTCGACGTCCACGTACTCGGCGTCGATCACTTCGCCTTCCGGCGACGATCCCGCTCCGCCTTTCGGAGCGCCCGATCCCCCGTCCGCCGAGCCGCCTGCGCCGGCCTCGGCTCCCGCGGCTTGCGCGGTCTTGTACAGCACCTCGGCAAGTTTATGCGAAGCGGTATCGAGCTGCGCGGTCGCCGACTGAATCTGTTCGAGTATGCCGCCAGCCAGGGCCGTCTTCGCCGCCGCCACCGCTTCTTCGACGGGCTTCGTGTCGGATTCGGCCAGCTTATCGCGATTGTCCGTGATCAGCTTTTCGACCTGATACACGCGGTTGTCGAGAATGTTTCGCGCCTCGATCTCCGCGAGTTTCTTCTTATCTTCCTCGGCATGAGCCTCGGCATCGGACCGCATCTTCTCGGCCTCTTCCTTGCTGAGGCCGGTCGAAGCGGTGATCGTGATTTTCTGCTCCTTGTTCGTTGCGCGATCTTTTGCGCCTACGTTCAGGATACCGTTGGCGTCGATGTCGAACGTGACTTCGACTTGCGGCAAGCCTCGCGGGGCCGGCGGAATTCCCATCAGATGGAATTTGCCGAGCGTGCGGTTGTCGGCCGCCATCTTGCGCTCGCCCTGCATGACGTGAATTTCCACCGACGGCTGGTTGTCCGCCGCGGTCGAAAATACTTCCGACTTGCGCGTCGGGATCGTGGTGTTCCGCGCGATCAGCACGGTCATCACGCCGCCCAGCGTTTCCACGCCCAGCGACAGCGGAGTCACGTCCAGCAGCAGGATGTCCTTCACTTCGCCGCCGAGCACACCGCCTTGAATCGCCGCGCCCACTGCGACAACTTCGTCCGGGTTGACGCCCTTGTGTGGCTCCTTGCCGCCAAACAGCTCCTTGACGATTTGCAGCACGCGCGGGATACGCGTCGAGCCGCCTACCAGCACCACCTCGTCGATCTTGTCCGGCGTGATGCCCGCATCGGCCAGCGCCTGCTTGGTGGGCCCAATCGTTCGCTGGAGAATGTCTTCCATCAACTGTTCGAGCTTCGCCCGCGTCAGTTTCAATTGCAGGTGCTTCGGACCAGACGCATCGGCCGTCAGGAACGGCAGATTGATGTCCGTCTCCTGCATCTGCGACAACTCGATCTTGGCCTTTTCGGCGGCTTCCTTCAGCCGCTGCACGGCCATGCGATCCTTGCTGACGTCCAGGCCCTGGTCCTTCTTGAATTCGGCGGCCAGCCAATCGACGATGCGATTGTCGACGTCGTCGCCGCCCAGATGCGTGTCGCCGGCAGTGGCTTTCACTTCGACCACGCCTTCGCCCACTTCCAGGATGGAAATATCGAACGTGCCGCCGCCAAGATCGTAGACCGCGATGGTCTCGTCCTTCTTCTTGTCCAAGCCATACGCCAGCGCCGCCGCTGTCGGTTCATTAATGATGCGCAGGACTTCGAGGCCCGCCACTTCGCCCGCCTGCTTGGTCGCTTGCCGCTGGCTGTCGTTGAAGTACGCGGGAACCGTGATGACCGCCTGAGTCACTTTTTCGCCAAGGAAATCCTCGGCGGCGGTCTTCAGCTTCTGTAAAATCATCGCGGACAGTTCCGGCGGAGTATACGACTTGCCGAAAATGTCGACGCGCGCATCGCTATGCGGGCCCTGCGTGACCTTATAGGGCACGCGCTTGGTCTCGTCCGTCACTTCATCGAACCGGTGTCCCATGAACCGCTTGATCGAATAGACCGTATTCTCTGGATTGGTTACCGCCTGGCGCTTGGCCACCTGCCCGACCAGCCGTTCGCCCGTTTTCGTGACGGCAACGACCGACGGAGTCGTTCGCCCGCCCTCCTGATTCGGAACCACGGTCGGTTCTCCGCCCTGCATCACAGCAACCACCGAATTGGTCGTCCCCAAATCGATTCCAATGATCTTGCTCATGACTTGTTTCCCCTCCCTAAAATCTCGTCCGGTAGTTCCGGTATGAGTGCCACAGACGCAGCCATTTTACATATTGAGTGTATTATTGTCAAGTAGTTTGACTATGGTGCATCTCTTGTGATTACATTCATTTACATGCCAAAGACGCAGCACTTTACCAAAATATGGTTCAGAGCTTGGCCAATCCGTGACAAATCGGCCTAGCTCTGTGTTGCGCCCGCCCTCGGACGTCGAAGCCGTAGGCGCCTACGGCGGGGATGGTGGAGGATTGAAAGTTAAACGGAAGATTGCGGATGCCCTGATTTTGCAGCAAGTGCGGGGACAAGAGGGGGAAAAGAAACACCCGCTCCGGATTGAGGGGCAGCGGGCGTTTCCGATAACTGGAAAGGAGCCTTTATTTAACGCCTATGTTTGTTGGCGGCTTCGGCGGCGAGCTTGAGCTCCTCATTGACGCGGTCGAGGAGTTCCTTGGCTTTGGCGGCATGGCCGTCCATGTCCCATTCGTTGGCTCCTTGCGCAGCGGTGATCCTCTCCCAGGCCTGGCGGGAGAGGCGCTGAGCGGCGGCAAGATTGGGATGTCTTTTGCCACTGATATCTTCCTGCGGCTTTTGTGCGAACACCACGCCACTACAGATCAGCGCAACTCCAAGAAAAGTTCCCAGAGCGAATTTTGAATTCTTCATGAGCACGTTCTCCTTTATCGAGGTGATCAAGCATGTGTCCATTAGCATGCAATGGCACAGCAGGATTGGTTGCACTAAATGGTCAACTAAAAGGAATCCCGAGGCAATCGAGCGGGGGACGAGGCCGCGAAAGAGTCACTGGGGGTAACCGTACGGCTGACGGGGAGGGTATGCAGTGGACTGGAGGTTGCGAGAATGAGACGAAGCGGTCCTGAGCGATGGAAGAGGGCGACGGTGAGTAGGATGACGATGGTCTTTAGTTCATGCGTTCTCCCAGGAATAAAAAATGGTTGTGAACCTCAGCGCGAGAAGCGGTTGAGAAAATCCAGCAACGCACTGGCAGCGCGCTCGGCTAACCATATATTTTGTCCGCGCGTCTATGAGTGCAGAATGACCCGTTTTGGGGTTAGAATGCGGTGATCGCAAAATCCTAAGGAGATTGACCCGTGAAATCGCGTACCGTCCGGCGGACTGGAATTCTAATTTTTGTCGCGTTGGTTGCCATGGCGCCCGCGGCGTTCGCGCAGCAGTCGAAAGCGCCTGCGCCTTCCACGGCCAAGGCCGCTTCGGCAGCCGCGAACCCGGTCTTTCAAAAAACGATTGGGCAATCGAGCGCGCCGATCACCATGGAAATTTTCGGCGACTTCCAGTGCCCGGCGTGCCGCGTTTTTTTTGAAGGCACGGTGAAGCAGGTGATTGACGAGTACGTGATTCCAGGCAAGGTGTACATCGTCCATCACGATTTCCCCCTGGATATGCATCCCTACGCGCGGCAGGCGGCTCGCCTCGCGAACGCGGCCGCGGAATTCGGGCAATTCGAGGCCATCGAGCGGGCGCTGTACGATCATCAGGAGGAATGGTCCACGAAGGGCAACATTGACGAAGTCATGGCCTCCTACTTTCCCGCCGCGGAATTCAAGAAATTCCAGGCCTATGAATCGCAGCATATCGCCGAAATCAACGCGTCCATCGAGCGCGACCGCGCCCTGGGCGTGCAGCGCAACGTGAACCAGACGCCGACCGTGTACATCACGGCTCGCGGCAAGACCGAAGCGCTGCCCGGCGGCGGCGTGGATTACAAGCTGCTGAAAAGTTATTTCGACTATTTGCTGCGCCAGTAATCGCCCAACAATAAACATATGGCCGACACCGCGATCTCACTCGAAACTTCGCCACGCACGCCCGCATGGCCGCGCGCGCTCCTCCTCTTCGGGCGCGTCGCGCTGGGCCTGATTTTCCTGTTCGCCGCCTACATGAAACTTCATTTCGAGGGCGAATGGCATTTGCGCGACTACCATTTCTTCTTCGCCATGGCCATCGATTCCTACAAGATGCTGCCCATTTCCATCGTTCAGATCATGGCGCGCGTCCTGCCGTGGTTCGAGCTGGCGCTGGGCGGGCTGCTGATTGCCGGCGTGGGCTTGCGGCTGATTGGCTCGATCACCAGCGGATTGCTGCTGGCTTTCATCGGCGCCATGACGCGCGCCAAGATCCTGGGCCTCGAAATCAATTGCGGATGTTTCGGCAATAACGAAAAGCTGGGCACGGCCACCTTGATTCGCGATTCGAGCCTTCTGGTCCTGGCTCTGGCCGTAACGATTGGAGCGTTTCTCGTCCGGAAACGGCGGGAAACGCCAGAAAACGGTTGATTCCCGATCGGCGCGTGGCGATCCCTGTTTGCGCTAAGATGAAAACCTCATGGTAGATCTGCCGCCGATTACTCTCCGCTTACGCGGCCGCAAGGTTGTCGGGCGCGTCGCATTTTCATTGCTGCTTCTGGCCGCGATTGCCGTTGGCTCCCTGTCCGGCCTGCTGTTTGTTTATTCGAGCGATCTCCCGCAAATTCACGCGCTCGAGGATTTTCAGCCCGACGTGGTCACCGAACTCTACGCGGACGACGGCCAGATCATTGGCAACTTCGCCCTGCAGCGCCGCGTCCTTCTCACCTACGAACAATATCCGCAAATCCTGAAGGACGCGATCCTCACGACCGAGGACCAGCATTTCGAGCAGCACTGGGGCGTGGATTTCACGCGCGTGGCCGGCGCGGCCGTGAAGGATATTCTTGCGCGCCGCGTCGTGGAAGGCGCCAGCACCATCACCATGCAACTGGCCGGAACCCTTTTCCTGGACCGCTCCGACCGCCGGATGGGCCGGAAGATTCAGGAATCGCTCCTGGCCCTGCAAATCGAGCGAAACTACACGAAGCATCAGATTTTTACGATGTATTGCAATCAGATTTATCTTTCCCACGGCAATTACGGTTTTGAAGCGGCCGCCGAATATTATTTCGGCAAGACCGTCGGCACGCTGAACGTGCAGGAAGCGGCCCTGCTTGCGGGCTTGATTCGCGGCCCGAGCTATTCGCCGATCCTTCATCCGCAGCGCGCGCTCTCGCGCCGCAATCTGGTGCTCGATCTCATGGCACGCGCCGGAAAAATCACGAACGCGCAGTCTCGGCTGGCCATCGCGCAGCCGCTGGGCGTGCATCTGCAAGCGCCGCGCAACACCCTCGCGCCGTATTTCGTCGAGGAGATTCGCAAGTATCTCGAGAGCACCTACGGCACGGAAATGGTGCACCAGCGCGGCCTGCGCGTGTATACCACGCTCAACGTCCAGATGCAGCAGGCCGCCAATCACGCCATTCGCGACGGCCTCCACGCCTATGACCGCCGGCACGGCTGGCGCGGCAATCTCGACAACATCCTGAAGAACAAGACCGACACGCTGGAAACCTACCTGGACGACGACTGGCGCTGGCCGATCGAAAAAGGCGATTACGTCCAGGGCCTGGTGACGGCCGTGGACCAGAAAGCGGCGACCATCAAAATCGGCTCTCTTCGCGCGCTGCTCACGCCGCCGGATTTTGCCTGGACCGGCCACAAATCTCCCACCGAGCTTTTCAAGCCCGGCGATCTCGTGGAAGTCGGCATTAAGGAGATCAACGGAATCGCCGCGCACGTTCAACTCAATCAGAATGTCGGCCCGCAAGCCGCCATCGTGGCCCTCGACAATCCGACCGGAGAGATCAAGGCCATGGTCGGCGGTTACAGCTTTGACGAATCGAAGTTTAACCGCGCGACGCAGGCGCAGCGGCAGGTCGGCTCTTCCTTCAAAATCTATGTCTTCTCGGCCGCCGTCGAGCAGGGGCTTACTCCCTTTGACACGATTCTCGACGCTCCCTTCACCACCATGAGCGGCGGCCAGCCGTACTCGCCGCACAATTACGACGAAAAATTCGAGGGCGTGATTACCCTGCGCCGCGCCCTGGACGGCTCGCGCAACGTGCCCGCCGTGAAGATCGCCGAAAAACTCGGCATGAACAGCGTGATCGATATGGCCCGCCGTTTCGGAATCACCAGTCCTTTGCCGCCCTATTTGCCCATCACGCTGGGCGCGGCGGACCTGAACCTGCTGGAACACACCTCGGCGTTCACCGTGTTTCCCGATGACGGCATACGCATCGATCCGCACATGATTCGCCGCGTGACCACCTACGATGGAGCGTTGCTCGAACAGGCGCATCCCATCGTTCACGACGTGGTGGAACCGGAAGTGGCGCGCACCATGACCGCCATGCTTGAGGACGTTGTCCAGCGCGGCACCGGAACGCCCGCCCGCGCGCTGGGACGCCCGGCCGGTGGCAAGACCGGCACGACCAACGATTTCACCGACGCCTGGTTCATCGGCTTCAGCCCGGAAATCACCGCCGGCGTATGGGTGGGCTACGACGATAAGGCCGTGTCGCTCGGAAAGCCCGAAACCGGCGCGATCGCCGCGCTGCCCATCTGGCTCGAATTCATGCAAGGCGCGCTGAGTGGAAAACCCGTGCAGGATTTCCAGAAAGTTGTGCCGCTGGATAAAGTCGCACTGACAAAATCCATCATGGTCGACACGCCGGACGACGCTCCCACCGAAGCCGGAGAAGGTCCAACCACGCCGGACGAGGCACCGCAGCAAAACAATCCCGCCACGCATTAATACATTTAATACATAGAGAACTAATACATAGAGAACGGCCGAAGCTCCCTCCAAGTCCACCCGCAACCAAAATCTCCAGAAACATGGCAGTAGGCTAGGCTTCACAGGTTGCGGAAAAAGTCGATTCGGAGCGGGTTCTAGTAGCACAGGCACTCTGCCTGTGCTACTTTTTCCGCAACCTGTGAAGCCTACGGTGCCACTTTGATGAACGAAAACTCCGGCCGCGCCACGGATGCAACCAGAGCTTGGCTTCTTCAGGACTTTTTGCGGAAGGGATCCCAGCCTTTGGCTTGCAGGGGTGTCGTGCGTCCATCGGTTCCGAGAAGGATAACCTTTTTCGCGCGTGTCATTTCTCCGATGACGGTTATGGGAACTCCGCCCACCCTGGCGGGCAGGCGGCTTGAAAACTTCTTCGAGACGGTGAAAAGAAGCTCGTAGTCTTCCCCGCCGTGGAGCGCCATATCCAGAGGATCGAAGCCCCGCCGCGTCAATCCCACCGGAACCCTTGCCAGCGGGATTTCCCGCGCCCACACGATGGCGCCCACTCCGCTGGCTTCGCAAATGTGCCCGAGATCTGTCGAGAGGCCGTCCGAGGTGTCGATCATTGAAGTAGCGATCGTTGATGTGGCGTACGTCGATGTGGCGTACGTCGATGCGGCGATCTTCGACGTGGCGGCCCGATGGCCGGCCAGCCACACTCCGAGCGCCAGCCGCGGTTCCGGATAGAAATGTTTCTTCAAAAGTTTCGCCCAACTCTTTTGCTTGTGGAGTTTTTCTTGGATCAGGCGCAAACCCAGCTCCGCCTCTCCCAGCCTTCCGCTCACGCAAAGCAAATCTCCCGGCCTTGCTCCGGAACGCAAAATTGCCTGCCCGCGATCGACTTCTCCCATAACCGTAAGGCTGATCGTGACCAGCGGGTACTTCGTGGTATCGCCTCCGGCCAGCACCAAGCCGAACCGCCGGGCCGCGCGCGCCAGGCCTCCGAGAAAGCCGTCGAACCACGTCCCAGCGCAGGCCTCGGGCAACCCCAGGGTCATGAAGAAATACCGGGGCCGCGCTCCCATGGCCGCGATATCACTCGTGGCGCGGGCGAGCGCCTTGTAGCCGACGGATCTCGGGTGTTGAATGTTCCGCAGGAAGTGAACGTTTTCGAGAAATGCGTCCGTCGTGACGACCCATTCGCTGCCAACGCGTGGGCGCAGAATCGCGGCATCGTCGCCGATACCCACGCGCAGGCCGTCTCCGGCGAAAGGGAACCGCAGGCTTACCCGTTTTATCAGTTGGTCTTCCCTGTCCATCAGTACAGTTGTCCAGACTCAGCTTCGTATGATCTGATAGAGGACATAGTACAAGCGTGCCGGGCGATAGAGGAATAGTTTTGAACAGCCCGAGCCGGGAAAAAAGGTTGACTCTGTTCAGGTCTGAAACTAGACTTGGGTCGGTTTCGAACCAATACTCTCGGTTCAAACGGTTTGTCGGCTCCAACGGCTGGATAGATTGCATGGGCCGCGGAGTTGAATGGCCCCGGCTCCCTCGTACGCAAGACGGATTTTGCTGTTTCGGATTTCAGACTATGAGACCAGAAGCCTACACATTTTTCGTGGCGTCCAGCCGGAAGGGAAACTTCCGCAAGATTCTAATTCCCGGCTATATGCTTCATTTGATTGCCATTCTCGCTGTGGTAGGCGGGGTGACGGTGCTTGCGGCGACTGCTTCCTACACGCGAATGCTCTGGAAAGTGGGCAATTACAATACACTGCGCCGCGAACAGGACGCGCTCAAGCAAAATTACAAAAATCTTGAATCGAGCGTCAAGGACACCAACGACCGGATGAGCTCGCTGCAATCGCTGGCCACCGAAGTGGCCATGACCTACGGCTTCATGCACTTCAGGCAGAGCCCGTTTGGCGTGAACGAAAATTCGCAGGCTTCCAGCGACGGGTTCGAGAACTCCATGGCGCAATTCAATTTCCTGGAGAAGAATGTCACGGGCGCGGTTCTCCCGTCGGGCAGCCTGCAACTGGTTTCCGCGCCGAGTATAGCGGACCTGACTTCCACGCCGACGCTATGGCCGGTGATTGGCCATCTGACGGGAACCTTCGGCCAGCGCATGGATCCGTTCAGCGGTGAAGGCGCCTTCCACACGGGCGTCGATATATCCTCTCAGTACGGCGATGCAGTGCGCGTTTCGGCCGACGGCGTCGTGATCGAGGCCAATGAACGCGGCGGCTACGGGCGTCTGGTGGTTGTCGATCACGGATTTGGCGTGACCACCTATTACGGTCATCTTTCGGGTTTCAGCGTGATGGCGGGGCAGCAGGTAAAGCGCGGCGACCCAATCGGCAATGTCGGCGTCAGCGGCCGCTCCACCGGGCCTCACGTGCACTACGAAGTTCGCATCAATGGCGCTCCGGTCAACCCGATGCGCTACCTGCGCCAGGCTGCCGCCGCAGACTAAGTTTCTTCCCTTGCGTTTTCTGGCAAGGAATTCCCTAATTTTCTCAATCGTATTTGGATTTGAGTAGCACAGGCTTCAGCCTGTGTGGTTTTGATTTGTGGCAAGCTAAGGTCAAAAGAACACAGGCTGAAGCCTGTGCTACTTAAGAGCCGCGCGCTCGCGCGCCCGGGCAAACGCTTTTCGCACCACGCGCGTGGCCGCCACGTTCAAATTAAATTTCACCAGTTCTTCCTCCCGCGCCCAGGCAAACTCCAGCGCGTCGCTTGCCGCGGAAAGCGTTCCGCCGCGAATCTCGCATAGATAATCGAGAATGACGAAGTGATACTGCGGGCGCGATACGTCGCCCGGCGTTCCGTCCGCGTTCGGAGGCGCGGGAAAAATGCGCTCGAACACCTCGATCAGCTCGATCACGCGCACTTCGAGGCCGGTTTCCTCGGCCAGCTCCCGCGTGACGCCCCGCTCGATCGTTTCTCCCACCTCAAGCAGCCCGCCGGGAATGGACCATTCGCCTTCGAGCGGCGGGCTGGCGCGCCGGATCAGCAATGCGCGGGCGTCGTCAATCACCACGCCGCCTACGCCGATCATCGGTTGTTCGGGATATTCTCTTCTGGGTGCCATGGTTGTTTTGCCCGCTTCCCTCCCGGGCCGCTTCGCGTTATATAATACTTCAGCAGCTCGTATGTCCTAATCCGCAAGGAGGATTTCGCCGTGGTTCGTTGCCCTAAATGCGCCACTGAAATTGACGTTGACGAAGATGAAGTCGAGGAAGGCGAAATTCTGGCCTGCCCCGAGTGCGAAACCGAAATGGAAGTCGTGCAAATTCATCCCGTCAAGGTGAACGCCATCTCGGAAGACGATGACGAAGATGAGGAAGAGGAAGAGTCCGAGGATGGCGACGACCTGGACAAAAAAGACGAAGATGACGAAGAGGAAGAGGAAGACGAAGACGAAGAAGAATAGGTTTGGCTCGCTCTTCGAAGTCTTCCGGCATCCCCTCCCTTCCATTCGCCATCTCACGATCGTGCGTTTAACGATTGCACTCATCGGCCTGATCTGGCTGGCGGGCGCGGCTTCGGTCTGCGCGCCGCTCGCCCACGCGCAGGAATCGGGCCGTTCGCGCACCCATATTTTCGTCGTCTTTGTCACCGTGTTTTCGGACCGGGGTCTCTCTCTTCCGGGCGCACGCGTGAGGCTTCGCCGCTCGGGTGAAAAGAAATTTCGATGGGAGGCCGCGTCCGACCATCAGGGAGAGATTGCCTTTCGCGTTCCAGAAGGCGGGGAGTACGAAATGACGATCGAAGCGCGCGGCTTCAAACTGGAAACACGCAAGGTTGACGCACGGCAAGAGAATCGCGCGGACCTGACGATCCGGATGGAACCCCGGACAGCGCCGACCGCCGGAGGAAAATCATGAACCTGCGCAGGTCGCTTGGCCTCGCCGCACTCGTCGCTTTAGCCGCGACCGCATTGCTCGCCCAGGGAAAACCCAAGGGGAAGGACTCCGAACTGCGCACCGTTCGCGGAACCGTCGTGGACAAGGAGGAAGCCCCGGTGGAAACGGCCGTCGTCTACCTGAAAAACATCCATAGCCAGGACGTCACCACGCACCTCTCCGACAGCGACGGCACATTTCGTTTCAGCGGCCTGGATCTCAACGTCGATTACGAAATCCACGCTGAACGCGACGGCTGGACCTCGCCGGCCCGATCGATCTCGAACTTCGACAATCGCAAGGAGTTCGTCCTCACGCTGAAGCTCGACCGCAAAAAAAACGCGAAGTAAACTTCGCGGTGGCGTAGGCTTCAAGCCTACGCCACTTGATCCCCCAGAATCTCTACCCCCACGGCCCGAATTTGCAGTAACATGCTTCCACGCAACGCCAGACAATCGTTTCCGTTTTTATCGGGCTTACGGGGCCGGCATCGAAATCGGAATTTCTTTCGCGGAGGACTCGCATGGCGATTCAACTGAACATCAATGGCAAGCGGCATTCGGTGGACGTTCCGCCGAACATGCCCCTGTTGTGGGTCCTGCGGGACACGCTGGGGATGACGGGCACGAAATTCGGCTGCGGCATGTCCCTGTGCGGCGCCTGCACCGTGCACATCGATGGCGAAGCCACGCGCTCCTGCGTCACTCCCGTCTCGGCCGCCGCCGGAAAAAAGATCACGACCATCGAGGGACTTTCCGCCGACCGCAGCCATCCGGTGCAGCGCGCATGGATCGAAGTGGACGTGCCGCAATGCGGATACTGCCAGTCCGGTCAAATCATGACCGCCGCTTCCCTGCTGGCGAAAAACCCGAAGCCGAGCGACCCGGAAATCGACGAAGCCATGAAGGGAAACATCTGCCGCTGCGGCACGTACCAGCGGATTCGCGAGGCCGTGCATCGCGCCGCGGAATTGCACGCGGCTCCCGCAAAATCCGCCGAACTCGGCGGCGCAAACGGCGCGGAAGAAGCGGCCGATCGCCAGCCCGTGAACGCGGGAGGTGCGGCATGAGCGCCCGAACAACAACTGGAACAACAACGGGAACAACAACGGGAATCAATCGCCGAGGTTTTCTGAAGACAAGCGCCGCCGGAGCAGCCGGCCTGGCCATCGGATTTTATTTGCCGGGACGGTTTGAAGCGCTCGCGGCGGGCCCCGCAGCCGCCACGGCGCCGGCATCCTTGAACGCCTGGATGTTGATCTCCACGACCGACGCCGTGACCATCATGATCGACAAGTCGGAAATGGGACAGGGAATCCTGACGGCGCTCTGCATGATCGCCGCCGAGGAACTGGATTGCGACTGGAAAAGCATCCGCACGGAATTCGCTCCCGCCGCCAAGAAATACTTCAATCCGGCGTTTGGCATGCAGGGCACGGGCGGCAGTTCCAGCGTGCGCTCTTCGTGGGATCCGATGCGCAAGGCTGGAGCGGCGGCGCGCGATATGTTGCTGCAGGCCGCGGCGCAAAAATGGGGCGTCGATAAGAGCGCCTGCCGCACGGAAAACGGCGCGATCTACCACGACGCCACAAAACGCAAACTCACCTACGGCAGCGTGGCCGAGGCGGCGTCCAAACTTCCCGTTCCGCAGAATGTGCCGCTCAAGGATCCAAAGCAGTACCGCATCATCGGAAAATCGACCAAGCGTCTGGACACGCCCGACAAGGTCAACGGCGCGGCGCAATTCGGCATCGACGTGCGGCAACCCGCGATGCTCTACGCGGTCATCGCGCGCTGCCCGGTGTTTGGCGGAAAAGTCGCGAGCTTCGATGCGGCGAAAGCCAAGGCCGTTCCCGGCGTCAAGGACGTGGTTCAGATTTCGAACGGACTTGCCGTGCTCGCCGACAGCACCTGGGCGGCGATGCAGGGGCGGCGCGCGCTCGACATCAAGTGGGACGAAGGAGCGAACGCTAACGTCAACAGTGCCGGCATCAGCAAGCTCCTCGCGAGTCAAATGGCGAAAAACGGCGCGGAGGCTCGCAAGGAAGGCGACGTGGAATCCGCCCTCATGAGCGCGGTGCAGAAAGTCGAAGCCGTCTACGAGGCTCCCTACCTCGCGCACGCCACGATGGAGCCGCTGAACGCAACCGCCGATGTTCGCGCCGACCGCGTGGATGTTTGGGCGCCCACGCAATTCCAGACCATGGCGCAGGGCATGTCGGCCAAGGTCGCCGGCGTAAAACCGGAGAATGTGTTCATCCACACGACATATCTCGGCGGCGGCTTCGGTCGCAAGGCCGGTACCGACTTCGTGATGGAAGCGGTGGAAACGTCCAAGGCGGCCGGCGCTCCCGTGAAACTTACCTGGTCGCGCGAGGACGACATGCAGCACGACTTCTACCGGCCCGCATCCTACGCAAGACTCTCGGCGGGACTCAACGCCGATGGGTTGCCCGTTGCCTGGACGACGCGTGTGGCCTGTTCTTCGATCATGGAAAAGTGGTTCCCGGGCAGCACGAAAAACAATCTCGATCCGACCAGCGTCGAAGGCGTCGCCAACCTGCCGTACTCGATTCCCAACATCCTGGTGGACTACGTGCGAATCGAACCCGGCATCCCCGTGGGCTTCTGGCGGTCGGTGGGAACTTCGCAGAATGGTTTCTTCAGCGAATGCTTCATGGACGAGCTGGCAACGGCCGGCAAGAAGGACCCGTACGAGTTCCGCCGCCGCTTTCTCGACAAGGCTCCGCGCCACCTCGGCGTGCTCGAACTCGTCGCGCAAAAAGCGGACTGGAATAAGCCTCTGCCGGAAGGCCGCTATCGCGGCATTGCCGTGCTCGAGGCGTTTCAGAGCTTCGCCGCGCAGGTGGTGGAAATTTCGGTGGACCGCAAGGCGCGCACGCTGAAACTTCACCGCGTGGTTTGCGCGGTGGACGTTGGCCGCGTCGTGAATCCGGCCAACATCGTCATGCAAAGCGAGAGCGCCATCGTCTACGGCCTCTCTTCCGCCCTGTACGGCGCGATCACCATTTCCAACGGTCGCGTCGAGCAATCCAACTTTGACGACTATCAGGTCTTGCGCATGGACGCCATGCCCACGATCGAAGTACATATCGTGCCGAGCGAGGAAAAGCCCACCGGAGCCGGAGAGCTTTCCGTGCCGCCCGTGGTTCCGGCGCTGTGCAACGCGATCTTCGCCGCAACCGGCAAGCGCATACGCCGCCTGCCGATCGCCCCGGAAGATTTGGCGTAGCGCGTCAGTAGCACAGGCTTCAGCCTGTGTTCTTTCGCCTTTAGTTTTGCCGGGTGCCCCATCCTTCGCGCCTTTTGCGAAGGGTGGGTCCTCCGCGCACAGGCAACGCAAAGCCGCATGGATTCCTCGCACGTTACGGCACGACGGAACAGTCTGCGGAAAAAGTCCTTCACTCCTTTAGTCCGAGCGAAGCGAGGAATCTCTCTTCGTTAGATTCGCAAGAAAAGAAAGAGAGATTCCTCGCTTCGCTCGGAATGACAAATAGGGGATGATTAAACAGGGATTTCTTTCGCGGGCTGAAGTCGAAAATCCCGACACAGTCGGGGTCCGCGCTATTGTGGGCGCTACGCGCCGAGCCAGCGGCCCACCGGCTCCCAGCCTTCGGAATGATCGCAAATCACCTTGACCGTCGCGGTGACGGGGATGGCCAGAATCAGACCGATCGCGCCCCAGAGCCATCCCCAGAACAGCAACGACATGGTAACGGCAAGCGCGTTCAGGTGAACGCGGCGCCCCACGATCGCGGGCATCAAAACATTCAGTCCAACAATATGAAAAAAAGTCAGCATGGCCGCGACCCCGACGTATGGGCCAATCGTGTTCCACTTCGCCAGGCCAATCATGAAGGGAGGAATCCACGACAGCCCCGCGCCGAGGTACGGCACCAGATTGAGCAGCCCCGATACGCAACCCAGCAGGAAGGGGTATTCCACGTGAATCAAAAGAAAAAAGCCCCAGCTCAACAGCATCAAGATGAGGGCCACGAGGGCGTTGCCCGCCACAAAACTCCGAAGCATGGAGCTGACTTGATCGAGCGCGGCCTGCACACGCTCCCGATGTTCGTCGGGAAATAATTCAATGGTCGCTTTCCAGATGCGAGGTTTTGTTGCGAGCATAAAAAAAACAAGGAAGGGCACGAACGTCGCCACCACCAGAATGGAATACAGCGATCCCACTCCTCGAAGCACCCACTCGCGCACCGGCGGCGGTTCAATCGCGCGTGATGCGGTCCGCCCCTTTTCCAACGCTGGCGAAATCTCCGCAACTCCCTTTTCCACGTTGCTCATCTGTCGGTCGAATGCCGTGGTCACGTGGCGCAGGGAAGCGCTGTACCGCGGCCAGTCGTCGAGAAATTGATTCGCGCGAACCACCACCAGATAGCCGAGCCCGGTAAATATTCCCGTGACCGCGAGCAGCACCACGAGCGCGCCCAACGCGCGAGGCAAATGAATTCGCTCGAGGTGGCTCACAACCGGATCGAGAAAATAGGCGACCAATACGGCGAGCAGCAGCGTGATGATGACATCCGCGGCAAAATACAGGAAGGCGAACACAATCGCCGCCGCGATAATGCGCTGCGAAGGGTTCGATCGCGCCGCGACTTTGATGTCTTCGATCTGCATATTTCCGCCGATTTCAACATAGCACACCCTTCCATCCGGTGAAACCGCTGCAAACCGAGGCTTGCCCATATAGCAAGCCTGGGATACCGTAGACGGCACGACCATGTTCGCCGCCGCTTCCCCCATGGCTCCACTCTCACGCCTGGATTTCCGGGCCGCACTGGACATTCTGATCGTCGCTGCATTGATCTATTATTTGCTGAAATTGCTGCGCGGAACCCGCGCGGTGCAAATGCTGCTGGCCATTGCCGTGCTGTTCGTCTTTTACCGGGGCGCGCAATGGGCGCGGCTGGAAATGGTCGAATGGCTGCTGACAACCATGCTGCCCTACGTGGCCATCGCGCTCATCATCCTGTTTCAGCCGGAAATCCGTCGCGCGCTTTCGCGAGCCGGCCGGAGCCTTTCGATGATGAAATTTACATCGCACAACCCGAAGGCCATCTACGACGACATCGTCATGGCCGCCGAATATTTTTCTCAGAATCGGATTGGCGCGCTGATCGTCGTCGAGCGCCAATCCGGGCTGCGCACCTACATCGAAAGCGGCATCCCCCTGGACGCGAAACTTTCCTACGACTTGCTGCTTTCCATCTTCCGGCCCGGTTCTCCCCTGCATGACGGCGCCGCCATCGTGGAAGGGTCGCGCGTCGCGGCCGCCGGCTGCTTCCTTCCGCTCTCGCTGAACCCGATGATCTCCAAACAACTGGGCACGCGGCATCGCGCCGCTATTGGAATCACCGAGGACAGCGACTGCCTCGTGGTGCTGGTCTCGGAGGAAACCGGCTCGATCTCGGTCGCTTCCGGCGGCGCCATCAAAACCAATCTTTCGCTCGAGGATTTGAGCGACCGGCTGCGAGAAATGGTTTCGCGCCGCCGGACAACCATGGTCCTGCCTCCCGCGGCTTCGCCGGCGCGAACTCCGGTGCGGAGATAAACTTTGGGATTCCTGCGCAAATACGTCTTCGCCAATGCGGTCCTGAAGATCCTGGCCCTCGCCATTTCGTTCCTGCTGTGGGCGACCTATACGTCCGAGCCGTTTTCCGAGGTCGTCTTCCAAGTGCCGCTGGAATTCACCACGCTGCCAATCCAGCTTGAGATTTCCGGGGATGTGCCCACATCGACGCGCATCCGCGTGCGCGGCCGTTCGGCTTTCCTGCGCCGGATGATTTCCGCCGATCTCAACCTGCGCCTGGACCTGAAAGACGCTAGGGAAGGAACCACGGCCCTGCGCATCACGCCCGAAATGGTGGGAGCCCCATTCGGCGCCACGGTCGTACAGGTTTCCCCCTCGGAAATTCATATTACTTTTGTGCCACGCCATGAGCCCGCTCCGCCCCCGGCATAAATCGGCTTGTGCTACACTCGAAAATTCAAGGGCGCATGAAACGCCCCTGCCACCCCATCCACCATGACCAAGGAACTATTCGGCACCGACGGCGTTCGCGGCATTCCCGGCACATACCCGCTGGACGATGCCACCCTGTACGGTATTGCCCGCGCCCTGGGCAAGTACCTGCTTCAAACCGATCCGAAGCCGCGCGTCTTGATTGGCATGGATACGCGCGAATCCGGGCCGCACATCGCCGCGCAGCTTGCCGCCGGACTCGCCGACGACGACGTTGCGTTCCTCTCCGCCGGCGTCATTACGACCCCGGGAGTTGCCTGCCTCGTTCGGCGAATGAATTTCTCGGCGGGAATGGTCATTTCCGCTTCCCATAATCCTTTTCATGACAACGGTGTAAAGCTATTCGCGGGAACGGGCATGAAGTTTCCGGATGACGTCGAGGAGCACCTCGAAACCGAAATTCATCGCCATAAAGGCCGTGAAACAGCCCCGCACGGAGTTCCCGTCCCGGCCGATCTCTCGCTCGATGAAGAATATTTGGCGAACCTGCGCGGCTGCATGATTCCCGGCGCGAGCCTTGCGGGATTGAAATTGGTGCTGGATTGCGCCAACGGCGCTGCCAGCCAGCTCGGACCCGCGCTGTTCCGGTCCCTCGGCGCGGAAGTCATCGCCATCCACAACCAGCCGAACGGGCGCAATATCAATGATGGCTGCGGCTCGCTGCATCCCGAAAAGCTGCGAGAGAAAGTCCTCGAAACGGGAGCGTCGCTCGGCGTGGCGTTTGACGGCGATGCCGACCGCGCCATGTTTGTGACCGCCAGCGGGCGTCATGTGGACGGCGACGGGATTTTGCTGGCCGCTGCGAGATATTTCAAATCCGTGGGCCAGTTGCGCGGCAGCCGCGTGGTTGGCACGACGATGGCCAACCTGGGCCTCGAACGCGCGCTCGGTGCCGAGGGCCTGAGCCTCGCGCGTGTACCCGTCGGAGACCGCTACGTTCTGGAAGAAATGCTGCGCAGCGGCGCGAACCTGGGCGGCGAGCAATCCGGCCACATCCTGTTTCTGGACGACGCAACCACCGGCGACGGCCTTCTCACGGCGCTCAAGATTGCGTGTCTCGTCACGCTTCGCGGACCGCTCGACGAACTGATCCACGGCTTCAAGGTGTTTCCTCAAACCATCTTGAACGTGAAGGTTAAGTCCAAGCCTCCCCTGGAATCCCTGCCCAATGTTTCCGCAGCGATTGAAACTGCGACGAAGACGCTCGGCGCCTCCGGGCGCGTTGTCGTTCGCTACTCGGGCACCGAGCCTAAAGCGCGCGTGATGGTCGAAGCTGAGCGCGCCGAGGATGTCAAATTGTGGGCTGAAACTCTGGCTTCAGCCATCCAAGCCGCGATTGGGGCATAATTCCTTCCAAAGATAGTAATTCATCATCCCGATTTATATGAAAAACTGTAGAACACGGAACAATATTGGCTGCCCTAGAATCACAAAATAGGCAATATCTCCTTATCTATGTGAATGTTATATGAAAATGAAGAGCCATTGGTGATGTGGCACTTCGCTTGCACTTACGCACGCCAAGTGGTTTTAGTTTTTCCCGGGGTGGTGAGTGCGTTCCGGCTTGGTCCGGGACGGGGTGAAATGGGGTTTTGCTTGGGAGGGGCTCGCATGCGAGCCCCTTTTTATTTTGGGGCTGTCGCGCCACATAGCCGGCCTATATTTTATTCCAACTTCTAACAGAACGGTTACCGTTTTTAGCCGACACTTATGGAACAGTACCAGTTTCGCACCACGGCTCCGCATGTGCGTTGACGTATTTGCCTGCGCTCTTTAGCATACTCATCATGCGAGCCACACTTCATGGCTAAGACAGTCGACGAAGACATCAACCAACTTGAGAGAGACGTTCGCCAGCTGAAGATCGAGTACGAACAGTTCTTCGGCGGAGGAAAAAAGCGCCCGCCCACGGAAATCGAATGGCGCATCGAAACCCTGGTGAAGCGCTATGGCGAACGTGGCGCGGAAATGAACTATGGCCAGCGCTTCCGCTACTCAAATTTGTCTCAGCTGTACGTGAAATACCGCGAAATCTTTCGCAAACGGATGAAGCAGAGGGAAGAGGGCACCGTGCAGCGCCACTTCGGCGCCGCGGCCCGCGAGATTGAGGCGGAGAGGACTCACCACCACCGGCCCGAAGCGGCTAAGCCGGCGGCCGCGAGTTCGCCATTTGCCGTCTCCTGGAGCGATCCGGACAAGGAAAAGAAAAAAGTCGAACAACTCTATGCTGCATTCCGCGATGCGAAGACCAAGACGGGAGAAGATGTCGGATCGCTGACCATCGAAGCGTTTCAGAATTTTGTGCGAAAGAAAACCGAGCAGCTCAAGCAACAGAAAAACGCGCACGAAGTCGAATACGTCATCACTTTCGAGAACAATCAAGCGAAGCTCAAAGCCCGCGTGAAATCTTGAAGACAATATCGTTCTTAGTGGCACAGGCTTCAGCCTGTGTTCTTTTGACTTTAGCCAGTCACAAATCGAAACCACACAGGCTGAAGCCTGTGCCACTAAAACCAAAACGACTCAGGCGTTGATATACCACGGGACGTTGATGAGCACGATGTTGCGGCTGCCCCGGAGCAGGATGAGTGCCTTCAGCAATTCCGCGCGCTGGTTGTGCAGAGGATAGTGATACCAGTGCCTCTCGACCAGTTCCGGCACGATCACCGCGATTTGACGCCCCGGATTTTTCGCTTCCATCTCGAGCACGTAATCCAGAATGGGTTTGATGATCAGCCGGTAGGGCGATACCAGATTCACCAGCGTCGGCGGCACGCCGCCGGCCTTCGCGACCGGCTCCGCGACCAGTTGCTTCCAATCGTCCCGCAGCGCTGTGGTTTCCTCTTCCGTGCCCACGTGCAGCGCGTGAATCTCGGGCGAAAGCGTCAGCGCAAACTGCATGGCGCGCTGCGAAATGGACGTCCACGACTCAATCGGCACAATGACGATGGGCGGCCCGAGATGTTCGATTTGCAGCGGCGTGGAAATGTCAACTTCTTTCGCGACCCGATCGTAATGCCGCCGCACCCACAGCATCGTGGACATGATCCCGGCGATTAGCAGCACGCTGACCCACGCCCCGGAAGTAAATTTCGCGACAAGCACCACCACGAGCGTCATGCCGGTGGTCAGCGCGCCCAGCCCGTTGATGAACTTGCTGCGTCCCGCGCCGGGGCCAGGATTCCGCCGCCAGTGGCCCACCATTCCCGCCTGCGAAAGTGTGAATGCGAGAAACGCGCCGATTGCGAACAGCGGAATCAGCCGGTCGGTGACGCCGCGAAACACGATCAGCAAAATTGCCGCCAGCACGGCCAGCACGTAAATCCCATGCGAATAGACTAAACGCCGCCCGCGAAAGCCGAACGAATGCGGCAGAAATCCGTCGTGCGAAACCGCCCTGCAGAGGCGCGGAAAATCGGCAAACGCGGTGTTCGCCGAAAGCGACAGAATCACCAGCACGGAACCGATCGTGAAATAATAAAACAGGCCCCGGCCCGCCACGGCCGCGACGAGCATGGAAATCACGCTCTGATAGCCGGGCAGATTGGGATCGGTCGCCTGAATGCCGTACGCGCGAACCAGGTACGCGATGCCCGCGAGAAGAATGGCCAGGAGGCCAATGATCACGGTGAGCGTGCGCTGTGCGTTGCGCACGGTCGGCTCGCGAAACGCTTTCACGCCGTTACTGACGGCCTCGACGCCTGTCATGGCCGTGCAGCCGTTGGAAAATACTTGCAGGAGCAGCCAGATACTCACGGCGACCGTCGCCGGCCCCGCAACGTTCACGGGCGGCGCGGCAACCGCGACAGGATGCCCGGAGGCGAGCACCGTTTTCGTGACGCCAATAATAATGGCGCAGAGTAGCGAGCCGAGAAACGCGTACGTCGGGATCATGAAAAAGACGCCCGCCTCGCGAACGCCGCGCAGATTCACGATCGTAACGAGCACCAGAATGCCCAGGCAAAGCGCCAGCGTGTGCGGCTGAAGCCGAGGAGCGGCGGAAACCAGCGCGCCGACGCCGGCGGAAATTCCCACGGCCGCCACCAGGATGTAGTCAATCATCAGCGCGGCGGCAGCGAGCAGCCCGGGATACGCGCCCAGATTTTCCGACGCCACCGTGTACGAGCCGCCACCTCCGGGATAAGCGGCAATCGTCTGCCGGTAAGAGAAATACACAATCGCCAGCAGCGCAATAATGCTGGCGCTTACCGGCACAATATACGCAACGCCCGCGGCGCCCAGCGGAATCAGCAGCGTGAGCGCAGCCTCGGGCCCATACGCCGCCGAACTCAGCGCATCCAGCCCGAAAATCGGAATCCCGGCGGACGCGCCAATCTCCTCGGCGCGCTCATCCGACGTCGCCAAAGGCTTTCCGAGAAGCAGATCCGCAACCGACATGAATCCTCCCAAGGACAGACGCTGAGTGTAGCGGGAGGCGGTTGCAATTGGAATGGGGAAGCTGTTCGGGGTGTAGCACCAAGGATGCGATGGGTGTACAATTTAACAAGGAGTATATTCATGCCTACCATGCGCGACCTAAGTAACTGGATTCGAGATTATGGGCACGATCCTAGGCACTTGACTCGCTTGATTACGGACAGGTTTGTTTGGCATCAACTTTGGACAGCGATGGACATCATCGATGATGTCGATTCAGCGATGGCTGCATATCTCAAAAACGAATTCCCAACTGACACCGGCGAAAAGTATCTCAGAATCTACGGCGCTATGCAGGGACTATTCCTTCAGCAAGACGCACTTCTTGATCTCATAAAAGCAATTCATCCTACCAAAGAAATTTGCCTAAATGACGTGCTTAAAGATATTCGTGAGGCTCGCAACGCAAGCGTCGGGCACCCCACGCAGCTCAGGCGCAAAGGTGTTTTGTCGGCGCATGGAATCATTCAAAACTCGATGAATAAAGATGGATTCGACCTTCTTTCATATCCCGAGAAAGACGGGAAGATTTTCCAGTACGTTCCGGTGCGAGAGCTAATTGGAAAACAGGAAGTGGAAACCGTCCGCATTCTCTCAGAAGTCGTCAACGATTTAAGAGAACAGGAGCAGGCTCACAGAAGCAAATTCCGAGCTATCAAGCTCATGAAAGCATTCGATGGGGCAGGGTACGCATTCGAGAAGATATTTGAAGAGGTCCGTGGTGATGAGCCTGTTCTCAGTTGTTGGGCTGTCGATCATTTGCAGAAGTCCCTCGATGATTTTGCCAAGCTCCTAATGGAGAGGGGGATTGGCATCAATTCATACGATTCCATTGAATACCTCTACAAAGAAATAGAACACCCGCTGACAGAATTAAGGAAGTATTTACTGAGAGAACCATCGGAGATATTGTCCGACAAAAGCGCGATAGTGTTCGCTAACGCTCTACGAGTCCATTTCGATGATCTAAGGCATATAGCTCAGGAAATTGACCAAGAATATACTTCCGAGCCAGACCCAATTGTTAAGCCTGTGCCACAAGATATTCCCATAACCGTTACCACTACAATCAGCGGCAATTAGCCTACTTCCTGAATGGCCATTGAAACCAGTTCCCGCTTTTAGATTCCCCGCCCCGCGCATACAATAGGCGCTTTCCGTTCATCCTTTGGAGGCTTCCGTGGCTGTGCAACGCGCGCTGGTGAGTGTCTATGACAAGAGCGGGCTGGCTGATTTTGTAAGGCAACTGGCGGCGAGCGGGATCGAGATCGTTTCGACGGGCGGGACGGCGCGGCTGCTGCGCGAGGCGGGAATCGCCGTGCGCGACGTTTCCGAATTGACCGGGTGGCCGGAAATGCTGGGCGGGCGCGTGAAGACGCTGCACCCGAAAGTGCATGGCGGCATCCTGTTCCGGCGCGGCGAGGCGGGCGACCGCGCGCAGACCGCCGAACACAAGATTGCGCCCATCGATCTCGTGGTCGTGAATCTGTATCCCTTTGAGGCGACCGCCGCGAAGCCGGACCTGACGCCCGAAGACTTGATCGAGAACATCGACATTGGCGGGCCGACGATGGTTCGCTCGGCCGCGAAAAATTTCGAGAGTGTAGCGGTCGTAACCGATCCCGCCGACTACGCGGCCATCGCCGCCGAAATCGAGGCGCATGGCGAAGTGAGCCTTGCCACGCGACTGGAACTCGCCAGAAAAGCGTTCGCGCTTACCGCGCGCTACGACGGCAAGATTGCCACGGAACTCGAGCGCCTCTCGGCGGCGACGGGCGCAATCGAGCTGTGCCAGCGGCCGCTGCTGCCCGAGCGGCTGCACTTTGCCTACGCGCGGCGGCAGGAGCTGCGCTACGGCGAAAACCCGCACCAGCGCGCGGCGCTCTACGTCCCTGCGGGATCTCCGGCGCGCGGTCTGGCCGCGGCGCGCCAGCTACAGGGCAAGGAGCTTTCGTACAACAATCTGGTGGACCTCGAAGCGGCCCTCGAACTGGCCATGGAATTCCATCGCCCCGCCGCCGTCATCGTAAAGCACAACAATCCATGCGGCACGGCCGAGCAGGACACGCTGGTGGAAGCCTACGTGAAGGCGCTGGCCTGCGATCCGGTTTCCGCGTATGGCGGCGTGATGGCCTTCAATCGCCCGCTCGACGCCGCGGCCGCCGAGGAAGTGGCGAAACTCTTCGTCGAGTGCATCGTTGCGCCCGGATACGAGCCCGCGGCGCTCGAAAAATTCGCGGCGAAGAAGAATTTGCGGCTGCTGCATCTGCCCGTGTGGGACAGCGGCGCGCACGAATTCGACCTCGAATTGAAACGCATTTCCGGCGGCGTCCTCGTGCAGGAGCAGGACCGCCACGAACTCGCCGAAGCCGATCTGAAGGTGGCCACGCGGCGCGCGCCCACGCGCGAGGAGATCGAGGCCCTGCTGTTCGGCTGGAAAGTCTGCAAGCATGTGAAATCCAACGCCATCGTTTTCGCGCGTGCGGGACAAACCGCCGCGATCGGCGCGGGGCAGATGAGCCGCGTCGACTCCGTGAAAATCGCGGTGATGAAAGCGCAAATGCCGCTGGCGGGAAGCGTTGTGGCTTCGGACGCTTTTTTCCCATTTCCCGATGGCGTGGAGGAAGCGGGAAAAGCCGGCGCCACCGCCGTGATTCAGCCCGGCGGCTCGGTTCGCGATGCGGACGTGATCGCGGCGGCCGACCGCCTGGGAATGGCCATGGTGTTTTGCGGCGTGCGCCATTTCAGGCACTAACGATTTTTGTAGCGCGGGCTTCAGCCTGCGGGGTTTAGCGCTTGCAAGGACTAAACCCCGCAGGCTGAAGCCCGCGCCACCATCCCCCCCACTTGCACCAAGCTCGAATCAAAAAATATCCTCGCAATAGGGATTCACGATCGCGGCGGAAAAACCCCGCCTCTGAAGAGGCGGGGGCCTTTCGTTGGACGATAGGACAGGTTTCGCTTAGGAAACCCGTTTCAGGAAGCGTTTTGACGCGCGGTTAGCCAGAGCGGATAATTCTTGATAGTGGTGAAACGATGAATACTGGCCGGTATCTTGCCGCACTATCGCTATTCTCGCTGCTGGGCGGACCTTGCGCGGGCGCGCAGCAATCCAAAAACGCTCTAAACACTCAGCCCTCTCCCGCCGCCGGCTCGCAGGACGAAATCGCGAGGCAATCCGAAGCCTATTACGACTACGCGATGGGACATTACTTCGGGCAGCAATACCAGATCACCAGCCGCGCGGAAGACGCGAACAAGTCCATCGACCTCTTGAAGAAGGCGTATGCGCTCGACCCAACCAGCCAGCAAATCGGGGGCATGCTGGCCGAAATCTATTACGAGTCGCACCAGATTCGCGACGCCGTGCTCGAAGCGCAATCGGTTCTGGCCAAGAACCCCAATCATTTGCCCACTCGGCGGCTGCTCGCGCGAATCTACGTGCGCACGCTCGGCGATTTGAGCAACATCTCGGGCCAGCACGACACGCTCGCGCACGCCGCCGAGCAATACCGCGAAATCCTGCGCCTCGATCCCGCCGACAGCGATGCGGCGCTCTGGCTCGCCCGTCTGTACCGCCTGCAAAACGAGCAGGACAAGGCGGAAGGCGCGCTGCGGACGCTGCTCGCGCGCGAACCGGCAAATGCGGATGGCACGGAGCAACTGACCCAGCTTTTGCTGGATGAAGGAAAATCGCAGGAGGCCATTTCCCTGTTGCAAGGCAGTTTGCAGCGCGCCCCAACTCCCCGCCTGGGGGAGATGCTGGGAGACGCCTACACCCAGGCCCACGATCTTGCGAACGCCGAGCAGGCTTATCGCAAGGTTCTCGGCATTCAGCCCGACGATATCAACCACCACAAGGAACTCGCGCAGACGCTCCTCAACGAGGAAAAATTTCCCGAAGCGCTCGAACAGTACGAGCGGCTCTCGCAGATGGACGGGGAAGATCCGGACAACTACATCCGGCTCGCCGAAATTTACAGGCAGTTGAAGCGCCTGGACAAGGCCGAGGAAAACGTCCTGCTGGCCAAGAAGCGCGCGCCCAGCAATGTGGAAGTCATCTACTACGAAGCCTCGATCTACGAGGACGAGGGCCGGTACGACGATTCGATTCGCGTGTTGTCCGAGGCCGTGACGGCGGTAAAAACGGAATCGGAATTCGCGGCCACGCGCCGCCGGGCGCTCGCCATCCTCTACCAGCAACTCGGGCAGTTATACCGCGAAACGGGCAATACCACGGCGGCCGTGAACACGTTCGAGGAAATGCTGCGCCTGGGCACGGAGGAAGACCGCCGGGCGCGCGTCCTGATCATCGACACCTACCGCGAGGCGCGCGATATGTCGAAAGCGCTGGACGCCGCGCGCAAGGCGGCCGACGCCTACCCCAAGGACCGTGCCATACGAATCGCTCAGGCGCTGGTGTTGGGTGAAAACGCGCAGACCAATCCATCCGTTTCGGCGCTCCGCGCCCTGCTTGACGGATCGTCCGCCGATTTTGAAATTCAGATCGATATCGCACAGGTCTACGAACAAAGCAAGCGCTGGGCGGATGCGGAACAGGCCACCCATGCGGCGGAAAAGATCGCGCCGGACCCGTCCGGCAAGGAAACCACCGGCTTCCTGCTCGGCGCGATTTTCGAACGCCAGAAAAAATTCGATCAGGCGGAAGAGCAATTCCGGAAAGTGCTCGCCGCAAATCCGCGCCACGCCTCGACGCTCAACTATTACGGCTTCATGCTCGCCGATCGCGGCATTCGCCTCGAGGAGGCCGCCAGCCTGATCCAGCGCGCCCTTGCCGACGATCCGAACAACGCCGCGTACCAGGACAGCATGGGCTGGGTGTATTTCAAGCAGAACAAACTCGACATGGCGGAGCTGCTGCTGCGGCGCGCGGCGGCCCGCGAGAGCCACGATCCGACCATCCTGAGCCACCTGGGCGATGTCTACGCCAAGATGGGCAAGGACAACCTGGCGGAGGAGCAATGGCGGAAATCGCTCGACGAATGGCATCGCGTCCTGCCCGCCGATTTCGAACCGGCCAAAATGGCGGAAGTCGAACAGAAGATTTCCGCGCTGAAACACCGGATCGCGGCGGAGGAAATACCCGACGACGCCAAGCCGTAGTAGCATATCCCCTCCATGAAATCCGTCCGAATTCCCGCCTACGCGAAAATCAATCTGCGCCTGGATGTCCTCGGGCGCAGGGCCGACGGCTACCATGAAATGCGGACCGTCTTCCAGACCATCTCCCTGCATGACACGCTGGAGTTGCAAAGCCTGCGGGAGCCGGGCATCGACCTGCGTATCGCCGGAAACCCGCAGCTCGCCGGCGAGCCGGACCGGAGCAATCTTGTCTACCGCGCCATTGATGAACTGAGCCGCGCGCTGGAACTGAAACACGGCGTGCGCGCCGTGCTGACCAAGCGCATCCCCGTGGGCCGCGGCATGGGCGGCGGATCGAGCGACGCGGCTGCCGCGCTTCTGGGCGTTCTGCGGCTGACCGGAAAACGCATCAAACCCATGCGCCTGCTGAAGATTGCGGCCGGGCTGGGTGCAGACGTTCCCTTTTTTCTGCACGGAGGCCGCGCGCTGGGCATTGGGCGCGGCGATGAAATTTACCCTTTGCCCGATATTTCGCGCCGCGAGGTGCTGGTGGTTTCGCCGCACGAAATTGCCGTGCCCACGAAGGAAGCCTACCAATGGTTGCCAGAGCAATTGACAAACCGCGAAGACCCCTCTAAACTGATGCAGTTCTGTGCTCTGTGTTGGAGCTCTCAGGGAGGCGCCCTCTTTAACGATTTCGAGGCCGCCGTTTTTCCCCGATACCCCCGGTTGGCTGAGATCAAACGGGAGTTGCTTCAGTACGGAGCCGCGGATGCCTCGCTGGCGGGAAGCGGTTCGGCGGTGTTTGGAGTCTATCAACACCCAGCGAAGGCGCGCCGGGCTGCCCGATCGTTTCCGAAGGATCAGGTTTTTCTCTGCTCCACAGTATCGAGAGCGGAGTACCGCCGAAAAACGGGCGGGCGGGATCTTGTCTGAGCTGTTCGAGCACCCCTTAAGGATCATCACACTTGACCGACGATAAATTCAAGATTTTCAGCGGCAGTGCAAACCCGCGCTTGGCGGAAGATATTTGCAGTCACTTGAAAGTGAATCTGGGCGAAGCCAAGCTCGGAAAATTCAGCGACGGCGAAGTGTATTTTCAGATTTTGGAGAACGTGCGCGGCTCGGACGTATTTGTCGTGCAGCCGTGCTCGAATCCAGCCAATTTTCATCTGATGGAACTGCTGATGATGATCGACGCGTTCAAGCGCGCCTCGGCATGGCGAATCACCGCCGTGGTGCCGTATTACTGTTACGCGCGCCAGGATCGCAAGGACAAGCCGCGCGTGCCGATCTCCGCGAAGCTCGTGGCCGACCTGATGGAGACGGCGGGCGCGAATCGCGCGTTGACGCTCGACTTGCATGCGCCGCAAATTCAGGGCTATTTCAACGTGCCGGTCGATCACCTGTACGCTTCGCCCGTGCTGATCGATTATTTTGCGCGGAAAAAGATTCAGAACCTTACGGTCGTTTCGCCCGATGCGGGCGGCGTCGAGCGGGCGCGCGCGTATGCCAAGAAGCTGGATGCGCCGCTGGCGATTGTCGACAAGCGCCGCGTGGATATCGACGTCAGCGAAGTGATGCACTTGATCGGAGACGTGCGCGGGCGCGCGACGCTGATCATCGACGATATTATCGATACGGCGGGTACGCTGGTGAAAACCGCCGAGGCCCTGACCAAGGAAGGCGCGACGAAAGTGTACGCGGGCTGCACGCATCCGGTGCTTTCCGGGCCGGCCGTGCAGCGCATCGCCGCGTCGTGCATCGAGGAAGTGATCGTCACCGATTCCGTGCCTCTGGGCGATGCGGCGAAAAAGCTGTCCAAGATCAAGGTGCTGAGCGTTGCCGAACTGCTGGCCCGCGGCATCAGTTCGATTCACGAGGAAACCTCGATCAGCGAATTGTTTTTCTGACGCTCCGCGCGCCATGCGCGCCGGGGCTGCCGGCAACGGAACCACCAAGTTTGTGAAAGCATTTAAACGAAATTCGATTAAGAAATGGGGAAGGAATCATGGAACAGATCATTGTTGAAGCGGCGCCTCGCGAGACCAGGGGCAAAAACGCGGCGCGGCGTCTCCGCGTGAATGGGCAAGTTCCCGCCGTCCTCTACGGAGGCAAGATGGGGCCGCAGGCGCTCCAGGTGAATACCAAGCAGGTTTCGGCCATCCTGCGCTCGGCCATGGGGCACAACTCCATTCTCACGGTGAAGACCGTGGACGCCGAACATGCGGCCATCGTGAAGGATTATCTGGTGGATCCGGTCAAGGGCACGCTGCTGCACGTGGACCTGATGCGCGTCGCCATGGACGTGCTCATGCGCGTGAAGGTTCCGGTGCATACGTTTGGCGAAGCGCAAGGCGTTAAGGTCCAGGGCGGCATCTTTGAAATGGTCACACGCGAAGTCGAAATCGAGTGCCTGCCGGCCGACATCCCGACCGAATTCCGAATGGACATTTCGGCGTTGATGCTCGGCATGCAGCTCCGCGCATCGGATATTCAGCTCGATCCGAAAAAAATGAAGATGCTGACCGATGCGCAGCGCGTGCTCGCGCACGTCGTCGCTCTGCGCATCGAGGAAGAGAAGGCTCCAGAGGTCGCAGCCGGAGAAGCCGCGGCAGCGCCAGCCGAGCCCGAAGTCATCANNAGGGCAAGAAGGAAGCCGAAGAGGGCGAAGAAGGCGCAGGCGCTCCGCCCGAGAAGAGCGAGAAGAGCGAGAAGAAGAAGTAACGTACGGTTGTTGCGCCCCGTCCAGCCGAGGCGGCATTGCGCGATCCTGCGGGCACGATGCAAACAGGCACGCTACGGGAGACGCGGATGCGCTTGATCGTGGGCTTGGGCAATCCCGGCATCGAATACGCCTGGACGCCGCACAACCTGGGCTTTCTGGTCGTGGACGCGCTCGCCGAGGATGCCGGCATCCGGGTAACGCGGCCGGAAGCGAAATCGCTGGTGGGCATTGGGCGTATCGCGGGCGAGGAAGCGATGCTGGCCAAGCCGCACACGATGATGAATCTGAGCGGCCTGGCGATGCGGGAACTGGTGGGCCGCGCCGGGTGCGAGCCGTCCGATGTGATCGTCATATGCGACGACATTGCGCTTCCCTGGGGAATGTTGCGCATACGCGAGCGCGGCACGGCGGGCGGCCATAACGGACTGAAATCCGTGATCGGCGCTCTCGGCACGATGGAATTTGTTCGCGTTCGACTGGGCGTGAAGCCCGAGGAAATGCGGGGCGATCTGAAGGAGTACGTGCTTCGGCAAATCCGGCATGACGAGGAAGATGTGGTCGCCGGGGAAATCGAGCAGGGCGCCGAAGCCGTGAAAGCAATTTTGGCGGAAGGAACGCAAAACGCGATGAACCGTTTTAATCGCCGCGTTTCACCGCAAGCTGGGGAAGAAACTCAGGATTAGAACAAGATTTTGGCATTTAAAAAGTTTGAGAAACGGAGTTAAACCAACATGGAAGAACGCATAGAAGAACGCATATACGACCTGATTTTTATCTGCCGTCCGGCGACGCCGGAGGAAGAGATCAACAAGATTGTGGCAACGCTCGAAAGTTCCACGGCCGAGCATGGCGGCAAGATCGAGAAGACCGAGCGGTGGGGCACGCGCCGCCTTGCCTACCGCGTGGCGAAACATCGCGAAGGATTTTTCGTTTACATGGTCGTGCGGAGCACGCAGGGCGACCTGATCAAGGAACTGGAACGGCGGTTAAAAGTTTCCGATCCCGTCATCAAGTACCAGACCATTCGCCTGGACGAAGAGCTGAAGCGCCAGCAGAAACTCGTGAAACATCGCGAGCGCCGCGCCAGCCGCCGTCCGCGCAAACAAGTTCCAGCGGCTCCGCAACAGCAGCCGCAACAGCACCAAGCGCCCGCCGCAGCCGCCGAATAAGACGCGGCCAGCGAATCGATTTCTACAGGGAAAGGAAACATGATGTCCGATCAACCAGTACCACCAGCGCCACCAGCGCCACCAGCACCGCAAGAAACACCGAGCCCCGCGCCTCGCCCCGAGGGACATGCAGGGCCTCCCCGCCGCTCCGAAGGCCACTCCGGAAGCGGACCGCGCCGCGAAGGCGGCGGTCCCGGGGGACCCGGAGGGCCAGGCGGTCCAGGAGGACCGCGCCGAGGCGGAAAGCGCCAGTATTTCCGCAAGAAGAAAGTCTGCCGTTTCTGCGTCGAGCGCGTGGACTTCATCGACTACAAGAAAATCGAAATGCTCCAGCCGTTTGTGCAGGAGCGCGGCAAGGTTCTGCCCCGCCGCATGACCGGCACGTGCTCGCGCCATCAGCGCTGGCTGGGCGAAGCCATCAAGCGGGCGCGCAATATCGCGCTGCTTCCGTTCGCGACGGAACTGTAAGGACGGAAGGAATTTTCGTCACCGAGGCGTGGAGAAAAGCGGCCGGAAAATTGCCGGCAATGTTTTCTCTCTCTTAACTCCATGTCCTCTGTATTAAAGATTTTTCTGTAGGCCATCGGGATCAGTCTATATTCCCGGATTGAAACGAGAATAAGAGGAATGCCATGCAAATTATTCTGCAGGAAGACGTCGAAAAACTCGGCACTCGCGGTGAAGTCGTGGAGGTCGCGGCCGGCTATGCGCGCAATTATCTATTGCCGCACAAGTTCGCGCTCGAAGCCACTCCGGCCAACATCAAGCGCCTGGAAAAAATCCGCATCACGCTCGCCAAGCTCACGGCCACGGAAAAGGACGCGGCGCTACAGCAGGCCGCCCTCCTCAACCAGGTGATCGTGAAGTTCGTGCGCAAGGCCGGCGAGACCGATCAGCTGTTCGGTTCCGTCACCTCCGCCGATCTGGCCGACGCGCTCAAGGCGCAGGGCTTTGAGATCGACAAGCGCCGCATCCAGCTTGCCGAGCCCATCAAGATCCTCGGAGAAACATCCGTCACCGTGAAACTGGTTCACGGCGTCACGGCCGAGTTCAAGGCCATCGTCGAAAAAGAGGTCTAGGACGGTTTTTTGCCCGTTTCGTTTCAATCTCAGAGCCGCAATCTGCAACTCGTGAGACAGGCTTCGGAACAAGCAGCACAGGCACTCTGCCTGTGCGGTTTTTCCAATCCACGGCGTTAAGGATGCTCGACGGTTCGGAAGACCGCACAGGCAGAGTGCCTGTGCTACTAAAACTCGCGAACCTGGCCCCGCCGGGCCTGCCGCACACAAGGTTCTTCCTTCTTTCCCACGGAGAGAGTCGTCAAGTAAATTCGAAAAGTTATTCACAGGCCCGCGCGAATTCCACAGGGCGCGGCCTTCCCTTTCCAGATAAGCTCTATTCTTGCGGCGCCATCCAGTCCCGGCTCCGATTCAGGATGTGCTGCACCGAGCGACCAACAGTTGAGTCAGGAAATCCTCAACCCCAGCGGAGGATACGATGACGAATGATTTAAGCAGTCCAGTGGCGATTCTCGACAAGGAAATTGCGAAGTATCCGACCTACACGATTGAAACGTTCGAGCTTTGCGATTGCTGCGGCGCGCGCTTTGGCATTGGCTATCACGAGACCTGCACGAGCCACGCGGATGCCGCCAGCCAGCCGGACGAACTCCCGAAGAAGCTGCGGCAAATGCTGGCGAAAGATCACGGGCACGATCGCAAGCACAAACACTTTACCGAGATCTGGGTCATTCCCTCCTGAAGACCCGATGGAGGTCCAGTTTTGAGGGCCGGATTGCGGCGTGTCATCCGAATGAGTTTGGCTTGCCAGCGAAGCATAAATAGGCGAAACTAAGGCGAATTAACTACCATGGCCACGGCAAGCACATCGCTCGAACGTCCGATGCCTCACAATGTGGAGGCGGAGCGCAGCATTCTGGGCGCGATCCTGCTCGACAACAACGCCATCAATTCGGCCATCGAGAAGCTGAAGCCGGAAGATTTCTTCCACGATCATCACCGGCGCATTTATCAGCAGATGATCACGCTCGGGGAAATGCAGCAGGCGATCGACCTCGTGACGCTCACCGAGCAGTTGCAGCGCAGCGGCGAACTGGAATCGGCGGGCGGCGCGGCGTACATCGCGCAGTTGATGGACGGCGTGCCGCACATCACGAACGTCGAGCACTATGCGCGCATCGTGAAGGAAAAATCGATGCTGCGCGGACTCATCCACGCGACGAGCGCGATTCAACAGCAGGCCCTGGAAGCCGAGGACGACGCCGATGCGATTCTGGACCGCGCCGAATCCTCGATCTTTCAACTGGCCGAAGACCGCGTGCGGCTAGGCCTCGTGGGACTGCGCGAGGTCGTCAGTGAGAGCCACGAGCGCATCTCCCGCATCTATGAAGGCGGCCAGCGCATCACGGGCCTCTCCACCGGCTACGACATGCTCGACAACCTGACCTCGGGCCTTCAGCCTTCCGAACTGATTATTCTGGCGGCGCGGCCTTCGATGGGGAAAACGGCATTCGCCCTGAACATCGCCGAAAATGTGGGCTTGCGTGGCAACCTGCCCGTCGCGATTTTCAGCCTGGAAATGTCCAAGGAATCTCTCCTGCTCCGCCTACTCTCGGCGGACGCGAAAATCGATTCGCACAAGTTTCGAACCGGCCACCTGAATCACGAGGATAAGAGCCGCATTCCCAAGTCGCTCAGCCACCTGTCCGAAGCGCCGCTCTGGATCGACGACGCCGGCTCGGCGACGGTCGTGGAAATGGGCGCGAAGCTGCGGCGCATGAAGCGCGACAAGGGGCTTTCCCTGGTGATCGTGGACTATTTGCAATTGGTTTCCGCGCGAGGAAAATTCGGAAACCGCAACGAAGAAATTTCCAGCATCACGCGCGGCTTGAAAACCATGGCCAAGGAACTCAAGGTTCCCATGCTCGTGCTCTCGCAGCTTACGCGCGCGCCGGAACGCGAAGACCGCGAGCCGCGCCTGGCGGACCTGCGCGAATCGGGCGCCATCGAACAGGACGCCGACGTCGTGATGTTCATTCACCGGCCGAACTTCTTCAAGAAATCCAGCGAAGTGAGCATGGAAGAGCGCGGAGAAACCGACCTGATCATCGCCAAACAAAGAAACGGACCGACCGACACGGTGCGTTTCGTGTTTCAGGGTTCTTATACGCGTTTCGAACAAAGAGCGCCCGACGCCTGGACCGAATCGCAGTAGTAGCGCGGGCTTCGCGGGTTGCGGAAAAACTCCCCCAGACCTTTTGTCATTCCGAGTGAAACGAGGAATCTCTCTTTCTTTTCTTGGGCGTAGAGCGAAGAGAGATTCCTCGCTTCGCTCGGAATGACAAAATTGGGGACTTTTCCGCAACCTATGAAGCCTGCGCTACTCGATGGCGCGCAGGCCGGCGGCGGCAATTTGCTCGTCCTCGGGCGATTTAACGCCGGAAACGCCCACCGCGCCGACGCATTCACCCTGGTGCATGATCGGCAATCCGCCTTGCACGGCCAGCCTGCCCGGGAACGCGACCATTGCCGGACGCTCCTTGACCAAGTCTTCGAGAGCCTTGGTGGGAGAGCGCGTGGCGGCAGCCGTTTGCGCCTTGGCCGTGGCGACCGCGGCGCTTTGCCCCACCGCGCCGTCCACGCGCTCGAGGTGAACCAGAAATCCGCCATCGTCCACGACGGCAATACTGACATTCCATTTATTTTTTGCCGCCTCGACCTTGCACGCGGCCACTATTTTTTGCGCGTCGGCCGCCGTTAGACACATTTTGTTTCGCACGATTTCTCCTTTACGTTCGGTTACTTAAAAATATTTCAACAAAGACTAAAGCCTGAGATGGGAAGCGGCTCCGCGATCACAATTCCGAATCCGTCCTCTGGGCGCGGCAGGATTCCCACACTCTCGCCATTCGCAATTCCTACACCACGAATGGACGCCGCATCATCTTGTTTAGCGCGCTTGCCCCGATTGCGCTCCGCCTCATCGAACCTGTAGAATTCTATTTCAAGTCGAGAGGAGTTGCCATGCTTCATACAGGACGCCACTTTCTCCAAATTCCCGGCCCCTCGAACGTGCCCGACCGAGTCTTGCGCGCCATGGATGCCGCGGTCATCGATCACCGTAGCGCGGAATTCGCCGAACTGGGCACGGAAATTCTCGATGGCATGAAATGGATTTGCAGGACGGCGGGCCCCGTGATCCTGTACCCGTCTTCCGGTACGGGCGCGTGGGAAGCGGCCATCGCCAATACTCTTTCCGCCGGGGACCGGGTGGTGATGTGCGAGACAGGACAATTTTCGAACCTGTGGCGCGCGGTCGCGGAACGATTCGGCATCCAGGTTGACTACATTCCCGGCAACTGGCGCAGAGGTGCGAATCCGGCGGAACTGGAAGCGCGCCTGAGAGCGGACCGCGGGCATGAAATCAAGGCAGTCCTGGCCGTGCACAACGAGACTTCATCGGGCGTGCTGAGCAGCATTCCGGACATTCGCCGCGCGATGGATGCGGCGCATCATCCGGCCTTGCTGATGGTGGATACGATTTCCTCGCTGGCCTCCATGGATTATCGCCACGACGAATGGGGCGTGGACGTCTCCGTCGCCGGCTCTCAGAAAGGGCTGATGCTTCCTCCCGGCTTGAGCTTTAATGCAGTTTCAGAGAAGGCCCTGCGCGCGAGCGAAACGGCGCGGCTGCCGCGCTCGTATTGGGACTGGAAGGAAATGATGAAGTTCAATCCCAAGGGATTTTTTCCGTACACGCCGCCGACCACTCTGCTGTACGGATTGCGCGAAGCGCTGCGCATGATTCGCGAGGAAGGCTTGGAAAATATCTTTCGGCGGCACGAACGTTACGGGGAAGCGACTCGCGCCGCCGTCCGCGCCTGGGGACTGGAAATCGTTTGCGAGGATCCCGCGCAATATTCCAGTTCGGTGACGGCCGTGTTCATGCCCGAAGGCCATGACGCCGACAAGCTGCGCGCCGTGATCCTCGACAATTTCGACATGTCGCTGGGAGCGGGGCTTTCCAAACTGGCCGGAAAAGTTTTCCGCATCGGGCACCTTGGCAGCTTCAACGATTTGACGCTGGCAGGAACGCTGTGCGGCGTGGAAATGGGATTGGGTCTTGCGGGCGTGCCGCACAAGGAAGGCGGCGTCATGGCGGCGCTCAAGTCTCTCGCCGCAACGAACAAGAAGCCCGAGCCCGCCGCGATGGCGCGGTGACATTCTTCTTCCACCGTTCGACTTCCCGCCCGCTACGCGGCGATTACTAGAATGCGGCCCGTTCTTCCGGACTTCGGTTTGCGGCGGATAACGATATCCACATCTCGATCCAGCGCGGTGAGAAAGTTCATCAGCCGCTCGACCGAAAATCCTTCCAGCCGGTAGTTTGACAAAGCCGATATTTTTGGCTGGTTTATCTTCAGTTGACGCGCGGCAACTTTCTGAGACAGGCGTTGATCGGCAATAATTTGATTGATAGCCACGGCCAAACGCACTTTTGTCTGTTTTTCCTCCGCGTTTGGCAGCCGGAGATCGGCAAACACGTTTCCTGAGCTTTTCGTCATTAGTGGAGTTCTGTTTTTTTTAATTGCCATGCCGCGCCTCGTAGTCCCGCTGAGCCAGCTTGAGCCGCTGGGCTACCAATTCCACATCTCTTCTGGGAGTCCTGATTCCGCTAGGCGATTTCTTCTGAAACGCGTGCAGCACATACACGGCGTCCGCAAATCTGACCGTGTAAATCGCCCGATAGGCGTCACCTCGATAATCCTCCACAATTTCGAGGACGCCAGCCCCGGTGCCTTTCCAGGGCTTGGCACTTGGGTGTTTACCGCCAAACTGCGCGACACTGAGGGCTGCGCCGATCTCGTCTTTCACGGCTTCGGGAAAAGCCAGAAGGTCAGGCAAGCTGGAGCCCATCCAAAACAGCGGCTTCTCTCCGGGAGCGCGTTCTGCCCTACTCATCAAGTATCCCAGTAATGGGATATGGAGTCAATACTTCCCCTCCTGGATTGAAGCGGAATCGCCATGCACCCGCCGCAACTCCCCGTCTTATGGATTCACCGAAGGCGCGGGCGCGGGAATCATGCCTTCGGCAGGCCCATCATTCCCTCTCCCTTATCGATCACGGATTGTTCGGGATCGATCCAGAAGGCCCAGATCGCCGCGCCGATAAACAGCAGGCCGGCGGAGACCATGAAGGGAGCGATCCACGAACCCCTGGACACCAGAAATCCGAAGATCGTGGGCGAAAGCGCGCCGACGAATTGGCCGCCCATGTTCATCATGCCGGAGACGGTGCCGGAAAATTCTCCGCCGATGTCCATGGGGACGGCCCACGCGGGGCCGATGGTCATTTCGAGGAAGAACATCGCGGCCGTCAGGCAGTAGACGGCCGTAAGGGGATTGACAGACAAAGCGGCAAAAAACGTGCACGTCCCGCAACCGATCATGGCCGTGATAGCCACCGAACGGCGGGCAAACTTCAGGTTATTCGTCTTCACCAGCAGCTTGTCCGTCAGCCAGCCGCCGAAGGCGTCACCCACCACGCCGGCCATGAGAGGCATGGACGCAAAGAGGCCCGTCTTGATCAGCGTGAATTTGCGGTACTCGACAAGGTAGGACGGCAGCCACGAAAGAAAAAACCACAAGGAATAAATATACGTGGCGTAGGCGCACATCACGGCCCACATATTTCCGTGCTTGAGAAGGACACTCCACGGCACCTTCGGGCGCTTTGCGACGTTGGCCTGCTTGATCTCTCCATTTTCGTCGAGGCCGCGAATGCGCGTGAGTTCCGCGCGGCTTACCTTGGTGTGTTCCTCCGGCATGTTGCGGTACACGATCACGTAGAGAAGCGCCCACAAAAAACTAAGGACGCCGATCACATAGAACACCGAGCGCCAGCCGTAATGAATCATGATGGCCACGGCGATGGGAGGGCCAATCGCCGCGCCAAAGCGGCTGGCGGCGTGGCTGATTCCCTGCACGAAGCCGCGCTCATCGCGCGGATACCACATCTGCATGGCGCGCGTCGCAGTCGGAAACGCTCCCGCCTCGCCCACGCCGAGCATAAAGCGAATGCCCCACAACGAATAGAAGCCGGTCACCATCGTTGTGAGGACGGCGATAATCGTGCGATAGACCATGATGGCGGAGAGGACTCGGCGAGGCCCAAACCGGTCGCCAAGCCATCCGCCGGGCACCTGAAAGAGCGCGTAGGCCCATATAAAGGCGCTGAAAATAACGCCCATCGTGACCTTGCTGAAGCCAAATTCCTTGCTCACCATGGTCGCGGTATTGGCGAGGCTTACGCGATCCAGATACGTGATGAGGTACATCAGGCACAGGAGAAGCAGCACCACCCAACGCACATGGCTTCGCCCGTTCGCTTCCAACTTCTCCATTTCCCATCCTCCATCGTTCCGCGAAAAATCAAAATTGTATGATTCGTTTTAAACGCAGTCTTTCACATATACACCGCGCTCACACCGGCGGCAATGTTTTTCGGCAGGTAGCGCGTGCTGAAGAAACTGTGTGGCAACTCAACTCCGGAAGAGCCGGGTACCCCGTCCTTCGCGTTTTGTGCGAAGGGTGGGTCCGTGCCAGAGGATCGACACAGGAAACTGAAAGTAGGGAGCAAGACCCACCCTTCGCAAAAGGCGCGAAGCATGGGGCACCCACGGAAACGGATGAACACATGGAAATAGACGGATTCCTCGCTTCGCTCGGAATGACATATATAGAGAATTTTTCCGCAACCTGTGAAGCCTGCCCCACCACATGTTTGCGGAAAAAGAATCACTACCTCGGCACCTGCCTATTGCCATGCGGGAGCCGGCGAGTGAGAATATCGAATTGCGTCAACCCCCATCATGGACACTATAAATATTTCATCTCCGCTGCCGCTCAGTTCGCACGCCAAGCCTGTCGACTCTTTCCCTCAGGCGGCCGAGCTCGAAAAAGAATTGAAACGCGTGGTGAAGGGCGAGGTGCGCTTCGACCGGGGAAGCCGTGCTTTGTATGCGGCGGACGGCTCGAATTACCGCCAGGTTCCGATCGGCCTCGTGATTCCGCGCAATGACGACGATGTGATCGCCACGGTGGCCGCGTGCCGCAAATTCGGCGCGCCGGTTCTGCCGCGCGGAGCGGGCACGAGCCTTGCGGGACAAACCTGCAACGTCGCCGTGATTCTGGACTTCACGAAGTACATGAATAAAATTCTGGAAATCAATCCCGAGGAACGATTCGCGCGCGTTCAGCCCGGAGTGGTGCTGGATACGCTGCGCGGGCGCGCGGAGAAGCATCAACTGACGTTCGGCCCCGATCCTTCCACGCACAGCCGCTGCACGCTCGGCGGAATGATCGGAAACAATTCCTGCGGCACGCATTCGCTGCTCGCGGGAAAAACCGTCGACAACGTCATCGAACTGCGCATTTTGCTCTACGACGGAACACTCCTGACGGTGGGCGCCACGGACAACGAAGGCGACCTCGAAGCCATCATCGATCTGGGCGGACGCCGCGGCGAAATCTATTCCACGCTGCGCGCCATTCGCGATCAGTACGCGGACCAGATTCGCGCGAAGTATCCGAAAATTCCACGGCGCGTCTCCGGCTACAACCTCGATCAACTTTTGCCGGAGAGCGGCTTTGACGTGGCGAAAGCGCTGGTCGGGACCGAGGGCACGTGCATGATCGTGCTCGAAGCCAAAGTGAGGCTGATCCAAAGCCCGCAGCACAGAACGCTCGTCGGCCTTGGTTACAGCGATGCGTACTGCGCGGCCGATCACGTTCCGGAGATTCTGCCGTTCGGTCCCATCGGCCTCGAAGGCTTTGAAGGAAGCATCGTCGATGGCCTGAAACAAATTAACGCGCCGCACATCGAACTGATTCCCGAAGGGCGCGGCATCCTGCTCGTGGAATTCGGCTCGAACGATCCGACGGAAACGGAGCGGACGGCCCAGCGGCTCATCGACCATTTGAAGCAGACGGCCGATCCTCCGAGCATGAGGGTCTACACAAAGGCCGAAGCGCGCCACGTGTGGAAGCTGCGCGAGTCCGGTCCGCGCGCGGCCGCCGCAGCTCCGGGCGCTCCGCCCGAGTGGGAAGGATGGGACGACGCGGCTGTCCCTCCGGAAAAATTGGGCAACTACTTGCGCGACATTCGCAAACTGCTCGACGAATATCATTACCACACGTCGTTCTACGGCCATTTCGGGCACGGCTGCATTCATATGCGCGTGAGTTTCGATCTGCAAAGCGAAGCCGGAATCCGGAATTACGGCGCGTTCGTCGAGCGCGCCGCCGACCTGGTGGTCAGCTACGGCGGTTCGCTTTCCGGCGAACACGGCGACGGGCAATCGCGCGCCGCGCTGCTTCCCAAAATGTTCGGCCCCGAACTGGTGAGGGCCTTCGGTGAATTCAAGGCCGCGTGGGATCCGGACAGCAAGATGAATCCGAACAAGGTGGTCAACGCCTACCTGCCCACCGAAAATCTGCGCTTTGGAGCGGATTACAACCCGCTCGAACCCACAACGTATTTTCAGTTTCCGGATGACGGCGGATCGTTCGCCAAAGCCACGGTGCGATGCATCGGGCTGGGCGAGTGCCGCAAGCAGGATAGCGGCTCGATGTGCCCCAGCTACATGGCCACGCTCGAGGAAGAGCACAGCACGCGCGGGCGCGCGCACATGCTGTTCGAAGTTCTGCAGGGCGAAGTGGTGCGCGACGGCTGGAAGGACGAGCACGTCAAGAAATCTCTCGACCTGTGCCTGTCGTGCAAGGCGTGCAAGTCGGAATGCCCGACCAACGTGGATGTGGCCACGTACAAGGCGGAATTCCTGGCGCACTATTACCAGGGAAAGAGGCGGCCGCTGAACGCCCACGTATTTGGCCGGATCGACCGCTGGGCGGAGCTTGCATCGAGCGTTCCGTGGCTCGCGAATTTCTTCAGCCAGGCGCCCGGTTTTCGGCATCTCCTGAAAAGCGTTTTGCGCATGGCACCGCAGCGGAGCCTGCCCAAGCTGGCTTCTTCCACGTTCCAAAGCTGGGCGCGAAAGAAACGCGTTCCCTCTCTGCGAAATGCGGCCGCGTCGGCATCCGCGTCCGGAAAAAGTAGCGTCATTTTATGGGCGGATACGTTTAATAATTATTTCCAGCCGGGAACGAGCCAGGCGGCGCTGGAAGTTTTGCAGGACGCGGGTTTTCACGTGATCGTCCCGCAAATTCATCTGTGCTGCGGACGGCCGCTATACGATTTCGGCATGCTCGACTTGGCCAAGCGGTACCTCACACGAGTGATGGGCGCCTTGCGCGCGCAGATTGACGCGGGTATCCCACTCATCGTGCTGGAGCCGAGTTGCGCCTCCGTGTTCCGCGACGAGTTGCGCAATCTGTTTCCGCAAGATGCACGCGCGATGAAGTTGCACAGCCAGACGTTTCTGCTCAGCGAATTCCTCGAGCGCCATGCTCCCGGCTACGCCCCGCCGCAACTTTCAGGAAAAGTGCTGCTGCATGGGCACTGCCATCACAAATCGATCATGGGGCTGGGCGATGAAGAGTCCCTGCTCCGAAAAATGGGCGCCGATCTGCAATCCCTCGATTCCGGCTGCTGCGGGATGGCCGGCCCGTTTGGTTTCGAGAAGGACAAATACGACGTATCGCAGGCGGTCGGCGAACGAGTACTCCTTCCGGCGGTGCGCAATACTCCCGACGAGACGCTGATCGTCTCGGATGGCTTTAGCTGCCGCGAGCAGATTCTGCAGGCCACGGGAAAGCGCGCGCACCATCTGGCCGAAGCCCTGCAACTCGGCCTGAAAAATAAGTAGGGGCACGACATGTCGTGCCCCTACAACGGCGACGCGACGTTTGCAATTTACACGAATTTTTATTTCAGACGCCCACTGGCGAATTGCATTAGGAGGCATACCTTGAAGATTGAGAAAACGCTTCGAAGTAACGCGTGGCTTTATGCGGGCCTGGCCATTGTTTTATTGATGGCCAGCCATCCGGCGCAGGCGCAAGTAGGCGCGCCGAAGTACGAAGTGGACGCCACATGGCCCAAGCCCTTGCCGGGCCTGCTGGTCACCGGACGAGCCGGCGGAATTTGCGTGGACGCGCAGGATCACGTGTTCGAAGTGAATCGCGGCGATTTGCAGGACAAGGAAAAACTGGTCGCGACGCCCGCCGCTCCCGTGCTCGAATACGACGCCGACGGCAACATGGTCAATTCGTTTGGGGATTTCAAGACCGCGCCTGCTTCCATCCACGGCTGCATCCTGGACAAGGAAAACAACATTTATGTCGCCGGAAACGACGACGCGGTGGTGCAGAAATACACTCATGACGGCAGCAAAATGCTGCTCCAGATCGGCACGAAGGGCCTCTTCGACACCTCCACCGGCCTGATCACGGGCATCGCCATGAACCGCAGCAAGACGCTGCTGAACAAGCCGGCGGACATCGCGGTCGACCCGGCCAACGGCGATATTTATATTGCCGATGGCTATGGCGATCACCGTATCGTGGTGTTCGACAAGGATGGAAAATTCATGCGCCAGTGGGGCGAGCAGGCCACGAAAGATGAATCCGCGGCGGGCGAAGGCGGCAAGTTCATGGGCGTGGTGCATTGCGTGGTGATGGACAACAGCGGCCTCGTGTATGTGTGCGACCGCCAGGGCAACCGGATTCAGGTGTTTGACAAGATGGGCAATTTCAAGAAGAACGTCTGGATCAAGACGGGCAAGGAAGAAACGCCCGACTCGTGGGGCACCGCGTGGTGGCTGCGCTTTTCACGCGATCCGGTGCAGAAATATATGTACGTCGCCGACGGCCGCAACGAGCTGGTCCACATTCTCGATCGCGAGAGCGGCACGGAAGTGGCGAAGTTCGGCCGCCCCGGCCACCAGCTTGGCGAATTCACGCATTGCCACACGCTGGATGTGGACTCCAAGGGCAACATTTACATTGCGGAAACGGATATCGGACGCCGCGTGCAGAAATTCAAGCTGGTGAAGTAGCCGCCGTTCCCAGGAAATTCAACAGCCGGCGCGCCAGCCGCCATCCACAAACAGCGTGTGTCCGGTGATGAAGTCCGAGGCTGGGCTTGCGAGGAAGACGGCGGCGCCGACCAGATCGGAAGGCTCGGCAAATCGCCCAAGTTTTATTCGGCTGAGCAATTTCTCGGCGCGCGCTTCATTTTCGCGGAACGTGCGGCTGGTGCTTTCCGTGAGCGTCGAGGTTGGCGCAATGGCGTTCACGCGCACTCCCAGGGGAGCCCATTCGGTGGAGAGCGCTGCGGTGAGATACGACACGCCAGCCTTGGCCATCCCGTAGACGCTCTTGCCCATATCGGTGCTTACCGACCACGTGGAACTCAGATTGATAATTTTTCCATAGCCGCGCTCGATCATCCGCCTGCCCAAAAATTGATTGCAGAAAAACGTTCCCTTGGCGTGGACGTCCATGATCCGGTCCCAATCCTCTTCCGTGGTGTCGAGCGCGGATTTCGTGAAACCGAAGCCCGCGCAGTTGACCAGCACGAGGGCGAGATCCTTGCCCTTATCGCTGCGGTTTACGATCGCGGACACTTCCCGCTCGATCCTTCGAATGTCGTCGAACCGGGCAACGTCGGCGGGGACGACGTGCGCCCGTCCTCCCGCGGCTTCGACCGAGCGCTGCACTTCGACAAGCTTTTCGCGAGTGCGACTCACCAAAACCACTTCCGCTCCTGAGCGCGCATAGGCGAGGGCGAACGCGCGCCCGATGCCATCGCTCGCGCCTGTGATGACCGCCAAGCGGCCATCCAGGCGGAACGAAGGCAACTCGTCCGGTTTCGGATTGCGCAAATTCATCTCATGTGCCGCCATCGAATCCAATCGGTTGAGTAGCACAGGCTTCAGCCTGTGCTACGAAAACCCTACCTCGTGCGTCCGGTGGTCGTGTCCAGGGGATGCAAATCGTTCACGAGCCGCTCGTCGAACGGATACGTCGTGTAAATGTCGACGCCATCGGCGGTGACGATGTGATCGTTCTCAAGGCGTATGCCGCCGATGCCGGGCTTTCCGGCGTACGGCTCGAGATTGAACGCCATGCCTTCCTTGAGCACCACGGGCGAATCTTTCGACGCCGGGCTGAAGTACGGCGCCTCCCACGGATTCACGCCCGAGCCGTGGCCCAGGCTGTCCAGCACGTACGGATCGGCCGCCGCGAAAACTTCCGCGTTGGTCGCGCCCGGCCGCACTTTGCTTCCGGCGTTGAACAGCGCGTTGTAGCACTTCTGATGCAGGTCGCGCATTTCGGGCGTGGGCTTTACGTTGCCGCACACCCAGGTGCGCGTCAGGTCGCCCCAGTAGCCATTGAAACCCGCGCCAACGTCCATGATGACGAGATCGCCGTTGCGAATAATCCGGTCCGAAGTGAATCGGCGATACGGAGCCGTGTACGGACCCGAGCAGATGATGTTGGAGCATTGCGTCCACTCGCTGCCCATCGCCGTCATAGATTCCCAGATGATCGCCAGGATTTCGCATTCCTTGATTCCCGGGCGTAACGCGCGGATGCCCTTGTCTAGCGCGGCTTCGGTGATGGCGTTGGCAATCTTGAGGCAGATGATTTCGTCCTGCGTCTTGATTTCCTTGGCGCGCATAAGCACGCTCTGGTATCCGTCGGCGAACTCGGTCTTGGGAAATACTTCGCGAATGGCATTTTCCATGTTGATGTCCCAGATATCGATGCCAACTCGTTTTCCTGAGAGAGAACCGATGAGGCCTTCGACCTGTTCGGCCCAGCGCTTCATGCCGATTTTTTCGCGGAAATTCGCGCGCGGCCGCACTTGATCGGCCCCGAGCCACGGCATGCGCAGCCGGCAGTGTTCGTAGTCCATCGTCCACAGGATCGGACCGTGTTTGCGCGACAGCACCGTGACGGCATTTCCCATGATGAAGGCGGGGCCCAGATGATGGCGGTAGCCCGTCAGGTAGCGCGCGTCCTCCGTGCGGAATACGAACAGCGCGTCAAGATCGGAATTGTTGAGCGCATCCTTGGCCCGTTGCAGACGCTCGCGCAACATGCGCTGCGGATCGAATCGCACTTCCCAATCTACCGGAATCATTCCAATGTCGGACACTGTGTATTCCTCCTCGAAAATCTCGAAAATAATGACACGCTTCCATTAGCATTATTCCACGAAGCATGTCAAATTTGTGGGCCTTGAGTAGCACAGGCTTCAGCCTGTGCCACTGAAACATGCAGGGGAGAACACATTGAAAATCGTCATCACCGATTACCGCTTTCCGGACGTCGAGCAGGAGCGGCGCGCAGTCACTGAGGCGGGCGGCACGCTGGTCACCGGGCAGGCGACAACCGAAGATCAGGTCGCGGACCTGTGCAGAGACGCGGACGGCGTGCTGACGGCGCGCGCTCCGATCAGCGCGCGCGCGATTGCCGCCATGCAGCGCTGCCGCATCATCGTGCGCTACGGGATTGGCGTGGACACGGTCGACGTCCCCGCGGCCACCGCGCGCGGCATCATGGTGGCAAACGTCCCGGACTACTGCCTCGACGAAGTTTCCGACCACGCGCTCACGCTGCTGCTGATGCTCAGCCGCCAGATGATTCCCACGATTGCCCTCGCAAAGGAAAACACCTGGGCCGTCGGAAAAATGCCGCCCTTGCAGCGATTGCGCGGCCAGACCTGCGGCCTGTTCGGCTGCGGGAGGATCGGCTCTCTGCTGGCCGGAAAAGTAAAGGCGCTGGGAATGAGCGTGATCGTTCACGACCCGTATTTGAGCGAGGAGCGGGCGCGCGAAATGGACGCGGAACTCGTCTCGCTCGACGCGCTGCTCGCGCGGGCCGATTTCATCTCGCTGCACGCGCCGCTCAACGACGCCACGCATCATCTCTTCGGCGCAGCGGCCTTCGCCAAAATGAAGAAAACCGCGTCGATCGTCAACACCGCGCGCGGCGGCCTGATCGACGAAGCCGCGCTCATCGCCGCGCTCGATGCAGGCCAAATTTTCGGCGCAGGCATCGATGTCGTGGAATCGGAAACCGCCGTGACGCCCCTCCGCACCGCGCTTGTGAACCATCCCAAAATAATCGTCACGGCCCACACCGCCTGGCTCAGCCAGCAAGCCCGCGCGTTGCTTCAACTCCGCGCCATTCAGCAGGCCCTCTCGTGCCTCAAAGGCGAAACGCCGTACGGCCTCGTCAATCGCGAACTCGTAAAAGAAAAACCGCACCCGAAAGTTTAGAGTTCCTCAAACCCTGGCTCACGCACCATTCAAGGATGAGAGATGCCGGTTGGCGCAACGTCTAGCCGCACGATGCAATCGTCGTCGATATAAGTGATTCGCACGCGCAGCCCTCCGCGAATCGGACCACCCTGGGATGCAGTGTGGTTAAAACAAGACGACGTACCCACAAAGTCGGAGTAGGAAAAATCGACACCATTTACGGTGAAGGATTCATAATCGCGCCCTCGGTAGGGCATTGGGTGAAATTTCTCGACCACGCCTTCCACCGTCTGGTAGTGGCCTCGCATGTAGTCCCAAGAGTTGCCGAGATAGCCCTCCAGTGTCACAAGAAGAACGAGAGAACCGAAGAATATCCCTACTACAAAAACTACCCAAGCCATAGCCTTTGTCCTCGGGGCTGTAGAGAAACGGACCACGATCCAGCCAATAAGCAAAAGCATCGTGACAAAAGCCATCAACTTCCAATCGAGCCCATGTAGCGTGACGATATAGGCAGTGGAGTAGGCCGCAGGCATCGGACCGTCTGCGGACTTAGGAAGAGCCGGAGGATGGGAGGTCCCATCCGTCGTCTGGCTCGCTGTTTCCGTGAGGCCGTTAGAAATGGGCGCGGATCCTAAATGCTGATCGCGCTGTATTCTTGAGACTGTGGTGGCCGCACCCACAAAGAAAAGAAGAAGGACTAGCAACGGCAATATCCGGCATGATCTGTAAAACACATCTTGCCCAACGAACTCCCTATAGTCTGCCAAGATTTTGGCATTTCCGAACGGGATAGAAGGAGGGCGATTCCCTGTTAATGCTTCAACTCGCGCGTAAAAATATCTCAAGGTGATGTCATAAAAGTAGATGCAGGCGAGCATTGCCCACCAAGCAGGGTTTCTAAAGATTGCGATAAAGAACGATCTGTTTGGTTCCCTGACATGCGGAAACAACACTTCCCATAAGGCAATCACTATTCCCGCGAAGACGACGGAGGAGGCGATGCGCCCCCAAGGTCGCGGAAGTCGGTCCAATCCGGAAACACCGTTCTGCCCCCAATACCATGGCCAGAACTGCTTCGGGAAAGTGGTCATTTGCCCACCAAAAGCATTTCCTTGGCGCCAGTTTGCGCGACGCTCGCGGGACCGGGGCTCATTCTTCCTTCTGGATCACAGAGCACGAGCGGATGATACCACTTCTATAAGTTCGCATGGAATTAGGAGACGGTCTGAGTGCCCCGTTCTTTGCGACCTACAGGGACATCTGATCCGGCCGCAGAGTCAGGGCTAGACATCCAGCAACAGCGGACAGCAGCGAAATTTGAAGTTCACCTGCCAAAGCCCAGCCGGCGTGGCTGGCGATTCCGCCCATCAAGTAGCCGGCGGCGGCGGCAGCGGCGTAGAGGCTCGTAACAAACATGCCCGAGGCGCGGCTGGACAGGGTGCTGCGCACGGCTTTCACGTGGTAGGCAGCGAGGTTGACGTACATTGTGCCGCTGCCGATGGCGCCGTAGGCGCACGCGAGAATGGCCTGCGGCAGGACCGCGCCCGAACCGTGGAAGCACAGGTAGCCGAGAGCGGCGATGCAGAAGAACGCGGCGCTCAGCACGGCGCGCGGCGAGAAGCGGTCTCCCAGCCATCCGCCGCCGATGGAAAGCAGCGCGCCCGCGCCGTAAAAGCTGGCGACAAATCCCGCGGCCTTTGGCGTGTAATGGAGTCCTTCGCGCAAATAGGTCGGGTACATTCCCGTAAAACCAAAAAGGACGAGGCCGCCGATCACGCTGAGGACCGTCAAAATAATTGTGTTGCGGTTCAGAAGCGTTGGCGCGCCGAGGTGGTCCGTGCGCGCATCTGCCGCGCGATGCGTCTCGCTGAACCATGGCCGCACGCTTGCGGCGATTGCCGCGATCATCAGAAAGCCAAACACTCCGAAGGCGATCATCGGCGCATGCCAGTTTCGATAGGACGTGAGCAGGAGGCCACCGAGGATGGGCCCGGAAAACGCGCCCAGGCCAAAAAAAACATTCATCGAACCGATGGCGGCGGCGCGGTAGCCGACAAAATAGTTGGCCGCGATGGCGATCATCACGGTGAGTTGCATGGCCTCGCCAATACCGGTCGCGGCGAGGTAGACCAGCATGTCCGGAAATCCGCGCGCCAGAACCGTGAGCGCCGTGCCCGTGGAAAAAATTCCGATCCCGAAGAGCAGCACCGTCTTGCGGGAAAATCGCGCCAGCAGAAAACCGGTCGGCAATCCCGCGACGGCCAGGCCCAGCGTGAAAATCGTGGTGAGCAGCCCGGTATCGGAGAGCGAAAAGCCGTACTGCACGCGCACGTCATGCGCGAGCAGCGGAAAAAGCTGCCGGTCCGCGGCATTCACCGAGTAGGCGAGCAGCAGCACGCCATACATGCCGATGGCCGCGGCGCGCGAGCCTGCCTCGCCGGATGAAGGTTTTTCATGGCTCGTGGATACCTGACTCGTGGATACTTGTTCGCGAATTGGCTTTTCCTTTCCCCTTCCGGCGCGCGCGAGTATACGCCACAACCGCGCCTCCTCGAAATGCTCGCTGGTTTTCCATTAGCACAGGCTTCAGCCTGTGTGGTTTTGATTTGTGGTAAACGAAAGTCAAAAGAACACAGGCTGAAGCCTGTGCCACTCCGCGCACTTTGGTTTTGCGCTCAACGAATTTGTACGGAAGTGGCGCAAGTGACCACGCGCAAATAAAAAAGCAAGCGGGACTTGGCAGATGGATTCAGGAAATGGTGCCGGCGGAGAGACTCGAACTCTCGACCTAGGGATTATGAGACCCTCGCTCTACCCCTGAGCTACACCGGCAAAAAGGAAGCTCTTCATGTTACGGAGGGCTTGCGAGAACTGTCAAGTGAGGATTGGCTGATCGGCCAAAGCTTCGAAGAAATCCAAAAAACCTGGAAGCCGTTTCCCAGCTATCCTACGGGATCTGCTTGAGATATAGATGTCGTAAGCATCAGGTCCCACTAGTACTAACGTACCGTTGACGCCGACAGCCTTGAATCCTAGTCTGTATGTGGACAATACGAAATAGGCTGTCCGAGCTGGCGGGCAAGTACCGCCATAGGGATATTGTCCAGAGGTGTTGATCGTTTAGACACAAGGTAACAATTTTGTTCCATTAGGGTACTTGGTTACATATACTCCGCCCGAGTAAGTCTCCCTCGGAGGGTATATGCCCAAGTCTCTAACGGTAGTTGTTCTGGTATTGCTTGTTCTAACAGGAGCGATGGGGCTCCGGAACATCGCGACGGCAAATGCCGCGACGGTTTCGGGTTCCAGTTCGGCAATCTGGGCAACGGGGATTGGCCCGGCTCCCATGCCACCGGTGACAGGCAAAGTTCCGGCCAGTGCAATCGGCCCGG
>PLUM01000050.1 GCA_003165465.1 Acidobacteriota bacterium
TTCACCACGATGCCCTTGCCCTTGGCATAAACCAGCGTGTTGGCCGTGCCCAGATCGATCGCCAGGTCGGAAGAAAACAAACTAAAAACCGAGCGAAGGTTGAAACCGTTCTTGAGCATGTCATCCCTCAGTGCCGGGCTCGTTGCGCGGCTGCTGGTTGCCGCATCAGGTGGGTCGCCGCCCGGCTGCCCCTACCCGAAATTATTCTATATTCCAATAATTCCATGCACGCGGCGCGCCTGCGCCCGGCTATGGAATCACAATCTCGACGCGCTTTATCGCCGTGCCGCCCCGCCGGTTTTGTCCGGTAAGAACAATCGTCTGGCTGCCTCGCGTCAGTGGCGCCGTAAAATACTTGAACGAGCCGTCGCCTCGTATATCGGCAACCTGTTCTCCGTTAATAATGAGCGCCGCGCCAGGCTCCGTGCGTCCGGTGATCTCTACTACGTTACCATGCAACTCAGTGCCGCCCACTTCCAACAACATCTCCTGCCCTTTGCCTTGTGTCACGAGCGTAAACTTGAACGTATCGCTCGGGGCGCTCACATGCTTCTCCGAATCCGTGGCCAGGACATCCCAGTAGTAGTCGCCCTGCTCCAAGCCCGTGATTTCCACCGAGGTTCCCGTCACCTTCCGGTCTTCCACAATCCGCGAAAACATGGACGTTGAGCTGATGCGCAGTTCGTAGCTGATTCCTCCCGGCACGGGTTTCCATTCAAAGTGCAGGGGCGCGCGCTTGGGATCCGGAACAATCAAGGGTTGCAGGTTCATCGGCTGAGCAAGATCGGGAGGTGCAAGCACATTCGTCTTGACGACCGCTCCTCCGCTTGTTGGCATGCTCACGCGCTCCCATTTTCCAATCTCCACGTGCTGGCTGCCGTCCCTGGTCGAGAGTTCCGCGGTTCCGGCCGACACGGTGATGGCCGATTCGTTCGTGAGCGGATCGCTGCTCACCGCCGCATGGCTGTTCTGCTTGACCGAAGCCACGGCATTCGAGAAGGAAACTTCAGCCTTCGATTTCGGCGAATCCCATGTGCCGGTGGCCAGGTCGATATTACCCGATGTGATGTGCATCCTGACGCGAGTCTCACTGTCGCGTCCGACGGAATTTTCTTCCACCGTTACCAGCGTATCAGCCTGCACCGTGTACGTCGTGCCGTCGGCGAACGTGACGCGCGCGGCGCCGTCTCCGCCCGTCTGGATCAAGTCGCCCTTGTCGAGCGCCATGCGATAGTCGGCGGTGATCCATTGCACGGAATTCACTTTCTTAACCTGGACCTTGCCATCGAGGTTCACGAACTTCGCCTGATTCGCCGCCAGTTGAGCGGTGGGATTCGCGCTGGCGCCAAGAACCTTGCCAATTCGGGCAATCACGACGGCATACGCTTCCGGATACACCAAATAGGACAGGGCCAGCAGGACGGCAACGATCAGAAATAGATATATTCCGACCGTGCGATAGGTAACAGTTGTCCACTGAATCTCTACGGAAGAAGACTTGGGACGCTGCGGTTGTGGTGTTCTCTGTATCGGCATGAAGTTTTCGCTGACATTTCAGCTCGCTTCAAAATCTAGCATGACGCTGCATGCCTCGCAAACCTCGCCGCTCAAACGAGTTTCTCCGTGAGCAACACGGGGATATGGCCACCTGCGCCCAAAAAATGGATTCCGTGCCCGCGGTTTTCGCGCGAGCTTCACATTGTAGGGGCACGACATGTCGTGCCCCTACAATGTGAAGCTCGCGCCACAGCAGATTACCGCTGGCCGATGCCCAACCAGGCGTCGAGGGAGATGCTGTTTTGCTCGAGGTGAATTAGCAAGTAATAGTAAATAAAACAGTAGGGCAATTGCAGCCCCGAGACGAGCCAGTCCTGCGCCAGATTCGTGCCGATCACGAGGACCGTCAGCACCAGCGCGCCCACGATCAGCGTGAATCGAGAAAACAGGCCCAGCATCAGCAGCAGGCCCAGCGTCGTCTCCACCCAGGGCAACACCGCGCCAAACACCGGCAACATGCCCGGCGAAATCAGGTGCGCGTGCTCGAAGTAGTGATTCAAATAGGCGAGGAACGCGGCACGCCCATTGAGGACGCGGCTCAAGCCGTGAAGAAGAATATTAGCGCCGAAGGACAAGCGCAAAATGCCGTACGCAATCGCCGTGTTGCAGGCTTTACGGCTGGAAACGGATTCCAATGGATTGGCCGTGCTATCGGACTGGCTCACAAATCCTCCTCGAAGTTTTCCAATCGGCTCGCGTCCGCGTCGAGACAGCACGGGTTTTTCTTGGCTTCCGGGTGCGAGCGCAACAATTTTGATTCGGTCTTGGGACGGGAGACGTTTTATACCACGAGGGCCCCGGCTTGCAACAGCTTCCGGATGTGGAGAGCGCGCGACCAAAGATTCCACGCTCCCGCCGCGAAGGCCTGCGACCCAGTGGCACAGGCTTCAGCCTGTGCTACTAGCTTCGCAGAAATGCCTTGAGTTCCCGCGTCAATTCTTCCGGCATCTGCTCGGGAAGGAAATGGCCGGTGGGCATCGCTTTGCCTTGCGCTTCGACGGCGCGGTCGCGCCAGGTTTGCAACACGTTGTACATGCGATGAAACGGCCCTTTTTCGGACCACAGGACGAGCAGCGGACATTGAATTTTCTTGTCCAGGTCCGCCTTATCGTGCGCCAGATCGATGGACGCGGCCGCGCGGTAGTCCTCGCAAATCGCATGGATCGTGGCCGGATCGCGAAACGTGCGGAAATATTCCTGAAACACTTCCGGGCCCACAAAATCCGGAACTGGCTCGCTAATCAAGTGTCCGCCCAGCCAGAGCAGCGTGGACTTCAGAAAATACTCGGCGCTGTTGGCGACTATCGTCTCGGGAAATGGCGGCGGCTGAACCAGAAGAAACCAATGGTAAAAGACGGTGGCGAACTCCTGCGTGATGTTCTGGTACAGCAGATACGTCGGCACAATGTCGAGAATCACGAGCTTAGTGAGCACTTCTGGATAATCCAGCGCCATGCGGTGCGCGGCTCGTCCGCCGCGATCGTGGCCCACGAGCGCGAATTTTTGAAATCCCAAATGCTTCATCACTTCCACCTGGTCCTGGGCCATCGCGCGCTTCGAGTACGCGAAGTGATCGCCGCCACCGGCGGGCTTGCCGCTATCTCCATAGCCGCGCAGATCGGGCATTACCAGAAAATAATCCTGCGCGAGGAGCGGCGCGACCTTGCGCCAGAGCACATGCGTCTCCGGTATGCCGTGAAGCAGCAGCAAAGGGGAACCTTTCTCATTGCCGCCATAAACGGTATTGATCGTCGTTCCCGATGTTTTAATTTGCTCGCGCTTGAAGCCCGGGAAAAATTCGGCGCGAGGTTGCTGCGCAGACTCAGGCTCGCCCAGCAGAACCGGCGTGCGCAGCGCGCTTTCCGCAGCGGGCACGAGCGCCAAGGCCATCGAACTCTTCAAGAATTCACGGCGGCCAGAATTCGGCATTGTTGCCTCCAATGGATGAATCTTTGGGTGGATGGATGCAGGTTGCTAGGATAGCGTGAAATGCCCCGGCATTCAAAAGCCTAGGGAGCAGGTCAGTTGATCTCGTAAAGGAGTTCTCAACACTGACTCGCTTGACTTGCGGTTCGCGCCGCACTACTCTCTGCGCCGAAGGATAAGGAGCGCCTTCGCACTATGAGCTCAACCACCATGAAAAGAAATTTATGCGGGCGAAGGGGTGCGTGGCTACTGCTTGGATTACTGTTGGCAGCGGTGCCTTTAGTGGCGTCTACGGCCCGGATCTACGTCACGAACCGAGGTGGAACCACGATCAGTGTGATCGACCCCGCGACGAACAAGGTCGTGGAAGTCATCAAAGGCATTGAGTCGCCGGAAGTGGTGCGATTCTCTCCCGACGGAAGTCGGCTCTATATCGCCAACAGGAGCGTGGACGTCCTCTACGTCATGGATCGAAAGAGCGGAAAGTATATCAAGAAGGTGCCTCTCAGCGGTTGGGCCAACGATGCGGCAGTGACGAGCGATGGAAAACTGATTGTAGTCTGTATCCGCAATACCGGCCAGGAGGCCGAGGATGTCGGTGCGCTGGACATCATCGACGCCAAATCTCTGGAGAAGATCAAAAGTATTCCGGTGAAAAGAGGTCTGCACGATGTGTCTTTGACGGCCGATGGAAAGTTTGCGGCCGCCGGCTCGCCGCCGGGACAATTTATAACCGTCTTTGATCTTCAGAAAATGGAAATCGCCTGGGAGGTTCAGTACGACCAGGGAGTGCTCGTCCTGACAGTTGATAGCAACCCCGACGGCTCGGGCCACCGGATCTTCGCGCAGCTGAACCAAACGAACGGATTCTCGGTGGTGGATTTTGCGACGCACAAGGAAGTGCAAAGGATCACGAACCCCGGTGAACCCAAGGGGTTCCCCTCAGGATGCGAAGGCATCAGCCACGGCATCGCGATATCCCCCGACCATAAGACCCTTTGGACCAACAGCAGGCCGGCCAATGCTGTTTTCGTCTACTCGCTCCCTGACCTCAAACTTCTGGGACATGTCTCATTGCCCGAAACCCCTGTGCCGGGCAAGGCTCCGAGGGGAGGTGGACCCGCATGGATCACTTTCTCTCCCGATGGCAAGACCGCCTACGATTCCACTTGCGGAACCAAATCGGTGTCCGCCATCGATGTGGAAGCAATGAAAGAGATCACTCGCATCCCAGTCGGAGAGATGCCCGACCGGATCAGCACGCTGGCGCTGCCCTAGGAAACGCCTGATTCGGCCGTCTGCAGGAGGCGCGGAACAGTTGGTTGTCTCACACGCTTTGAAACGGAGCTGAAGCGATGATGATTTCGAGGATTGTGTCGAGAGTTATTTCCGCTGGTTTCGTGGTCGCGACTGTCGTTCTGCTCTATACGTTCACTCCCTTTGCGACGGCGCAAACCCCTGCGAGTTCCGACGCGCAAACACCACAGCTTGATTATGAGTTTTTCAAAACGCGCGTCGAGCCTATCTTCCTGAAAATGCGGTCGGATGAACATGCCCGCTGCTACGTTTGCCATCAAATGATGCGCCACGGTGGCGGACCTTTTAGTCTGGAGATGCTGCCACCCGGGATGAGCTTTTGGACCGAGGAGCAGTCCCGCCGCAACTTCGAGACCGTCTCGAAACTCGTAGTTCCCGGCAACCCTTCCTTAAGCCTGTTTCTGCGAATGCCGATGGCGCCGGAGGCGGGCGGCCTGGCCGATACCCACCAGGGAGGCCGACAATTTGCATCCGAAGACGACCCGGACTGGAAGAATATGAAGGCGTGGGTTCTCGGGCAAAAAGCAAGAGGTTCCTCCACGCCGTAGCCGAAAGGTTCCGATATTCTCCCCGTTCCCACGGATATCCGTTGCAAGACTTCCTTTCGATGGGCCAGGAGCGGCGCGACCTTGCGCCACAGCACATGCGTCTCGGGTATGCCATGAAGCAGCAACAAAGGGGAACCTTTCTCATTGCCGCCATAAACGGTGTTGATCGTCGCGCCCGATGTTTTGATCTGCTCGCGCTTGAAGCCGGAGAAAAATTCCGCGCGCGGCTGTTGCCCAGGCTCAGGCTCGCCTAGCGGAACGGGAACGTGCAGCGCACTGTGAGCGGCGGGCTCAAGCGCCAGCGCCATCGAATTTTTTAAAAATTCACGGCGTCCAGGATTAGACATGTTTGCCTCCTATGGCGGACTCTTCGTGTGGATGGATGCAGGCCATTACGATACGTCAAAACACACGAGCATTCAAAATTCGATGTAATGAGTCAGTTTCCATAACGCCGTTTGTGAGCGCGGATGTCGATGAACCACTTGTCCGGCAATCCGACTTAGCACAATCTCATCTCCGGTGATAATCTATGCCTGTGGCAAACGCGGACCTGCGAGTTAAGGCTGCCTCCCTCATTCGGTCTTATTTAGACGGCAAAATTAGTAATCATGATTTTGCTGATGGTTTCCCCCGTGACAAAAGCGACCCCGCCCTGCACGCTATAGAGCAACGTCTTTGGTTCCACTACGATGATGTGCGGACCCACAAATGTGAATTTCCGTTCCATTCAGCGATAGAAGTGCTGTTTAGACGTTGTGCCCTGTTTTTGGATACGCGCTTGGAATACGAGTGGCCGGACTTGTGGCATCACGACTTAACGCACCCCATCATTAGGATTCTAGCCGGACAGTGGTTCCGTTCCAAAGCTATTCAGAAAGCGAAGTCAGAAGGAGATTACGCGGTTTGGCCGTTTTTGCGGAACGCAGATTTTGAAGAGGCAAAGGCTAAGTTCGGCGCAGATGGGGCCACAGCGGACGCTAAGTTGCCGGAACTGCCCCTGACCCGCTCGGACCGCTTGCGACGGGGTTTGTGGATGACAATTCAGACATTGCAGACCGGTCTTTTCTTTGGTGCCATCGCTTGCTTTTTCTGGGGCGTAATCGGCCATCCAAGATGGCTAGCCAGTTCTCTAATTTGTTTGGTCTTATACGTCCTTTTGTTGGTGATTGTTCGTCTGGGACCAACTGGTAGTCCCCTCCCTAATAATAAGAGGAATGCGGGATAAGTCCTGATTGACGCAAACCGGACACCTGCCACTTGGCTTCGCCGAAGTCCTGTTATCCAAAACTGACCCACCATCCTCAATCTTAAAGCCTGGGCTGGGCGCCTGCCGCGCCATACGCGCGGGCTTTCGCTTGCGCGATTGCAGCGTTAAAACGAGGCGCGCTCTCGGATTGGAAAGCGAAATAGCCGCCATTGGGCGAGCCGTAGAGCCAGTTGTAGCGGTAGGAGCGGAACAGGAGTTCCATATACGGGACGAGATCCTCGACCGTGGCTGCCGACGAGGTTCCGCACGCGCCCTGCGCCACCCAATTCTTTTTGGCTGAGCGGTCGCTCCACAGCGTCATCGTGCCGGCGAGTTCCAGGGTGCCGCTGTACTTTTGCAGGAGAGGCGCGAAGACTTGGGCGCGCTTCCCGATCGCCTCGCGAAGATTTTCGAGGGAAGTGTGGCAATAGCCGAGGCCCACTTCGCCGCCCGCCAAAACTTTTATTCTAAAATGCCGCCGCTGAATCTGGTCGAGCAGCCCTTCGACAATATAGGTGGCCGCCAGATAGTGCGCCTGCCCCTCGATCACTCTGTATTCGGGGCGCGTAAATCCGGTGAACAGGAACCAGAGCGTCGCGTCCGGATTTTCCCGGGCGGCGATGTCCGCCATGCGCGCTCCCAGTTGCCTCAGGTGTTGCAACACGTCCGGCTTCGGCATGGACGTCATGCGCGCGAGTTCGCTCAAATCGTATGCCTTGTAATTATTGTAAAACTCGAGATCGCAGACAATTCCGGGGACGCCTGTATGTTTCGCTAGGCGAAGCGCGTTCTGCCAGTTTTCCAGGAAATCGTTTTGCGCGCCGGCCTTGCCGTCCAGATCCAATCCCTGAAACCGCTCGAAGTATGGAACCTTGATATACGGATTCACTTCCGCGCTGTCCGCGCCAATCATGCGGTTCAGATACACCCACGGCCAGATGTGCCTGGACGTCGCCTTTTTCCAGCTCGCAACTTGCGCCTGCATTGGAGTCACGGAGAGGACTGGCGACGTGTCATAGCCGTCCGCGAAAGAGACTGCCAGACCATCGTAGGGAGAGCGGTCGAACTGCGCCATCTTTGGCGCATCCATTTTGGAGGCCATGGCCGTGTTCACAAGGAGCAGGTAATGATCGCCCATACGCGCGGCTTTTGGCGCTGAGGCAAGGGCGGCGGGATTCGCTGCGGTCTCGGCAACCTTCGCAGCGCCGGCAAAAAACGTGAGCGACAGAAACAGCAACGCCACGCACGCGGCAGACAATGCGGGCATCCGGCCCGCCCTCGGCAACGCTTGCTGCGAGTGGCGCTCCATGGGCGGATACTATCACTGTGGCATCTTTAATGACACTTACAAGCAGCGTGGAATTAAGAGTCTGTGTGGCAACTCCATTTCAAAGCGGGCAGCGGCTAAAGCCACGTTGATATTGGACACTTAACGGCACGGCTGAAGCCGTGCCCTACAAGGATTTGGCCATTGCCACACAGACTCTGAAGCGTGCGCTCCTGGAGAGCGTCCATTTCGCGTCATCTTTTTACGCGAATTTATGAGTTGCGTTTGGCGCGGGGCGATGCGAATGCTATCCTGCCCATTCGTCTTGGAGGCGCGCATGTTGCTGACTGACAAAGTTGCGGTGATTACCGGGGGCGGGCGCGGGATTGGCCGGGCCATCGCGCTGAAGTTTGCAGGGGAAGGCGCGGCCGTGGCGATTGCGGCGCGAACGCAATCGGAAATCGATCGGGTGGCGCAAGAAATTCGCGCAGCGGGCGCGCGCGCGGTTGCGATTCAGGCCGACGTGGCGATCGAAAAGGATTGCGAGCGCATCGTGCGCGAAGCCGCATCGCAATTCGGCAAGGTCGATATTCTGGTGAACAACGCGGGCGAGTACGGCCCTGTAAAGCCGATCGAGGAAATTACTCCCGAGGAGTGGGACCGCGTGATTGCCGTGCACCTGCGCGGCGCATATTTGTTGACGCGCCTCGCGCTGCCCGGAATGTATGCGCGCGGCGCGGGAGCCATTCTGAATATTTCCAGCCTGTCGGCGAAGTCGGCCTTTGGATGGGGATCGCCCTACGCCTCGGCAAAGGCGGGGATGCTGGGCATGACGCGAGTCGTCGCCGCCGAAGCCGCGCGCAAAGGCGTGCGCGTGAACGCGATTTGTCCGGGGCCGGTGACGGAAACAAAAATGTCAAAGGATCTGGGCCAAACGCTTGCGGAACGCCTGGGAGTTTCGAGCGAGGAGCAACTGAAAGGTTTTCTGAATACGATCCTGCAAGGACGCGGCCAGACAGCAAACGAAATCGCCGCAGCCGCGCTGTTTCTCTGCTCGGACGCGGCCAGCGCGATTACCGGACAGGCTCTGAACGTGGACGGCGGAGCTGCTTTCTACTGATCCCCTCGGCCGCTGCGAATGCGCGCTTTGCCTGATGTCCCGCCATGCCAAGCCCCCAACGGCTGGATCGATCGACAAGATACAGAACCAAGGCAACGATGGCGCAAACCAGGAAAATAGATGAAAACAGGAGGAGAGCCGCAAGCAACTCCTGCACAAAGTAGACTTTCAAAGCAACGAGAACCCCGCCCGCAACCCACAACCACTTTCGAGCTTTCAACCCCCCGAATACTTTACCGACACTCACTGGAACTTCCCCCATTTTTCCCCGCGCTGATTTAGATGCAATTCCCCATCCGAACGATACACGATTCCGTTAAATTGTAAACCGCTCATTTTCATATGGTACGTAAGTCCAATCCGGGATTAAACCAGGTCTAGTACCAGAGGTGCGTGCCTGAAAGAGGACAGTTTCGGGAATTCCCGGCACATTCTTGCACTCTTCACGGCGAATTGCTTTCGGCTTTTGCGCCGCTCACAGGTTGGAGCTTTGCGATGATCCCGCTGCTCAAGAGCCACGCCAGTGTCCCGGTGAAAAAATCGCGCGCATACTGCTGCTGTTTGCCGGCGGGCCAGTCCTTCATCGAGACGTGGCGGGCCATGACGATTTCACGGTGCTCGAAAAATGAAAATCGAGGCGGGCGAGGCGTTAGACGGCCAAGATACTCGGCTGCCTTGCGGACCGGGGATTCTCCCCGCGCGACCATGGCTTCGTGGAACTCGGAGCCGACCGGCTCGACAATCGCAAGCACGATACATTCCGGAACAACTGGCCTGAGGAATTCGTAGCCCTCCGCTTCAAGAAGATATCCGACGAAAAATCCCGCGCTGGATTTCGCCAGCCCTTTGCCCGGGACCACGAACCGATAGCCATGCAGCGGACCGCCCGTGACGGCGGACGCGCTATAACCACTCAGGCAGGGCGTGGCGAGGGGGCGAATCCAGGACATGAGCGGCGCACTTCTCAGCGGCCGGGGAGCCGTGCTCGGACGGCGTTTGGAACGGTCTATGTGTTTTTTGGAGGGCCGCATTTTTTTGGGTTTAGCGACCCTCGAATGGGTAGCGGTCGCCCGCCAGCACGGCCACGCTGACGCGCTGGCGCATCGCCACCGTGTCGGCAGGATCGCGCTTCAGGAATCGCCGCAGGACGGCGAGTTGGGTGCGCAGCATGTCTCCATCGAGCACGGCGGCCAGCGCCCTGCGCGCGCCAACCTCGACGCGATCGGCAGCATCGTGCAGAAACACGCGCGCCGCATCCGCCATCGCGGCGGAGGCCGCCACGCCGCGCAAGGCTTCCGCCTTTTGCACGCGCCGCAGCGAGGATTCGATGGCGTAGCATTCCATGACGATGTCCGCAAGCTCGGCGACAATTTCCTGCTGGTCCGCGAGACGGTCACGATATTTTTCCAGCGCCGCGCCCGCCGTCAGGAGAAATGCTTTCTTCACTCCCTCGAGAATGCGCTCCTCGGCCGCCCACTCGCCACCCGCAGGCTCGTCGAACGACGGCCCGGCCATGATTTCATCGCGCAGCTTCGCGCCGGCCTGCATCAGGGGAATCGCGCCCGAGGTCGCGCGCTTCATCAGCATTTGGATGATGAGCATGCGGTTGATTTCATTGGTGCCCTCGAAGATGCGATTCACGCGCGAATCGCGGTAGGCACGCGCGACCGGATAATCCTCGTGAAATCCGTAGCCGCCGAAAATCTGCACGGCTTCATCGACGGCAAAATCGAGCAGCTCCGAACCGTAAACCTTGCTGATCGAGCTTTCGATGGCGTATTCCTCGAACACTTTCATCGATTGCTGGGATTTGTCCGCGCCGTCGCCCGCTGCGGCGATGGCTCTGTCCATCAGGCCGGCGGAACGGTAAATCATGGACTCGACCGCGAACGTGCGGATGGCCATCTCGGCGAGCTTCGCGCGAATCAGGCCGAACTCCGCGATCGGCTTGCCGAAGGCCACGCGCTCTTTCGCATACTTCGACGCGGTCTCGACCATGCACTTTGCGCCGCCGACACAGTACGCGCCCAGGCTGAACCTTCCGGCGTTCAGGATATTGAAGGCGACGATGTGCCCCCGGCCGATTTCATGCAGCAGGTTTTCCCTGGGCACCTTGCAATTCTCGAAAAAAATCGCCGTCGTCGAACTGCCCTTCAGGCCCATCTTCTTTTCTTCCGCGCCGGAGGAAAATCCAGGAAAACCGCGCTCGACGATAAAACAGGAAAATTTCGCGCCGTCGACTTTCGCGAAAACGATGAACAGGTCGGCAAAGCCGCCGTTGGTGATCCACATTTTTTGCCCGTTCAAAATCCACGAGCGGCCGTCGGCCGAAAGCACGGCGCGAGTGAGGGAATTTTGCGCGTCCGATCCCGCCTGCGGCTCGGACAGGCAATAGGCCGAAAGCTTTTCGCCCGTGGCGAGCACGGGCAGATATTTCTTTTTCTGTTCCTCCGTGCCGAAAAAAACAATCGGGAGCGTGCCGATGCCCGAATGTCCGCCCTCGCTCACTCCAAACGAAGCGTAGGCCGACGATTTTTCCGCGAGCTGCACGCTCGCTACCTTATCGAGCCCCGCACCGCCGTATTCCTCGGGCACGCCTCCGCCCAGCAAGCCGATTTCGCCGGCCTTCTTCAGAAGTTGCGCGAGAACGCCCGGCTTGTGCTGCTCGAGATCGGGAATGGCGGGAAGCACTTCGTTGCGAACGAATTCCTCCGCCGTTTGGCCAATCAATTTTTGGTCGTCGGTAAGTTCGGCGGGAGAAAAAACATCGTCAGGAGTGCACGATTCCACCAGGAAACTGCCACCGCGAGAAACGGTGCGCGGCAAAGACGGAGCGGCCATGGTCCCTCCTGATTAGATAGTATGGGAAACTTTCCGCGGCGGCGGCGATCAGGCGGCGATCAGGCCGCGCCGGCCGCGGTCTTAATTTCTCCAATGTACGACGCCGGCAGGTTGTGCTCGCCCGCGCCATCCAGCATCGCTTGCAGGTACGAGGGCGATGGGCGCAAACCTTTTTCCACCTTCGAGGCAATGTAAATCTGCGTCGGAACCGGCTGCCCGCCTTCGGGCGTTACCTGCACTTCGATGCGGCGATAGTGTTCCGGGACGCCTTCGTAGCGGTCCACCGAACGGAGCGCGCCCTCTTCGAGCTTGTAGAGTACGCCGTGAACGGTTTTTCCGGACGAGAGCTGAACGTTCGCTCCCGCCGTGCCACCGCGAACTTTTTTATTGAAGCGGAGTTCGTAATTCGGCAGGGACGCGTTGTGCTCTTCCAAAATGTTCCCGGCGCGGGAGAGCATCTGAGCGCGATTCATATTGCTGCCATACGCAAAATGCCAGACGGTTCTGGAAGCCATGGTGCCTTTCTCAATAAACGGGACGGATCGAGCGGGTGCGGTGTGAACCTTTATTGTAGCGGGATTGAGGGATGAGAGCAAATCGAACCTCAGGTTCTCGCACATACTCGCGCGTCCCTAATTGGTATAGACTCGTCTCCATATCGACGGATCGTTTCTCAAAACCGGATATTCGGAGGAATACCCGATGCTCTTTCCGCGACTCGGACAAACTTATCGGGCAAGCGCCATTCTGTGTGCCACGCTCCTCGGCGTTTCGCATTTTTCGGCCATGCCGCGCGCAACGCGGTTTGGAAAAGATCGCGAAACAGGCGCAATCGCCGCTCATCAACCATCGCAAAAACAATCGCAAAAGCCATCGCAAAAACAATCGCAAATCACGGGTGTTTCCATTGCGGGGTCGCAATCCATTGGAACGTTTGCCGCTACACCTTATAAAAGAATCTGGGGGACGGTTTCGGGCGTCATCGCGCCCGGCGAGAATGTTCGCGGATTCGACGCCTTGCCGCATGACATCGACGGCAATTACAGCTACCAGTCCACGTTTGAAATCATTGCGCCGGACAAGCCCGATCCAAATGCGGCGATTTTCATCGAAACGGAAAATCGCGGCACCCCGGTATTTTTGAACGCGCTGCATGGAATCGCCGTAGCCGGACCGCCATCTGCCGCGAGCTATGCAGCGGGCGTGGGCAACGGGTTCCTTTTCGAACATGGAACTTCTTACGCACGCGTGTCGTGGCAAACGGGAATCGCCGCGAGCGTGCCACGCGAGGCCGAGGGAGTGGGCGAAGTCATCCTCCGCGATTTTGGCCGCCTGCTCGCTGGACGAACTCAAATCGAAACTGGCACGTCAGCCGCCACGGGAACTTACCGCACATTAATTCTTGGCGGGATCAGCCTTAGCGGCTTTTTCATCAATACGTTTATTGCGGAGGGTTTTAACGCTGATCCTTCTAATGGCCGCGCGGTCTTCGACGGCGCAATAGCGGTCGATGGAACGGGTAATTGGCTCGCGCTCAATCAACTCGCAGCCACGGCTGGTTCCGAGGAATTTCCGTACGTCCTGCCGAATGGAAAACCGCTCGCTGCGGAGGCGATTTTGACGAGGCCGACGAGCGATCCCTTCTACATCGACATCGCAAATTACACCGATTTCTACCGTTTGCGAGCCAGCCTGACCGACAAGATTCCGCAAAATGCGCGCATGAGGCGCTACGACTGGCCCAGCCCTCATGCGGCTGCGCCCATCGACCAAAGCGCTGGAAACGTTCGCGCCGCTCGGTGCAATGGCGGCGTGGTGGTGGATCTCAATCCAATTTCGTACGCGCCCTACTTGCGCACCGTGACGCTCGAACTCGAACACGAACTTGGTGTTCCCTCCGCTCGCCAGGCGCCGCCGCTCTCATTGTCAGTACTGTTCAAACTCGGCCCGGCTCCCGCGAGCAGCGCCAACTTTAATCCCCTGCCCGGAGCGATTCTTCAAGTGCCGCTGATCGACGCGGACGATCAACCGCTCGGCGGAGTTCGATTTCCCGTCGTCGACCATCCAATTGGCAGACCAACTCCCGTTTCCCTGCCGCCGGTTGTGACGAGTTCCATTGAGGGAACGTGCGGAAACTTGGGCGGATGGCAACAGTTTTCCCCCGCGGAACTTTCAGGGCGATATGGCGGCGAGACAAATTATTTGAAGCTGTATGCGGAGTCTCTGGATAAATTGATCGTCGAAGGGTACCTATTGACCTCGGAGCGCAAAGAAATGCTCGCGACTGCGGCGGCACTCTATAACCGGCGCCCGGCGCACTAAAGGAGCATGAAAAGTCGCATCGCTTGAATCAACGTGTTGTTGATTACGTACGGCACGCTTGAGCCTGCGGAACGCCGCCGCATCAATTCGCGACGCGCAAAACACCCGCGACTCGCCTAGTTGCCAGTGGCGCTCGATCGCGGCGCCGTGTAGCCTTGCCGGGCGTACACCTGAAACTTAACCTTTTTCCCCTTCTGATTCAGCACCGTCAGCGGACCTCCGTCCGGCGCAACCAACTCGACTTTGATCTTGCGGTACTTGCCGTCGAGCGTCTCGTTGCTTGGCGAATACGCCAGGCTGTACTGGTTGCGCAGGCTCGCGGCGACATCCTGCATGATGCTGGGGATTTCGCCGTCAAACCGCGGGAACCACGAGCGGCCTCCGGTCATCGCCGCAAAGGTCCTGAGCTGGTTCTGCGCCTGCACATAAATCAACTGCTCGCCGAACGCTCCGGGCTGCTGAGCCATGAAGACCCGTTCGCCGACGCCAACTGTGAAGATGGTGGCGTCGGTTTCGCGGATGCGTTTCAACGTCTGATCGAGATTGATTCGGCTAAACGTGTCGATCCCGGAAGCCAGGACGAGGACGGCTTTCTTTCCCTTGGCGTCCTTTATGCGGTCGAGAACATCGGAAACGGCGTCGAACAGATTCGATTCGCTGAAGGGCGGAAAGTAAAGTGTAGATAGTCCATGAAGAATCTCGTCGCGATTATGAGTGAAATCGACGTCCACGTTGGAGCGCATATTGAATGTTTCGAGCGCGACCCAGTCGTTGGGCTTGAGATTGCCCAAAAATCCCGCGGCCCAGTTGACGGCGTTGTACGTGAAATATTCATAGCCCAGCTTGCTGAACTCCAGCAGCAGCACGATCGTGATGGGGGCTTCGGAGGGCGCGAAATTCGTAATCGATTGCACCGCGCCGTCCTCGTTGACCCGGAAGTTTTCTTTCTTGAGGTCCGTCAAATAATTTCCGTTGTTGTCCGTGACCACTACGTCCAGGCTCACCACGGGAACGGTGACGGAAATCGAGAATCCGGGCGTGGTCTGGGCTTGCGGCGTCTGCTTGTCCTTATTTTTGTCCTTGTCCTGCGCCCAGGCGAAACGTTCGCCGGACGGAATGACGAGCGTGAACAGCAGCACACCGAGGATCAGTCTTCGGATGAAAAGCTTTTGCATGACTTATTGAACCTCACGGAACCGCCGCGTTCTCCCAAGGAAAGAACGAACATTTCCCAGGCATTGCCCACTGAAACTTCCTGTCAGTTCGATGCTGCCACGAACCGCCGGGATGTTCAAATCTAGTTTTCTTCCGGGCACACGGGCTCTCATACGCGGGCTTGCATCTCCAACGCGCATGGTACGATGGATTCGGTAAAGTGCGGATAAATTTTCGCCTGGAGGAACGCGCAATGTTGCATCGTGCAGGCCGGATCGTTCTGACCGTAATGTGGGCCGTGGCCGCCTCGGCCGGCGCCCGCGCGCAAGCGCCCCTGGCAAAGCCCGATCTCGGCAAACTGGGCGATGAAGCCCAGGTCTGGCTCGGCGATTTGGTCCGCATCAATTCCGTAAACCCTCCGGGCAATGAAGCCGCGGTCGCAAAATATATTTCGGCCATTTTTCAAAAGGAAGGCATCTCAAACGAATTGATCGAAATGGCCCCGGGCCGCAGCGTTGTGGTCGCGCGCTTGCAGGCCGGTCCGCTTCCCGACCCGGCCAATGCCCTGTTGCTCGTCGCGCACCAGGATACAGTCGGCATCGATGCTTCCAAATGGACCGCGGATCCGTTTGCCGCCTCCATTCGCGACGGCTACATGTACGGCCGCGGCTCGATTGACGACAAGGCCATGCTGGCGGCCAACATCGCTACAATGGTCCAGCTGAAGCGCACAAGCGCGCGCCTGGCGCGAGACGTGATTTTCCTCGCCACCGACGATGAGGAACAAGGCGGCGCGGCCAGCATCAAGGTAACCATCCAGAAATATTGGGACAAGATTGCATGCGCCTACGCCCTCAACGAGGGCGGCCGCGTGATGGTGAAAGACGGCAAGGTGCAATACGTCGGCGTTCAGGCCAGCGAAAAGGTGGCTTACAACGTCACGGTCACGGCGACGGGGCAATCGGGACACGGCTCCCTGCCGCGCCCGGACAATGCGGTCGTGCATTTGGCGATGGCCGTCGCAAAACTGGGAACGTACCAGGTGCCGTCGCAGCCGAGCACGATCACTCTGCGTTATTTCGAGCAGCTTGCAAAAATAGAGGACGACGACGTCGCAAAATGGATGCGCGCGCTCGAGCAACCCGAACGCATGGACCTCGCCGTCAAACATCTCGGCGAAGAAAGTCCCATGTGGAACTCGATGCTGCGCGATACGATTGCGCCGACCATGTTGCAGGCCGGCGTGCGAGTCAACGTGGTTCCCTCGCAAGCCGCCGCCAACCTGAATGTGCGCATGCTTCCGGGCCATTCGATCGAGGAGTTGATGGGGCAGTTCGTCACGATCGTCAACGATCCGCAAATCCGTTTCCAGCTGGCGCCCAATTCGGGAGAAAACGCGCCTTCCTCCGAGCTCACGTCGCCGCTGTATCGCACCATCGAGCGGCTTGCGGCACAGGAATTTCCAGGAGCCATCACCGTGCCCATGCTGGGCACGGGTGCCACGGACTCGGCCAGTTTGCGGCTGCACAAAGTTCAGGCCTACGGGCTTGAACCATTTCCCATGATCGAAAACGATAGTTCACGGGTGCACGCGGACGACGAGCGAATTCCCGTCGAAAGTTTCCACAAAGGGGTTGTCTTCCTCTATCACGTGGTCAGTGAGTTTGCCTCCTCGAAGTAGGCGGAAGAAATTTCACACCTCTTTCAGTTAGAATGATTCTGGATAAAACACTATGAATTTTCGCAGCGCTAAAATTGTATGCACTCTTGGACCCGCATGTAATTCGTCCGAAATGATCGAACGGCTGATGCACGCCGGGATGGACGTGGCCCGGCTCAACTTCTCGCACGGAACTCACGAAGAGCACGCTCGAACCATCAAGCGGCTGCGGGATGCCTCCGCGCGGCTGGCAAAGCCGATCGGGATTCTCGCCGACCTTCAGGGACCGAAAATTCGCACGGGCCCGCTCGAGAACAATCAGTCCGTGCAACTCGTCGCGGGACAGCCGTTCACGATTTCGATCCGATTGATCGAGGGAACGAGCGCGGGCGTGAGCACCACGTACAAATACATGCCCCGCGAAGTCTCGCGCGGCGACCGCATCCTGCTGGGAGACGGCCTGATCGAACTGCGCGTGGTTTCGACCACATCGAACTCCGTCCTGTGCAATGTCGTCAACGGCGGACTGCTGGGCGAGCACAAGGGCATCAATTTGCCCGGAGTGAAATTGCGGATTCCCGCCGTCACGTCGAAGGATCACAAGGATCTCATCTTCGCCCTGGAGCAGGGCGCGAATTTCGTGGCGGTGAGCTTTGTGCGCAGCGCAAAAGACGTGCTGCTGGCGAAGAAAGCTATTTCGCGGGAAAAGCTGAACGTCCCGGTGATTGCCAAGCTGGAAAAGCCCGAGGCGATTGAGAATCTCGACGAGATTCTCAGTGTGTCCGAAGCCGTGATGGTGGCTCGCGGCGATCTGGGCGTGGAAATGAGCCCGGAAAAGGTGCCCGTCGTGCAAAAACAGATCATCGCGCGGGCCTGCGAAGCGCGCCGCCCGGTAATCACCGCGACGCAAATGCTCGAATCCATGACGCAAAACCCGCGCCCCACGCGCGCCGAAGCCTCGGACGTGGCCAACGCCGTGTTCGACGGCAGCGACGCGCTCATGCTCTCGGCCGAAACCGCGTCGGGGGCGTATCCCGTGGAAACCGTGCAGATGATGGACCGCATTATCCGCGAAGCGGAAGCCAACAATCCGCACATCCTCCGCCCGCAACCCGCGCAATTCAACATCGCCGAAACCGCATCGGAACTGATTTGCCACGCCTCGGAAGAATTGCATATGAAAGTGATCGCCGTTTTCACCGAGTCCGGATTCACGGCGCGCCTGGTCTCCAAGCATCGCCCGCTCCGCCCGATCATCGCGTTCTCGACAATCCAGGAAACGCGCCGCCGCCTCTCCCTCAATTGGGGCGTTGTTCCGCGCACGATCGGCAAGGTGCAGAACATCGAAGAGTTGATCATGACCACGGAGAAACGCCTGCTCGAAGAACATCTCGTCGAGCGCGGGGACGTGGTGGGAATCGTGGCGGGGACGCCGCTCTTCGTCGGTGGCACAACGAACTTCATGCAATTTCACGTCATTGGAAGCAAGGACAAGAAAGCCGGCAAACGAAAATAGTGCGGGCTTTACAGCCTGAGGAAAAAGTCCCAAAATCTCTTGTCATTCCGAGCGAAGCGAGGAATCCCTCTTCGATCTAACCCTGCTATCGCACACGTTTCGAGTAGTTGGAACGGTGACCAATTATTTACGTGGTGTTTGGTAGCGCCGGCGTCTCGCCGGCGGTTTTGCGCCGCGATACTATCACAAAAACTGCCGGCGAGACGCCGGCGCTACCAAAACCGCAGGGCGCTTTTTCCGCAGCCTGTAAAGCCTCCGCCCCTATAAGGACTGCATTCCACTCCGTATTTATTGCGCGGTGATGCGCGCAATTCCCGCACCCGCCGCGCGCCAGCGCCCGTGCAGTTTCGAGAAGACCCGTATCACCCGAAACTGGCCATCGTACGTAACATCGCCGCTTTTTCCGTGAATGATCGTCGTGTCCGTCAGCACCGCCGCATCGGGTGACGCGTACCGCACCTGTATATCGGTCGGGCGGATATCGAGCGGAGCGCCCTGAGGATTCCTGATCTGATCGATTTGCTGCCGCTTATCCGCGAGGAGCCCGCCCGGATGGATTTCAATGAAGTCGTCGGCGAACAGCCAATCCATGGTGTCGCCATCGCTGTTATGCGAGGCATTGAGCCAAACGTGGTCCAGGACCGCGGCCGTGGCAGCGACATCTTCTTCATCCACTTTCCTGGGCGCCTTCCTGGGCGCCTGTCCCAGCGCCGCGGTTCCCGTGGCGATGATGAAAAGAATCGTTGCGGCCAGTCCGTATGTGCGTCTCATTGCAATCCTCCTGAAATCATTTCGTGCAACGCCGGGCGATTGACATGATCACCTGCAAATTCAGGTCGTCTGAAAATATTCCAAGAAAACTTATTTCTTCGTCAGGTCCGGATTCATCACCACGCCGGTAGCGTACCATTTTCCATTCTTTTTGATCACCCCTCGAAAAACGTTGAATTCGCCGTCCAGACTGTTGCCCTTGCTGTCGTGGCCCTTGATCGTCGTGTGATCGGTCAAGATCGCCACGTTCCCAAACACGTGAGCCTGTATGTTTTCGGGATTGAGCACAAGAAGCGTCGGACGGTCCGGCCCGCGCAGAATTTCCAGCCACTGGGCCTTCGTGTACGTCAGGCCGTTTGGAAAAACAAGGACGTAGCTATCGGCAAAAAATTTGTCCAGGTAATCCAGGTCACCGGTTCTTTCGGAATCCAGCCACTTGTGATCCAGCGTTTTCCAGTCTTCGCCGCCTCCCGCGGGCGCGGCGCTTTTCGTCTGGCCGAACGCCAGCGGCGCGAAACTCAGGATCAGGGCCAAAGCTCCCACATGAATTGCTCTCATCCTCAAACCCTCCCATTCTGCGCGCCAAGCTTTTGAATTTCGTTTTTCTGTAATTCAATCGTCGGCGGCCAATGATCGCGCAAGGGCCGATCACAAATCAAGGTGGAACCACGGAATTCAGAATCTCCGGGTGTACAATGCCGCCGGGACTTGCCATGAAAAAAACTCAATCGGAACTGGGACGCCAGTTCCTCGAACTCCACCACGGCCCAAAAATCTTGGCTCTGCCGAACGCTTGGGATGTTTCGAACGCGCGGATTTTTGAAGACGCGGGATTTCCGGCGATGGGCACAACGAGCGCCGGCATCGCCTTTTCCCTGGGCTACCCGGACGGCCAGAAAATTCCCTGCGAGGAAATGCTCGCCGCCGTGCGCCGCATCACGGAAGCCGTCGACGTGCCCGTCACCGCCGACATGGAAGCGGGCTTCGGAACCACGCCCGAGGAAATAGCGGACACCGCGAGAGCGTTGATCGCCGCAGGAGCCGTGGGAATGAACCTCGAAGATGGAGCCGAGGAGAAGCCCGATTTCCTCACCGAATTAAATCTCCAGAAGGAAATGATCAAGGCCGTGATGGAAGTTGCCGCGGGTGTGGGCATTTCCTTCGTGCTGAATGCGCGCACGGATATTTTTCTGTACGGCATGGGCCCCGTGGAAACGCGGCTGACGCGCGCGATCGAACGGCTGAACGCGTATCGCGCGGCTGGAGCGCCCGCGCTCTTCGCGCCCGGCGTGAAGGATAAGGAAACCATCGCGCAACTCGTGCGCGGAGTTGCCGGACCGTTGAACATCCTTGCAACGGTGGGAACCCCGCCCATCGCGGAGTTGCAGCAACTTGGCGTCGCGCGCGTGAGCCTCGGGTCGGGGCCGATGCGAGCCACGCTCGGCTTCCTTGAACGCATGGCCCGCCAGATTCGCGACGACGGCACATTCTCATTGATGACCGATGGCGCCGTTCCGTACGCAAATGCAAATCTCCTCGTCCAGCCAAAACGCACCCACTCCTGATTTTTTGCAAAGGCCGCGAATGCCTCCGCTCTTTTTTTCATCCCAGGGATTTCTTTCGCAACTCGGGAACGTGTTGCATCACTTGGCGAAAGACCCCGCCTCTGAAGAGGCGGGCTACAGCTTCGTAACGCCAGCGCTACTGTAAACCCGCATTTCTTCGCAAATTGGAAGGATGACATTTCATCGGATTAGTTCACCGTGAGCGATGCGGTCCGGGCGCTGTGAATCTTCCGCCACGCGGCGCTTAAAATATTCTCGAACGCAAAACAATTTGGGCCATAATGCCGGGCGACGGGCGCACTTCCCGCTCTTGCGACGTGCGAGAGCGGCATTGCGAGTGGAATCGGTCGCGGAGGTGTTGCATGGCCAATAAAATCTGGAGTTCCACGGCGCCTCCGTCGGAGTTTCGCCCCTATGTGGACGCGTCGAGCGCCCTCGCCGAATTCAGCTGGCGCGCGGTAATTCTGGGCGCGATTTTCGGCGCGCTGTTTGGAGCGGTGTCCGTATACGTCGGCCTCCGCGCGGGCCTCACGGTTTCCGCGTCAATTCCAATCTCCGTGCTGTCGATTTCCATTCTTCGCGCGTTCGGCAAATCCACGATCCTCGAAAACAACATTGTGCAGACCACCGGCTCGGCCGGCGAATCCGTGGCCGCCGGCGTGATTTTTACTTTACCCGCGCTCATCTTCATGGGCTTTTCGCTCAACACCGAATACTGGCGCGTCTTTTTTCTCGCGCTGATCGGCGGATGGCTCGGCGTGCTGTTCATGATTCCGCTTCGCCGCCAGCTCATTGTCAAGGAGCACGGCAATCTTCTTTTTCCAGAGGGAACCGCGTGCGCCGACGTGCTGGTGGCGGGCGAGCGCGGCGGCTCGTTCGCGAGCAGCGTGTTCTGGGGCCTCGGCATCGGCGGTGTGTACACCTGGCTGAAGAATTCGATGCACATGTGGCCGGACCAACCGGAATATCTTCCGAAGTGGCTGCCGGGCGCATCGTTTCGCGCCGCGATCACTTCGGAATATCTCGGCGTGGGCTACATCATCGGGCCGAAAACCGCGGGCACGATTTTTGCGGGCGGCGTTTTTTCCTGGCTCGTCCTGATGCCCACGATCCGTTTCTTCGGCCAGAATTTGACCGGGCCGCTCTATCCTTCGACCATTCCCATCGCGCAAATGACGCCCGACCAGTTGTGGTCCAGCTACATTCGCCCGATTGGCGCGGGCGCCGTGGCCGCCGCCGGGCTGATCACGCTGGTGCGAACGCTGCCGACCATCGTGAACGCGCTCAGCGCGGGACTGAAGGACGTGCGCGCCCAGCGCGCCGGAACAGCGGCGCAGGCGGACCGCCTCGAACGCGATCTGCCCATCCAGTTTGTGCTGGTCGGGTCCATCGTGATCGTGGCGATGATGTGGGCGCTGCTGACGTTCAAGCCGATTCCCGGCGCGAGCACCGGAATGTTTTCCAATCTGATGGCGGCGCTGCTGGTGATCGTGTTTGGTTTTCTATTTGTGACCGTCTCAGCCCGCATTTGCGGCCTGATTGGCACGTCGTCCAATCCCGTAAGCGGCATGACCATCGCGACGCTCATGGCCACGTGCGCAATGTTTCTGGTGGCGGGCTGGACGGGCGGCGCGTTCGCCGCGCTGGCGATCACGGTTGGCGGCGTTGTGGCGATTGCCGCCGCGAACGCCGGCGCGACTTCGCAGGACCTGAAGACGGGCTACCTCGTTGGCGCGACTCCCGTGCGGCAGCAGATCGGATTGCTCGTCGGCGTGCTCGTCGCGTCCTTCGTGATCGGCCTCACGCTGATCGGAATGAACAAGGGCCTTGAAAAATACACGCCCAACATCATTCCCATCAATCTCGCGCAGCTTCCCGAAGGCGTGCAGGTCGAAACTCAAAATTACGAACACGTGGGAAAAACGTACGTGCTCGTGAACGCGCTCGGCTCGCAGGAAATTCCCGACGGAAAATATCTCTACGACGCGGCGACCAGCCGAATCGAAATTCAGTGGGTGCAGGGGATCGGCAGCGACGCCGCGCCCGCTCCCCAGGCGCGCCTGATGGCCACGGTCGTTAACGGCATCCTGACGCGGCGCCTGCCGTGGCGGCTCGTACTGCTCGGCGTCTTTCTGGTTATCGCAATTGAACTGTTGGGCGTGCGCTCGCTTTCCTTCGCGGTCGGCTCGTACCTTTCGATTGCCACGACGGCGGCAATTTTCGCGGGCGGCGCGGTGCGCTGGCTGGTCGAGCGCAACAAACCCAAAACCGCCGAATCCGAAAGCGAAGTCAGCCCCGGCGCGCTCTATTCCAGCGGATTGATCGCCGCCGGCGGCGTCGTGGGCCTCCTGGCCATCGTCATCAAGCTCATGGAAATTCGCGGCTGGGTCACTCCGGACAAATTCAACGTCGGCGAAAAATGGATTGGCGCGCTTGCCACGAACGATTGGCTCGGCGTCGCGATGTTTTTCCTTCTTGCATCTTCGCTCTTTATTTTTGCGCGCAGAAAACTGGAGTAGCAAATCAGTAGCGCGGGCTTCAGCCTGCGGGTTTTAGTCCTTGCAAGCACTAAACCCCGCAGGCTGAAGCCCACACTACTAAAACCCGCCGCATGATACACTCCCGCCCATGAGCGACAATCAACCAACACGCCGCGAAATCCTGCTGGGAACGGCTGCCGCGCTTCTCCTGAAGGGCAATGTGGAGGCGCAGGCCGCGGATTCCTCCATTTGTTTTATGAGCGCAGTCGAAATGGCTCGGCTGATCCGCGAAAAAAAACTCTCGGCACGCGAAGCGCTGGCCGAGCACCTGAAACAAATCGAGCGCGTGAATCCGAAAGTAAACGCCATCGTGACCCTGGTCGCGGACATGGCCATGGACGCCGCCGCGAAGGCCGACGAGATGCAGGCGCGCAACGAAAAATTGGGCCCGCTGCACGGCCTGCCCGTCGCGCACAAAGATCTGCTGGAAACGCGCGGCATTCGCACCACGTTCGGATCGCCGCTCTATAAGGACTACATCCCCGCCGAAGACGACATCGTCGTCGATCGGATGCGGCGCGCGGGCGCCATCATCGTGGGCAAAACCAACACGCCGGAATTCGGCGCGGGATCGCAGACCTTCAACAAAGTTTTCGGCGCGACGCGCAATCCCTACGACCTGACGAAAACGTGCGGCGGCTCGTCCGGCGGCGCCGCCGTCTCACTCGCTTGCGGACTTGTGCCCGTTGTCAGCGGTTCCGATTCCGGCGGCTCGCTGCGCAATCCTGCGGCGTTCTGCAACGTTGTCGGCTTTCGGCCATCCGTGGGCCGCGTACCGAATCCGAAGACGGCATTTGCGTGGTCCACGCTGTACACATCGGGATGCCTGGGGCGTTCGGTGGCCGATCTGGCCTACGTGCTGAGCACGATTGCGGGGCCGGATTCGCGCGCGCCGCTCTCGATTGACGAGCCAGGAGAACTTTTCGCGCGCCCGCTCGACCGCAATTTCAAAGGCGTGCGCGTCGCCTGGTTTAAGAACCTCGGCGGCGCGCCCTTCGACCCGCGCGTGCGCGCCGTGGTCGATGGCCACCGGAAAACGTTCAAATCGCTGGGCTGCATCGTCGAAGTGGCCGAGCCGGATTTCGCGCCCGCCGAAATCGCCTTCCGCGTCCTGCGCGCATGGGGAACGGCGCATAGTGCGGAGGGAGACTTCCGGGCGCACCCCGACGCGTTCAAGGACACACTCAAGGGCGAAATCGAGGAAGGCCTGCGCCTCACGGGCATGGACGTAGCCCGCGCCGATGCCGCCCACGGCCAGCTCTGGCGCGGTTTCCAGGCATTCCTTGAGAAATACGAATATTTCATTCTGCCCACCACGCAGTTGCCGCCCTTCGACGTCAACACGCCCTACCCCACGGAAATCGCTGGCGTGAAATTTTCCAGTTACATCGATTGGATGAAGTCCTGCTGGTACATCTCGGCCACAGGCAATCCAGCCGCCTCCGTCCCCGCAGGCTTCACTCCTGAAGGTTTGCCAGTAAGCATTCAAATCGTCGGCCGCAACAAACAAGATTTTTCTGTACTGCAAATGGCCCACGCCTTCGAACAAGCCACCGGCTTCGGCAAGAAGCGCCCGAGTATCGCGTAAACCAAATAGGCGCACCCGTTGTGCGTTTGCTGGCGCCCGTCATCATCCTGATCGAAAATTACTCTACTACTGCAGGAACAATGGCACTTTGACCTGACGCATTGGAGACGTGGATTTCGCACGAGCCGGGTGCTACTGAACTTGGAACATTTATGATGATTCTTGTGCCGTCCTTGCTTTGCGCCGCGACGGCTTGATCGCCAAACCAAACGGTGTTCTCTACCAAAAATCCTGAGCCGGTCAACCAAATCAAATCACCGGGATGTATGTTCTTAGCGGGGGGGTAGGGCGGGTTCCCCGATAGGACGCTCGTAAGGTGCAGCACTTGCTGCGGGTAAATTTGAACTTTGGCTGGCTCTGTTTTCCCGTGTTCGTTCTCGATATAGACACTGTAAATTCCCGGACGCAGGTCCGCCGGTATTAGAAACAACAGGGTCTCCCCATCCTTACTCGCGACCTGAACTTCACGTGAGTCGAACCAGACCGTGTTTTCTGGAAGAAACCCGCGTCCTCCGAGCTGAATCGGCCCGCCCGCTGGAGCCCAAGGTGGAGGATACGAAGAATTTTTCAAGCGGGACAGCCAAGGTTTCCCCCTATACGCGCTGGGTGGAAGCCATACAATCCTATCGTGTACCACCCTTAGCTCTGGCTGAGGGAAGGGATACCGGGCCGCCGCTGGGGGAGTAATAATCTGAAAAGTCTTCCCACCATCGGAAGTGGTAAGCAATTCTTGCGGTGCGAACCCTCTCCCTGGCGAGCTAAACAGCGGAACGTTCTTGTTGTTGTAAATCGCCCACCCGTTTGAGTCGTCTATAAATTCGGGCCCACCGAGGTCCCCATCCAGCGCAACCCCCGTGGGTAGAATGTATGAAATGACCATATCGTCCTCACGAAGGGAAGTCTTATCCGTATTGTGTCCATAGACCGACCACCTGATGTGAGTATCGCCAAACGAAGGGCTGGCACTCAGAGCGTCGAATTGGGAAGACTGCCACGTATCTCCCCCGTCATGCGTCAAGAGACTCACAAATCGAGGCAGTGTGTCGTCGGACGACACGAACTCCTCCGCAGCCAGCATTCCATCACGCTGGTTCGTGAATTTCACATTTAAGAAACGCGAAACATTGTGACTGGAGTCAGTTGGGGCTGTTACAGGTACCTCCTCCCAATGCACGCCTCCATTATGCGTGACCCACAACGTATCGTCGTAGGGGCCACCGATCCCGGGTTCTCTTACCTCCGGGTCGCCAATCATCCAGCCGTCCAGAGCGGAAATGAAATCCATCGGACCTCCTCCAGGCAGGTCGGGCAGCTTTTTCCAAGTGCGACCTCCATCCGCTGTTGCCAAAAGTGTGTCTGCATAGGAGTGCATCACCGCCCAATGCCAAATCATCCAGCCATGCCGTGGATCGGAGAAGAAAACGGCGCGTGGAAAGTATTCGCTTTCCAATTGGAAAGCGGATGTGCGGAGCACCATGTTCCGCCAGGTCTTGCCACCGTCTCGTGTGGAAAAAAGGCGGATCGCGGGGAGTTTCGAGTCTTCGGTGTCTTCCCACGTCGTTACCCAGCCGTGGGAACGATCCAGAAAAAAGATTGGGCCGAAGTGATCCGAGGTTGCTTTGCTCGGAGTAATTTCCTTCCAGGCCCGGCCGTTGTTCTCGGTCCAAAACAGGTGTTCGCCCCATGTAGCCCATCCTTTGCCAGGCGACACGAGTTTCGAATTCAAGTTTGCATGAGGTGGGGTTACCGCCGGGAACGACAGGGCCGGGTCAGGTCCATCGGATACGCTTTCGCTCTGACAATAGCACGGTGCGCAGAGCAGAAGTAGGAGCAGAAACCGTAAGTGGCGAGCGGCACGCATATTCATGCCTGAAAGGAATCGCAAGGCCAGGGCCATTTGAAACCACGCTGATTACGCAGAAGTTGCGTAACCTAACATGCGTCACGCCGTGTCGCATTTTTCACACCGCGTGGAACTGCGGCCACGCCGTTGAACGCTACACCATTACCTACGAATAATTTAGCACTGGCACCGGCTTGGCGGACCACTCGCCATAAAGCTGCTGGTAGGTGCGGCCAATCGTAAAACCCCAGGAAAACATGCGGTAATTTTTGAATTTGTCGGGGACGACGTATTGCTCGATGGCATCCTCGACGGGGACGCCGGCCTTGTAGGATTTTTCGGCGTGTTCGGCGAGGTCGTCGAAGCAGGAGCGCATTTCCGCGACGCCCGCGAGGCCCATGACCTGGCCGTGGCCGGGGACGAAGAGCGTTTCCTTGTCGAAGGTCGCGAATTTGGCCAGCGTCGCGCGCCACAGCGAAGGATAACCATTGATGTTGACCGGGTATTGCCCGCCGGTCAGCAAATCTCCCGTGTACACCACGTTTTGCTCGGGGATGCGGAAAATCAAGTCGGTATCCGTGTGGCCGATAAAGGTCTCGATCACGACCGTAAGCCCGCCGAGGTCGATTTCCATGGGCATTTTCGCGGGGTCGAGCGGATGATTCGGCAGCGCGAGAACCGTCTGGCTGACGGGCACGAACATCCCGGTCAGGCCTTCGATGTCGCTCTTGGCGTGTTCGCGCTGGCTGTCGGTCTTGGCGTCGTCCACGCGCTTCTGCCACGGAGCGAGGTACGCGGCGAGCGTCTGCGACTGCCATTTCGGGTAGTACGCCGCCATGCGCGCAGCCGCATCAGCGTGCGCCCAGATGGGTATCCCCTGCGCGCCGTACACCGAGTTCCCCAGCGTGTGGTCAAAGTGCCAGTGGGTATTGAGCGCCCCGCCGATCGTCACTTGGGAGACCGAGCGCAGCGTGTCCAATTGGAATTGCGAGCCGATGACGGTCTGAAATCCCTCGACCATGAGCGCCGCATCGCGCCCGATCATGAAGCCGCCGTTCGAACGCGTCTGCAGGCCCTTCGAGCGGTCCGAAATCGTGGCGTACAAGCCATTCCCGATCTTTCGAATCGACGCAAACCCCTTGTCGGCAATCGGCTGGGGGGCGATGCGCGGATCGCCCGTCAACGCCTGAGCCAGCGCAGGCAGCGGCGAGAATCTTGAGGCGGCGCAGAGCGCGCCGAGCGACGATGCGCCCATCAGGAATTTTCGCCGCGAAACCGCACTCGAAAAGTTGTTCGTCAAGTTCATCGGGGTCTCCAGGATTCCTTGCGGAGCATAGTGGTTTCGCCGATTCGGAGCAACGAATTTCTGCGTCCTGTGTGGCTTCCTGAAATGCGCACAGGCGCGTAAGAATCAAGTACCTGGGGACACCATACCCTGATACCATTTCTCTACCGCCCTTATCCCGTAAATTGAATAGGAGAGCCTAACCATGAAATACAAAGCCTTGACCCGCTATCTTGCGATTGTGAGTGTCCTTGCCCTAATAGGCTGCAACAAACCGGCCACTTCGGACGATTCCACCGCCTCTTCCGACGGGAATTCGGCCTCCAAGGAAGGCACGAGCAGGCAGAGAAACTCGGAATCCGACCCAGGCTACATCCCGGCCCCGAGGCCGATCGTGATTGAGGCAGGCACGCCGATTGTGGTCACCGCCGACCAATCGATCAGCTCGAAGACCAGCAGGGACGGAGACAGCTTTGACGCTTCCGTTGCCGAGCCTGTGATGGTTGGCGACAAAGTCGCGATTCCCAGGGGAGCGAAAGCGATCGGGACCGTGACGGAGTCCAAGTCCGCGGGCAGATTCAAGGGAAGCGCCTCCCTTGCGGTGACTCTCAGTTCGGTCACGGTGAACGGGAAGGAATATACGGTGAGGACGTCTGAAGTAATGGAATCCGGCAAGGGCCGCGGCAAGCGCACGGCAATCGGCACGGGAGGCGGCGCGGCCGTAGGCGCTCTGATCGGCGCTCTTGCAGGAGGCGGCAAGGGCGCGGCCATCGGGGCCGGAGCGGGAGGCGGAGCTGGCTTGGCGGGATCCGCGCTTACCGGCAATCGCGATTACACGATCGAGGCCGAATCAAAGCTCACGTTTGAATTGCGGGAACATCTCGAGATCAAGCGGAGGTAGCCCAAGCTACGGCCGATTCATCCCTGTGCGCGGCGGGAAACAAGGAGTTTACCCGCCGCGTCATTTTCTTCGTGACTTCGACCCGAACTGTGGTATACTCCGTTTGCGCTTAATACATCGGTTGTTTGGTGTGGTTCCTCTGGTAGAGCAGTTGATTCGAGATAACCCCGCCTCTTATGTCCTCCGTACGTTTTCAGCGTAATTCAAACTAGCTGGCCATGCCAGTTGTGTGCCCACGATGGGTGCGGGCTCTGTTTATCGGAGCGCCCCACTAGAAAAACTCGTGTGTGCCGCGACGGCTTCCGCCACCAGAAAAGACAAGATAGACACATGCAGAATTTTACAGAACTCAAGATTTCAGATTACACAAAGGAGCGATTGTCGCAGGCCAATTTTGCGATTCCGACTCCGGTCCAGGCCGCGGCGATCCCGGTGGCTCTGGAAGGCAAGGACGTGCTCGCGACAGCTCAGACGGGAACCGGCAAAACGCTCGCGTTCCTGATTCCGATCATCGAGCGCCTGCTTGCGCATAAAGCGCGGGGCATTGAAGCGCTCGTGCTCGTTCCCACACGTGAACTGGCCATGCAGGTCGTGGATCAATACAACGCGCTGCGCGGGAAGCAATTGACCCCTGCCGCGCTCGTCGTGGGCGGCTTGCCCGAAGCAAAGCAGCTTGCCGCAATTCGCGCTGGAGCGCGCCTGATCGTTGCCACTCCGGGACGCCTGGAAGATTACCTTGGCCGCAACCTCTTCAACTTCAAGACGCTTCACGTCCTGGTGTTGGACGAGGCCGACCGGATGCTCGACATGGGATTCCTCCCCGCGATTCGCAGAATCGCAGCCGTATTGCCGAAGGAGCGCCAGACGATGTGCTTTTCGGCGACGCTCGAAGCCTCCGTCGCGAATCTCGTAAGGGATTACATGAGGGCTCCCGTGCGTCTCGCGTTCGGCTCCATACTGAAGCCTTCCGAAAATGTGCGCGTCCAGGCATTTGAAGTGTCCGGCGACCGCAAGCAGGAACTCCTCCAGCATCTGCTCGGGAAAGAGACCGGGCGTGTCCTGATCTTCGCGCGCACCAAGCGCGGAACCGACAAGCTGGCCCGGAACCTGAATCGCGAAGGATATGCCGCCGCCGTCATTCATGGCGACCGGTCGCAATCCCAGCGAACCGCGGCTCTCACGGGCTTTCAGCAGGGACGCTATCGCATCCTGGTTGCCACGGACCTCGCGGCTCGCGGTATTCACGTGCAGGACATCGCACACGTCATCAACTACGATCTGCCCGAGATTGCGGAAAACTTCATTCACCGCGTGGGCCGCACCGGCCGCGCGGGCAAGACGGGAGTCGCTTCCACACTCTTCGGCCGTGAACAGCGGTCGGACTTGCTTCAGCTCGAGCGAACGCTCGGCATCCGTATGGAGCGCGTGCAGGCCGATGGCACGGGCATTCCCGCGAAGGTCGAACGTAAGATCGAACCGGAACGCCCCTATTTGGCGCCCATACCGGGCATGGTTCGCCTTCCCGGCGAAGTCCTGCAAGTCCAGCTTGAGAACTAGCTCCATGTTCCCTACTTCCCGTCCCCCGCGATCCGAACGTTTCGGATCGCGGGGGATTTTTTTTGTGCCGCTCGAAAACCGCAGCCTGTGAGGGCCGCCCGGTTTTGATTTTAGCTACCTCGAAATGGCGGCCCGTGAAGCCTGTCCTGTTCATACGTTCCCCGCACTAGGAGCCTGTCCCCCGGAACGAAGAATCGCTCTTATCATCTTGGCCAGTCCCGGAGGGACGTCACAACGTAGCCCACCGTTTCCACGGTGGGCTACGTTGTGACGTCCCTCCGGGACTTCGAGCAACACAAATGCAGGACCCCGCACATGAACAGTGGCCGAAAATGTTCCGCGGGACAGACTCCTATGATATCTTTCACTGGAGAGCCGCCTGACAAGGATCGACCATCGCAGAAATTAAACTTGACGATTAGAAATATGCGGTGTTATACGAATTGCTTATCCGCAGAGGGGTAATGTGTGTCGAACCTTGAACTTGGGCGTTCATCGGCAGTTGAAGTAGCGATTGTCCTTACCGAGATTTGATGGGAAAAGGGGTGTGGGGTGGGTATGAAATTCTTTCATTTGAATGCGGTTGTGTGTCTTCGCGCGTTGGCGGCAAGCGTGGCTGTGTTTCTGGTGTGTCTCCCTCTGTTCTCGCAAGGCAGCGCGGGCCGCATTCTCGGATTGGTCACGGACCAGAGCGGCGGTGTTGTTGCCGGCGCGACGGTGAGCGTCACGGATGTGCAGAGAGGCGTCACGCGCACCTTGACCACCGATCAAGCGGGGGAATACGTCGCGCCCGATCTGATTCCTGGCACCTACACGGTCCGAGGCGCGGCCCAGGGTTTTAAGACAGCCGAGCGCGCGGGCCTTTTGTTGGAGGTGCGGCAGGACATTCGCATCGATCTCGTCCTTCAACCCGGCGACCAGGCGCAGACGGTAACCGTCACCGAACAAGCGCCGCTGATTGAAACCACCAACGCCACGTTGGGCGGAACCCTAAGCAACGTCACGATTAATGACCTGCCCCTGAACGGCAGAAATTATCAGAACCTCCTGGTCCTGCGCCCCGGCATGATGATTTATCCGGGAGGTGGAGGGTGGACCCAGAGCACCGACGGTCTTCGGCCGGAAGATAACCAGTACATTGTCGACGGGCTGACCAACGACAATCCCCTGACTGGGCTGACGATTATCAATGGGCCGGGAGTCGCGGGAGACGCCGCGACGATCTTGCCGATTGACGGCATTCAGGAGTTAAACGTCCAGGAAAATCCGCCTGCTGAATACGGCGGCAAGCCAGGGGCCGTCGTGACCGTGGGGATCAAGTCGGGCACGAATAGCATTCACGGCACGGCGTACGCTTTCGGACGAGACAGCGCGTGGGATGCTCGCAACTTTTTCAACACAGCGCCGGCTCCTCAGAAGCCCATGTCGCTCGAGCAGTATGGCGCGACGATCGGCGGACCAATCAAGAAAGACAAGCTGTTCTTCTTTCTCGGCTATGAGGCAGAGAGCTACAGCGTGGGAAATCTGTTCCAGGCGTCCGTCCCTGAGACGGTTTCACAGGTGCCTTCCACAGGGATAGCCGATCCCGCGAATAGCATCCCCGACGCCATAGCGGATTTGGCGGCGCATAGCCTCACGCCGACTGCACTCAGTTTGAAAATGGCCAGTCTTTTCCCACCCAACACCGGCTCATCGAGTAACTTTCCCCAGGGATTTCCAAGCGTATTCAGGTCCGACAACGGCGTGGCAAAGATCGATTACCACATTAACGACCACCACACTCTGAACGCCATGTACTTCCAAAGCACGGGAATCATCACGGCGGAGGACGTAACCTACCTTCAGCCGCAATGGATGTCGCATCAAGTCAACTTGCCCAAGGTTTTCGGCGCCGATTGGGCCTGGACGCCGAATTCCAGCTGGGTGAATGACGCCCGGTTTGGCTACGTCAACATGGACCGGAACAACAAGACTCTCGACCAGACCGTGCCTGCGTCAAGCTATGGAATTTACACGGGCGTGACGAATCCGATTATTGGTTCCTTGCCGCAGATTCACGTCAACGGATTTACGAATTTGGGCGGCAGTCCGGGCTGGCCCTCCTTGCAGGGCCCCGCCAGCGTTTTCCAGTTTGTGGATTACGTTTCGTATTCGCTCGGCAATCATGCCATCAAATTCGGCGGAGAAATTCGCCATAACGGTGTTGACGTTGGCGCGTATGGCGGCTCCAAAGGCGCGATCCGATTTTCCGGAGGTAATGCCTTCTCTGGATCTACGCCGCTGGAAGACTTTTTAGCCGGATTCCCGAACACCGCGACGATTCAGCTTGGCAATCCGCAACGCCATTTGACAACGCTAGAGTATGCCGCCTCCGTTCAGGATGACTGGCGCGTCACTCCAAGGCTGACCGTGAATCTTGGATTGCGATACGACTACACGACCCCTCTCAGGGAGTCGAACAATCTGCTCGGCAACTTCGATCCCGCCGTCGGCTTGCTTCAGGTTGGCAATCAGATCAGTTCTCCCTACAACGGTGACCACAAGGATTTTGGTCCCCGCTTCGGCGTGGCATGGGATATTTCGGGCAACGGAACCACGGTGCTTCGCGCCGGTGCCAGCGTCGTTTTTGATACCCAATTGCCCATGTTCGTATTCGTGCAGGTCGGCAACAACGCGCAGAACGGCGCCGCCGGCGGCGTTATCAGCGTACCCACTGGTGCGCAGATCGTGGTAAACGGGGTAACCACGCCGGGGACTGGAACAATTGCTGTCAGCAGCGTTACTGTACCTAGCTCAAACCTCGCAGCGAGTTGGCAGAATAACGGGCCGAGCAACACGATTTTTCCGCCTGCCAGCACACCCATTCAGTGTGGCAGTGGCACGGGTACAGACCCGGCCCCCTGCAATGTCTCGGGGATGGACCGCAATTTCCGCAGTCCGTATGTCACCAACTGGACGCTGGGAATTCAGCGCGCGTTCACTCCAGACCTCTCTCTCGACGTTGCCTACGTGGGCAACCACGGCTCACGGCTTCCCGGTATCACGGACATTAATCAGCCCATTCCGGTTCCCGGGAGCCAGAATGCTTTGCCTGGCCCGTTGAGCGCGCAATACCCGTATTTGGGATTCGTCAACTTTCTGACGAATCACTATCGGTCGAATTACAACGGGTTGCAGGCCACACTGACGCAAAGGGCTTTTCATGGGTTGTCATTCACGGCCGGTTACACGTACTCTCACGCCCTCGACCAAGGCTCCTTCAACATCAGTCCGTTCTTGCCGCAGAACAGCACGAATCCCCTGGCCGATTATGCGAGCAGCGATTTCGACATCCGGCATCGCTTCACTTTTTCGTTGACCTACGTCCTTCCCAGCAGAAAATCGCCGGGGCAGCTTCTGGAAGGCTGGTCGGTTAATTCCATCGTGACGGTGCAAAGCGGCCAGCCCTGGATTGCCAACGATATGGGAAACAACATCAGCGGAACCGGGGAGCTATCGGATCGATGGGATTTCTTCGGCAATCCGAAGGATTTCACGTCTGGCCCGAACCCGATTCCCTACTACACAGGTGCCACGCTTTCGGCCTTCCCGCAGACTTGCCAGAATGCCGCCAGCACCGCCGCTCTACAGAACAGCATGTTTTCCTTTGGCTGCTATGCGCAAGGCACCTCGGCCATGATTCCGCCGGGCTTGGGAACCTTTGGCACCATGGGCCGAAATATTTTTCGCGATTCGGGCTTCCGCAACATGGATTTATCCGTGACCAAGCAGACAAAATTTCGGGAACGGCTCACCGCGCAGTTCCGCGCCGAGTTCTTCAACATTCTCAATCACCCCAATTTCGCGAATCCCTACGGCGGACCAAGCGGATTTGGTCTGGGTGCTTATGCCGATCCCTCGCAGCCGGGCCAGTTCGGCTGCGGATGCGCCACGCCCGACCAGGCCGGCAGCAATCCCGTGCTCGGATCCGGCGGCAACCGCGCCATCCAATTAGGCTTGAAGTTGATTTTCTAATTGGCGTGTTTTGCCAAACAGCTTCGCAGTCCGCTGCACAGACTGCGGATAAACCTCATTTGAAATGGGTTTTAGTAGCGCGGGCTTCAGCCTGCGCTACTAGAACACAAGAGTCCAAATCTTTTCGGCTTATTTCCCTAATAAATCGATGAAGTCGACTTTCCACGGAGTCGTATCGAGATGGAGAAGCGCGACCGTTGTGGGCAAATCGAACCGCCGGGGCCCCGCGCTTCCCGGATTGAGGAACAGGATGCCGCTGTGTTCCGTGCGATCCGGTTTGTGTGAATGGCCGCTGATGACGATCTGGATTTCGGCGGCGGCGGGGTTGAGATCGAGCGCGTTTACGTCGTGAAGGACGTAAATCGTGGCGGGGTCAAGTTCGATGACTTCGGTTTCGGGCAGCGCCAGCGCCCAGGCGTCTGTGTCGGTATTCCCGCGCACGGCAAAAACCGGGGCGATGGCTTTTAGCGCTTCGAGAATTTCCGGCTCTCCCACATCGCCCGCATGAATAATCAGGTCCACGCCATGGAGCGCCTTGAGGGCCTGCGGGCGCAATAATCCATGCGTGTCCGAAATCACCCCAATGGTTTTGGGATTGCGCGTCACAATAAAATTTTTCGCGGAATTTTCAATGATGACCGGCCGGCTTTCATTCCATGCCTCCTCCAGAAAGAAATTGGAGGCAATTCCCGCATCCTACCACCTCCCTGACGGAGCCTGGAATTTATTTGTGCAAATTTTGCAAAATATGTTTTTGAAATATATATATTTCCGGGCATGGCCGGAACGCCTGGATGGAATGACGGCGGGTGAAAAGCGCGAACAGCGCAAGGAAGAAGGCTGGCCGGGACGGCTGCTTCTGGAGTACGATTCGCGCGTTCCAGCCCGCGGGGTTGCGGCCTGGGCTTTAACTACGTAACGCGGCAATGCGAGCCGGCCAGGAGCCATCATGCACCGAATGCCAAAAATACTGGCAGTGATTTTCGCGATGATGGTTGTCGCTTCGCTCGCCCACTGCGCGATGATTACCGGCACGGTGAAGGGGCCGGATGGCCTGCCGTTCAAGGGGGCGTTCGTCGAGGCGCAGAACACGAAGACCAGGATCGCGGTCAACGTGCTGTCGCACAAGGACGGCGGTTATCGCGTCGAGGATTTGCCGGCTGGCGAATACGTGCTGCGGATTCGCGCCGTTGGCTATCAGGCCGAGCCACGCTCAGGCGTGACGCTCGCGGCGAATCAATCCGCGTCCATGGATTGGGCCTTGAAACCGGGCACGGTGCGCTGGCGCGATCTTTCCCTGTATCAAGGCGAAAAGTTGATACCCAACATTCGCGGCAAGGAATTGGTTTTCGGCCCGCTGTCAAACTTCCGCGACGCACCCTGCCAAATCTGCCACGGCTTTCAAACGCGCATGGCTTCCGTCTCGCGCGATGCGGAGGGCGCGAAAGAACGCGTGGACTACATGCGATCCAGAATGCACTTTCTGCTGGGCGGCATGGTCAACGACGAGGACGCCGATAAGGTAGCTTCCTTCATGGCGAACGCGTTCGGCCCCGATTCCGTGTTGCCGAAATCCCCGGCGGATTTGCAGGAATATAAAAACACCGTGCGTACGTTTGACGACGACGCCATGAACATCGTCTACGTCGAATACGATTTGCCCGGTCCGAACCGCATGCCGTGGAGCGCCGCGCCCGACAAGCAGGGTAGCGTCTGGATGCCGTATTACGGCGGGGCCAACAAAATCGGGCGGCTCGATCCGGAGACGGCCGTGGTGCTCGAATACGACGTGCCAAATGAAAAGGCGGTCGCCATTCATTCCGCCTATCCCGCCGCCGATGGCAGCGTGTGGCTCGCTGAATTCGGGCTCAACCAGCTCGCCAAATTCGATCCGAAAACCGAGAAGCTGGCTGAGTTTGCGGATGCGTATCTACCCGGCAAAGAAGGCCTCGTTCCGGGCGGCAGCAAACACACGGTGCGAATCGGTCCGGACGGAGTGGCCTGGGCGAGCGGATCGCGCATCAGCCGCTTCGATCCCAAAACGGGGAAGTTCACCGACTTCAACGAACCGGCGTACGGCATCGTCGTGGACAAGGACGGCAACTGCTGGTTCTCGGAATATAACGCGGTCGGCAAAATCGGCAGGATCGACGGAAAAACTCTGGAAGTGAAGACCTGGAATCCGCCCGGAAGCAGCACGGTGTATTCGCGCCGTATCCAGATCGATGCGGATGGAATTGTGTGGTTCAGCCAATCCGGCGCGGGACAGATTGGCCGGTTCGATCCCCGGACGGAAACATTCCAGAACTACGCGTTGCCGGGGCCGAACGCCAGTCCCTATGCGATGAATCTGGACGCGCGCCACGACGTCTGGTACTCGTCGGAATATCTGGACGAGGTGGGCCGCTTGAACACCACGACCGGCAAAGTCACTGAATATCCGTTCCCTCACGCTGAGATTACGTCGCGGGAATATTTCATCGATGCCCAGGGCCGCATGTGGTACGCGACGCCCTCGAACAACAAGGTCGGATATTTTTATCTGGCCGGCGAAGGCGCGAGCGCACGAAACGGCGTTCAGTCACGATAGCGTCCCTGAGAACGCCAAACTGCATGTACCCGGTCCGGCTTTGACTCCGTGCCGTTCCGCGCTTACACTCACGTAAATGGGTTCGCGTTCACGATATCCAGGCTCGTTTGGCCCTCGCATCAGTTGGGGAGGGATGCTGACGCCCGCGATTCGCAATATCATCATCGCCTGCACGTGCGTTTTCTTCCTTCAATCAATCGTGAAACTCCTTTTCCCTCCCGAATACACGGCGCTGTTCAATCACGTGTTCGGATTGGTTCCCTGGTACGTCACGCGGCGGCTGTTTCTCTGGCAACTGGGAACCTACCTGTTCCTGCACGCCACCATCTGGCATCTCGTCTTCAACATGCTCTTTCTGTATTTCTTCGGCATGGACCTGGAGAGCACCTGGGGGAAGCGCCGCTTCTATGAATATTATTTTTTGACCGGGATCGGCGCCGGCTGCATCAACGTTCTCATCAAGGCGATTCTCGATCCTCACGGGACGGGGTTTTCGTTCGCGATTCCCACGATTGGCGCTTCCGGAGCGATTTACGGCATCCTGATCGCCGCAGGCATCCTGTTTCCCGACCGCCAGGTATGGCTGTTCCCCTTCCCCATCTCGATTCCGATGAAACTTCTCGTGACGGGATCCATCGCAATCGAGTTTTTCCTTTCGCTGGAAGTCGGCGGAGACAACATCAGCCACATTACGCATCTTGGCGGCGCTTTGGTCGGGTATCTCTATCTGCGGCGGGGACTGTTCCTCTATCGTTTTCGGAACGAATTCCTGGACTGGAAACGCCGCCGCACACGGCGTAAATTTGAAGTCTATGTGCGTAACCACAAGAATGATCCGCCCCACGATTCGGACGACCGCTGGGTGAATTAAATCGCCGGGTGCCGGGTGTTGGGTGTGCAGATATCCACTGAGGGCGTCCAACTCCGGACGCACCAACGGGAACGCCCGACGGAAAGGACGATATCAACGGTATGGAATCAGCCTCCGGAAGCTCCGCTGAACAGCTCGCGAAAGAGCTGGAAAATTTTGAAGAAATTGCGAGGGGAATCATGCCCAGGCCGGGAAGCGTTCCGTCGCTCGTTGGGCTGGAGGTCTACGGTGAGACGCTTCCACTGAACGGCATCGTAGGCGGCGACCACATCATCTACGTGGATTTCAACAAGCGGCACGACATGGAAGCCCGTATCAAGGTGGCCGAGGATGCCGGGCGGCCGGACATCGCGGCGAACCTGGATCGCTGCCGCAGGACGGCGGGGGTCGCGCTCATCGACGTATCCGGCCATCGGGCTACCGACATGATGCTCGCCGCAATGTTTCACCAGGCGTTTCTGCTGGGTGTCCTGTATGAATTGGACATGTCGGGTCGCGTCACGCGGCGGCTGTTCGAGAATCTGAACCAGCGGTTTTATCGCACGTCGAAGGTGGAGAAGTTCATCACGGCTGTCTACGGTGAGATCTCCGAAGATGCCACTTTTCGTTTTCTTTTGGCGGGCCATCCGCCGCCCATCGTCTTCTCGGCTGCAAACGACCATTTCATGGAAGTGGACCGTGAGAAGTGCGTCTCGTTTCCACCCCTTGGCACATTTCCGTCCAAGAGCGTCGTCGACTGGCACCGGAGCAAGAGCGTACTGGGCTTCAAGGAGCCGTACGAGGTTAACAAGTGGACATTGATGGGGAGCGGTGACATCTTGTTGCTGTTTACAGACGGTCTGCAAGAACACAAGCGTGGCGACGATCCCTATTTCCCCGATCGTCTGGAGCATACCATTCGTGGGGCGAAACATCTCTCCGCTATCGACATTGTTCGGACAGTCCTCAATGACATACGAACGTTCGCCAACCCTGCCGACGATGTAAGCCTCGTCGTCATCAAGAAACTCTGATGAATCGTACCGGTGGCATTGCCAAGTTAATGCCCGCATCCATAGAAGTTTGAGTGGGGAAAAATGGTCGGGGCGAGAGGATTTGAACCTCCGGCCTCCTGGTCCCGAACCAGGCGCGCTACCGTCCGAAAGAACTTTCATTTCAACACTCCTTCTGAAAGACAACGGCTTAAGCCTCTGATCCAAATGTGCCTGGCTGTATCGGGATGTGGCTGTCCGTTCGCAGGGTCCCTACAAAAGTCGCTACATCGCTGCTCTGACAAAACTGAGCGAGACGCCAGAAACGCTGAAGTGCGCCGCGCGGAGATTTGCCATGCAGCTCAGTGAAGAACAAGACCGCAAGGTGTTGCCGATGGGATGGTCAGCCGAAGGAAAGGCCTTGCTCGTCTGCGGTATCTTCGCTTCGCCGAGGGCTGTGAAATGACCATCCTCTCTACTAGACGAAGTAACGGAGGCTTTCTTTTCTAGAGGCGCAGGAGCAGACTTGTGAGAGGAGGAAAGCAGNNGTTGAACTTGAGAACGAGCGAGTCCGCGTGGTCCGCATTAGTTACGGTGCTCAGGACAAGTCGATCATGCACCAACATCCACGTGGTATCTTCGTTTTTCTGACAGATGGCAGCTTCAAATTCAACTATCCCGGCGGCGAGACCGGAAACTTCCAAGGTAAGGCAGGTGAATTCATCTGGTTTGAGGGGCCTTGGGAGCATCTGCTTGAGAACCTGAGCGGCAAAGCTTTTGAAGCGCTGTATATCGAAGTTAAAATATAGGCGGGTCCGCTTCTACCAGGACTGGGCCAAGCTGAGCGGCGGCTACCATGCCCTACAGCGCAACGCACGTCTCTTCATGGTTCCGGGCATGTATCAATGCCTGGGGGCCAGGCCCGACTTCTTCGACACGCTCGGTGCGCTTGAGGGTTGGGTCGAGAACGGCATTCCGCCCGAGGCAATCGTCGCGACGAAGTACACGAAAGACGAATCGGACCAAGCCTGCTGCGCATAATGGCGCTTTGCACCTTCCCAAAGCAAGCGCGTTACTCCTCAAAGGTGATGTCAACGATGCCGCCTGGAATCTTGAGCGCGCATATTGGCGTTACGCTCAGGATAACGATCTGACAGTTCAATGCTTGCATTGTGCTATCAACGGCGCCATCGTAGAGACCCGTCGGAAAAGCAGCCTTCCTTCCCCAAGCATTGTTCTCCTGCGCGGGGCCATCTACGCAAGAAGTTAAACGCACAGTTCTGCAACGATCCATTGGCACTCCGCTTAGGTCCTGATAAACGGCGTTATCGTCAACTGGGAATCTAGCAAATCCCACATTCCGATAAGACGTGCCAGCTCAACCGGTC
>PLUM01000040.1 GCA_003165465.1 Acidobacteriota bacterium
ATAATCTGCTTGCTGTGCTGCGAAAGGTCGCGCAGCTCGTCCAGTTCCTTGTGGTAGCCCCGCCGGATCACGCCCGGATCGGAGGCCAGCGCCGGAGGATCGTCCGCAAGCGCCGATTCAATCCGTTCGCGCACGTCGGCCAATTCGTCCATTTCCGCATGCAGCGCCGAGAGCCGCGCCGACTGGCAATTCGCCAGATATTTTCGCAGCAGAGGAATGCGCGCGAGAGATTGCCGCAACCCGAGCAGGTCGCGCGGCGACGCCACGCCCAGCGTCACGCGCCCGGCCAACCGCTCCAAATCCTGCACGCCCGTCAGATTGTGGCGAATCTCCTCGCGCAGGACGGTGTGGCTCTTCAGTTCCTCGACGGCGTCGAGGCGCGCCGTGATTTCCTCGCGATTCACTTGCGGCCTCAGAATCCATTGCCGCAGCAGTCGCGCGCCCATGCCCGTGGTCGTTTCGTCCAGCGCCGTAAGCAGCGTGGGGGAAGAGCCTCGCGCTCCCTCCTCGAAAAATATCGGCGCGACAAGCTCCAGGTTGCGCACGGTGACCGTGTCCAGCACCAGCGCGTCCGCCTGTTCGTAATGCCGCACGCGATCCAGATGCCCGAGGGCTGCTCCGGAGTGGCTGCCGTTTTGGACGTCCATGGCCGAGGTTTCGCGCAAATAATGGACCACGGCGCCTGCTGCGGACACGGCCTGAGGATGCCCCGCCAGGCCAAACCCGTCGAGTGTCGCTACGCTGAATTGTTCGCGCAACACCCGCTCCGCATAGTCCGAACGAAATACCCATTCGTCGATTCGCGTCTCGACGCCGTCGCGCAGTTCCGGCCTTGATGCCGGAGTTGACGACGAAGAATGGCCGGCGGCGTCTCCCTCCGCGCCGGATGCGGAAAATAATGTGGCTTGGCGGGGAATGAGGATTTCGCGCGGCTTCAGGCGGTGCAATTCATCGCGCAATTGTTCGTCGGCATCGCCGCCGGAAAACTCCGTCGCCCGAAATTCCCCCGTGGTGACATCCGCATAAGCAAAGCCGATTGGCGATCCACCCGCCGGGCGGAAGAGCGCGGCCAAATAATTATTTTCCTTGGGTTCGAGGACATTAACGCTGGTGGCCGTCCCCGGCGTGATGACGCGCACGACTTCGCGCCGCACCAGCTTCTTTCCCGGCGCGGCCGCCTCCATCTGATCGCACACGGCAATCTTGTAGCCCGCGCGCAGCAGCCGTGCGATGTATCCCTCCACCGCGTGGTAGGGCACTCCGCACATCGGCACGGGTTCGCCGCGCTCGCGATTCCGGGAAGTCAGCGTGATTTGCAGTTCGCGGGACGCGGCAATCGCGTCTTCGTAGAAAAGCTCGTAGAAATCGCCCAGCCGGAATAAAACCAGCGCGTGCGGATATCGTCCCTTTATGGATTGATACTGCCGCATCAGCGGTGTGGCTGGCTCTGTCATGTTCAGTGGGGCGCCGGAAACCGTGTGCGGGTGTTATTTGTATCCCGCAGGGAAGAGTACGCCGGTCGGCAACAGAAAGTTTATACCGCGCCGGCTTCGCTTCTGTCGAGCACGGGAAGTTACGCGCAAACGATTACCGGAATGATTTCGACGAATACTCCTTGCGAATGTCCAACGCCGCACCTCGCGAGGAGATCGAAATCAAGCTGCGCGTTTCCGACGCAGCCGCGATTCGCGCGCGCCTGAAACGCCTGCGCGCCCGGGAAATCTCGCCGCGAACCTACGAATCCAACACCTTGTACGACACGCCGCGGCAGGATCTGAGGCGGCGCGGCCAGATCATCCGCATTCGAATGGAAACACCGGCGCGAGGTTCAGGCCGGGAACGCCCGCGGCCAAACGGCGCAGCCATCCTTACCTTCAAAGGGCCGCCTCTGTCATCGCATAACGCCAAGAAATCGGGCGGGGAATCGAAAGCCCGAAAGTATTTCAAGGTCAGAGAGGAAGCGGAAGTGACGGTGGCAGGAGCCTCCGAAATGGCCCGGATTCTTGGTGCCCTGGGATTGCGTCCCGCGTTCCGTTATGAAAAGTTCAGGACCACCTTTGCGCTTCCCGGCATTCGCCACCTGAAGATTGAACTGGATGAAACTCCCGTGCGCATCTTCCTGGAATTGGAAGGCCCGGTTGCGGATATCGATCGCGACGCCAGCCGCCTGGGATATGCCCGCAATGACTACACGACGGACACCTACGCCTCGCTCTATCTCGCCGATTGCCTCCGCCGGAGCCGAAAACCGGGAGACATGCTCTTCCCGCCAACAAAAAAATTGCGTTAGGATGCACTCTTTCCTTGACAAAGATTTGAACAGCGTTTACCTAGTGAGATGGAGTTTTTTTCGTGGCCATGAGCGAATCCGAAGAACGAGAACCCTTTCCGAGCACGATGAGCGGGAATCGGTTGGCGGCAATAACGGCAACAAGATGTTCCGAAGTGGCTCGGCCGACCGGTGCCGAAATGCCGGTTCGTCACGGCTTGAACGATAGTTTGAACCACGGTCTGAACCACGGCTTGAACCACGGCTTGAACGACGGTTTAAAACTGAGCCGTAAAGTCCTCGGGTAGACCAGGATTCTTCCTCCACCCGTGGCCGGTTGACATCCTGGTTGCGGGTTGCAAGTTTCCAATATTCCGCCGCAGCCGGCTACTGACACGGTTCGGCGCGAATGCAGGCTGTAAGAATAAGAAATAAGAAGGCTCTGCCGATATACAAGGTTCTGCCGCTGGATTGCTGTAGCCCGCGTCTTCAGACGCGGGGACTTTCTGTCCGAGTGGCGCAAAAACCTCGCCTCTGAAGACGCGAGCTACAACTCCGCAGCCCTCGGGCTCGGGAAAGGAGGACACATGTTGCACGCCACCGATCTACTGGGCGGAGAAGCATACGATCGCGACGGCCATTTCGTCGGCCAGATCAAGGAATTGTTCATCGAGCCCGCCGATCAGCCGAATCGCGTGGCGCGCGTCCTCCTGGACAGAGGGAAATTCCTTCCTCTCATCGTGCGCTACGATCACATCGCCTTTGTCGCTCCCGGCGTCATCCGGCTGAACGTGGAAGAAAAGGACCTCGAGCATTTCCAGCCCAATGAAGCGTGGCTGGCCATGCGCAAGGATTTGCTCGACCAGCAGATCATCGACACGAGTGGCCGCAAAGTCGTGCGCGTCAACGATATCGATCTTTCCGAGCAGCGCGTCAACGGCACGGTCGAGTTGCGCATCACGCATGTGGACGTGGGCCTGACGGGCGCGGCGCGCCGCCTCCTGCACGGTGTTGCCTCGTCCAGCCTTATTCGCGGGTTGACCACCAAGCTGCCGACGCGCGTCATCCCCTGGGAATTCGTCAACTTGATCGAGACGGATCCGCTGCGCCGCGTCAAGCTCCGGATCACGCACCAGAAACTCGAGCGCATGCATCCCGCCGATCTGGCCGACATCATGGAAGATCTGTCGCCGGTCGAGCGCCATTCGATCATCTCCTCGCTGGACGAGGTGACCGCGGCCGAAGCCCTGGCCGAGCTGGACAAACGCCTGACCACGCAGATCGTCGAAACTCTGGCTCCCCGCAAAGCCGCCGACATTCTCGAGGAAATGGACCCAGATCAGGCCGCCGACGTGATCGCCGACATGACGCCGGAAAGTTCGCGTGAAGTCCTGAAAGAGATGCCCGGCGAGGAAGCGCGGGAGGTGCGGGAGCTTTTGAAGTTCGAGGAAAATTCCGCCGGCGGCATGATGAACACCGATTTCATCTACGTGGGCGAAGCCGCCACGCGCGATGAAGTCCTCTCCTGGATTCGGGAGAAGGACGCGGATCTCGAGCGCCTGGACACCGTTTTCCTGATTGACACGGACGCGAAATTCTCCGGCGCCGTCGCCGTCGGGCGACTGCTCTTCGCCGATCCGGACGAACTCATGGAAACGCTCAAGATGGAGCCTTTGCTTTCGGTCCCTCCGGATGCGGAAGACAAGGAAGTATTCGAACTGTTCGACAAATACAACCTGCACAGCCTGGCCGTGGTCGACGCATTCGGCCGGCCCATCGGTGCGATTGAAGTGGACGACGTCGTTACGCGTATTCGAAACCGCTGACGAAGCGAAATATCTGGAGCGCCCGCCTTCAGGCGGGCAAAAGGTTTCGGCCCATGTCGGATTTGGAAAAACTCGAAAACCAAAAACGCGCCGCGCAAACTCCCGCGCCGGTTACGCGCTGGAAGATCATCCCCGGATGGGTTGAGCCCTGGCGCGTTCTTCTGTCCGATTGGGGCAAACGGACGCGCTTCTGGCGCCGCAGGCTGCTGCTGTTTCTCGCGGTGATCGGACCGGGCGTCATCACCTCCAATGTCGATAATGACGCCGGAGGAATCTCCGTGTATTCGCAAGCTGGCGCGATGTATGGCTACGCGCTGCTCTGGTCGCTCATTCCCATGACCATCGCGCTCTACGTCACCGAGGAAATGTGCGCTCGCATGGGCGTGGTGACGGGCAAGGGCCTTTCCGATCTCATTCGTGAAGAGTTCGGCTTTCGTCCGACATTTTTCCTGATCCTTGCCGGACTGATCGTGGACATGGGCAACGTCGCCGCCGAATTTGCCGGCGTGGCGGCCTCCATGCAGCTTTTCGGGATTTCCAAATACATTTCGGTGCCAATTGCCGCGTTTTTTGTTTGGATTCTCGTGCTCCGCGGAACCTACCGCCAGGTCGAAAAAATATTTCTGGCGGCGTGTGTCTTGTATCTCTCGTACGTTGCGTCCGCGTTTCTGGCCAAGCCCGATTGGCTCCTGGCGGCCCGCAACACCGCGATTCCCACATTGCATATGGATGGCGGCTACCTTCTGATGCTGACCGCGCTGATCGGAACCACGATCGCGCCGTGGCAATTCTTCTACCTGCAAGCGAGCTTCGTGGAAAAACGCGTATCCCCACGCCAGTACAAGCAGGCCCGCGCCGACGTGCTCATCGGCAGCATTAGTTGCATGGTGATCGTCTTCTTCATCATCGTCTGCACGGGCGCGACGCTCTATGTTTCCGGTCATCACGTGATTAACGACGCCGGAGACGCGGCGCAGGCCCTCGTGCCTCTGGCCGGAAAATGGGCCGGAATGCTATTTGCCTTTGGCCTGTTGAACGCGTCCCTGTTTGCCGCGTCCATTCTCCCGCTTTCCACGGCGCATGTGATCTGCGAAGGAATGGGGTTTGAGGCGGGCATCGACCACAAGTTCAACGACGCACCCATTTTTTACAGCCTTTACACGGGAATGATCGTCGTGGGTGCCGCGGTCATTCTGATTCCTCGCGCCCCGCTCGAAAAAATTCTGGTGCTTTCGCAGGTGGGCAACGGTGTCTGGCTCCCGGTCGTGCTCATCTTCATGCTGTTGCTTGTCAATCGCCGCGATTTGATGGGCGACTTCGTCAACACTCCGACATTCAACGTCATCGCCTGGGTCACGGCCATCGCCGTGATCATCCTTACGCTCGTCCTGGTCTATGTCACCATTCTCCATCCCAACGCCGTCCCGGGAACGTCAGGGTAAAAGGTCTAAACGTCCAGGTCCACAGTATTTGCGCAGCGCCAGCAAGCTACTGTAGCCCGCCTCTTCAGAGGCGGGGGTCTTCCGCCGGCCTACGCAGCACGCCCCGGTGTGCACACATCGGCATAGTTGCTTTTGGGCAGCAACCTCTCCCGAGTGTGCGTTCTTTGCAAATCAGCCACCGGGAAGCACGGATTCCGCGCTGCCGTGTTGCACCACGAGAGGCCCTATGTTAGCTTTTCAACAGGCCGCGAAAGAATCGCTGTCCAATACATGAAATTCGCGGAAATAGTTGCGTGAAAGTACACGAATCGCTCAAATCCTCGGACCTCGAAGAAGAGCGGCTGCTCCTTGAACTGGACGCGGACCGGCTCCCTCAGCATATTGCTGTCATCATGGATGGAAATGGCCGGTGGGCGCAGCGGCGTCATCTGCCTCGCGTGGTTGGCCACCGGGCAGGAGTCCAATCGGCCCGCACGGCGATTGAAACCTGCGCCAGCCTCGGAATTTCCAATTTGACGCTGTACGCTTTTTCCATGGAAAATTGGTGCCGCCCAAAGGCGGAAATCGATTTTCTGATGCGCCTCCTGCGCGGATATTTGCGCAAGGAACTCCCCACCATTCATCGAAACAATATCCGCATGCTCGTGATTGGACGCACCGACCAGTTGCCCGACGAAGTTCGCGCGGACATCGATCGCGCCACGGAACAAACGGCGGGGAACACGGGCATGAATCTGGCTGTGGCCCTCAACTACGGAGGCCGGGCGGAATTGGTGGACGCCTTCAATCGGATACTCGACCGCGTGCGCAATAACGGTCTTGCGAATGCCCGCGTGGATGAGGAAATGATTTCGCGGAACCTCTATACCGCCGGATTGCCCGATCCCGACTTGCTGATTCGCACCAGCGGAGAAATGCGTGTCAGTAATTTTCTGCTATGGCAGATCGCCTACGCGGAAATCTATGTGACCGAAACCCTGTGGCCCGATTTTAGCCGCGCGAAGCTCTACGAAGCCCTGCTCGATTTTCAGAAGCGGGAGCGCCGGTACGGCGGTCTGGCCCAGGAGCGTCACCGCGTCATGGCCTGACCCGCCTGCTCTTGTGGAATCTTCGCCGGCAACCCGCTACTTCTCCGCAATCCCGTCCGGCGCGGAATCGTTTCCTTACGCGGCACATTCAAATTTATTCATCCTGAAATTATGCCCGTATTGCGAGACAGTGTAAGAAGGAGCCGCTTTTCGATTTCGTCGCGAAGTCGATCCAAATCGAGCGGCGGCCAATTGGCCTCAAATTCTGTAAGGGAAAGGACCGAATGAGTTCCGGAACTGGTCTGCGAGTGCTGACGGCTGCGATCTTGCTTCCTCTGGTGATTGCGGCGGCCTTGTGGGGCCCCACATGGCTGGTCGCGGTTGTCGTGGCGATTGTCGCGATGGCCGCATTGCTGGAATTTTTTTCGATGGCGGCGCGCCTCGGATTCCATGCCTACCGGCTCTGGACGTGTCTCGCGGCTGCCGGAATTGTTGCTCAACAACTGTATGCATCGAACCAGGCGAGTGTCAGGCATCTGGGCGAGCTCCTGAACCGCTCGCCTAGAATTAATCTGGAATTAATTCTGTTCGGGTTCGTTCTTGGCGTTGCCGTGATCGCTCTCGCAAGCCAGATACCTCTCGCCGAGGCTTTGCCTTCCATTACGGTCAGCGCCGCCGGGCTCGTCTTCGTGGTGCTCCCGTTCAGCGCGGTGGTTCGTCTCCACGGTATCGATATCTTCGGTCCGCGGCTTCTGCTCTTCACACTGGTACTGGTTTGGGTGGGAGATAGCGCGGCTTATTTCGTGGGACACGGAATCGGGCGATGGAAAATGTCGCCGCTAATCAGTCCGAACAAGACATGGGAAGGCGCGGCAGCGAATTTTGCGGGAGCGCTGCTTGTGGCCGTCGCGTTCGGTTACTGGATCAAAATTCAGCCTGTACACATGCTGGCCATGGCCGCCGTCGGCAGCGTGGCCGGGCAACTCGGCGATCTGTTCGAATCCGCCTGGAAGCGTAGCGCCGGAGTGAAGGATTCCGGCACGATCTTGCCGGGGCATGGGGGAATGCTCGATCGGATCGACGCTCTCATCCTTGCAGCCCCCGCCGTCTGGTACTATTTCGAGTGGGTCATTTTGAAGGGGAAGAAATTCTAAAAGCGTGGAGCAACCTGAATTGAAGCATATCGCTATTCTCGGTTCGACCGGTTCCATCGGACGTCAAACCCTCGCCGTCGTGGAAGCGATGCCCGAGTGGTTTGCCATCGTGGCGCTGGCCGCTGGAAATAACGTCGAGGAACTGGCGAAGCAAATTGTGCGCCACCATCCCGAACTGGTTTCCGTGACGACCCCGGACCTGGCCGCGAATCTTGCCGAGCGCCTTCGCTCGTCCGGCCTCGCGAAATTGCCGGAGATTCAGCACGGCTCCGCCGGCATGATCGCCGTCGCGACGCACCCCTCGGCCGCGACGTTGGTTTCCGCAGCGGTCGGCGTGGTGGGCCTCGAAGCCACGTATGCTGCCGTGAAGGCGGGCAAGCAGGTCGCTCTCTCCAATAAGGAAGTGCTCGTCGCGGCCGGTGAAATCGTGATGGCCGCCGCCCGCGAGGCTCATGTCGAGCTGCTGCCCGTGGATAGCGAGCACAACGCCATCCACCAATGTTTGCGCGCAGGGCGGCACATCGAAGTCAAGAAGCTCATTCTCACGGCCTCGGGCGGCCCATTTCGAAAGACTCCTCTGGCCGAAATGGCCGTGGCCACGCCGGAGCGCGCGCTGGCCCACCCGAATTGGCAGATGGGCCGTCGGATCACGATCGATTCGGCAACGCTTGTGAACAAAGGCTTTGAAGTCATCGAGGCGCGCTGGCTCTTTGACATGCGCCCGGACCAGATCGAAGTGGTCATTCATCCGCAATCCACCATTCATTCCATGGTCGAATATGTGGACGGGTCCATTTTGGCACAACTAGGCCCAACCGATATGCGCATGCCCATCCAATATGCGCTAACCTTCCCTGAGCGGGCCGCATCTAATGAAGTGGCGTTGGATTGGTCAAAGCTGCGCCGTCTTGATTTCGAAAAAGTATCGCCGCGCCGGTTTCCCTGCCTTCGATTGGCGCTGGAATCGCTCCGCAAGCTGGGCGCCTATCCGTGCGCGTTCAACGCGGCGGACGAAGTCGCGGTCGAAGCGTTTCTCGACCGGCGAATTCCGTTTTCCGGCATCGCCGAAGTGATCGAGCAAGTGCTTACGCGGACTCCGAGAATCAAGATGACGTCGATCGCCGACGTGCTGGCGGCCGATTCCGAGGCCCGCCGCATGGCTCGGGAAGAAGTTGCAAGCAAGGCTGCGCGAACCGCTGTTGCGTAGTTTGAATTCATAGCGGTTGGCAGGGGAGAGAAGAAACGTGTCCGACTTTTTGGTAATGATTGTTTCCGTATTATTTGTGCTCGGGGTCATGGTCCTTGTCCATGAGTGGGGACATTTCATCGTCGCCAAATCCTTTGGCGTTCGCGTGGAGGTCTTCTCCATTGGCTTCGGCACGCGTCTCTGGGGATACAAGCGCGGCGATACCGATTACCGCGTAAGCGCGCTGCCCCTGGGCGGCTACGTGAAAATGGCCGGAGACAATCCGCTCGAGGATCGCAAGGGCGATCCCGATGAGTTCTTATCGAAACCCCGCTGGCAGCGCGTGCTGATTGCGCTGGCCGGGCCGGCGATGAACATCGTCCTTTCGGTGATTCTCGTCGCGGGCATTTACATGCGCGGCAGCAAGCAGCCCGCGTTCCTGGACCGCCCGATGGACGTGGCCGGAGTTTTGCAGGGTTCCGCGGCCCAGAAGGCCGGGATCATGCCCGGGGATCGTATCGTCCAGCTGAACGGCACTCCTAATCCGACATGGGACCGCGCGCAACTCGAATTGATGTCCACGTTGCCCGGCCATACGCTTTCCATCGTGGCCGATCGCAAGGGCCAGGAGCTTCCATTTTCCGTTCCGTCCGCTCCGTCCGTCGAGGAAGATTTTGGCTATCCGCAGGATCACCTCGTCATCAGCGCCGTCAGTCCGGGAACTCCGGCCGAGCGCAGTGGTTTGATGGCGGGCGATGTGATTTTGAAGGTCAATGACATTGTTCTGGCCAACGGCGCGGAATTCCCCCCGCTCGTCGAAAAGTTCCAGTCGCAGCCTCTAAATTTGGAGGTTCAGCGAGGCGACCGGACGATCCACACCCAGATTCGCCCGCAAGAGGTGAGCGGCCCGAATGGAACCAAGCGCTGGCAGATCGGCGTCTTGCGCACGGGAGATCTTGTGGAGCGGCGTCTTTCCTTCGGTCCGGCCATTGTCGAATCGGTTGGAATGAACGCGTATATGTCCCGGCAAATAGTCTATGTCGTGGCGGAACTGTTTCGCGGCAACATGTCGCTGAAGCAGCTCGAAGGCCCGCTCGGCATTGCCCGTGAATCCGGGAGAGCCGCGCGTCAGGGAGCTGTGGAGTTGCTTTCCCTGATGGCCATGATTGGCGTGAATCTGGCGGTTTTGAATCTTCTGCCGATTCCTCCGCTGGATGGCGGCCACATCCTGATGCTCTTCATCGAGGGAACCATTCGGCGGGATTTGAGCGTGCGCGTGAAGGAGCGTTTCGTCACGGTCAGCATGGTGTTCCTGTTGCTGGTTTTCGCCATCGTTATGTACAATGACGTTTTGAAATTAATTCCGCATCACTAGCGCGTTCGCGGATTCATGCCTACAACCGCACATCGAATCTCCACCGGGGAGCGCATCAACGTACACGAGCGTCCCGGGCGCTTGCAGGAAGCTCTTACGAAACGTGGTGTGCGTTTGACGCGCCAGCGGAAAATCCTGCTTCAGGTCATGGACAGCGCCGAGCGCCATCTCGACGCCGGCGCCATTCTCGACCGCGCGCAAAAACTCGATCCGCGCGTTCACCGCGTGACCGTCTACCGCACCCTCGATTTGCTCAAGCGCAACGGCCTGATCGACGAGCTGGATCTGCTCCACCTGCGCGGCGGCCAGCATTTCTACGAAAGCCACGGCCCCCGCGATCACATCCACGTCGCCTGCCTGAAATGCCGCACCGTGCGCGAATTCGAGTCGCCTCTTTACGAGAAGCTGAAAAAGCAGATCGAAAAAGATTGCGGCATGGATATCACCACGGCGCGCACCGAAATCGGCGGCTACTGCGAAAAATGCAGGAAAAAATAATTCCACACGTAAAATCTTTTGATTGGTTGTTTTAGTGGCACAGGCTTCAGCCTGTGTTCTTTTGACTTTCGCGTGCCACCAATCAAAACCACACAGGCTGAAGCCTGTGCCACCACTTTCCAAACGCTCTCTCAAAAAACGAAACCTCAACCTCGCAAGGAATCTCCCGCCGCAGCCCGCCCGGCGAAGAATTTCCGCGCCGTTTCCACATCCCGCGCGATTTGCGCGCGCAGCTCATCCGGCCCTGAAAACTTTCGCTCGTCGCGAATTCTTTCATGGAAGCGAACTTCCATCCGCCCGCCCGTAAGATTTTCGCTGAACCCGAACAGGTGGCTCTCGACCGTGACTCCCTCGCCGTCAAACGTGGGCCGCGTTCCTACATTCGTCACCGACGAATACCATTTTCCGCCCACAGCGCATTCCGTCGCATAGACGCCGCGCTTCGGCCGCAACTCCTGCTCGTACGCCAAATTCAGAGTAGGGAAGAGGATCGTCCGCCCGCGCCCGGCCCCCGCGCGAATTTCTCCGGTCAGCGAAAACGCCCGCCCCAGCAGCGGAATCGCCCCGGCAACATTGCCGCTCATGACCGCCGTGCGCACAGCGGTGCTCGAAACGATCTGCCCGTCAATCTCGACCGGCGGAATAATCTCGACGTTAAATCCCTCGCGCTTCCCAAACTCGCCGAGCATCCGCACATCTCCCGCGCCCCGATGCCCAAAGTGGAAATTGGCTCCCACCAGAATGGCGCCCGCGCGTAAGCATCCCACCAGAATCCGTTCGATGAACTCTTCGGCCGAAACCTGGGACAGCGCGTGGTCGAAGCGCAACACCAGAGCGGCATCCAGACCCATTTCCTCAAAGCCGGCCAGTCGCTGCGAAAGAGTCTGAATCATGAGCGGCGCGCGGTCGGGCCGTAGCACGCGCATCGGATGCGGATCGAACGTAATCACCGCGGCGCGCTGCCCGGCGGCGCGAGCGTGTTCCAGCACCGCCCGCAATATCTTCTGGTGCCCAAGGTGAAGCCCGTCAAAGTTTCCGACCGATACGGCCGTGCGCCCCGCGCCCGCAAAATGCGCCGCCCATTCCTCGGTGGAATTGAAAGTCAGGAAAGCCATCAGACGCGAACCTCGAAACGAAGTCCATCATAGGCCATGGAAACATGGGGATATCCGGCACCGATCAAGCGCGTGTTCGTCTCGGCATGGGGCAGTTCATGTGCGATGTGCGTGAACCACGCGCGGCGCGGCTTCAGTTCGCGGACCACGGCCAGCGCCTGCTCGACCGTTTGATGCATCGGGTGCGGCTCGTCCCGCAGCGCGTCCAGAATCAGATCGTCCAGGTCCGCAAGCAGCGGCTTGGAGGATTCGGGTATGGTGCTGAAATCGGTGAGGTATGCCGCGGCTCCAAAGCGAAAACCGAGCACGCCGAAGTCTCCATGCCGCGCCAGAATCGGCACGATCCGCAGCCCGATCGCGTCAAAAGGTCCGTCAATCGCGTGGATCGTGACTTGCGGCACGACGCTGACCGCCGGCGATTTGTCGAACACGTAGGAAAAGGTTCTCTTTAGCGCTGTGATGGTTTCGTCGGATGCAAACACCGGGAGCGATGATTTCTGGCGAATGTTGAACGGGCGTATGTCGTCAAAGCCGAGGATGTGATCGGCGTGCGCATGCGTGAAGAGAATCGCGTCCAGCCGCTCCAAACCCGCGCGCAGGGCCTGATACCGGAAGTCGGGAGTCGTGTCGATCACGGCCGTTTGTCCGCCGTGCCTCAGGAGGATGGAAGGACGCAGCCGCTTGTCGTGCGGATCGGTCGATGAGCAGACACGGCAGTGGCAGGTGAGGGTCGGCACGCCCATGGACGTGCCGGAGCCAAGCACCGTCAGTTCGAGCGCGGAATGTTGCGTTACGGGCAGGGCGGATCCTCGATCAAGGCCGGGACTGGGCTTTTTCCTGCTTTGCGGCGGCTTTGGTCATTTCCATATAGGCCAGCTTCAAGTTCCCAAGCACGTCCATCAGGAGAGCGTCTTCCTCGGGCGCCACGTTTCCGAGAGTTTTTTCATGGAGCACGTCGAGCATGTCGATCATCTCGCGCGCGCCTTCCAGGTCCAGCACGGGCTGTCCCGTGCGCGGGTCCGCGTAACCGCCGAGGAGCATGGCCGCATTCTGCCCCAGCGAACGAATCAAATTCTCAAACGCAGGAGATCGCTTCGGCGCATCCGCCGCCGGCGCGGCTGCCGGTGGAACGATCTCCGGAGCAGCTTTTTCGGCAATCGAGCCTGCGCCTGCCGCAGCCGCCGTGCCGGCCAGCTTTGCCGCCGGGGCCGCCTCGCGCTCACGATCCTGCTGCTCGGCGACTTCCTTGCGGAACTCTCCCTCCGGCGTAAACAGCCGGCGGTCGACAACCTTGAAACTTTCCTCGTGTTTTGGCTCGGACAACGGAATCTCCCTCAGGCATGCAATCGGGTCTCGGCGATATGGAACATGCATTTTAGCATCGCAATGCACGCACTCACAAGCATTCCTAATCGCCGAAAGTCCCGAAGGGACGACATACCGTAGCCCACCGCGTGAGCGGTGGGTATGTGTGAGAGCAAAAGCCCAGCCCCGTAGGGGCGGCACACGGTTCACCGTGTGCCGCCCCTACGGGGCTGTAAACAATTGCGCGATCTGCCCCACCGCTCAAGCGGTGGACTACGTTGTAACGTCCCTCCGGGACTTCGTGCAACACAAAAGCAAGACGCCGCTCCGGGAAAGTGTCGAAAATGTTTCGCGGGGCAGATTCTCAGCCTCCCCTTGTGAATCGCCCGCGCGTGCCGTAAAGTTTCCTTTTATTTCAGGAGCCGACCAGCCAACGTGCCTCCCTCGCGACCTAAAAGGAAGAAAAACTCGAAACGCGCCAAGCGCCCGCAAAAGAGCCGCGCGATGTCTGCGCGCCGACAAATTATGAAAACTCGGCCCGGGCGTAAGAAATCCTCCCCGGCGAAACGCATCGGAAAACTCTTTGAAGGCCTGGTCGCGGTTCAGGCGCGCCTGCGCGCGCCCGGCGGTTGCCCCTGGGACCGCGAGCAGACTCACTTGACATTAAGGACCTACCTGATCGAGGAGGCCTACGAAGTCCTCGATGCGATCGAGAAGGGCAACGCCCAGGATTTGGCCGAGGAACTCGGCGATCTCCTCCTGCAAGTCTTGTTTCATGCGGATATGGCGCGCGAAGCCGGCGCTTTCGACATCTCCCACGTCATCACCGGCATTCACGACAAAATGGTTCGCCGGCACCCGCACGTCTTCGGCAATGTGAAGGCCGATACTCCCGGCGAGGTCCTGAAAAACTGGGCGAAAATTAAAGCAAAAGAGAAGCAGTCGTCTGCTCTGGCGGCGGGCTCTCGGCGGGATGCCGCTTCATCCGCGCTCGATGGCGTCCCGCGCAGCCTTCCCGCATTGCTTGAAGCCTATCAGTTGACGCGCCGTGCCGCCCAGGTTGGCTTTGACTGGGAAACTGTTAATGGAATCTTTGAGAAATTAGGCGAAGAAACGGCTGAGCTTCAGGAAGCGCTTGCGGCCTCCGATCACAAAGCCGCTGAAGCGGAACTTGGCGATATCTTATTTACAGTCGTGAACTTAGCAAGATTCCTGCATCTCGATCCTGAAGTTATACTTAAACTTTCAAATCTAAAGTTTAAGAATAGATTTGTTGGCATGGAGGCGGAGGCAGCTCGTTCCGGGCAGCAACTTTCCAAGTTATCGAAAGAAGAACTGGAGAATTTATGGGCGTTGGCGAAATCTAAAGCCAATTCGCATATTTCTTCAGGAAGCAAATTATGAAAGTGAGAATTCGAGACAAATCTAGCAAGTCGGCTTTGGGCATAGGGGATTTGCGCGATGGCATACATATTCGCCATTGCCATGGGATTGCGGAATTCGAAGCCTGCGTCCGCGTCGAGCGCGCGGTCTGGCAATCCTCGGACATCGACGTCGTTCCGATTCCCTTGTTCGTCGTCGCGGGGGAGACCGGCGGACAGGTTCTGGGCGCTTTTGACGGCCCGGACCTCGTGGGATTCACGCTGGCGATTGCCGGATGGCGCAACCGAAAACCGTTTCTTCATTCTCACATGACAGCCGTTATGGACGGGTACAGGGATCGCGGCATCGGCCGCCGCTTAAAACTTTTCCAAAGGGAAGACGCCCTTGCGCGCGGAATCGGCCTTATCGAGTGGACCTTCGATCCATTGGTCACGAAGAACGCGTACTTTAACTTCATGCGGCTGGGCGCGATTGCCCGGCGATATCTGCCGAATGCGTATGGAATCACGACCAGCCCCCTGCATGCGTCCCTGCCCACGGACCGCCTCGTCGCCGAATGGCATCTCCGCTCGCGCCGGGTTCTGGGCGCTCTATCAGGCAAGCGGGCAAGCGCGCCAATTTCAAAGAAGGCCGCGCGCATCGTGATTCCCGAAAATCTGCCAATAAATCTGGATGAGCGGAGGAGCGGCGACCTCGCGCGGGCTGTTCAAATTCAGTCCCGCGTGCGCGAGGAGTTCCTGAAGTGGCTCGGCAAAGGGTATACCGCGACGGTGCTGGTGCCGAGCCAGGACGGCATGGAGTACATTCTCGAACCTGGAGCTTAACTTGAAAATTCAGAAACTCACGCTCCGCGAAATCCGCATGCCGCTGGTCACTCCCTTTGAAACCAGCTTCGGCCGCGTTACCAACCGGCGAATGCTGCTCGTCGAAGCCGAGTCGGAAGGCGTTGCCGGCTGGGGCGAATCGGTCGCGGGCGAGGGACCCTTCTACGCTCCGGAAACCGTCGAGACCGCCTGGCACATTCTGCGCGACTTCATCTGGCCGCTGCTGAAAGGCCGCGATTTCGGGAGCGCCTCCGAAGTCTGGAGCGTGCTGGAAGCGATTCGCGGGCACAACATGGCCAAGGGCGCCGTGGAAGCCGCCCTCTGGGATGTGGAAGCAAAGCAGCAGGGCATTCCTCTCTGGAAACTGCTGGGCGGCGTGCGGCAGGAGATTTCGTGCGGCGTATCGATTGGAATTAAACCGACACTGGAAGAACTGGTTGCGACCGTGGAGCGCGAACTGGCTGCGGGCTACCAGCGCATCAAGATCAAGATTAAGCCGGGGAATGACGTCACTCCCGTCGAGCGGCTGCGCGAGCGTTTTCCGAACATCCGGTTAATGGTCGACGCCAATTCCGCCTACCGGATGGAAGATTGGCCGGTCCTGAAACGCCTGGAAGCCTACTACCTGATGATGATCGAGCAGCCGCTCGGATGGGACGACATCTTCAGCCACGTGGAATTGCAGCGCAAGCTGGACACCCCGATTTGCCTCGACGAATGCATCCACACAGAGGAACACGCACGCGCGGCCATCGAGTTGGGCGCGTGCCGCATCATCAACATCAAGCTCGGGCGCGTGGGCGGATATACGCCCGCCAGGCGAATTCACGATCTGTGCCGCGCGAAACAGGTTCCTGTGTGGTGCGGAGGGATGCTCGAATCGGGGATTGGCCGCGCCCACAACATCGCGCTCTCGACGCTGGAAAATTTCTCGCTCCCGGGAGATGTGACCGCAAGCCGCCGCTACTGGGTCGAAGACGTGATCGATCCGGAAGTGGTCGTCACGCCACATGGCACCATCCGAGTGCCGGACGGCCCCGGCATCGGCTACACGCCACGCATTGACCGCATCGAAGCCATCACCGCAAGAAAAGAAATCCTCGACTAGTCGGAAATCTGACAGGCTGTCTCACGGAAAAGTTCAACCACTGCAAATGGGCGGTGTCCTGTTGTTGTGATGGTCGAAGTCCCATAGGGACGTTATACCGTAGCCCACCGCTTGAGCGGTGGGTATGTGAAAATGCACAAAGAAAGCCCCGGAGGGCGGCACACGGTGCATAACAACAGTGTGCCGCCCCTCTGGGGCTTTGCTTCATCACACCGCGCACACCCACCGCTCAAGCGGTGGGCTACGATATTTCGTCCTTGGCGGGACTGGCTGCGACGATAAGAGCGATTCTTCGTTCTGTGGGACAAGCTCCTAGCTGTAGGCAGCGCTCCGCATCTTAGGTCGCTCTCCCACCACGAGCAGCGCCCCAAGAACGAATCCCCCGACATGAGCCCACCAGGCGACTCCCCCTTGATCGTTCATTCCCAGGGACGCCACGCCGCTGAAAAATTGCAGAAAGAACCAGTAACCCAGCATCAGGTAGGCGGGAATCCGCACGGTGAAAAAGAGCAGCAGCGCGGGAATGAGCGTCGTCACGCGAGCTCTCGGAAACAGGACAATGAAGGCGCCCATGATCCCGGAAATAGCCCCGCTGGCGCCGATCGTGGGAACCTTCGAGCTTAAGTTGAAGATTGTGTGCACCATGGCCGAACCAATTCCGCAGATCAGGTAGAAGGTGAGATATTGGAAATGACCCAGGGCTTCCTCGACGGCTCCGCCAAAAACCCATAGAAACAGCATGTTGCCCAGGAGGTGCATCCACCCGCCGTGCAGGAACATGCTCGTGAATACCGGAAGGATCGTATTCGCAAAGCCGAGGCCGTGCTTGGCGAAAACCAGATGCTCCTGCGAGGGGATCAGTCCGAATTTGAAGACGAGCGCACGGCCCGCCCGGGAAGGCAAGGTTACTTCGTAAAGGAAGGCCACGGTATTCACGACGATCAGCAGGATGTTGCAGATCGCCGCGCGCGTTCGGAAAATATCGACGCGCAGCGGGATCATCGGGCCTTCCTGAAAGCTTCAAGCATCTCCGGAGTGAATGTGGCGGGCTTTCGCCGCCCATTTCGGATCAGCGCTTCAATCTCTTCCAGTGTTGCGATGCCGCCCCGCGCGCCCATCCCCATGCAGGAAAGCCCCGCGGCTGCGCAACTGAATTCGAGCGACTCGGGGAGCTCATCGCCCCGCAAGAGAGAGAACGCAAAGGCAGCGTGAAACACATCGCCCGCGCCTGTGGTATCGACCGGCTTTAGATCGAAGGCAGGGGAATAGTGGAAGCACTCCCCGCCCCACGCGAGTACGCCATCCTCTCCTAGCGTTGCGGCGGTTACCCGGCACCCAAAGCGCGAACGAATGGCCGGCAGGGAAGCAAATAAATCTTTCTCCCCGGATAGCCGGCCCGGGAATTCCATCGACGTTATGGCGTAATCCACATTCTCAAGCAACCCTTCCACTCCAGGATAAAGGTTATCGAGGTCGGCCGTAACCGGAATGTGCGCCGATCGCGCCCACTTGGCCGCCTGGGTCGCGCCGGCGCAATCGTGTCCATCCACATGCAGAAGCCTGGAGCTAACCACCCAATCGCGCTGGATCTCCGCAGGCAAAAGCTCCAGGCGCGGATCGCGCTTCCAAAGGACCGTCCGCTCCCCGGTCCCCTCATCCACCAGAATGAACGAGGACGGGCTCTGGCAATGCGGCGCCACAATCCAATGTGCCTCGATTCCGGCATCCCGCATGGCCTTTTGCTGAAGCTCGCCATACGAGTCGTCGCCAATCTTTCCGACATAGCGAGCTTTTGAACCCCACCGCGCGCAGGCCGTGACGGCCGTGGCCACCTGCCCGCCTGGAAGGATTTCCGAGTCATGGAATGCAACCTTAGAATTGAAGGCCGGGAAGTGCGGAAGGCGGATGATCGTGTCCGTGGCGTTAAGTCCCACTCCGACGATATCGACGACAGGGAAAGGTTCGGTCACAAGGACACTTTACGGAAATATGGTTGCAGTGCAAGCGGAAATCGAGGGTTGCAAGTGTCTGATAATATTTCTGGAAATTTATGGAGGTGAACATAGTAAATGACGGTCTGCAAAGTACGCCTGGTGGGCGGTTTTTTCGGTTGTGAATTGCGTGGGTGTGGTGAAAATTCCATGGCGCGCGGTTTCCTGGCGGTTCTTAATTGATTCAATGCGTCAGGTATGGTAAGTAACGAACTTAAAAATTCGTCGCGCGAATTCGGTTGCATGTTAGTCTCTGTCGGTCGGCGCGCCGACAACCTGAATGCCAGTCAAGGAGTCTGAGGCGATTGTTCTGCGCACGTACCCGCTCGGCGAGGGCGATAGGCTGGTCAGCTTTCTCGACCGCCAGTCCGGCCGGGTGCGCGGGGTCGCGCGTGGGGCCAGGCTTACGAAGAGCCGCTTTGGTTCGACCCTGGAGATGCTCTCGTATGTGAAGATTTGGTATTTTGAGAAAGAGAGCCGCGACCTTGTTCGCATCAATCAGTGCGAACTGATCGAGTCGTTCATGGACGTGCAGCGGGACTATTCGTCCACTGTTGCTCTCGCGCTGGTCAGCGAGATTACGGACTCGGTCCTCGGCGAGCGGGAAGTGGCCGACACCCACTTTCGGCTCATCCTGCTTACGGCGCGCGCGATTCGCGCGCATGGCCCGTCCCCGGCGGTGATGGCCTACTTTTGTCTGTGGACGGCGCGCCTCGGAGGCTGGCTCGGGCCGCTGGACCGCTGCTCGCGCTGTGGAAATGCTGTGCAAACCGAAGGCGCTTTTCATGCCTCTGGGTATGCCGAGATTTCGTGCTCAAATTGCCGGGGTGAGTGGGCGAGGCCTATATCTAAAGAATCACTTTCAGTTGGCCATGCGGTGTTGTCGGGAACCCTGGACCGGCTCTTGAATCAAAATCCTCCGATCGGTCCGGTAAAAGAAATGTTAAGTTATGCGCTGGACGTTCTGGAGCATCACATGGAAAAGAAATTGATTTCCAGAAAAACATTTGAAGCGGGAGAGAGTGGAACCTTTGAAATCTAAGGTGAAATCTAAGGTGAAATTCAAGGCAAAGAAAAAGGCCCAGCAAGGCCCCACATTTCAGAACCTGATCCTCCAATTGCAGAAGTATTGGGGCGACCGGGGATGCGTGATCCAGCAGCCATACGACGTGGAAGTTGGGGCGGGGACCATGCACCCGGAAACGTTTCTCCGCGTGCTCGGACCCGATCCGTATCGCGTGGCCTACGTGCAGCCCTCTCGTCGGCCCGCCGACGGACGCTATGGCGAGAACCCGAACCGCCTGTTCAAGCACCACCAGCTTCAGGTGATTCTGAAGCCCTCTCCGCCCGATATTCAGAAGCTCTATTTGGACAGCTTGTCGGCCATTGGCCTGAACCTCGCCGCGCACGATGTGCGCTTCGAGGAGGACAATTGGGAATCTCCCACGCTCGGAGCCTGGGGAATGGGCTGGCAGGTTCTTCTGGACGGGCTGGAAATTACGCAATTCACGTACTTCCAGCAAAGCGGCGGGATTGACCTGGACCCGGTTCCCGCGGAATTGACCTATGGCCTCGACCGCATCTGCGCCTATCTTCAGGGAGTGGACAGCGTCTACGACGTTCGCTGGTCGGACGATTGCTCCTACGCCCAGGTGCGGTTGCTCGAAGAGCAGCAGTTTTCGGCCTACAATTTTGAGTACGCTGATCCCGTGATCACCAGAAATCTGTTTGAACTGCACGAGAAAGAGGCTGGCCAGTTGCTCGACGCTTACGAAAAACGCTCCGCAAAACAAGACAAAAGATTCCCGCTGCTGGGCGCTTACGATCACTGCCTGAAGTGTTCCCACCTGTTCAATTTGCTCGATTCCCGAGGCGTGATCTCCACGACCGAGCGCGCGCAACTGATTGGCCGCATCCGCCAGATCGCCTGCCGGGTCGCGGTCGACTTCCTCGCGCAGCAGTCCGAAGCGCGCAGCGCCGCAGCCATTGCGGAGGTTCTCCGATGAAGGCGACGGCGGACTTCCTGTTTGAAATTGGCTGCGAAGAAATTCCGGCGGGGATGTTGCCCGGGGCAATAAAAGAACTGCAAGTAATACTTGAGAAGTATTTGTCCGCGCATAACCTGATGCAGGACTCGGGCATCGAAGTCTTTGGAGCGCCACGCAGGCTCGTAGCGGCCTGCTCGAACCTGCGCACCCATCAGCCGGACGAGACGAAGGAAGTTACCGGGCCTCCGAAGTCCGTTGCGTATGATGCTGCGGGGAAGCCAACGCGCGCCGCCGAAAGCTTCGCGCAAAAAATGAATTTGCCGGTTGGCAAGCTGACTACGATTTCGACGCCCAAGGGCGAATATCTTTGCACAACGCAAGTCATTCGGGGAAGGTCGGCAAAAGAAATTCTGGAAGAGATTCTTCCGCGAACGGTTGCCGAGATACCCTGGCCGCGCAGCATGTACTGGACCGGCGCCGAAGGGCTGCACTTCATACGGCCGATTCGCTGGGTGGTGGCGCTGCTCGGAGGAAAGCCCCTGCGGGTCACCTTGGGCGATGCGGTGGCGGGGAATTGTTCGTCCGGGCACCGTTTTCTGGGCAAGTCGAAAATACCGGTAAGCGGTGTAAAGGATTACGTACAAAAGTTGAAGGCGAACTTTGTTCTGGTCCGGCCCGAAGAGCGCAGGAAGAAGATCGAGGGAGAGTTGCGGCGGCTGGCAAGCGGCAAAGGGTTGCGGATTCACGAGGACGCGCACCTGATGGATCTGGTGACGTATCTCAACGAGTATCCCACGGCGATACTGGGTGGGTTTGACGCCGCGTATTTGGAGTTGCCGGAGGAAATCCTGATCACAGTGATGCGCGGCCACCAGAAGTATTTCGCCATGGAGCGCAAGGACGGAACCCTCGCGCCGAATTTTTTGGCGGTCATCAATCTGGATAAGGACAAAACGGGCCTCATTCGCGCGGGGCACGAGCGCGTGCTTCGGGCGCGGTTTGCCGATGCCCGGTTCTTTTGGGAGGCGGATCAGAAATGTCGGCTCGCCGACAATCTTCACAAGCTCGCGGCCGTGACCTATCAGGAAAAGCTCGGCAGTTACGCCGACAAAGTCGAGCGGATGCGCGAGCTGGCGCGCTGGCTTTCGGAACAGTGGTTTGCCGGCGGGATTTCCAAGGCGAGCGTGGGGGCTGCGGATCGTGCTGCCGAGCTATCGAAGTGCGACCTCGTTACGGAGATGGTCCGGGAGTTCACGGAGCTGCAAGGAATCGTTGGCGGGCTCTATGCGAAATCTCAAGGAGAACCTGAAGAAGTTGCCTGGGCCGTTTACGACCAATACAAACCCGCAGGCGTTGAGGATTCGATCCCGAGAAATATCACGGGGCAGGCGCTGGCGCTGGCGGATAAGTTCGACTCCCTCGTCGGATGTTTTGCCGTGGGGCTGGTCCCATCGGGTTCCAGCGATCCGTTCGCTTTGCGCCGCGCGGCAATCGGCATTGTGAAAATTTTGATTGAGACGCAATTGCCGGTGTCGTTGACCATGACGATTGCGCGATCGGCGCGAGCCCTGGCGAGTGGGCCGCGCAAGATTGCCGTGTCGGCGGGAGTCGAGAAGCAGGTGTTGGAGTTTCTTCTGGACCGCGCCCGCTTCGTGCTGAAGGAACGCGGCGCGCTGGCTTACGATGAGATCAACGCCGCGCTTTCGGCGGGAGCCGACGATCTGGTCGACGCCGTGCGACGGATGGAGGCTGTGAAAGCCATCCGAAAGACGAAGAATTTTGAGCCGCTGGCGGTATCGTTCAAGCGCATTCGCAGAATTATCGATAAGGCCGGTCCTGAAGCCGGTTGGAAGCTGCCGGCGGTTCGCCCGGATCTGTTTACGGAGGATGCGGAGCGGGATCTTCATACGCATGCCGGCGCGGTCATGAAGGAAGTGGAGCAGTACAAAAAGGGTGGGCGTTATCGCGAAGCCTTGCAGGGAATCGCGGAGTTGCGTCCCGCAGTGGATCGATTTTTCGACGAGGTCATGGTAATGGCCGAGGACGAGCAGGTCCGGAAGAACCGTCTCACGTTGCTTTCCGGATTGCTCTCGGCATTTTCGACGATCGCCGATTTTTCGGAAATCGTGACCACCGAGCAGGGGAAATAAGGTTGAGATGTTTTTGCGCTTCAGGAAGTTTGTGTCGGCGCGCCGACATGGAATTCAATAGCAGCACGGGCCGAAGGAGACGCATTCGTGAGACACATATATTTTTTTGGGGCTGGCAAGGCCGAGGGTAACGGTTCGATGAAGGAGTTGCTCGGCGGCAAAGGAGCGGGCCTTGCCGAGATGACGCGAATCGGTCTCCCCGTCCCGGCGGGTTTCACGATTACCACCGAATGTTGCGACTACTACCTGAAGCACGGATTGAAACACTCCCCGGCGCTGCGCGCGGAAGTCAAAAAGAATCTGGCACGCCTCGAAAAAATTACCAACAAAAAGCTGGGCGACGACAAGGACCCGCTCCTCGTCAGCGTGCGCTCCGGCTCGGCCCGCTCCATGCCCGGAATGATGGAAACAATTCTTAACCTGGGGCTCAATAGCAAGTCCGTGGAAGCCCTGGCCCGAAACACAAAAAACGAACGGTTCGCCTGGGATGCCTATCGCCGCTTCGTGCAAATGTATTCCTCGGTGGTCATTGGACTACCTAAAGAGGAACTTGAAGAAAAACTGAGGGCCATGAAAGCCCGGCGCAGAGTCAAAGACGATACCCAAGTGCCCGCCGAAGGCTGGCGCGAACTCGTGACTGCGTACAAGGAGTATTTCCAGGGCAAGACAGGGAAGGCGTTTCCGGAAGACCCCGAAGAGCAATTGTGGGGCGCGATCGGAGCCGTGTTCGGTTCCTGGAACGCGGAGAAAGCCGTAACCTACCGGCGCGTGGAACGCATCAATGGTCTGCTCGGAACGGCCGTCAACGTCGTGCAGATGGTCTTCGGCAATACGGGAGACAACTCGGGCACTGGCGTTTGCTTCACGCGCGACCCGTCGACGGGCGAGAAAACGTTCTACGGGGATTTCTTGATCAACGCGCAGGGCGAGGACGTGGTTGCCGGCATCCGTACACCAATGCACCTGACCGAAATGGCCGCGCGTATGCCGAAGGTCTACAAGCAGCTCGAAAAAGTCAGAAAATTGCTCGAACACCATTACCGCGACATGCAGGACATGGAATTCACGGTCGAGGAGGGGACGCTATACATGCTGCAAACGCGCGTAGGGAAGCGCGCGCCCTCGGCCACGTTCAAAATCGCGGTGGATATGGCGAAGGAAGGCCTCATCTCCAGGGACGAAGCCATCGAGCGCATTAAGTCCGAGGACATCGACCGCCTGTTTTATCCCATCGTCGATATGTCGATTGATCGCCAGGAGCTTGCCACGCGGAAAGTGACCTCCGGAATTAACGCGGTTCCCGGAGCCGCGGTCGGGAAGGCCGTGTTCACGGCGGAAGAAGCCGAAGAGATGGTTCGCGGCGGCGAAAAAGTGATTCTTGTGCGGCGCGAAACCAGCCCGGAAGACGTGGGCGGCATGTACGTGGCGCAGGGAATCCTTACGGCCACGGGCGGGAAGACGAGCCATGCGGCGGTCGTGGCGCGCGGTTGGGGAAAGTGCTGCATCGTAGGAGCGGAGAAGATCGACATCGATGCGCGCGCGAAAAAGATGACCGCCGGCGGGAAGATGGTGAGCGAAGGAGAATGGATCGCGCTGGATGGCGGCGATGGAGCGGTTTACAGCGGACAGATTGATTTGATCAGGCCGGAACCTCCGAAGGCATACGAGACGCTACTGAAATGGGCCGATAAGGTACGCAAACTCGGCGTGCGCACGAACGCGGACACGCCGCGCGACGCTCGCCTCGCACGCGAAATGGGCGCCGAAGGCATCGGACTATGCCGCACCGAACACATGTTCTTCAAGGACTTCGAGCAACCGGAGAAGAGCATCGACCGGCAGGAAGCGATCCAGGAGATGATCCTAGCCGATACGCCGGAAGCGCGGCGCAAAGCTCTCGCTAAGCTGCTGCCATTCCAGCGGCGCGACTTCATAGGAATCTTCGAGGCCATGAATGGGCTGCCTGTGACCATCCGGATGATTGACCCTCCGCTACACGAATTTGTGCCCCACGACCGGGCCAAGCAGGAAGAGTTGGCGAAGAAGATTGGCATCTCGGTCGAGGCGGTGGCGCGGCGCGTCGAGCAACTGCACGAGGCGAACCCGATGCTGGGGCATCGAGGCTGCCGGTTGTCGATCACCTATCCCGAGATCCAAGAGATGCAGGTACGCGCAATCATCGAGGCGGCGATTGATTGTCAGAAGCGTGGCATTAAAGTGTTACCTGAGATCATGATTCCACTCACGCTGGACAAAAGGGAATTTCATATTCTTGAAACGCTTACGCGTCGGGTGGCGGGCGAGATCATTTCGCAGGCTAAAGTGAAGCTTGAGTATTTGGTGGGAACGATGATCGAGCTGCCGCGCGCGGNNGCGACGACGCCGGGCGTTTTCTACCCGAGTATGTTGATCAGAGTAAGGCGGCGATTTTCAAGGATGACCCATTTCAGACGCTGGATGTTGAGGGCGTAGGGCAGCTGATCGAGTGGGCCATCGCGCGCGGGCGGAAGACGCGGCCGAAGCTCAAGATCGGCATTTGCGGCGAGC
>PLUM01000096.1 GCA_003165465.1 Acidobacteriota bacterium
TACGGCAACTGCTTTGGCGTGCCGACGGTTGGCGGAGAAGTGCAATTCGAGGCGGGCTATTCGGCCAATCCACTGGTCAACGTTCTGGCGCTGGGCATCGCGAAGAAAGAAGATTTGTTTTTTGCGAAGGCGCGCGGCGTCGGCAACCCTGTGATCTATGTGGGCGCAAAAACCGGGCGCGACGGAATTCATGGCGCGTCGCTCCTCGCCTCGGCGGAATTTACCGAGGAGTCGCAGCAGAAGCGACCCAACGTGCAGGTTGGCGATCCGTTCATGGAAAAGCTGCTGCTCGAGGCGTGCCTCGAAGCGATGCAGACGAGCGCGGTAGTCGCGATTCAGGACATGGGCGCGGCGGGTCTCACCAGTACGTCCTGCGAGATGGCCTCGCGCGGCGGCCTGGGCATTGAGATTGAACTGGCGCGCGTGCCGCAGCGCGAGCCGGGCATGACGCCGTACGAAATGATGCTGAGCGAATCGCAGGAGCGCATGTTGCTCGTGGCCGAGCGCGGCCGCGAACAGGAAGTGCTCAAAGTATTCGCCAAGTGGGGACTCGACGCGGTCGCCATCGGGCGCATCACCGAGGATGGTCTGGTGCGCGTGCTGCACCACGCAAACGCCGTGGCCGAAATTCCCGCGCACGCCCTCGCCGAGGAAGGGCCGGTCTACGAGCGCCCGCTCGCCGCGCCCGCGCCGGTGGTGAACGAGCGCCTGGTTGAATTCAGCCCGGCGGGTGCGAATCTCACCACGAATTTCCGCGCGCTGCTCGCCGCGCCCGCCATTGCCTCGAAGCGCTGGATCTGGGAGCAGTACGATTACATGGTGCGCACAAACACGCTCGAAGCTCCGGGAGCGGGCGACGCGGCCGTCGTGCGCATCAAGGGCACGAAGCGCGCCCTCGCGCTCGCCTCCGACGGCAATGGCCGCTGGTGCCGCCTCGATCCGTTTGTCGGCGCGCAACTGGCCGTGGCCGAAGCTGCGCGCAACGTGGCCTGTTCGGGTGCGAAACCCATGGCCGCGACGAATTGCCTCAATTTTGGTAGCCCGGAAAAGCCGGAAGTGATGTGGCAGTTCAGCCGCGCGATTGACGGCATCGCCCTTGCGTGCACCACGCTTGAAATTCCGATTACCGGCGGCAACGTGAGTTTCTACAACGAGACGCTGGGCCGCTCGATCGATCCCACGCCCGTTCTCGGCGTGCTCGGAATGATGGAAGACGCTTCGCGCGCGCTGGGCATGGCGTTTCGAGCCGAAGGCGACGTGGTTTTGCTGCTTGACGCAAACGCATCGGGTGCAAGCACGCCGGAAAATGCCGCGCGGGAATTTTCATCGTCCGAATACGCGCGCACGATTCGCGGCATCGAGGCCGGCGCTCCGCCCGCCATAAATCTCGCGGCGGAGAAGCGGCTGATCGCGCTGCTCGTTCAGCTCGCCGGCGAAAGCGCGCTACAGTCCGCGCACGACGTGAGCGATGGCGGCCTCGCCGTAACGCTCGCGGAATCGTGCTTCGCGAGCAAAGGACTTTCCGTGCGCGCCTCGCTTACCAGCAAGGAGCCGGACGAGGTGGCGCTGTTCGGCGAACGCGGCGCGCGCGCCGTCGTATCGCTCAAACCCGAAAACCTTGCCGCTGTGCTCCGGATTGCGGCACAATATGAAGTGCCGGCCGTGGAAGTTGGCCGAGTCTCTCAAGGCGAATTCCGCATCGAACTAAATGGCCGGACAGCGGTCGGCGCCGAAGTCTCCTCTCTCGCCGGCGAATGGAATGGATCTCTCGAACGGCTTCTGAACGCGTAGGGCGCGGGCTGTACTTTTACGCTGAGCGTTTTTTTTAAAAGCGCGCAGCCCGCCGGAAAAGCAGTCCCCGAAAGGCAGCCCGAAAGGCAGCCGAAAGGCAGAATGAACAGCCTGATTGAAATTGAGAACGACCGGTTTCACGATCACTGCGGCGTGTGCGGCGTCTTCGGCCATCCCGAGGCCGCGAAGATGGCCTATCTGGGCCTGTACGCGCTGCAGCATCGCGGACAGGAATCCGCCGGCATCGTTTCGAGCGACGGCCGCGATCTGCACATCGAAAAGAGCATGGGCCTCGTGGCCGATATTTTTCAGCCCGAAGTGCTCGCGCGGCTGCCCGGCGATTTGGCGCTCGGCCACACGCGCTATTCGACCGCCGGCGACACCTCGCTGATGAACGCGCAGCCGATCGTGATCGACTGCAACAAAGGAAAACTCGCTCTCGGCCACAACGGCAATCTGCCGAGCGCGGCGAAATGGCGGCGCACGCTCGAACATCGCGGCTCAATTTTCCAGACGACGAGCGATACCGAAGTGATCGTGCACCTCATCGCGCGCAGCCAGGCGCGAAATATTTCCGGCGCGCTGGCCGACGCCCTGAACCAGGTCGAGGGCGCATATTCGCTGCTGGTGCTGACGCTTGACGAAATGTACGCCCTGCGCGACCCGCGCGGATTCCGCCCGCTGGCGCTCGGCAAACTGGACGGCGGGTGGATTGTGGCTTCGGAAACCTGCGCATTCGATTTGATTGGCGCAACGTATGTGCGCGAAATCGAGCCGGGAGAAATGCTGCGCATCACGCGCAGCGGCATCGAATCGCTGCATTTTGCGGCGGAAAAACCGTTGCAGCAATGCGTGTTCGAGCACGTTTATTTCGCGCGGCCGGACAGCCTCGTCTTCGGCCGCGTGGTCGAGACGAGCCGCGAAATGCTGGGTCGCCTGCTTGCGCGCGAGCATGGGGTTCCGGCTGACATTGTTGTGCCGGTGCCCGATTCGGGCGTGCCAGCCGCGGTGGGATATGCGGCGGAGTCCGGCGTGCCTTTCCGCATGGGCCTGATTCGCAATCATTATGTGGGGCGCACGTTCATCGAGCCGAGGCAATCGATTCGCGATTTTGGCGTGAAGCTGAAGCTCAATCCCGTGCCCGAGCTTTTGCGCGGCAAGCGCGTCGTGCTCGTCGACGATTCCATCGTGCGCGGCACGACCAGCCGCAAGATCGTGCGCATGGTGCGCGAGACCGGCGCGACGGAAGTCCACATGCGCATCAGTTGCCCGCCGACGATTTCGCCCTGCTACTACGGCGTGGATACGCCCACGCGCGAGGAGCTGATTGCTTCCGAGGAATCGCGCGTGCGCCCGCACCTCACGCCGGAGGAGCTCGCCGCGTTTGAAGCCGGGCTTGACCCGCGAGGGCCCCGATCGACTCAGGCGCAGCGCTCGACCGAGGAAATTCGCCGGTATCTCGGCGCGGACACGCTGGGATATGTTTCGCTGGAAAATTTGCGGCGCGCGGTGGACGATACGCGCGGTTCGTTCTGCACGTCCTGCTACACTGGCGTGTATCCGGTGGACGGCTCGCAACCCGAGCTGGAATCCCATGCCGTGGAGCCCGAGGAAACACCGGCCGTGGAAACTCAGGTGGTCCCGAATGAGCGGTGAGGAAATGAATGCGGAAGAAATGGATGCCGAAAGAATGAACGCCGAAGAAACGAACGCCGAAGAAACGCTTCCCGTTGCGGCTGCAGCAAAGCCGAACCTGAACGAGCTGATCGTCCGCGAGGCGTTGTCCTGGCTGTGGGTCATTCTCGCGTTTTTGTTCATCACCGGAACGATTGTCCAGGCCCGCGTGATTCCCTCCGGCTCGATGGAGCGAACGCTGCTCGTCGGCGATCACCTGCTGATGAGCCGCTTCGGGTACGAAGCCGAATTGCCGATGACCCCGCTGCACATGCGCCTCTGGCGCAGCCCGCATCGCCAGCAGATTATCGTGTTCCGCGCGCCGCTGCCCGGAACGCCGGATTACATCAAGCGCCTGATCGGTTTGCCGGGCGACGAACTGGAAATTCGCGAAGGCGTTGTGCTGGTCAACGGCAAAAAACTGTACGAACCGTACCGCGCGAACCCGCCCAACCCGACCGACAATTACGGTCCCGTAACCGTTCCGGCGGGCGAATATTTCATGATGGGCGATAACCGCGACGATTCCTACGACAGCCGCTACTGGGGCTTCGTGCCGCGCGACAATATCATCGGTACGCCCATCATGGTGTACATGTCGATCGACGCGCCCGAGGATACCTGGAATCCGGGCCACGTTCGCGACCGGATGATGGCGTACGCGGACATTGTGTTTCATCCGGGCATCGTGCGCTGGCGCCGCATCTTCAAATTATTTTGATTTAATTTCCATCTGACGGGAGCGCGCCTCCCGAATTTTCTCATCACGGCGGAAAGAGTTCATCGTTCATGGATTACGCGGAAGCAGGCGTGGATATTTCACTCGCGGACCAGGCCAAGCAGCGCATCCGGCGCCTGGCCTCGCGCACGTTCACGCGTGGCGTGATTGGCGGGATCGGCTCGTTCGGCGGACTCTTCGCGCTCGATAAAAAATGGCGCGAGCCGGTGCTGGTGTCGAGCGCCGATGGCGTGGGCACGAAACTGAAAATCGCCATGGCCATGAACATTCACTCCACCGTGGGCGGCGATCTGGTCAACCACTGCGTCAATGACATTCTCACGCTCGGCGCCGAACCGCTCTTCTTCCTCGATTATCTGGCGATGTCCAAAATGGATCCAAATGTGGTTGAGCAACTGGTCGAGGGCATGTCGCGCGCCTGCCACTCCGCGGGATGCGCGCTGATCGGCGGCGAAACGGCCGAGATGCCCGGCTTCTACGCGCCGGGAGAATACGATCTCGCGGGCTTCATCGTCGGCGTTACGGAACGCGCCAACGTGAAAAAGACCAGTGCCGTGAAGCCCGGCGATTTGCTTTTCGCGCTTCCTTCCACCGGGCTGCACACCAACGGCTACTCGCTCGCGCGCAAACTCGTGTTCGATCAGGCGGGCCTGCATCCGGAAACCTACGTCGCCGAGGTCAATAATAAAATTGGCGCGGAACTCCTGCGTCCGCACCGCTGCTACTGGCCGATGCTGAAAACCACGGTCGCGCGCGGCTGGCTCTCGGCCATGGCGCACATCACGGGCGGCGGCATCACCGAGAATTTGCCGCGCGTTCTGCCGCGCGGCGTGCAGGCGGAAATCGAACTCGGCTCCTGGCCCGTGCCGCCCATCTTTTCCTATCTCGCCGGTCTCGGCAAACTCGAGCGCGACGAACTGCTTCGCATATTCAACATGGGCGTGGGCATGATTCTGGTCGTGCCGCTCGCCAATCATCGCGCCGTGGAAACCGAACTGAAGCGCCGCCGCGAAAAATATTTCCGGATCGGCCACGTTCGCCGCGCCGATCCGCGCAAGCCTCAAGTCGTGTTCACCGGAAATTTGCCGCAGTAGACGCTCCAGTTGCTTTTTTCCTTGAGAATCTGATAAACAGTACCTATCGAATATGCTTTTCCTTCGGCGCATTGCCTTACCGTTTCTAATTCTGGCTGTTTCCCCGCTTCTCGCTCGTTCTCAGGGGCCGATCGCTCCGCACCCTTCCACGCCAGAATCCGTGCGCACATATCAGAATTCACCGGATGGTTTGCGGTGGCAGCTCCAGGACATTCTTAACGCCGCAAGAAGTCGTGACGGCTCAGAACTGGAGTCCCTCATTAGACAAACGGAAATCCCAAATTATGAAGCGTGGTTTACGAAAACTTTCGGTCAGGAGAAGGGAGAGAGCTGGGCCGGTCCTTATGGGAGAGATCTCGGTGAGAATCAAAAGAACCTTGAAACTTTGTTCATGCAAATAGCAGGGGATGATGGAGAGTTCTACACAAGCAAGGTCAATGACAACCCCGGCCCACCCGGAGGCATGGAAGCGGGAATAGCCACGGGAACGATCACAGGTTTGCAAGGACCTGCGGAGTTTTTCTATGCAAGCTGGAAGAAGCGAGGAGCCTTACGCGATTCCAAAGGTGATTTCATCGGCTATTTTGTGTTTCTCGATGGAAAATTTCGTTGGGATAGCAGGTTCCGCGTCGTGAATATCCTGTCGCTGCCCAGTCCCAATCCTGCGGCTTCTGAAGAGGCGACGCCCACGCAGACCACCGCCGGCTCATACCCTCCTTCCGGTGACGACAAGAATAATGCTCCGTTCCACCCGGGCGTCGGCGGAGTAGGATACCCGTCCTGTAATTACTGTCCTGCTCCCGAATATACGAAATCAGCTCGTAAAAAGAAGATGGAGGGAATCGTGGTTCTCCAGGCGATCATTCAAACGGATGGAAGAGTCACCGACATTCAAGTTGTGAAATCCCCCTATCCGGAACTGACGGAAATGGCGCTTGAAGGTGTGAATAAATGGCATATGAATCCCGCGCGGCGCATGGATGGTGAGCCAGTCCCAGCAATCGTGCCCATTGAAGTGACGTTCCGGCTCTTGCAATGACAGGAATCGGGAATCGACCCATCGCGGACCCCGCTTGGATTGCTCTGCCATCGCCATCGTGCTAGCATCCGCCTAATGGGAACGTGTCCGGGCCACTTCGGACCACGACCCGCCCTACTTCCCACCAAAACGCCGCAATCTGTTTTCTGGTGCGGCACGCGGAAGTTCGCGCGCTCGCCCGGAGCGGCCCTCAAGGGGGTAGGACGATGAAAGCCTATGCAACGCAATCCATACGCAATGTGGGCATTGCCGGTCACGGCGACACGGGAAAAACCCAGCTGGTGTCGTCGTTGCTGTTTACCGCGGGGATGACCACCCGGCTGGGAAAGGTCGCCGAGGGAAACACGATCACCGATTGGGACGAAGAAGAAATCGCGCGCAAGATCACCATTAACACCAGCCTGGCCTATGCCGAGTGGACGCCCACCGGCCGGACGGAACCGATAAAAATTAATTTTCTGGATACGCCGGGCTACAGCACGTTTTTGAACGACACGCGCGCGTCGCTCGTGGCGGCGGATGCGGTGCTGATCGTGGTGGACGCGTTGGCGGGTGTGCAGGTGGTCACGGAAAAAGTGTGGGACTACGCAATTGAGTACGACGTGCCGCGCGCGTTCGTCATCAACTGGATGGACCGCGAACTCGCGGATTACGGCCGCGCGATGGATTTGCTGAAGCGCGTCTTTGGCCGCAACATCGTGCCCTTGCAATTGCCGATCGGCGCGGAAAAAGCGTTTCGCGGCGTCGTGGACCTGATCACGATGAAGGCGCACATCTACACGCCGGATGGCGACGGCAAGCCGCGAATCGAGGAGATTCCCGCGGATCTGGCCGAGGAGGCCAAGGCGGCGCACGAAACGCTTGTGGAAATGGTCGCCGAGGGCGATGACGCGCTGATGGAGGAATTTTTCGAGAAGGGCACGCTGCCGATCGAGGATCTGATGAAGGGCTTGCGCGATGCGTTTCAGGCCACGCGCATCTATCCTGTCACGCTTACTTCCGCGCTGCATAACATCGGCAGCGCGACGCTGCTCGATCTGCTGGCCGACGTGTTTCCCGATCCGTCGCGTCGCGTCGAAGCCATTGGCCACGCGGAGACCGCAAGCAAGGGAAGCGAAGTGCGCCGAAAAATCGGCGACGCCGAGCCGCTCTCCATTTTTATTTTCAAGACGCTGGCCGATCCTTTTTCCGGGCGGATCAGCTATTTCAAGGTGATGTCCGGCGTCCTGAAGAACGATGCGACGCCGCAGAATTTCACGCGCGGCGGCGGCGAGCGCCTGCAACACATTCAGATCATGCAGGGCAAGACGGCGGCCGCCGTGCCCGAACTCCACGCCGGCGATCTTGGTGCGGTCGCGAAGCTCAAGGAAACGTTTACCGGGGACACGCTGGGCGACAAGTCCGCGCCCATTCACTATCCGCTGCCGCACGTTCCCGAGCCTTCCATCACGTTCGCGGTCGAGCCCAAGACGCGCGCGGATGAGGACCGCATCGGCCCCGCGATCCACAAAATTCTGGAGGAGGATCCGTCGCTGCGCTTTTCACGCGACCCGCAGACCAAGGAATTTCTGCTCGCGGGTTCGGGGCAGCAGCACATCGAGGTGGTCGTCGCCAAGCTGCACAAGCGATACCACGTGGACCTGAAGCTTCATCCGCCCAAGGTGCCCTACCGCGAAACCATTCGCGGCAAGGCCGACGCCGAAGGCAAGCACAAGAAGCAGACCGGCGGACACGGGCAATTCGGGGTCTGTCGCGTGCGCCTCGAGCCCGCGGCACGCGGCGCGGGCATCGAATTCGTGGACGATATTTTCGGCGGCTCGATTCCGAAAAACTGGATTCCGTCGGTCGAGAAGGGCATTCGCGATTCGGCCGAGCGCGGCTATCTTGCCGGTTTCCCGGTCGTGGATTTCCGGGCGATCCTCTACGACGGCAAATATCACGATGTGGATAGTTCGGACATGGCGTTCAAGATCGCGGGATCGCTCGCTTTCAAGGAAGGAATGAAGCAGGCTCGGCCCGCTCTCCTCGAGCCCGTGATGCACGTCGAGGTCTGTGCGCCCGATCAGTATTCGGGCGACATCATGGGCGATCTCAGTTCGCGGCGCGGCCGGATCAGCGGCAGCGAAGTGCACGGATCGACCGTCATCGTCAAAGGACAGGTGCCGTTCGCCGAGATGCTCAATTACGCGACCACGCTGACCTCCATGACCCAGGGCCGCGCCACCTACACCATGGAGTATTCGCACTACGACTACGTGCCCACGGAAATCGCGGAAAAAGTAATCGTCGCGGCCAAGGCCGCCAGAGGCGTCGCGGTCGAGGAGCCAGAGCACGTGTAGCCCTCATTTTTTTATGAGGTGAATGAAAATCAGTTTGTGGCGTGTTGTTGGACCGTGTTGCGTAGCGTCGCGGGAAGACCCCGCCTTTGAAGAGGCGGGCTACAGTAATACGTCACAACAACACGCCACAGCGCCATGCCACAGTCCGCGCCCACGGTGTAGCCCGGGTCTTCAGACCCGGGGTTTTTTCGCGGGCGTTCGCGAATCCCTCGTCCCCGCCACGTCATCACTTTGTCGCGAAAGTCCTAGTACTTTTGGGCTAACCGCACTAAACTCTCGGTCCAATGATATAGGAACCATCGAACCATAGCCGGAGGCGAGCCCGGCACTTAGAATTGTCTTGCGTTGCAGGAGTGATGAATCAGGGCCTGCAGCGTACTGAGGGTAACGAAAATGCTTATCGCGGCCGCCATCTTACTGTTGCATACCCAGCTTGCACTAGAAATGCTTTCGCACGCGAAGAATTCCGCGAGCGATTCGAACGCGGTGATTTCCGCGTCATCCAGTGCGGCCGCCGCGGGCAATCCCCTCCCCCCTGTGGCAGTTGTGAACCCGGTTGAGAATAGCGTTGTGGCGCAACCCGCTGCAGAGTCCAGAGCGGCGCTGCCGGACGCTCCCGTTCCGGTGAACGAGGCGGTAAACGTTCCCGCCCCGGCCGCGTTCCTGAGGCCGGGCAAGCCCATGACGGTGTCGATAGGCGAATTGCAATCCGAAAATCACCGCAAGCTGATGGAATGGAAAGTCCTGGCCATTGCTTCGAGCGGCGCGGCCACGTTTGACGCCTGGTCCACGCGACACGTCATCACGACGGCGGGCGCGCAGGAGATGAATCCCCTGATGCGGCCCTTCGCGGGCAATTCGTCCCTATATGCGGCGATACAGGTCGGCCCGGCGCTCCTGGATTTTGCCGGCAGGAAGATGATGTACAACAGGCATTCTTGGGTGCGCCACTTGTGGTGGATTCCGCAAAGCGCGGGTTTCACCCTTTCCATGTTTTCGGGCGCCTACAATTTGGGCACGAACTAATCGCGCAAACCCTGCCGGGGATGCGCACGAGTTTTTCCCTCCAGTAAAAACGCGGTCGGGATTCGCTCTCCCGGCCGCGTCTTATTTTGGGAGCAATCCATAAAAGCAGTTCCAGTGGCGAAACCTGTGAAGCCCGTGCCTCTCGCGACATTGCGGCATTCTTCGCGCTGCTGTACTATCCCCGCCATGGGAGGATTTCGCCATCGCCACGGGGGAAATGATAGCCGCGCCCGCGCCTGACAAGCGACCGGCGACATTGGTAGCGCATCCCGGGCGAATGGTTTCGCTGGACGTTTTTCGCGGCGCGACGATTGCCGCGATGATCCTCGTCAACGATCCAGGTTCCTGGGAGCACATCTATCCTCCGCTCGAACACGCCGAATGGAACGGCTGGACAACGACGGACCTGATCTTTCCTTTTTTTCTTTTCATCGTGGGCGTTTCCTTGACGCTGTCGTTTGCCTCGCGCATTGCGCGCGGCATGGGGCGCGGCGCGCTCGCGCTCCACGTCGTGCGGCGCAGCGCGCTGATTTTTGCCATCGGATTATTTCTGAACGGTTTTCCGGCCTTCGATCTCGGCGCCATTCGGATCATGGGCGTGTTGCAGCGCATCGCGCTCTGCTATTTCGCTGCGGGCTTGCTCTATCTGGCGACATTCCAGAAGGAGCCGGCCGTCGGGCGGCCCGCTCAGGTGCGCGCGAATATCCGCGTCACAGCGGCGGTTGCGGTTGCGCTGCTCGCAGGATACTGGGCGCTGATGATGTTCGTGCCCGTGCCCGGCCACGGCGCGGGACACCTCGGCAAGGACGACAACCTCGGTGCATACATCGATCGCTCCCTTATGGGCGGACACCTGTGGTCCGAGTCCAAAACCTGGGACCCCGAAGGATTTCTTTCCACGATGCCCGCCATTGCGTCCCTGCTCATCGGAATTCTGGCGGGCGAATGGCTGCGCTCGGAGCGCGGCGGAGGTCGCAAAACGCTGGGCCTCGCCGCTGCCGGTCTGGCGCTGCTTCTTGCGGGTCGATTGCTCGATCCCTATTTTCCAATCAACAAAAATTTATGGACCAGTTCGTTCGCGCTCTTCACTGGCGGTTGTGCGATGCTCGCGCTGGCCGCCTGTTATTGGATGATCGACGTGCGCGGCCGCCGCACGTGGGCCGCGCCCTTCCTCGTTTTCGGAATGAACGCGATTTTGGCCTATGCCCTCGCCGCGATTGTTTCGGAGATCAGCACCGATTTTGAGTTCAGCTTTTCAACTCGCCGGCCACTGACCACATTGCATGGCTGGATTTACAATAAATTCTTCGTTCCCCATGCCAGCCCGGTGAACGCATCCCTCGCCTTCGCCGTATTTTTTGTTTTCGTAATTTTCGTGCTTCTGTGGCCGTTCTATCGCGGAAAAATGTTTCTGCGAGTCTGACAGAGCCCATTGCGCCTTGTTCCCGCGGCACGAATCGCACGTCTCGCGCTGTTCTCGCCGGCATTTTAATGCTGTATTCACATGGGCCGTTCTTTTAACCCTGCCGTAACATAGCCTTCCCGCTGGTCCATGTACTATAGTGCGTTGGTTGCCGGGCGAGACCATCCAAAGCGGAGATGCGCGCAATGAAACGAGTGCTGCTGATCGAAGACGACCGGGACATTGTCGAGCTGGTTCGCTACAACCTCGAGCGCGAGGGATTTCAGGTGGCCTCCGCAACCGATGGCGCCGCGGGCCTCGCGCAACTTCGCAAATCGCCGCCCGATATTCTGCTGCTCGATTTGATGCTGCCGAAACTTTCCGGCCTGGACATCTGCAAGGAAATTCGCCGCGATGCGTCTCTGAACCGCCTGCCGATCCTGATGCTGACGGCGCGCGGCGAGGAAGCGGACCGCGTGGTGGGCCTGGAAATGGGCGCGGACGATTATGTAACAAAACCCTTCAGCCCGCGCGAGTTGGGAGCGCGCGTAAAAGCCCTGCTGCGGCGCACTGAGCCCGCGAGCGAGACCACGCGCGTGATCGAGTCGCACGGCTTGAAGATCGATCCCTCTTCCTACCGCGTCGCGCGCGACGGAAAGCCGGCCACGCTTTCGACGCTCGAGTTCCGCCTGCTCTATTTCCTGGCGACGCGTCCGAACCGCGTGTTTACGCGCGACCAGTTGCTGGACGCCGTCTGGGGCACCGAGCGCTTTGTGACGCCGCGCAGCGTGGACGTTTATATTCGCCGCCTGCGCGAAAAAGTTGAAGTGGACGCCGACCGTCCCGTCTTCCTGAAAACCGTGCGTGGCGCGGGTTACATGTTCGAGAGCGAAGCCGGGTCCGAGAAACAGGAGTGACTCTCTCTTGCGCATAAGTCTATTCTGGCGGCCGGTTGTGATTTGCATGGCGCTGGCCGCCGCGATCCTGATTGCGGTGCAATGGGTATCGCCCGAAACACTGCCGAAAATCTGGCACGTCGTGGTGATTTTCCTGCTCACAGTGGGAATCGTGTTTTTCTTTTCTTCGCGCTCGGCGGCGTTGCGCATTCGCCGCCTGAAAGAGTTTACGGATCGCGTGGCGGCCGGAGATTTCACTCCGCCCGAGCGCGATCACGGCCATGACGAATTCGGGGAGTTGGCCGATGCGCTGGCCCACACCGCCGCCGGGCTCGGCCAGACCATTCGCACGCTCACCGATGAACGCAACCGCTCGTCGGCGATTCTCGGCAGCATGATCGAGGGCGTCGCGGTGGTGACGGGCGAGCAACGGATTCTGTACTGCAACTGGGCGTTTGAGCAGATTCTCGAACAGCCGGAGGGAAGCTCGCAGGGCCGAACGCTGGTCGAGGCGCTGCGGCCCGCCGATCTGGTGGAACTCGCCAGGCAAGCGCTCGCGGGAGTCGATCAGGTGACGGGCGAGGTCGAGGTGGGCACGGTTCGTCGGCGAAACTTCAGCGTCACGGCTGCGCCGGTGCGCGCCGCAGGCGCGAACGGCGCGGTCCTCGTGCTTCACGACATTACAGAGTTGCGCCGCCTGGAGCGCGTGCGCCGCGATTTCGTGGCCAATGTCTCCCACGAATTCAAGACGCCGCTGACCGCGATTCAGGGCTTTGCCGAAACGCTTCTCAACGGCGCGCTGGACGACAAAGCCAATCGCCAGCGCTTCGTCGAAATTATCCGCGACCATGCCTGGCGGCTGACGCGCCTCACCGACGATTTGCTGAAACTTTCGCGCATCGAGGCGGGCCGCCTCGAACTGGAAACTCGCCCGATCCGCGTCACGGCTCTCGTGAACGGCTGCGTCGATACGGCACGCCTCAAGGCGCAGGCGAACGGGCTGGAAATTCATGTCGATTTGCAGGAAGGCGTGCCGCAGGTTCGCGGAGACGGCGCGCAACTTGGCGAAGTCCTGCAAAATTTGCTCGACAATGCGCTGCAATACACGCCCTCCGGCGGGCGAATCGATGTGAAGGCGCGAGCGGAAGGCCCGAATGTCGTCTTCACGGTTGCCGATACGGGCATTGGAATTCCGGAGTCCGATCTGGAACGTATTTTCGAACGATTTTACCGCGTGGATGCCGCCAGATCGCGCGAGGCGGGCGGCACAGGACTCGGCCTCGCCATCGCCCGCCACATCGTGGACGCCCACGGCGGCCACCTCTGGGTGGAAAGCGCCATCGGCCACGGCTCCCGCTTCCATTTCAGCGTCCCCAGCGTTTCCTAATGTGTCGAGTTTTAGTAGCGCAGGCTTCAGAGCCTGTGTGACAACTCAACTCCGAAAGAACCGGGTGCCCCATCCTTCGCGTTTTGTGCGAAGGGTGGGTCCGTTCCGAAGGATCGACGCAGGAAACGTGAAGTACGGAGCAAGACCCCACCCTTCGCAAAAAGCGCGAAGGATGGGGCACCCACGAAAACAGACAAATTCCTCGCACGTTACGACATGGCTGAAGCCTGCGCTACTAAAACCGGACTCCTCGGAAACGCCAATTCGGTTCATCAAGCTCGTTTGCCCTATATTCACCCTGGTTTCATCCTCCTGTTACATAGCTTGCTTATGCTGGCCATGACAAAAAAGCAGGATGGTTCTCCAGAGGTGGAGCAATGGCGACCTCAGTTTCCAAATTACAGCCAATCTATGAAGACGTGCTGGCCAATTACCTGATTTCCATGGCGCGCACGGTGGAAAGCAGCGTGGAAAACGCGCTCAAAGCGTTGCTGGATCCCAATCCGGAGCTGGCGGCGGGATTGTCCAGCAATGTGTTTCTGGTGGAGCCGCGCGTCAATGAAATGGAAATGTTGATCGATAACCACGCCGTGCGGATGCTGCGAACCGGCCTGCTCGATGACGAGGAAATCCGCCGCGTTGTCGCCACGCAGAAAATCGCCAATGACCTGGAACGCATCGGCGATCTGGCCGTCAATATCGCCGAGCGAGTGATTTCCCTGTCGGGAATGAATGTGGCCGAGATGCCCCGCGATCTCGAACCGATGGCCGGCGCCGTTCGAGGAATGCTGGGCCGCAGCCTGGGCGCGCTGATTTTTTGCAATGTTGTCCTGGCCGGAGAAGTGCTCGAATCGGACGATGTGGTGGACCGCTATCGCGACCGGATTTTCGAACACTTGCTCGCCCGGATGACGGCCGATCCCACACAGGTCGCGCCACAGTTTCAATTCATGCTCGCCACGAGGTATCTCGAGCGCATCGCGGATCACTCAACGAATATTGCCGAGGACATCATTTTCTGGGTTCGCGGCCTCGACGTGCGTCATTCACGCACGCGGGTCGCTCTCGAGGAAGCGAACTACCCGGAGAAGATTAGTTAACTTGCGCGGCACGATGCAAGCGCGAAACCTCGGCCTTGGTGTTGTACCCCACCCCGGGCCGACGCTCCCTTGGCGTCGGCCCATCCTCCACTTCTCCTGCAAGTTGCACATAATGAATCCGTTGCAAGGGTTTCTCATTTTTGCGATGGACTCGTTGTTTTGTAACATAGCTGTAACATTTCGGAGTCAAAATCGAATCTGACATTAGGAGAAATAATGCGAATTCTGAAAGTGCTTACTCTGCTTGTTGTTCTACTGACGGTGGCCACGCTGGCCACGGCCGCCGGGCAAGTCTTGTTGAACGCCGCCGGCGCGACGTTCCCGTACCCGATGTACTCCAAGTGGTTTGACGTGTATCGCCAGTCTCATCCGAATGTCCAGATTAACTACCAGTCGATCGGTTCGGGCGGCGGCATTCGCCAACTGATCGATAAGACGGTGGACTTCGGCGCGTCCGACGGCCCAATGAATGACGAGCAGCTTAAGCAATCGACTGTGCCGATTCTGCATTTTCCCACGGTCCTGGGAGCGGACGTGCCCAGCTACAACCTGCCGGGTGTTAGCGCGGAGTTGAATTTTACGCCCGAAGCGCTCGTCGGAATTTTTCTCGGCAAAATTACCAAGTGGAACGATCCGGCAATCGCTTCGGCGAATCCGGGAGTAAAACTGCCCGCCGATGACCTCGTGGTTGTGCACCGCTCCGACGGCAGCGGCACGACCTACATCTGGACCGATTATCTTTCCAAGATCAGCCCCGAGTGGCAGACCAAGGTCGGCAAAGCGACATCCGTGAACTGGCCGGTGGGCCTTGGCGGCAAGGGCAATGAGGGAGTGGCGAGCCTCGTCCAGCAGACGCCGGATTCGGTTGGCTACATCGAGCTGATCTATGCCGTGCAAAACAAGATTGCCTATGGGCGCGTGAAGAATTCCTCGGGCGCGTTTGTGAAGGCGGATCTCGCCAGCGTTTCGGCTGCGGCTGCAGCGGCGGCCAAGTCCATGCCCGACGATTTCCGCGTCTCAATTACGAACCCCGATGGGAAAGCGGCCTACCCGGTTGCCAGCTTTACGTGGCTGCTGATTCCGTCGAAGTTCGTCGATGCCGCCAAGCGCGATGCCGTCAAGGATTTCCTGAAGTGGATGCTGACGGACGGGCAGAAATATTGCGAAGGGCTGTCGTACGCGAAGCTGCCGAACGAAGTTGTCGCCAAGGAACTGAAGGCAATCGAAAAGATCCAGTAATTGCCATGACAGGCTGCTGTTTTTCCGATCGAAGCGAGGAATCTCTCTTTTGGATAAACGCGGGAAAAGAGAGATTCCTTGGCACGCAGCGTGCCTCGAAATGACAGTTCGCTAGCTTTTCCGCAGCCTGCTGAGCCGGGAAGTCGAGCGCATCGAACTATGGCCACCACACCGAACGCGACAACGCCCGCGCATTTGTCCGAGAATCCGCGGGCGTTGTCGCGCCGCTGGATGGGCGCGGACGAAATCGCGCATCTCATCACGCTGATCGCCGCGGCAATAATTCTGCTGATTGCCGTGCTGCTCGTGTATCAGCTCTGGGTGCATTCGGCGGAGTCGCGCGCCAAATTCGGCTGGAGCTTTTTTGTCACGAAAACGTGGGACCCGGTCTCCGGCGATTTCGGCGCGCTGCCCTTTATTTACGGCACGCTGGTAACTTCGGCGATCGGACTGTTGATCGCGGTTCCGCTCGGCGTGGGCGCCGCCATTTTTCTGGCCGAGCTTGCTCCTCCCAAACTTTCTTCCTACCTGACGCTGGTCAGCGATTTGCTCGCGGCGGTTCCCAGCGTCATTTACGGTTTGCTGGGCGTGTTTCTGCTCGTGCCGCTGATGCGGACCGTTTTTCAGCCCGCACTGAAAAAAACTCTGGGGTTCCTGCCATTTTTCAAGGGGCCGTCCTACGGGGTGGGTTTCCTGACGGCGGGAATCGTTCTTTCAATCATGATCGTGCCGTTTGTGCTCTCCGTGTCGCGAGAAGTTCTTCTCGCGGTCCCGCAGGACCAGCGCCAGGCGGCGCTGGCGCTCGGAGCCACGAAATGGGAGTCCACCTGGAAAGTCGTGGTCCCTGCGGCGCGAACCGGCATCTTCGGTTCCGTGTTCCTTGCGCTGGCGCGCGCCCTGGGTGAAACCATGGCCGTCACCATGGTGATCGGCAACGATCCGAAAATCGCCGCGTCTCTTTTTTCGCCCGGCTATTCCATCGCCGCGGTACTGGCCAATGAATTTTCCGAGGCCACCGGCAATCTGTATCTCAGCGCGCTGATCGAGCTTGGCCTCGTGCTGTTCCTTCTGACGTTTGTGCTGAACGGCCTCGCGCGCCTTCTGATCCTGCTGACCACGGCGCGCGGCAGCGGAGTGCTCCCCACATGAGCGTCCGCGTAAACACAGGAGTGAACGTCCGATTGATCTGGCGGAAATCGCTGAACGTGGTCATGCTTTCGCTCACAGGCCTGTGCGCGTTGCTTACCGTTTCCGTCCTGTTTTTTATCCTTGGCTATCTGATCTGGAATGGCGGAAAAGATTTGTCCTGGAATTTCTTTACGAAACTTCCCGCTCCGGTTGGCGAAATGGGCGGCGGAATGGCGAACGCGATCCTGGGCAGCCTGAAACTTTTGTCGATCGCCGCGCTGTTCGGCGTTCCCATCGGATTACTGGGCGGCGTGTACCTGGCGGAATTTGGCGGTCGGACGATGCCGTTCCTCGTGCGCTACACGGCGGACCTGATGAACGGCGTGCCGTCGATCGTCATGGGCATTTTTGCCTACGCGCTTGTCGTGATGCCGATGCATCACTTCTCGACCTTCGCGGGTGGAATCGCGCTGGCCATCATGGTGATTCCCACGGTGTTGCGCAACACGGAAAGTTTTTTGCGGGATGTGCCCAGCACGCTGCGAGAAGGCTCTTTCGCGCTGGGCGCGAACAAGTGGCGGATGATCGCCACCGTCGTGCTGCCCGCCGCTTCGCGCGGCATTCTGACGGGCGTCTTGCTGGCCCTGGCGCGCGTCGCGGGAGAGACCGCGCCGCTCTTGTTCACGGCCTTCGGCAACCGTTACTGGAGCCCCGGCTGGTCGCAGCCGACTTCGTCGCTTCCGGTTGTGATATATACGTACGCGACCGGTCCGTACGAGGACTGGCATCGGCAGGCGTGGGCCGCGGGACTCGTTCTGCTCGGTTTGGTGCTGCTGACAAACATTCTGGTTCGCGTGTTTTTGACGCGCGGAACCGCGTATGAGAGGACATGACGATGAGTTCCGCCTTCCCGCTCATGGCAAATTCGGCGGCCGCGGCGTCGTCCACGGCTAAAAGTTCCGTGCATACTCCTGCTATGACCACATCAGGCTCCAACACGCAGCGCATGAAAATCACGAAGCTCAATTTCTTCTATGGCAAGAACCATGCCTTGCACGACGTGTCAATGGACGTGGCCACTAACCGCGTCACGGCCATGATCGGGCCGTCAGGCTGCGGCAAATCCACTCTTTTGCGAACGCTGAACCGCATGTACGAAACGCTTCGCCACACGCGCCTGGAGGGGGAAATTACCCTGGATGGTGTGGACATTCTTTCCCTGGATGTCACGAAGCTGCGCCGCATGGTGGGCATGGTCTTTCAGAAGCCCAATCCCTTTCCCAAGTCCATTTACGAAAATGTGGCGTACGGCCTGCGTATTAACGGGCACGAAGGCCGCCTGGACGACGCGGTGGAAAAAAGTTTGCGCCGCGCCGCCCTGTGGGACGAAGTGAAGGACAAGCTGCACAAGTCCGCGTACGCGCTCTCCGGCGGACAGCAGCAGCGGTTGTGCATCGCGCGCGCGCTGGCCGTCGATCCCGAAGTTCTTTTGCTCGATGAGCCGTGTTCCGCGCTCGATCCCGTGAATACGGCGAAGATCGAGGAGTTGCTGTTCGAATTGAAGCCGACCTGCACGCTGGTGATTGTCACGCACAACATGCAGCAGGCGGCGCGCGTCAGCGATTCGACCGCATTCCTGCTGAATGGCGAGCTCATCGAGATTGCACAGACGGGACAGATGTTCACGAAGCCGTCGGATCCACGTACTGAGGCTTACATCACAGGCCGCTTCGGATGAGTCTCGCGAAAATTTGCGGCACGGTGTAGCATCGACAGGGAGAGGGTCAGAGAATGGAACGTCATTTCGAGCGCGATTTGGAAGAGCTGAAGGAACGGCTGCTGTGGATGGGCAGCCTTGCCGAGCGGGCCGTGCATCAGGCGGTTCATGCGGTGCTCGATGGCGATGAAAAACTCGCGGAAACCGTTCTGAAGGAAGAGAACACGGTCAACGAATTGCAGATTGAGATCGACGACCGCGTGGTGCAATTGCTCGCCCTGCAACAGCTCATGGCCACCGATCTGCGCTTTGTTCTGGCCATTGCGCGCATCAACAACGATCTCGAACGAATCGGCGACCAGGCGGTGAACATCGCGCAATCGGCGACGCGTATCGTGCGCCATCCGCGCGTGAAGCCCTATGTGGACCTGCCGAAGATGGGCGAACTGGCCGAAAAGATGATGCGCGACAGTCTCGATTCGCTCGTGCGCCGCGATATTGAACTGGCCCGCTCGGTGCTCTCCCGCGACGATCAGGTGGACCAGCTCCGCGATCAGATTTTTCGCGAATTGCTCAGCTACATGATGAGCGATTCTTCCCTCGTATTTCCCGCGTTCGAGCTGATCCTCGTGGCCAAAAATCTCGAGCGCATCGCCGACCACGCCACGAACGTCGCCGAGGACGTCATCTACATGGTCGCGGGAAGCGACGTGCGCCACCCCGCGATTGACCGCAATCCCGCCTAACCCGCATTCTCGCATGTAAAGGAATCAGTTGCTTTCAAACATCAGTTGATTATGCGGCATTGCGGTTCTGCGGATGAAGGGTTTGCGTGGCACAGGCTTCAGCCTGTGTGCCAGCTAGCAAATCTTTTTAGGGCACGGCTTCAGCCGTGCCGTAAAGTCCGCGAAATCAATACGGCTTTAGCCGCTGGCTCTTCCGGAATCGAGTTGGCACACAGGCTCTTCAGCCTGTGCTCTTTTAACCTTCACTCGCCGCAAATCAAAACCGCACAGGCTGAAGCCAGTGCCACTGAAAACCAGGCATGCAGCGAGTGTGAACTTTTTTTGAGAAATGCCGGTTAAATGGGATCGAGAGATTCCAGTTCCGGTCTCCAAGAATCCATGAAATCTTCCGGCTACCGACTTTCGTTCGGGAGAAACGCTTTGCCCAGTTTGAGCATGTTTGGCGTCACCTCAACGAGGATGCGCACCCGCTCGGCCGCCTGCGTAATTTCCGCAGTCTTCAATAAATTTTGAACCATCGCGAGCGTGGCGGCGTCCATGGACTGGCGCGTCTTGGGATTTTCCAGGCCCGCGCGACCGAACATGCGCAGGAGTTCCAGCATGGACTGAAGCTGCCGCGCGTCGGTGCTGCTGTCGCATTCGCCTTCGAGCGAGATGCGCAGGTTGTCGCCCTCGGGCCGCGCGGCCAGCGTGATCCACTGCACGGAGCGAGCGAGGCTGGCCAGCTGGTCGGATTGCACGCCGCCCGGAGCGAAATGGGCCGGGAGCGGAGGCATGGGCAGTATGGCGAAAGCGGCGGCGCCGTCCAGGCGCGCGGCGCGCTCCCGCGCGGGGTCGCCAACACTGTTTGCGCCATTGCCCGAAAATAAGGGAGCGATGCTCGCCCCCCGGACAAGGGCGATGCGACGGTCATCGAGGAACGTGACGGAATTCCAGTTCGGTCTGCCGCTCGTGGAAAATAGAAATACGTCGTGCCCCTGCTGGCGATCGAGCTTTCCCGTGCGCAGGGCATAGCCGCGAATTTTTTCCCGGTCAAAACGCCCGTCGGCGATCACCACGTCTGGTCCCGGCTCTTTGTCCCCCGCCGAGGGCCATGACGCAATCACCACGCGGTCCAGGTCCTTCTCGAAATCGAATCCCGTGGAGCGCATGAAATTCGCATAGTCCGCGTCGGGCACCACGATTGGCCCGCGATCGGGCCGATGCTGGTAAAAACTGGATGCGCGCACGGCGGCGAGATCCAGATAGACCAGCGTGGGCGCGCCCGCGGGCAGCGCGGAGAGCAGGTCCGGTGCGGGAGAGGCATGAGCCGTCGCGCCCCTCCGGAAGCTCCCATGCAGCAGCAACGCTGCGCCAATGGCCACGGCCGCAACGCCGGCGGTTACAAATAAAGTTTTCCGGGACCGCTGCATTCGCGCCTCCTTGCCTATAGGATTCTCTCATTGTCAGTCGGCGTGGGCTACAATCAAAATACGTCCGGCGCTCGACATTGCCCATCGAAAAGATTTGTTTCCCCGGCAGCTCTCAAAAGGTGTAGAATAAATCTCCCGGCACGGTCTTGAAGCTTGTGCGGGTGTGGGCGGTACAATGAGCCCATCGGCAAGAGGTCGAGGTTTGCACAGGTCTTCCACAGGGGGCCATTGCAATTCGAGTTCCAATTTGATATATTTCCTCGGTTTGCGCCGTGCTGGCGTAGCTCAGTTGGTAGNNATTTGTAATCAGAGGGTCGGGGGTTCAAATCCCTCCGCCAGCTCTGCTAAAACTTTTCGAGTCAGGGGAAGATTTCCGATTCATGGCGGGAGGCGGGTTCCTGCATCGCGAACGAAGTGTCTTTGTGTCCCTGGAATTTTCGCGAATGCGTTGTGGCCTTCTTTGTCGATTTCACCCCGTGCGGACGGGTGGGTGAGTG
>PLUM01000117.1 GCA_003165465.1 Acidobacteriota bacterium
AGGCCGCGCGCGCCATATCGATCGAGCCGTAGGCCGTGATCAAAATCACCGACTGATTGGGATCGCGCCGCCGTATTTCGGGAAGCATTTCGAGGCCGTTGCGGTCGGGCAGGCTCACGTCGAGCAACACGACATCGAAGGGAGAGTCCTCAATCTTCTGCAGGCCCTCCTCGCCCGTTGCGGTGAGCGTTACGTCGAAGCCTTCCGATTGGAGCAATGCTTCCAGCCCTTCGCGGATTTCGACTTCATCGTCGACGACGAGGATAGATCCTTTAGGCATGAACGACTTTTTTTACCGCGGGAAACTCCAGGCGGAACGAACTTCCTTTGCCGGGGCTCGAGCGCACGTCCACCTTGCCCGCGTGCTCTTTAATAATGCCATAACTCACCGAAAGTCCGAGGCCCGTGCCCTTGCCGGTGGACTTTGTGGTGAAAAACGGGTCGAAAATCCGCTGGATATGCTCGGGCGGAATTCCGGCGCCGGTATCGGTGATTTCCACTTCCACCGTGCCGTTGTGCGCCGCCGTGCGCACTTCGAGCATGCCTCCTCCAGGCATGGCGTCGCGCGCATTCATGAACAGGTTCAGAAAAACCTGCTGGAGCCGCGTCGTCGAACCGAGCACGGCGGGGAGCTTTTCGTTGTAGGAGCGGACCACGTTGACCCGCCCCGTCTTGAACGGATGCTGCAACAGCGACAGCGTTTCTTCGAGCACCGCGTTCAGATTGATTTCGTCCGGCGTCGCCGCGCCGGTGCGCGAGAAATTCAGCAGGTTGTTGACGATCTCGCTCGCGCGGAAAGTCTGCTTCACGATTCGCTCGATCGTTTTCTGCCGCGGATCTTCGGCCGGAATCTGTTTCGCCAGCATCTGGATGTAATTTGAAATCACGGCCAGTGGCGTGTTCACTTCGTGCGCCACGCCGGCCGCGAGCAACCCGAGCGAAGTGAGCTTCTCGTTCTGCACCATTTGCTCTTCCATGCGCACGCGCTGCGTGATGTCGTCCAGCAAAATGAGCCGGCCGAGTTGAGCGCCGTCTTTTCCCAGAAGGGGAGCAACCGAAGCGTTGATCACCAATTGCCGGCTGCTGCGCGTGGTCACTCGGAATTTGTAGATTCCTGCAACGTGCTCGCTGACGGCGCGCTCGGCGATTTCAGCCGCAAGCTCGCGCGGCAGAATTTCGTCGAGCCTTCGTTGCAGCGCTTCAGCTCGCGGAATTTCCAGCAACTCTTCCAGTTGGGGATTCCACGATTCGATGCGGTCTTCCATGTCCAGCGTCAGCACGCCGATTCGGAGCGATTCGACGATATTTTCGCTGAAATCCTTCAGCCGCTCGATCTGGAGCGCCTTTTGTTCGAGTGACTCGTAGAGCCGCGCATTTTCGATAGCGACGGCCACGTATCCGGCGATCGTCGCGAGAAGCTCCAGATCGTCCGACGAAAGATAATCTCCGTCCACCGTCTTCCCGAGGCCGAGCATCGCCACCGTGCGGTCGCGAAAGCGGCACGGAATAAAATAGTTCAATTCGAGATTCTGCAGCGTACGCCGCACCGAATCGTTTTCGCCTGTCGCCGAGCGGGCGGACTCAAAGAAAAGGCATCCCCGCCCGAACGCGGGTTTTGAAGGCTCGAGGAAACTCAAGTCCAGCTGTCCCGCGGTCCGCAGCCCCATCGAACGCGTCAGTTCGAATTGGCCGGGGTTTGCGGCATCTTCGAGAAATACCGCCAGGCGGTCGACGAGAAAGGTCTGCGAGATCCGGTCGAGCGCGGATGCGAGCAGCGGCTCAATCCGCACTTCGTTGGTCAGCGTGCGGCCGAACTCGATCAATGTCCGGCGATAATCCAGCCGATCTCGATAGAAGAAGTGATCGAGGCGCGCTTGCACCCATTCCCGCAGCGGCTGAAACAGCACCGCCGCCACCACAATCGCAATCATGGCGCCCACGGGACCTTTCGGCCACGCCGCGTGGGACAACTCGCCGATTACGGCGATCGAAGAAAAATAAACCACCACCACGCCCGCCGTAGCGAACGTGTAGGCCAGGCCGCGCTTAAAGATGATGTCCACGTCCATCAGCCGGTAGCGGATGATGGCGTAGCCGAAACTCAGCGGGATCAGCGCCAGGAAAATCGCCGAAAAATTCATCCACGGGCGCGGCACGACGCCCAGGAAAAATGGCGCGATGTAAAAAAGCAGAAACGGAACAATCCCCGCGAGCGCTCCGCCCGTCACCCACTTCAACTGCTGCCTCAAAATTCCGGACGACGCGCGCCGGTAGCTCATCACGAACACAAGCGCCGCGAGCAGGAAGTACATCCCTAGGCACGCAAGATCGAGCCGGTCCAGGGTATTTCGCGCTTCGATCGACGGCATGAAACCCAGTTCACCGAGCCCGACCAGCACGCGCACCAGCAGAAGAACCCCCGGCACGCCGTAAATGACCCCAAGAATCGCGCCATGCCTCTTGGAAACCGGACGCCGCTCGGGAAACACCAGAGCAAAATGCAGCAGCAGAGCGGGCTGCAAAAGCCGCGCCACTATTGCGGACCAATAAATTTCCCAGTCGAAAACCGTCAGCTTCCCCGTGTACTGGAACGAATACAGGACAAAAGACACCAGGCAAAAAATATAAAAATGCACGGCGCGCGTGGCGTTCCACCGGCGCGCAAAAATGAAAAGACCGATAAACAGGTAGAGCACGCCCACCACACGCAAATAATTTTCGATCGAGGCGGGCCGCTCGACCGGCTGGATGACGAGCTGCGCTTCAAACTGCTTGCCGCCCCGCTCAATCCGGTAATGAGCCTGCGACCACAGGCCGATGCGCCACAGACGCCGTGTAACGTCTATCGGCGTATGGACCGGCACATCGTTGATGGCCAGGATGCGGTCATTGGCCCGCAGGCCGGCATTCGCGGCGGGAGATTGCGGAGAGACATGCCAGGCAACGACTCCTGACTGGCTTTCGATCCACGACACCCCATCATCGGGCGCGGAGAACATGGAGCGTTGCTGAAAATTGATAACGCCAAAGACGATGGCGGCGAGCGTCGCGAGGGCTAGGACGGCCGCTCCCAACCGAATCCGAAGATTGTCGTTGATTGGAACGCTCACCTGTTACCCCGGCAAAGCCCCATTGAAACGGGTATGGTGCAAGCCCGCTTCCAAATTATATAAGTTCCATAAAACCATTAACCATATCAATTTCAAGTGTTTATATGCGGATCGACTGGGGAAAGGTGAACGGAGCCTTTCGCCCTCCATTTTATGGAAGGCTCTATTCTGTTTTTAATAGCTCCTGCCCAACCAAAAATTAAAACTGGAAACTGACTCCACCCCGGAACGACCGCAAAATTGGAACGAGCATGATCCTGGAATCCGACCCATTCACCGTCACGTATCCTTGCGCCAAAACATTGCTGAAATCGGCCATCGCTTCCCACCGTCCGCTCAATCCCGGCAGCGGCTGGCGAATCGAAAGGTGCAGATTCGGATCCATCTGGTAGGTTGCCTCGCCAAACTGGTCCATGCGGGACAACACGGTGCCGTCAACCCATTTGTAGCTGGCTGAGAACTGCGTGCCCGAGCGTGGAATTTTCCCGGAAACTCGCGCGGCAAGGCTGTGATGGTAGCTGTTTGCAAAACTGTTGCGCAAGTCCGACGACGTAGTATTCAAATCGCCCGCGGGGGAAAGAGCCCCGGCCCAAGCGTAGATCGCGGCAACTTCGAGGTCGTCCGAAAGCTTCTGGCGATACGCCGCCCGCGTGCCCCACGAACTGGAATTGCCGCCATCGTACAGAAACGCGTTCGAAAAGACATCCTGCACAAATTCAGGGCTGGTCGTGGAACCGGCTCCAAAAATGGCCTGATTCCGCGACGAGTCATGAAACGCCGCAACCTCCAGCACGCCGTGGCTTCCCGTTTTTCGCTTGGCCGAAATTTCCTCATGCCAGCCGCCCTCCATCACCGGGCTGCCATTGCGAAACAGGACCGGAGGCAGACTGTCGAGTTCGTCGATTGCCGATTCCAGCGCGCCCGTGCGTCCCCACTGTTCGGAGGGAGGATTCGCCGCGACAAGGAACGAAGCCATCAGGCCCGGAGCAAGGCTGGCGTTCAATTGCGCGTGCGGACGTATGGAAAATGTGGATGCTATCATGCCGGCGCGAAGAAATTCCGCGCCGGCGCGCAAAGAGACGCGATCGCTCAGCAGGAACTGCTCGGTGTGATCGAGGCGCATGGCTTGAAACTTCATGCTCGCCCCGCCAAATTTCATTTGTCGCCAGACAAAAATAGTTTCCGGGCCGCTTCCGGCATCTCCGGTAGGGAGCCAAACGCTGGCAAACGAACCCTCCCCTTCCCGGTCGTAGCTCATCTGGCCGGCGAATAACATGTGCCCCTTGCGGCCAACACGCTGATCGTAGGAAACGGCGGTGGCGGGAGCGCCCGAAAGGTTCGAAACCGATCCGGGGCGCAACGCGCCATTGCTCACCTCAACCAGCGCGCGGGGACGCTCCTGATTCGGGAGTTCCGAACTCAATGTGGCGGTGGAGAAGACGTCCTTGCCCGTGGCATCCCATTGCAGGATGGTGCGTGTCGCGGCCGAGGAGCGCAACACCCATTTCCAGTCGTCGTCCGCGGCGGGAGCATCGGATTTGCGGCGCAGCGTATCGAGGGATGAAAACACGGATTCGACTTGCACGCGCAGGAGCGTCGTCAGATTAGACATCACGGCGACGTGCCGCTCGATGGTCGGCAGGAATCCCGCGACGGAAACGCGCACGGCATATTTACCAGCCTTCAGGTGAGCGGTGAGGAATGCCCCATACGGATCGGAAAGGATTTGCACGACCGCGCGGCCACCGGAGTCTTCGGAGTACAGCCAGACGCTGGCGCCCATCTGCGGCGTCCCGGAGGGATCCAGGACGACGCCCGAGATCGTGCCATAACCCGGCTTGGCGGACGCCGAAGCGGCCGCGACCAGTACAACAGCCATTACCCAGCCCAAAGTACGGCAAATCGACTTCATAGGGACTGGTTACCTTCCTGTGGCTCCGTTCGACGCCACATTTTTAATCACGGCCGGCGGAGTAACCGTGAAATCCGCCTTGCGCGAAACCGTCTGGTTGGCCACTAGGTCGGTGGCTTGGATTTCCAACTTGTACTTCCCAGGCGGCAGCGTTTTGGGCGCGATCACCTGTTCGAACGTAATCTGCTCGCCATTTTGCTTGAGCTGATCGCTGGTCTTGACTTCATGAGAAACGGTTTGATCTCCCTGCGTGACCTTGATGTCCAGGGAGACGTTGTTCTTGTGCGTCTTGTCGTCCACCTTGAAATTGTAAAACTGCAAGTAGACGTCCAGCGGCTGATCAGCATGGAATTCCGAATCGAGCTTGGGCCGAACCTTGGTCGAGCCCAGCACGAATTGCCCAATGCCCACGTCCTTGGACGATACCGGCTCCATCTGATCGGCAAGGATCAGCGAACTGGCTTCCAGCTTGTCGTCGGGAAAGGGAGATACCGCGAGGCGTGTATTCACCACGCCCACGTTTCCGCTGTTTACGTCCTTGATCACGAGGTCCAGCTTGTACAAGCCCGGGCGCAGGGGCAAAGCCTTCTGGTAAATCGAAAAACTCTTCAGCGACGATTCGAGCAGTGTGTCCGGAAAATCGCGCTGGATCACGTCTTCGAATGTTTGGATCACGCGCCCGGTCATCGAAGTGACTCGCCCAAACAGATTGAGCGACGCCGATTGCACGCCGTCACGATCGTGGAAGGTCATTTGCTTATTCTGAATCTGCACCGTCACCGGAACGAGAATCGTATCGCCCGTAATCCTCATGAAATCGAAGCGGTAATCGAACGAAATCTGGTTGCGAAGAATGCGCGAACTGACCACCTCTTCGAGATCCTTGAACTTGACCGGCGGGGCAACCTGCACCTTCGCAAATTGATCGAGGCGCGTGAATTCGTTCTGGCTCTCGAGCCCGCCACCGCCGTTCATTTGGCCGATACCGAGCGGAGCGGTGGAACCGTTCCCCTGCGTGAAGCGCGCGGCCTGCGTGCTCATGCCCATCGATTCCAACATGCTGGGCCCGCCTCCGGGAACATGGGCCATGGCATCCTTTTCGCCCGGATCCATGGTGATGTGATATTCGCCCGTGCCGGTGGGGTCCACAAACTCGATGGTGATATTTTGTCCAATCCCTTCCAGGTAATGGTAGGTCCAGTCGTCGAATCCGTAGACGGTCGTTTGCCCGCCGCCTTCGGTCATCGGGCGGTTGTACGTGCTCCCTGCGGAGTGAGAGTCAATCTCATCGGCAGGACCCCAGATAATGTAAATGCGGCCGCGATCCGTCTTCCAGCCAGGGATGCCCGAGGAAAATCGCTCATTGGCGTAGGCGATCCGGCGGTAATGTTCTTCCTTGAATTCGTTTTCGACCGTGTCCGGCGTGGGATCGCGCCTCTGCCAGAATGACTCGATAAACTGCTCGCGCTCTTCGTTCGTCTGCAATTGCAGGAAGGCCGAGCGCTCTTCATCGCTGATGATGTAGGGGACTTCCTCTTGCAGCCATTTTTTATAAGGAGTGGCGAGTTCTTTTTCCAGCTTCCTCAGGTTCTTTTTGCCTTTGCCATTGTCCTTTTTTCCTGAGTCCTGTGGCTTATCGGCGGGAGCTTCCTTCTGATCTTTATCCTGATCCTGAGCGTGGGAACGCCCGGAGAATGGCAGGAGCAACGCCCCGCCCATCAATACCATAAGTGAAATACGTCCCAAACGGTTCATGTACATACCTCGCCCTGATTCGGAAGCTCGATTCTATCCCTGGCTCTTGCACGCGTCAATCAAGGAATCGCCCCCTACGCGCCCTGCTAAGGCAGGCAATTCCTTCTCGCGCGGATGATGCCTGGCCTGGACAGATAGGTATTAAGAACTGTCTGGACGCTGCCGGGTTGCCCGCCATCTTTCCGGAGGACACGGCGGGTTACCTGAACCGGTAACGCACCGGAGGTAAATTACTTTCTTTTGCTATGCCGAAATATTGTAAAATTCCTTGTCGAGTGGGGCGCGGCCAGCCCGAGCCGGGCAAGTTCCGGCCTCACACGCAAACACTTCGAAACACTAGGACCAGAGCCCTAAATCCATGGCCACGTGGAAAAAAATCGGGATTGGCGCGGGCGTCGCCGCCGTTTTGGCCGGCGGGACCTGGCTGGCCATCTGGCAGATCAACAAGGGCGTCGTCACCGTACAGACGGCGCTGGCGGTCCGGCAGGATGTGACCGCCGTGGTCACGGCATCAGGCGAAGTCAAGCCGCTCACCTACACAAACGTTTTGGGCGAAGGGATCGGCAAAATCACGGCCATTGCGGTCAAGGAAGGCGACCACGTAAAAAAAGGCGACGTGCTGCTGCGCCTGGAAAACGTGCAACCCGCCGCCGACGTCAGCGCGCAGCGCGCCGGCATCGGAGCCGCCGAGGCAGGAATAAAATCGGCCGAGGCCAACGATGCATCGGCGCAGGCGGACATCAAGGCGCGCGCGGCGGATTTGGAACACGCGAAACTCGATTGGGAACGCGGCCAAATCCTGTTCAAGGAAGGCCTGATTCCCAAGCAGGATTACGACACGCAAAAAGCCACGCACGATGGCGCCGTGGCGGCGCTGGCATCGGCCGAGGCCCGCGCCGAGCAGGCCCATGCGCAGCTCGGACAGGCGCGTTCCGCATTGTCGCAAAATCAAGCCATGATGGGACGCCTGAGCGACATCCTGAAAAAAACCACGTACACCGCGCCCATCAACGGCGTCGTGACGTACATTGCCGTCCGCGTTGGCGAAAACGTTGTTCCCGGCATCCAAAATGCCACGGGAAGTTATCTGATGACGATCTCCGACATGTCGGTGGTAACGTCCGAAGTGATGGTGGATGAAACCGACATTGTGAGCGTGAAGCTGGGCGAGGACGCGGAAGTCACGATCGACGCAATTCCCGGAAAATTCTTCAAGGGAAAGGTGACCGAAGTCGGAACGCAGGCGGTGCTGCGCACTTCGGGCCTGGCATCGACGCAATCCACCACCGGCAACCAGGAAGCCAAGGATTTCAAGGTCGTCGTGACGCTCCAGAATCCGCCGGATGGCCTGCGCCCCGGGCTTTCCTCGACGGCCAAGATCACCACGGCTCAAAAGAAAAACGTAATGACGATTCCCATTCAGGCGCTCGCGGAGAGAACGAAAAAGGATTTGGACGAAGCGGCGAAGGAGAGCGGGAAGCCTTCCGTCACGCTCGCGGCGCAGCGCCCGGCGGCCGAGGGAGCCGCTTCCTCCGCGCTCGAAAAAAATCCGTCGATACAGGGCGTCTTCGTGGTTCGGAATAACCGCGCTCAATTTGTGCCCGTCACAACCGGAATCACGGGAGTCACCGATATCGAGGCGCTGAGCGGATTGCAGGAAGGCGACCAGATTATCACCGGAAGCTACAAGACTTTGCGCACGCTCAAGCCTGACGCGCGCGTGAAAGTGGACAACTCCACGCCGAAACCGGCGGAAGAAAACTAGATGAATATCCCAACGGATTTGAGGAACTGAGGAATGCCCGAACGAGCCGTCTCACCCGACAAATTCCGGCAAGACCTCGTCGATCAGGGAGTGGCCATCCTGACCGAGGAGCTTTGGAAGACGTACGAAATGGGCGGCGAAAAACTGCACGCCCTGCGCGGCGTCGATCTTACGATTCGGCGCGGCGAGTACGTCGCCATCATGGGGCCGTCGGGTTCCGGGAAATCCACGCTCATGAACCTGATCGGATGCCTCGATACGCCGACCTCGGGAAAATACTGGCTGGCCGGGCGGCTGGTCAGCGAACTGGACGACGACGAGCTTGCCGGCATTCGAAATAAGGAAATCGGTTTCGTATTTCAAACATTCAATTTGCTCCCTCGCGCCACGGCCCTGCACAACGTCGAGCTTCCCATGATCTATAACGGCACGCCCTCGGAAGAGCGCCTCGCCCGCGCCAAACGCGCGCTCGAAGCGGTCGACCTGGGAGCGAGAATGTTCCACAAGCCCAATGAACTCTCCGGCGGACAGCGGCAGCGCGTGGCCATCGCGCGCGCGCTGGTCAATTCTCCCTCCATCGTGCTAGCCGACGAGCCCACCGGAAATCTGGATTCGAAAACCGGCGATGAAATCATGGCCCTCTTTGCGCGGCTGCACGGCGAAGGCAACACCATCATCCTGGTCACGCACGAACGCGACGTTGCGGCGCGCGCCAACCGTATCATCCACGTGCGCGACGGCAAGGTCGAAACCGACGAGCCGGTCGTTCACGAATCCGCAAAGTAGCATATGCTTCAGCCCGCGCGGTTTCTGCAAATCAGCCTCGATGGATACTACGAGGAAAGCCGAACCCCCCGCAGGCTTGAAGCCCGCGCTGCTAGGCCCACAGTTCCAACAAATCAGAACTTTATGTGCCTCGAAACCGGTTGAAGCGCATCCAATCCTATGATGGATTCCCATACTCCCGAACTCAGTGCCGCTTCGCAAGCGCCCGCTCGATCATCCTCCGGAGCGCGCGCGCGAATCCCCACATTTATTGCTGTCGTCCAAGCGATTCTTTTGCTGACGCATTTGTTTTTGTATCTAACCTGGGTATTTTTCTGGGGGGCGCCGGATAATTCGGGCGCGCGCGGATTGCAAATCACGCTTGCGTTTTTGTCGGTCAGCTTCGTGGCCGCCTCCATCCTTGCGCGCCTGTATTTCAATCTTGCCGTCCGGGCGTTTTACATCTTCGCGGCCGTTTGGCTTGGCTTCGTGAATTTCTTTTTTCTTGCCGCGTGCGCGTGCTGGATTATCTATGGCGTGCCGCTTCTGTTTGGAGTGCGCCTGGACAGGCACTCGCTTGCAGCCGTGTGCTTTGGTCTCAGCCTTATCGCCGGAATTTCCGCCATCGTGAATGCACAGTGGACCCGCGTGGTTCGCGTGAGCGTAAAGCTGCCCAATCTTCCCGCCGCCTGGCGCGGCCGTACAGCCGCCGTGGTGAGCGACTTGCACCTCGGCCACCTGCGAAACGCCGGTTTTCTCCGCCGCATCGTTCGGAAACTTTCGCAACTACATCCGGACGTGCTTTTTATTCCGGGCGACATGTACGACGGGACAACCGCGGACTTCGACCGGCTGGCCAAACCTTGGGCTGATTTTTGCGCGCCGCTGGGCGCTTACTTCATCACCGGCAACCACGAGCAATTCACCAGCCCCTCGCAATATCTCGCGGCCGTCAGGCAATCCGGAATCCGCGTGCTCGAGAACGAAAAGGTCGTTCTCGACGGATTGCAGATTGTAGGCGTCCACTATCACGATTCGACGAATGCGGAGAAGCTTCGCTCGATCCTTCAGCAAGCGGACCTGGACCCGAATGTCGCGAGCGTTCTGCTGGTTCACAATCCGAGCTGCTTGCCGGTCGCGGCGGAAGCGGGCATTTCCTTGCAGTTGTCCGGCCATACCCATCGGGGACAATTTTTCCCGTTCACGAAAATCGTTTCCAGAATTTATGGAAACTTTGCTTACGGATTGAACCGCTTCGGTGATCTTCAAGTCTATACTTCCTGTGGCGCCGGCACGTGGGGCCCACCCATGCGGCTGGGATCGAATCCTGAAATCGTACTGATCCGCTTTGAATGAATGTTTGCCTCGCGCACAAATTGGCGGCTGGAAACGAACCGTTTGACGCGGGCTCTCGAAGAGCACCGGAAAAGCGGCAAGACACTTTTCGATCTGACCGCGTCGAATCCCACCGAATGCGGGCTTGCGTATCCGGAGCGGGAAATCCTTGCGGCGCTGGCCGATCCGCGCGCGCTGGTCTATCGTCCCGAAAGCAAGGGTTTGCCTGAAGCTCGCGAAGCGGTTGCCGAATATTACGCCGGACGCGTGGGATTTTCCGCATCGGCTTCGCGCGTCGATCCCGAACGCGTTCTGCTCGCCTCGGGAACCAGCGAAGCCTATAGCCACATTTTCCGTTTACTGTGCGAAGCGGGCGACGAAATTCTCTTCCCTGCGCCCAGCTATCCGCTCTTTGAATTTCTGGCGGACCTCGCCGACATTCGTCTCGTTCCCTATCCATTGCTCTACGATCACGGCTGGCAAATCGATTTCGCCTCGCTGCGCGCCGCGCTTACGCCGCGTTCGCGCGGCGTGCTCGTCGTGCATCCCAACAATCCCACCGGCTCGTTCGTCAAGCCGCGCGAGGCCGCCGAACTCGCGGAAATTTGCGCGACGCGCGAAATGGCCATCGTGGCCGATGAAGTGTTTCTCGATTACACGAGCGGCCGGGTGCGGGCTCTACTTGGAGCCCGCCAAAATGAAGACCAAGCGCACACCTTCGCCCTGCACGGCGCGGCGCTCACATTCACGCTCAGCGGCCTTTCAAAAATTTCTCTGCTGCCGCAAATGAAGCTTGCCTGGACCGTCGTGAGCGGGCCGGATGCGATTGTGCAAACCGCCGTCGAGCGTCTGGAAATCATCGCGGACACTTATCTTTCTCCGAGCACGCCCGTCCAACTCGCGCTGCCGAAATTCCTCTCGCTTCGTCACGAGTTGCAGGCGCAATTGCAGCGGCGAATTGCCGCTAATCTTTCCGCACTGGACGCCATGCTGCGCGAATCAAAATCCCTCGCGCGCCTCGACCGCGAAGGCGGCTGGTACGCCATCCTGCGCGTCCCCGTCACGGGAACGGATGACGACCTGACCGTCGCGCTCCTCGAACGCCATTCCGTCCTCGCCCACCCCGGCCACTTCTTCAATTTTTCACGCGAAGGTTTTCTGGTGCTTAGTCTGATTACACCGGAGAACAAATTCCAAGAAGGTGTGACGCGACTGCGAGCATTTTTCGATGGCTGAGCCCACGTAGGCTTGCGTTGCCGGTGCGGAATAGCCCATTCAATGTGTTCCCTTTTGGACAGTGGGCAAAAGGGTTCGCCTGTTAGACTGCGGAAGATTCCGGAGAATTAACTGGCGGATACTCGGACTTTTGTCCAATAGCCTATACGGGATAATAACCTTCGTGAAGGAGTCCAACTTTGAAAGATAATAAGGGGAAATCAGATGTTTCTTCGGCCGGGGCAACCACGCGCCAAGAATTGGTCAAATTGTTGAATGAAGATTTGTCTCGTGAATATCAGGCCATCATCTCCTATGTAGTGTATTCCCAAGTCCTGAAGGGCGCAGAGTTCATGAACATTGCCGGCGAGTTGGAAAAACACGCGGGCGAGGAACTCGCTCACGCGCTCGTCCTCTCCAACCAGATCGACTATCTCGGCGGCATGCCAGTCGTCCAGTCCAAACCCGTGCGCACATCGGAAAAAGCCAGAGAGATGCTGCGGTTTGACCTGGAAAATGAGATGGAAACGATCCGCAACTACCGGGAACGAATTCATCAATGCGACGGTCTGGGCGAGTACGCCATTTCCGAACACCTTCGAGAGATCCTGATGGACGAACAGGACCACCTGATCGCGCTGGCAACTGCCCTGGGTGAAAACGTTCCGGAAATAAAGTAACCTTCGGAACGATCACCATGGCGCACCTGGAAGTGCTGACCCACTGGCTGGCGCTTTTATCCAATCGCCAGGTTTACGGCCAAAATGAAAATGAGAGACAAGTGGTCGACTGCAAATATGACACCCAAAAAGAATACGAATAAGAAGAAAGTTAAACCGAAGAAGCCCTTAAGGAAAAAAGCGACGCCTAAGAAAGTGGCGCGCTCGAAAAAGGCCGCGCCGAAGAAAAAGAAGGCGGCAAAACAAAAGCGCAAAGCGCCTGAAAAGAGCCAGAGCGTGGCAACGGTTACATTCGAACCCAAAGGCCTGGGAGCAAACTCAGGCGGCCAATCAGGAGATTTGCAGGGATTGTCTGACCTCGCGGGTGCGGATTCAGAGAGCGTGGACGAACTGCTTGAGGAAGGGAACGCGTTCGAAGCCGAGGTAGTTAAAGGTGTGCAAGACGCTCCCGACGCCGATCAGGGCGAAGTCAGGACACATGAAGTCCCGGAGGACGATGTCCCTGAAGAATACCTGGAAAAAGACGAGTAGTGCGGCTCACCTTTCCCGATTCGCCGCCAGGTGTCCAGGTGTATTGTTCACGCTTCCGCGTCGAGGACAACGACGGGCTGGTAAGTGCCCAGCACGACGGCTTCGGCGATGGCGATGAGGCGCTCGTCGTGATTGAACACGCGGAGGCGCGCGGGCTTCCATTCACCGGAGTTGAGTTCGGTGGTGGCGCCTTGCGCGGCGTTCGTACGGCCGAGCTGGATTTGCGCGAGCTGCACGGTGAATTTCGCGCCGTGGCGCACGCGCTTTTCGACCAGCGGAAGGAGCGTCACGCTCGGCAGTTCGGGGAGCATGCGTTCGAGAGGGATTACGTAGCGCGCGAAGTCGCCCTGTTTCGCGGCGCTTTCGAGGTCTTCGAGTTTCACGGCCTGGTCCAGGGTGAATTCGCCAACCGCCGTGCGCGTGATTTCCGCGAGGTGCGCGCCGCACCCGAGGGCCTCGCCCATATCGTGCGCGAGCGAACGAATGTACGTGCCCGAGGCGCACTCGATTGAAAATTTCGCCTGCGATCCGGAAACTTCGTTGACGCGAAAATCGTAGACTTCGATCTCCACCGCTTTCAGTTCGACCGGTTTTTTCATTCGCGCCAGCTCGTGCGCCGGGCGCCCATTAATTTTTTTCGCCGAATAGGGCGGCGGCATTTGCGGAAAAGTCCCGATGCGCGCGGCGGCCAGGCGCTCGATCTCGGCGCGGTCGATTTGCGGCGCCGTGTCCGGCCCCACAGGCTCGCCATCGGCGTCGTACGTGTCCGTGGCGAAGCCGAAGCGGAAGGTCGAGTCGTAGCGTTTGCGGCGTCCCACATAAAACTGAGCGAGGCGCGTGGCGCGCCCGAGCAGGAGCACGAGAACGCCCGTCGCCAGCGGATCCAGCGTCCCAAGATGGCCGATTTGCCGGAACCCCACGATGCGCCGCACGGCATCGACAACATCGTGCGACGTTCTGCCGCTCGGCTTGTCGATCACCAGGGCGCCGTCAATCGGCGCGGATTGCGGTTTTTTGGGCATGGATGATATGAGGGCTTTTCAGTAGCGCGGGCTTCAGCCTGCGGGGTTAAGCCTTGCAAGGACGAAACCCCGCAGGCTGAAGCCCGCGCTACTCGCCGGGCGGAGTCTTCGTCTGCTTCAACAGGTTTTCGATGCGCTGGCCGTATTCCTGGGAATGATCGAGGATGAAATGAATTTCCGGCGCGCGGCGCAACTGGATTCGCTCGGTCAATTCGTGGCGAATGTATCCGACCGCCGCGAACAGCCCGGTGATCGTGCTCTTCTGCTCGGCCTCGCTGCCCACCACGCTGACAAAGACGCGCGCGTGTTTCATGTCGGGCGTCACGCGAACTTCCGTGACCGTGACCAGCGCCTCGATGCGCGGGTCTTTTAACTCACCCGCCACCATGATGCTCAACTCGTGGAGCATCTCTTCCGCGACACGTTTGTGTCGAATTCCGGGGATCGTCATTGTCCACTCTTGCCGCAGAAACGATGAATGTACAAGCCACATTTGGAACTCTTCCGGAAAAATGCATTTCCGGCTGGCCGGGGTCCGAGTTCGAACCCACCATCAGAAAATTGTGCTTGGGCAAGAAACAAATTTCCCAAAAACTCGAGTCCGGCTTTGGTTCCTTCAATCAACACTGTGTCCCTATCGAGCTTTTTGACAACAAGGCCTGTCTTGCGCCGCGAAACTGGACGCACACATAATCAGGAGATGTTTTTCTGTTCCCTCGGGTTGTCTTTCGCATATCCCGTCCTTCAGATAATTTCCAGATCGTGGCCGACGAGGTCGCGGCCCAGTTGCCGTTCGGATTCCGCGAGCACCGTGCGCAAGGATTGTTCGAGAAACCCGGCGTTGTTCGCGAGGCTCACGACGCCCACCACTGACCGCTGCCAGGAGTCCTGCCCTTCGAGTTCGGCCACGGCCACATTGAATTTCCCCCGCAGCCGGTCCTTCAGGCTGCGGAGAACCTGCCGCTTATCTTTGAGCGAGTGCGCCTCGGGGATATAAATTTCCAGGGTGAGCAGACCGATTGGCATCTTCGTCCCTGCGAACGTTTACCTGCGAACGTTTACCTGCGAACAAGTGCAAAACCGGCGCCGCTTGCGGGGCCGGGCGAAACTCAGGCGCCGGCCTCGGCCAGCACAAGTTTCTGCATATGGAAGCACTCGAGAATATCTCCAACCTTGAGGTCATTGTAGTTGGAAACGGTCGCGCCGCACTCGAATCCGGTGCGCACTTCGTTCACATCGTCCTTGAAACGCTTGAGCGACGTGAGCTTTCCGGTGTAGACGACGGTTCCTTCGCGCAGCACACGAACTTCCATGTCTCGCTTGAGAATGCCATCCACCACGTAGCAGCCCGCGATCATTCCCACGCCCTTGACGCGGAATGTGTCGCGCACTTCGGCCCTGCCCAGATGCGTTTCCTTGAAGACGGGTTCGAGCAATCCCGTCATGGCCTTCTGGATTTCGTCGGACACTTCGTAGATCACGGAGTGCAGCCGAATCTCGACGCCTTCGCGCTGCGCGAGGTCCGAAGCCTTGCGGTCCGGGCGAACGTTGAACGCCACGACAATCGCTCCGGACGCGGACGCGAGCAGAACGTCGTTCTCGGTCACCGCGCCGATGCTGGCATGAATAATTTTCAGTTTTACGTGGTCGTCGGAAAGTTTCGGCAGCATCTCGCTCAACACTTCGACCGAGCCCTGCACGTCCGCCTTGATGACCAGCGGCAATTCCTTGACCTCTCCCACACGGAGCTGCTCGTGCAACTGATCGAGCGTGATGCGCGCTCCCGCGGAACGCGCGAGGCTGGCTTCGCGCAGCTTGCCTTGGCGGAATTCCACGATGTGCCGCGCGCGCGCCTCGTCGGCCACCTGAAAGTGGTCGCCGGCTTCCGGAGCGCCCTGCAAGCCGAGAACTTCCACGGGCGTCGAAGGCCCCGCGCTTTTCACCGGGCGTCCGTGATCGTCAAACATCGCGCGAACCTTGCCGTAAACTGCGCCGCAGATAAACACGTCTCCAGCGTTTAACGTTCCGGTCTGCACAAGGACCGTCGCCACCGGGCCGCGTCCCTTGTCCACGCGGGATTCGAGCACGGTGCCCGCGCCGGGCGATTTCGGATTGGCTTTCAACTCGCGCAAGTCCGCGACGAGCAAAAGCATTTCGAGCAATTTGCTCAGATTCTTTTTTTGTTTCGCGGAGACTTCCACCATGACGGTGTCTCCGCCCCATTCCTCGGGCATCAGGCCGCGCTCGGAAAGCTGGCGCTTGACGCGCTCGGGCTCCGCGCCGGGCTTGTCGATTTTATTGATGGCCACGACGATGGGCACGCCCGCGGCTTTCGCGTGGTCGATGGCTTCCTGCGTCTGCGGCATCACGCCGTCATCGGCCGCGACGACCAGCACGACGATGTCCGTGACCTTTGCGCCGCGCGCGCGCATCCGCGTGAAGGCTTCGTGGCCCGGCGTGTCGATGAACACGACCTTGCGGCCATCGATGTGAACGACCGATGCGCCAATGTGCTGCGTGATCCCACCGGCCTCGCCCGCCGCCACTTCCGTTTCGCGGATCGCGTCGAGCAGGCTGGTTTTGCCGTGATCGACGTGGCCCATCACGGTTACGACGGGCGGACGCGATTCCAAATTTTCCGGCTTCTCTTCGAGGGCCACTTCGCGGACAACGTCTTCCTCGAACGTAATCACGTTCACGGTGCCGTTGAAAGCTTCCGCAAGGCTCGTGGCCATGGGTGTGTCAAGAGCCTGGTTGATGCTGGCAAAAATCCCGCGGTCCAGCAAAATTTTCAGGACGTCCTTGGCGCGCACATCAAGTTTTTCCGCCAGGTCGCGGACCGTGACTCCCTCGGTGATCGTAATTTGGCGCGGCTCGCGCGGCGGAGGCGCTGGAGCGCGCTCAATCTGCGTGGGCCGCCGTTCGCCGACGCCCATGCGTGCGCGAACCGGATGCAGTTTGCGCTCGCCCTCTTCAAAGCGCTTCTCCATCGTGGGGCGCGCTCGCGCGGCGGGCTTGCGCGCGTAAATCGGCTTGCCGGGCTCCGCCTTGGGCGGAGTTTTGTCCGGCGGCAGAAGAGTTCCTGAGCGTCCACCTGGACGCGGCGCTCCCGGACGATCCTGCGACGGCTCACCAGGCCGTCCGGGCATGGGCTGCCCTGGGCGTCCTTGTCCTGGACGCGCTGGAAATCTCGATGGCGCAACGGGCCGGGCAGCGGGCACGGGCCGGGGCGGCGCCGGCGGATTGACTCGTGCACCGGGCGGCAATGGATTCCAATTTGGCTTGGGCGGCGCGGACTTACCCGGCGCGGCGGACTTTGCGCTCACAACAGGCTTGGCTGCGCCAGGCGCTGCCGTGGTTGCGTGGCGTCCCACTCCCGTCGCGGGATGCTTCCTGGCAACGTGAGATGGCGCTTGCGCCGGTGAAACCGGCGGTCTCGCAGCAGCAGGAGTCACTGCCGGACGCGCAGGCGGCTTGGCAATGGCTGGGGTTGACGCAGACGCAGTTGTCGGCGCTGGCGCGGGCAAGACTTTTGGCGGCGCAACAGGCGGAGCGACGGGCGGCACGGCGACCGTCTTTGAAATAGCCGGAGGCGGAGCTGCCACTGCGGGCTTTGCTTCGGTAACGACTTTCGCCGGAGGCACGGCAGGGCGACTCGGTTCGGCCACAACAGGCGCCGGGAGCGCTACTACGGGAGGAGCAAGCGATGGGGGCGGAAGAGCCACAACAGCGGGCTTCAAGCGCGCGGCTCTGGCGGCCGCTTCTCTCGCGACCTTATCGGCTACTTCTTTTTGTTCAGCTGCGGCTTCGGCTTCGGCGGCCGCGCGAAAATGATCGCGCACCCTTACCGCGGCGGATACGTCGATGGAGCTGGAGTGCGTTTTTTTCTCGGTGACGCCGGCTTCGGGCAAATAATCGATAATTGCCTTTGCCTTAACCTCGAGTTCGCGCGCCAGTTCGTTGATGCGAATTTGAATCGGTTCTGTCATTGCCCTCCGGGGCGGCTACTTGTTTCCGTGCTCGTCCGAAGCTTCCGCTGACCCATCCGGCTCCGCGCTGCCGGCCTGGCCCTGCGCTTCCGCGCCGGCCGCGATTTCTTCCGCTTCCGACGGCGCCTCGATATTTTCCGCCGCAACGTCGGCGGCTTCGGCTGTTTCCTCGGCGGCTACCGCTTGTTCCTCGGAATCCACCGCGGCTTCCTGCTCGGCCAGCGCCTCGAGCGATTCGGTTTCCGGCGGCGCATTTTCCAGCGACTGGAAATACGCGGCCACCGCCATCTGAATCTTCTCGACCATTTTGTCGCCGATGCCCGGAATTTCCGTGAGCTGTTCCGGCGTCATGTCGGCAAGCTTTTCGATCGTGCTGATTCCGTGCGCTTCGATTCGCTCGATCGTTTTCGGCCCGACGCCCTGCAGTTCGGAGAGCGGCGTTCCCGGAGAGGTGAGCGCGGTCATTTGCGCCTCGATCTCCTGGCGCTTTTCTTCCTCGCTCTTGATGTCCACATTCCAGCCAATCAGCTTGCTGGCGAGGCGCACGTTCTGGCCCTTCTTGCCGATGGCCAGCGAAAGCTGCGTGTCCTCGACGATCACTTCCAGATGGCGCGTTTCGGGATCGATGATCTGAACGCGCGTCACCTTCGCGGGAGACAGCGCCTTCTGCGCAAACTGCACGGTGTCTTCCGAATACGGAATGATGTCGATTTTTTCCCCGCGCAATTCGCGAATGATGGATTGCACGCGCATGCCCTTCATGCCCACGCACGCGCCCACCGGGTCCACATCCTTGTCGCGGCTCTCCACGGCGATCTTGGTGCGTTCGCCGGCTTCGCGCGCGGCGGCGCGAATCTGCACGGTGCCGTCGTAAATTTCCGGAACTTCCATCTCGAAAAGGCGCTGCACTAAAATGGGATCGGCGCGGGAGACGATCACCTGCGGTCCCTTCGCGGAGCGGTCCACGGCGCGCAACACGACGCGCAGGCGGTCGCCCACATTGTACGTTTCCAGGCGCGACTGCTCGCGCTTGGGCATGCGGGCTTCGGCGCGCCCGAGATCGACCACGATGTCCGGGCCTTCGGTGCGCTTGATGACGCAATTCACCAGCTCGCCGACGCGTCCGTTGTATTCGTTAAAAATGGTGTCGCGCTCGGCCTCGCGCACCTTTTGCATGATCACTTGTTTGGCTGTTTGCGCGGCGATGCGGCCCAGCACGTCCGTGGGCTTGGGGATGAGAACCTCGCCGCCAATTTCCGCGTTCGGGTCCACGCGCCGGGCTTCCGCGAGCGAGAATTCCTTCTTCGGGTCGGTAACTTCCTCGACCACCGGGCGCACGGCGTACACTTCGACCTGCCCGGAATCAGGATTGAACTTTGCGCGTAGATCCTCTTCGGTCTTGTAAAACTTCCGCGCGGCAACGATCATCGCGTCTTCAATCGCGGCGACGATCACTTCCGGTTCAATGTGCTTTTCCCGGCTGATCTGCTCAATTGTCTGGTACAGCAGATTGGCCATCTGTCCCTCATCTCAAAATTCGACAACCAGGTTCGCTTTGCGAATTCCTTCCACCGGCAAAGCAATCACCCGGCCTTTCACTTCGATCCGTACCTTGCCGTCGGCGAAACCCGCCAGGCGGCCTTCGAAATTTTTCTGGTTCTCGACCGGCTCCGTCGTCGAAATTCTCGCCAGCCGTCCGGTGAAGCGCTCGAACTCCGCCGGCTTCGTGAGCTTCCGGTCCAGCCCCGGAGAACTGACCTCCAGAATATAGGGCGGCCCCGGAATCAAATCCTCGACATCGAGGATTACGCTCAACTGATTGCTGACCGCTTCGCAATCCTTGTGGCTGATGCCTTCCGGCTTATCGATGAAGACGCGCAGGAAGCGTTCCTTGCCCACCTTCCACTCCACGTCCACCACTTCCATGCCCAGCGACCGAGCCACGCGCTCAGCCGCATCGCGGATGCGTTCCTGTTCCATCTCCCGCTTTCCGTCGCCCCTGAATATTACCCGATTAAATACTACGATTTACGCTCCGGCCTCGCCCCAATAAAAAAGTGGGCTCTCGCCCACTGAGGCTTTCGACCGGCTTAGGCTTTTCCAGTATAGTCAGCCGTCCCTTCAAAAGCAAGCTACAGAAGGGGGTGCATCGGCTGCGGCGCGCGCGCGGGAATCGCACGAAGCGGCGCCCTTGCGGTTTGTGCAAGGGTGGGGTTCTTGATTCAAATTCCCATGCGGGTGTTACCGGCGCTTGCGTTTGTTTGCTTACATCCACGCAAGACTGGATTCCGGCTGGGCTTGCATCGAGGCCATGATTCGGTCTTGATCGCAACCTTGGAATCAAAAGCCCCACCCTTGCACAAACCGCAAGGATGGGGCACCCAATTCAACGGCCAAAACATCCGCCAATGCAGGCTAACGCGGGGCGATTTTCAGTAGCACAGGCTTCAGCCTGTGTTCTTTTGACTTTAGCTCGCCACAAATCAAAACCACACAGGCTGAAGCCTGTGCTACTAAAAATATCCGTCTTCGGAAATGCAAATCGGCTCATCAAGGCCGGTTTTTCAGAACAAATGAATTTCCTGCGCGGACAGAAAAAAAGCCAGGAACGCCGTGAGGCGTTCCTGGCCAGCAAAACTCAGTGCACACTGCGGTCGCGCGCGCGGCGGCGCACAGGCGCAAGGTTACGGTGTGGGTGGCTTCTTCGCCGGTGCGGGAGTTGCCGCCGCCGGTTTCGGAGCTGCCGCTGCCGCGCCCTTGACCGGGTAGGCCTGATCGTAGAGCCGCACAATCTCCGGCGTGATATCGGACTGTGATGAGGCGTAGACCACGGGGCTGCCCTGGGCGGACGCGTCCAGGACAGCGGTGAAGCCGTTCTCGCGGGAGTAGCGGTCCAGCACTTCGAGCATCTTGCGGCCGATGCCGTCGACGATCTCGGCTTGCGCGGCGTTCAACTCCTCGTTCAGATCGTCATTGCCGCGCTGCATGCGGCGCGACAGCAACTCGCCCTCGCGTTGCATCTTGCCCTTCTCGTCGTCGCTCAGCGTGCGCGCGCCTTCCGCCATGCGGCGCTGAAGGTCCTCGATCTGCTTTTGAAGGCTCTGCAGTTCGTTCTGCTTCGGAGCGAATTGCGACTGCAATTGCGCCTGCGCCAGTTTTCCCTCGGCCGTGGCCACGATGGCGTTGCGGACGTTGATGACGGCGACCTTTGACGGCACAGCCGCGGCGGTTGCCGCGCCTTGCGCACGAATCCCTTGCACCGGAGCCAGGCACAGCATGGCCAGAGCGGCCAGAGTTCCCATAAAACGTGTATTGACGGTCATTCTCACTCCTTGTCTTCCTCTAGAATTCCTTCTGGAATTCCTTTTGTAAAATCACAAATCGCGGATTATAGCGGTCCGAAATCACGGGCGTCAATCGGAATCGCTTTCATCTTTTTTCACTGCTTTTCATTGCCTTCAGTGCCTTCAGTGCCTGACCCGCCATTTGCCCTTGCCACTCGCCCCGCGGCATTGGCGGCCCCATTCCAGTAATTTCCGCGCCCTATTCTAGCGCGGCAAGGGCACAAACAAAACACGCCCGTTCGGCGTGTCCGCAATCACGGCGATATTCGTGAACGGGTGAATATCCAGGCCGTATTGCGGCGTCCCTGAAATATTCAGAATCAGGGCCAGGCCGGCATTCGCCGGAGCGATGGGCGGCAGGGACATGACCGCGCGAATCTTTTGCCCCAGGAAATCGGCAACCGTCACGGTATGGCTCAGCGTATTGGAGCTGACCAGCGTGCTCGTCAGATAATTGTAGGCAATCGAGGTCGGATTCAGGCCAACGCGAAATCCCGTTTGAATGGATGCCGTCGGGTCGATCACGTTCACCGAGTTTCCGGTTTCCGAACTGACGATAAAGCATCCGGCGGTATTGGTCGTCGTGCCATTGTGGTTCGAGCCGCAATCGGTCGGCACGGGATCGTAAATCACGGAAGTCGGCGCGTTGACGCTAAATGTTCCGTTCTGCGTGCCGGACACACCATTGGTAACTGCCAGGCTGTTGCCGCCCATCGCGGCCACGGCCACTTGATGATTGACATAGTTGAAGGCTACCGCGACCGGTCCCTGTCCCGTCGAAATGTTGCTGACGCCGCCAGTGATGGCGTTCACCAGGCTGACGGTATTGGCCAAGTTGTTGGCGATTGCCACCTCACCCGTAGTCTGGTCTGCGGCTGCTCCCATGGACCCCGAGCCCGTCGTAACCGTCTGCTTTACCGATTGCTGCACTTCATCGACGATCGAAGCGGTTCCCACATTGTTGGCAACCACGGCGTAGTGAAGCCGCGGGAGTGTGGCAACACCCACAGGATTCGTGCCCACAACCACGGTATTGCCCGTGCCCGTCGACAAATTGACCAGCGCCAGAGCGTTGCAGCCAAACAAGGTGACCGCCGCAAGATTCTGCTGCGGATCGATCGACACGCCCATGGGCTTGGGCGTGGGACAGGATGTGCTGCTGACGTCCACGCTTTGCTCCACGGTCAGGTCCTCGGCATTCGTGAGGTTGCCGCTGGAATCCGCCACGTCCAGCGCAAAGCGCCGCGCCGAAGTCAGCATGCTGAAGGGCACCGTGGCGGTCAGTTGGCGATCGCCACTGGCGGGACAGGAGGTCGGCAGCGCAACGCCGTCCAGGCGAACGCTAAGATTGGTGCTGCCGTTTACGCATGTGAGGCCCTTGCCGATGACCGTCAGCAGTTGCGGTGCAGGGCTTGGGCCGGCTCCGAGCGTCGAATTCGTCACAATGGTTTTGGGGCTTGTCTCGGTGATCGAGAACGGTTTGATCGCGCCCAGGTTCAGGACGCTGACGCTGTTGTCCGTCTGGTTGGCGATCACAGCCATGTTCGTACCGGGATCGATGGCGATGGCGACCGGGCCGGGCAGCGTGGAATATAAATTGCCGTCATTCAAACGCCGTGGCGCCGTCGGATCGATCACCGAAAGCGTACTGTTAATGAAATTGACCGCAACGACCGTATTGGTCAACGGATTGTATGCCGCGGCGATTGTGCCCACTTCCGTGGAATTATTCGTTTTCAGTGTCAGCGACGAAACGGACTGATCGATCAAGCTGAAGAAGGAAACGGCGCCGCCATTCGTGGGATCGACGAGCACCGCTTGCTGCGTCTCCGGGTTGATGCCAATCCCCTGAACGCCAACCGGCAAACCGACGTTTGCCACGGACTGAGAATAATATACGGTGCCGGAGGCCGCCAGCGGACTCGATTGAGTTGCCACATCCGTTAGGGTCGCGCCCGTCTGCGAATAGCTGAACTGGTTGGAACCCGGTCCTACGGATGTCACGGTATAAAATCCATCGAATGTGGGAGCGAGCCCCGAGATCGAAGTGTCCGAGGTGGTTAATTGGATATTCTGGATCAGCACAGTATCGTTAACCATCACCGAGAGAGCCGGGGCCGACGCGGTGGTTTGCACCGTGACCGTGACCACGTTGGTTGTCCGGGAAATATTGGTGATCGCGTAGGACGACTGCCGGCTCAAATCCACGATACCCAGGGAACCATTCCCGCCGGGCGTCGACAAAGCCCAGTTCAAATGCGGTTCGACGGCAATGTGCGGATTCGAACCCGTGGTGATGGACACGATGCCCGTGAAAGCCGGCGGATTTACCGTTAAATCCATCAATGCACCGTAACTTTGCCGCTGCATGGCCACCAAAGCGAGGCCTGTAACCGGGTTGATACCCACGGCCATGGGAGTGTCCGCTATCCCTGAAGCCCCTGGAGGTAAGGAAATAACGCTTGCGACCGACTGCGTATCCAGGTCCACAACGGCAATTGTTTTCGAAGTCGAGTTGACAACGACTGCCTCATTTATACCGGGGCCATTGTTACATATATTGATGTTGGAGCTGTTGATACAACTGCTATAGATCGAGACACTGGTGGGCCCGGAAGCCGGGCACGGGGGAGCCGCGCCGATCGCGGCCGTGCAAATGTTGGCGATAAAGGAAGGCGTCGCGCCCTTGAGATCGATCAGGCTGATGTCGTTCGAGCCGTTATTGGCGACGACGGCCATGCCGGTTGCGGGGTTGATGGCCACATCGCTGGGCGCCGAAGAGGCCGCCGAGCCGACCGGGATTCTCTTCATCACTGTGGGAGCGGCATACGTCGGCTGGACGGCAAGATTCGTGACCGCGAATCTTGTCGGGTCCGCATTGCTGATTACGGCCACGGGGTAAAGGCCGGGCGTCGTGAAATCGCTCGAGTTCGATCCGCCACCGATGCTTACCGATAATTGGCGCGTGCTATTGAGCGTCTGGCTCGCGGGAAGCTGTATGCCGCGAATCTGCCCGTTGTAGGTGGCGCTCACGGCGGGCGCCGCGGGATTACCTCCCGTGCCAAAGAAGCCTCCATCCACGTTAAACGTCAGAACCCCTGCCGTGTTTTGCGGAATGGTGTCGGGCGTGGGACCGACAACTCCGGGGCGCACTCCCATCACCGTAACCTCGCATGGTGTCAGGTCCCCCACGCACGTTACAGCCGATCCGGATTGCTCGGATACGCCAATCTGAAAGATGTTCGAAGGGGGAGATGCCAGGATATAGTCAGGAATGCGAGCGCGAATCAGCGAGCTGGATACCTGCGTGACGAAGGCGGGGGACAGTTGCAGCTGTTGCGGGCCATTGATAATAAAAACGTTGTTCGTCGAAATGAAATTCGTTCCGGTGATATAGACGTCTTGGAAGAGTCCGCCCAATGCCGCTGTATTCGGGCTCACCGAGGTTACGGTGGGCGGCACGGCGGTCACAACAGTTACCGTCGCCGTGGCCGTGACCGATGTGTCGGCCACGGATGTGGCCGTGATGATGACCGTGCCTGGCACAGGAAGTCCCTGAGCCGTCGTGGGGGCTGTGTACACGCCGGTCGTGGCGCCGATCGTGCCATAGGAACCGGACGTAGGGGGTGTGGTAGGAAGCGACCAGGTGACATTTTGGCAGGTGGGGTTAGTGGTGATGTTGCATCCCGGATTATTGACGGTAGCGGCATACACGAAACGCTCGCCAGTCCCCACCGTGGCCGTCGGCGGCGTAATGACGATGCTGATTCCAGTCACGATCGTCAGCGTGGCCATCGCATATTTACTAGTATCGGCCTGCGCGGTGGCCGTGATCGTAACGGTTGGGGCAATCGCCGCGATACCGTTGGTCGTTATCGTGGGAAGGATGGCCGGGGCCGTGTAGAGTCCGTTGCCATCGATGGCGCCGCACGTATTGGCCGTCACGCCTACGGCGCAAGCCAGGGTCCAGGTGATCGCCGTATTGCTCGATCCGCTTACCACGCCGGTGAAGAGTTGAGTCCGATTGGTAATCACACTGGCGATGGTCGGCGTCATCGTGATCGTAACGGTCGACGCGTTGCCACTGCCACAACCCGCGGCTCCCAGCGCTGCCGCCAGAACGAGCATTGAAGAAAGCTTCCACAACCTCATCCCAGTCCTCCCAAAATTTCTCAACAGTCGCCCCCGCAGCGCAGGATCTGGCACGCGGCGCTTGTCAGGACTTCCGAGTTTCAAATCGCTCATCTTAAATTCCTCACTGCAAAATTCTCAATTAGAACGTCCGGCTCACTGTAAACCGGAACGTGCGTACCGGATCGAAGAAATTCGTCTTCTGCGGGTTGTTGTACAAACTCATAATCTGCGGCGCAATCTGATTGTTCCAATAATCCGTCAGCGGCACCTGACCTTTATAGACGTTCCACGGACACTGATTGGGATTGGGATCGGTACTCACCGGGACACACGTACTCGTTAAAGCCGAAAGGGTGGCGGGCCCCGGGAATTGCGTCAGAGGGGCCCCGATCACCTCGCTCATCCGGTTAAAGTTGTACGCCCAATAGATTCGGAACGGCGCCTGCACAATGGGAAGTTGTATAACGACTTCCACGCCCGCGGAAGTGCGGGGCTTGAAATTCGTGCCGGGATCAAACAGGAGCTGGCGGCTAATTGACGTGCCTGGAAATTGGGCAACCAGTGTCGTGTAATCCAACGTGTTGAGTTGCAACTGGTCATGCTGCACGGCTCCGGTCGCGCCCGCATCGAAAAAAAGCGACATGCTCACGTGCGGGGCGATGGGAATGCGGTACTCGAGATTCAGGACCAATTGCGTATCCCCGCCCGGAAACGATGTTTGATAACTCAGCGTTGGAATGTTGATGGTGCCCACCGTGGAATTCGACGGATTCACGTATGTAAAAGGGGTCGAAGTGAGCGTCGGCACAAACACCACCGGCGAAACCGTGCGAACGTCAAATCCCCGCAGCGTATCCTCGCCGCCCAGATAAAACCGGCTGAAAGGCGGTACCACTTTCCCGCCGAATCCAGTTTCGAAGGCCCCCATAAAACGCATGGCGATGACGTTGCGACGATGATACGTCGGGCGAAAATACTTGGCCTCGATAATTTCAGTGGATGTATTCACGTTGCCGCCGAGGATACTGCCCTCGAAGGAAGTCGACGCATAGATGCTCTTGCCGTGGGTGGGGTTCATCGGGTTATCCACGGTGTTGTAGCTCAGGGTCGGAGTAATTTTGCTCTCGCGAATGCCCGCCAGCGACGATGGCCCCTGGAGCTGCTGGAATTGCAACACGTTGAACAAGGCGGATGCCGCCGTGCTCAGTCCCGTGATACTCGTATCCGTAAATCCATACGTCAATCCAAACCGGCTGAAGCCCAGCTTTTTCAGCGGATAGCTGGAAAAAGCAGTGAAGCCGGCGCTGTTCTGAATGTAATTTTGCACGGTGTTGGGATCGAGCTGCACCTGCTGGCCCACCGCCAGCGCATATTGTTGCGCCTGATTGAAGTTGTAACGGCTGGCAAAAACCGTGAAGCCCGTGCTGATCGGCCGGTCGAATAGATACGGCTCGGTGAAGCCGAAGGAAACGTTGGTTTGCAGAGTGCCGGCATTTCCGGAGAGGGTGAGTGTTTCGCCAAGCCCCAGGAAGTTATTGGTCTGGTAGGTCAGGCCAATATAGGTTCCGGCAAAGCCGCTGACGCCGCCGGTCAAGCTGATGGACTGCTTCCCCTTCTCTTTCAGCTTGAGAAGAATATCCACGGTGCCTTGCTTGACGTTACGCTTGATTTCGGCGTTTTCCGGCTTTACGGCCTCGAAATAATCCAGCTGGTTCAAGCGCAGAAGGCTCATCTCCCACAAATTATTGCGGAACATGTCGCCTTCATTCAGCATGATTTCGCGGCGAATGACCTTGTCGCGCGTGCCGGTGTTTCCGGTGAAATCGATGCGCCGCACGAAAAACTGTTTTTGCTGGTCGAAGGCGAATATCAGATCGATGGTCTTCGTGTCGTCATGCACATCCGTATCGGGCACGGCGGTAAAATCGATGAACCCGAAATTTCCGTACAGCTTCGTGTAGTCCTCGATCGCCTTGCGGACTTTCGCCGTGCTGAAAATCTCGCCCTTCTTGATGGGAAACATGGCTTCGAGATAGGGGATCTTGAAAAAGAGGCCCTCATCCGGATTCGCGTTGCGCACATGGATCGTGCCCATGCGGTACCGCGCGCCCTCCTCGATCGGAATCGTGATGTTGGTGACACGGCCCTGATGCACGCCGAGCAGGGGAACCTGTTTGGGGAGCATTCCTTCCTTGACCGTTACGGTCTCGACGATCGGGTCCTTCACCAGCACCTTGAAATAACCGTTGTCCTGATAGATTCCGCGAATCCCGATTTCCAGATCCTCATCCAGCTTGGGGCGGTCGAAGGTCTTGGACAGTACCGCGATGTAACCAAACGGGCCGAGGGGAATGGCCGTGGGCCGGGAGTTGTGCATGGTCCGGATAATTTTGCCGCCGGAGAATGCCGTGTTTCCGGTGATGAGAATCCTGCCGACCTTCACCTTTGGGCCTTCATTGATGTTGAAGGTAAGCTTTACGGCGTTCGTGCCGGGGAGCCGTTCGTAGGTGGGCTTGACGCTGGCGAACTGGCGGCCATGCTCGGCCAGCAACTCCTTGATAACGACTTCCGCCTTTTTGATGCGTGTGGGATCGAATTGGCTCTCGATCGACAAGCCCACCTTGCGTTCCTTAAACCTGTCCAGAATGTCCGATTCGCTGACCGATTTGTTGCCCTTATATTCGATGCGGCGGATGACCGGGCGCTCGGTCAGGTAGAAGACGATAATTTTCTGGTTTGGCTTGTCCGCGCTGTCTTCGATTTCGAGACGGATGTCCTCGAAATATTGGGTATTCCACAGGGCGTGAAAATCGCGGCGGAGAGCTTCCTGGTTTACCACGTCGCCGGGCCGGGAGGAAATGCGCGCCCGCAGCGTCTCGCTGCGGATTCTCCGGTTGCCTTGGAATTCGATGCGCTCGATGGTGGGCGAACCTTCGGCGGTTACGGCAGGGGCTTGTTGCGCGGCCTGCACGGGAAGGGTATTCGCGCGGGAAGCAGGCGCGAGACACACGACAAGCGCGGCAAGCAGGCACAACATGCTTGCGCGCAGCCTCATGATAAAACACGGATATTTTCTTGCGGCCAGGGAAATACTCAAGGCCGCGTGCCCCGAAACAATATTGTACGCTCCCCCCAACAGGCTTTCTCGTGCCAGCATGGCCTGCGCGCGTAGGATTCGCTAGTGGGTTACCGGGGTTGCTTCGACCACTGGCCGAAAGCCGAGCCCGTCGCTTGTTACATATACTTCCAACGTTGCCGGACGCTGCAGGCCCCCCTGAATCAGCGCTTCGGACAACGGATCTTCGACATACTTTTGCAACGCCCGCCGCAACGGCCGCGCGCCATAATTGCGGTCTGCGCACGTCTTCTCGAGGATCCACTGGCGCGCTTCCGGCGTCAGTATGATCTGCACCTGGCGGTGGATCAAAGTGTCGTTGATCTGGCCGGCCAACAAATCGATGATGCGGAGCAGTTCCTCATCACCCAACGGGTTGAACAGAATAATCTCATCCAGACGATTGAGGAATTCCGGATTGAATACCCGCTTCACTTCGCTGAGCACAAGCTCGTCCAGACTCTTCGCGCCGCTTTCTTCCGCGGCCGACTGGAAACCCATGGTGGACCGCTTCTGAAGGTGCCGCGCGCCCAGGTTCGACGTCATGATCACAATCGTATTGCGGAAATCCACGGTATTGCCCAGGCCGTCGGTCAATTGCCCGTCCTCGAAAACCTGGAGCAAGATGTTGTACACATCCGGATGCGCTTTTTCAACCTCATCCAGCAAAATCACGGAATACGGAGCGCGCCGGACCCGCTCGGTCAACTGGCCGCCCTCCTCGTATCCCACATATCCTGGAGGCGCGCCGATCAGCTTGGAGACGGAATGCTTCTCCATGTATTCGGACATGTCGAAGCGAATCAACGATTTTTCGCTGCCAAACATGAATTCCGCAAGCCGCCGCGCGACTTCCGTCTTGCCAACACCGGTGGGGCCGAGGAACAGGAAGCATCCGACGGGGCGTCCCGGAGCCTTCAATCCCGCACGGCTGCGGCGAATCGCCCGCGCCAGGGCCGTAATCGCCTTGTCCTGGCTGATGACGCGCTTGTGCAGCTCGATTTCGATGCGCAGCAGTTTTTGCTGCTCGTCTTCCTTAATCGAGGTGACGTTGATTCCGGTCCAGCGCGCCACCACGTCCTCGATGTCCTCGCGCGTGACGACGCCGGTATTGGTGTCGTCCAGCTTCAGCCGCTCGCGCACGACGCGAAGATTTTCCTTTTCCTTGCGCTCTTCCTCGGAATAAAAACGCGCCTTTTCGAATTCGTGATTGGCGATGGCCGTTTCCATCCGGTGCGTGATGAACTTCACGCGCTTCTGCACTTCGGACACTTCCTCGGGCAGCGCGGCCTGTCGCAGCTTGACGCGCGCGCCGGCTTCGTCGATCAGGTCGATGGCCTT
>PLUM01000066.1 GCA_003165465.1 Acidobacteriota bacterium
GCGTCAGATCGCGGCTGAATTCGGCGAGCAGCGAAGTCTCCTTCGGACGCGAAGCGGGCGCCTTTTCGCCCGCGCTGCGCGCGAGCTCTTCGCGGAGCGTGGAAAGCCGCAACCCGCGCTCTTGCAGAATCTCCGCGCCAAAGCACTTTTCCTCGCGAAGGATGCCGAGCAGCAGGTGTTCGGTGCCAACGTGTTTGTGCCCGAGCCGCTCCGCCTCTTCGGTGGCGAAATTCAGGATGCGTTTCGATTCCTGGCTGAGGGGCACCTCGACCGAGGTGGAAATGCGCTCACGGATCGTGATGCGCTGTTCGATCTCCTTGCGGATGGATTCGATCGAGCCGTGGGAACGCAGAAAGCGATTGGCCAGAGCCTTATCCTCGCGCATCAGACCGAGGAGCAGATGTTCTGTTTCGATGTACGAGGATCCGTACTGGCTGGCCTCGTACCGCGCAAAAAATATGACGCGGCGCGCCTTCTCTGTGTAGCGTTCAAACACGGGTCACTCGTTTCTCCCTCAGTGCAAAAACCAGGGCTTTGGTTATACCCCAACCGGCAAGAGCAATCCATGCTCTAACTGCAGCACGCGATCCGCGCGCCCCGCCAGACCTGCGTTGTGCGTTGCCAGGATGGAGGTGAGCCGGTGCTCGCGATGCAATCGCTGCATCAACTCAAAGATTGCAACTGCGTTTCGCTCGTCCAGATCTCCGGTGGGCTCATCGGCCAGCAACAGGGCTGGTTGTTGCACAAGCGCGCGCGCGATCGCCACGCGCTGTTGCTCCCCTCCGGACAACTCCCCCGCACGCTGTCTTGCTTGCGCTTCCAGGCCGACTTCCCTGAGCCAGCGCGCGGAGGTTTCGAGCGCCTCACTGTATTCTGCGCCGCGCATTAGCAGAGGCATCGCCACATTTTCGGCTGCTGTAAAATCAGCCAGCAGGTGGTGCCGCTGCCATACAAAACCAATGGAGCGATTGCGGTAATCCGCAAGCTCGCTTTCCCGAAACGAATCTATCGCTTTCTGTTCAAAGTATACTGTACCGCTCGTTGGCGTGTCTAGCGCAGCCAGCAGATGAAGCAAAGTACTTTTTCCGGCGCCCGAAGGGCCAACCACAGCGATCAGTTCTCCCACTTCAACACGCACGTTAACACCGGATAGCACGGTGATTTCGGACGTCCCCGTAGCATAGGTCTTGCGGAGATCGCGCGCCTCGATCAGGACGCCGGAGCGCGCGGCAGCCGTCTCATGTGCGCTCGCTGAAGTTGTGGTCTCGGCTGGCATGCCCGTCTGGCTCTCCGATTGGTTGACCCTGTTTCGGTACTGCTTTCGGGTCAGAACCACTTACCCAACTACCATTTACTTAGATGCTGTTTCCCTCGGCGCATTTGTTCGGGAGCGGGATCTATTTTTGCGCTCAACGCTTCACGAGCGCGGGCTCCACTTGGAGCCCGTCGGAATAGTGGAGCATGGAGCCCGCCAGGCTCTTGGCGTGTCCCAAACGGAGTCCGCAGGCCCGCACGGGCAATCAATTTCACATTATCGCCCAATATATGCCAATGGAAATACTCGCCCATTTTGGCACCCGCCGCCTGGTTTCCCAAGTCACTGATACTGCGGCGATTGTAGCACGAGGCGGATGACCCCCTGCGGCCTCTGTACGCAGTTTTCACGCCGGCAAAGCTTGCACACGGAATAGAGAGCAACCGGCGCGCCAAAATTGGTTAAGGGAGACATACGAAATTTCACGCCCGTGTTTTTCGATGCACAGCGTTTCGCGATAGCCCTAGACGGGGTATTCGAACTTCGTTTTGCCGCAAATCAGTCTCATGTTTGGTGGGGAGTGAGCGTCGAAAACCGGAAATATGGCCTTTCACGGATTGGAGATCTGCAAGAAGCCGGCGCCAAATTATCCTTCAGAGATACTCGAAAGCGCGAACATAGAGGAGCGGGCTAATCCGAACTCTCTTTGTCCGGTGGATCCGGAACACCTAGTTTCGAGAGGCGGTAGCGCAGGGCGTTGCGGGAGAGGCCGAGGGCGCGGGCGGCCTGGCTCTTGTTCCCGTTGGCGCGGCGCAGGGCTTCGCGGATCGTTTCGTCCTCCCACTGTTCGAGCGTCATGCCGGGGGGCAGGACGTGAGGCGTGCCAGCAGAGGGTCGCGCGGAGGGATCGTCGAGATAAATGTCGGCGGCGTCGAGCATCGTGCCCTGCGCTGTTTCCGATGAAGGGGCGAAAGAAAGCGTGACGCCGCGCTCGATGATGTTCTGCAGCTCGCGGACATTTCCTGGCCAATGATAATTCATCAACTTCTTCATCGCTTCGGGCGTGATGCTGGTAACGGGTTTCGCCGATTCACGTGCGTAACGCTCGAGAAAGAAATTCGCCAGCGCGGGAATGTCTTCCTTATGATCGCGCAGCGGAGGAATGTCGATGGCCACGACGTTGAGGCGGTAGTAGAGGTCCTCGCGGAACGTGCCTTCCTCGAGCGCGGCGCGGAGGTCGCGGTTGGTGGCTGCGACCAGGCGCACGTCCACTTTGTGCGTTTTCGTTCCGCCCAGGCGCTCGAACTCGCGGTCCTGCAGCACGCGCAAAAGTTTCACCTGGATGGCTCCAGGCACGTCGCCGATTTCGTCCAGAAACATCGTACCCTTGTCGGCCAGTTCGAATTTTCCGGGCTTCGTTCCCGTTGCGCCGGAGAACGCGCCCTTCTCGTATCCAAACAGTTCGCTTTCGAGAAGATTTTCCGGAATCGCCGTGCTGTTGATTTTGATGAACGGACCGGAAGCGCGCTGCGAATGTTCGTGAATGGCGCGAGCGATCAGATCTTTTCCGACGCCGCTTTCGCCGCCAAGCAGTACGGTCGAGTTCGTGGGCGCGACACGCTCGACCATCGCGAGCACGGCCTGCATGCGGTCGCTCTGCGCGACGATGTTGTTGTAGGCGTAGCGGCGGCCGAGCGCTTCGCGCAGCGTGCGGTTTTCCTCGCGCAGGCGGTGCGAGTCGAGTTCCTTGCGGATCACCAGAACGAGTTGGTCGAACGAAAACGGTTTTGTTACGTAGTTGCTCGCGCCCACTTTCATGGCTTCGACGGCCGATTCCACCGTGCCGTAAGCCGTCATCACGACGACGGGCAGAGCGGCGTTCGCGCGCTTCACGGCCTGCAAAAATTCTAGGCCGCTCATTCCCGGCAGGCGCAAATCCGTCACCACGAGGTTGGGAGTTTCGCGCGCGAGGAGTTGCAGCCCGGTTTCCGCGTCCGCCGCCGAGTGAACGGCGAAACCTTCCTCGCCTAGCTGCAGTTCGAGCAGCCGCCGCATCTTGGCTTCGTCCTCGACAATGAGAATCACCGGTTTTTCGTTGCGCGGATTCATGTGAATTTCAGTAGCACAGGCTTCAGCCTGCGTTCTTTTTGACTTTAGCTTGGTACGAATCAAAAGAACACAGGCTGAAGCCTGTGCTACGCAAAACAGCCTGCGCCCACCATTGTGCCAGCCATCGCACATCGAAGTGAAGCCGTAAATCCCAATTGATTGTAGAATGAGGTGGAAAATCATATGGCGAAAGAAACACTTTCGGGGAAAACAGCGATTGTTACGGGAGCGGGGCGGGGACTGGGCCGGTCGATGGCTCTGTGCCTCCTGCGCGCCGGAGCAAACGTGGTGATGACGGCGGCGCGCAATCGCCGGGAAATCGACCTGGTCGCGGAGGAAGCGGCGAAATTCCCCGCTGCCGGCGAGGTCCGCCCGCTCTTGGCTGATGTGGCCAGTGTAGAGGATTCCCAGCGCGTGGTTGATGAAACCGTGCGCGAGTTTGGCGGCGTTCACATCCTCGTCAACAACGCGGGCCGGGGAATGCGTTTTGTCAGCGAAAAGTTTTTCGATACGCCCACGAAATTCTGGGAGACGGACCCGGCCGTGTGGCGGATGATTATCGATACGAACGTCAACGGGCCGTTCTTGATGGCGCGAGCCGCCGTGCCGCACATGCGAAAGCAGCGCTGGGGCCGCATCGTCAACATTTCGATGAACCACGAAACCATGCGCCGCGCCGGCTTTTCTCCCTACGGCCCGTCGAAGGCCGCGCTCGAATCCGAAACCATCATTTGGGCGCAGGATTTGGCCGGCTCCGGCGTAACGGTGAATGCCCTCTTGCCGGGCGGAGCGACCGACACGGGCATGGTCCCGGGCGGCATTGCCGCTCACTTGCGCAGCCAGTTGCTTCATCCGGACATCATGATTCCGCCGCTGCTGTGGCTCGTTTCGGAAGCAGCCGGCGAAGTAACGGGCGCGCGCATCGCCGCGAATCTTTGGGACGATTCTCTGCCGCCGGAGCAGTCCGCCGAAAAGGCGCGCACTTCCGCGGGCTGGATCCCGCCAGCTTCCTAAACAGTGTTAGTTGAAATGTACTTCGGAAATTCCCGCAACGAAGATCCGCGTGGAAAATGTAGAATGGGCGCTACGTACCCGGGCATCTTCAATCCGGTCGTGCGCGGGATACGCCAAGCCGAACGCGTGGGAGGCTGATATGAATAAGTCGCAAAAAGTAGGGCTGCTGAGAGGATGCGCCTTCCTCGTCATTCTATTGGCAATGGCATTGCCGGCTCGCAAGGCAATTGCCGGGCGGACGCCCGACGGCGCCGCAGGCACTCCTACTCCCGCCGCAAACCGCGACGATCTTCAGCGCTCCTACAGAACCGACAAATATCTGGAAGTGGCGGACAGCGGCAAGGATCGCGGCGAAAATATTTATTGGCACAAGTGCTGGGTGTGCCACAACAAATATCAGCCGGCCGCGCCGCAACTCGAGGGGCTTTTCAAGCGGGAATCCCTGATGACGGGAGTGCCCGTCAGCGAAGAGAACGTCGCCGCGCACATCAAGAAGGGCGGGCCGGGAATGCCGTCGTTTCGCACCACGCTCAACGACGCGGATGTGGCGGACGTGGTCGCCTATTTGCACAGTGAGAAATGTTGCGTCGAGGGAGAAGCCCTTCCGGCCAATCCGTGGTATCGAGCGGAAACCAACAAATGGACGGTGCAGAGCGGACTTTCCGGCGGCGCGACTGGAACCGTGCGCGTGGCCAGCGGCGATTCACCCGAAGGCGTGATGGTGCAATTGATCGCGCCGAATGGCGTGCGAACCACGGTCTATACGAATGAGGGCGGGAAGTACGAATTTCCCCGAATGCAGGCCGGAGACTACACCCTGCGAATCGCGAATCCGCTGGAATTTAAGCCATACCGGCGCGACTCGGTTCAGCTTGACGGCCCCACAAAGCTGGAAGAGATCGTGCTGGAGAGAATCGCCAAAACGCGAGCGCTGCCGGCAACGCCGGAGGTCGAAGCGCAGCTCAGCGGCGAGGAAATTCTGTGGAACCTTCCCGGCACGGTCGAGGAAAAAGAAGCGTTACACGCCACGTGCGCGCTGGGGTGCCACTCCTTCCAGCAGATTTTCAAGAATCGCTATGACGAGCGAAGCTGGGGCGTGCTGGTGGCGCGCATGCTTCACCGCGGCGGAGGCCCGCTGATCAACGATCCGCTCGGGGAAATCAGCCCGGCGGCCGAGGCCACCGACAAGATGCTTACGAAGTGGCTGGCGCGCGTTCGCGGACCCGAATCCGTGGATGCGCCGCTCTACGCGTTTCCGCGGCTGACCGGGGAATCCAACCGCGTGGTGGTCACGGAATTTGAATTGCCCCGCGCCCTGCAAAGCGCGCACGATGTTTATGGAGATGGTAACGGTAATATATGGTATACGAGCCACCTGAGCCGCATCTTTGGAAAGCTGGACACGCGCACCGGTACCGTGACCGAATACCACGCTCCCCTGACGCCCGGCGCGCAGCCCGGCACGCATCACGTGTACGTCGAGAAGAATGGCGAAGTCCTCATTTCCGAGCCGTGGTCCCACAAGCTGCTCAAGCTCGATCCGCGCAACGGCGAGATGGCGGAAGTCCCGGTCGCGGCGCCCTTCCCGATCAACTCGGCGGGCATGGCGGATTTCGATGTGACGCCGGATGGATTTGTGTGGGCCAGCATGGGCGGAGGATACGCCGCCGAAAAGATCGATCCCAAGACCGGCAAAACCGTCCAGAAATATCCGATGAAGGTTCCCTTCAGCTATGACGGCATAATTTCACAGGACGGAAATTTTTGGGCCGGCGGCGCGATTTCCGGAACCACTGGAAATTCCGCGGAACTGCTGGATATACGAACCGGCCAGATGCTGAATCTGGATTCGGGCGACCGGCGATCGGCCGGGCGAAGGGGCGGATTCGATGCGTTTGGCAATGCCTGGTTCGGCGGCGAAAACGGGACGCTCGTGGAGCTCGATGCCAAAGCCAAGCGCATCCGTGAATTTTATCCGCCCGGCCCCATGGAGCCGTACCTGGACCTGTACTCGGTGGAACCGGACAAAAACGGCGAAGTGTGGGGCGGAGAATTGCACGGAAGAGCGTTCCTGAGATTCAATCCGCGAACGGGGCAATGGACGGAATACGCGATGCCCGAGCCTTATTCGCATTCGCGCGCGGTTTGGGTCGATAAGTCTACGACGCCAACTACGGTTTGGTATGCGGACTATAGTACGGGGCGAATCGTTCGCATTCAGCCTCTGGAGTGAGTCGCAGAGAACCAGTGATGAGATTTTGGCTGTGCGAATGGAATGTTTCGCGCATCGAACTAAATCGGAGGTTTAGATGTCAACTTTGACGCACGTGCCAAATGTTCCGCAGATCGCGGACGATGCCGCCGATCCGGGACTTCGCGATGTGATCGAACGGGCCAAGGTGACCAAGAGCCCGCCGCCGGCCTGGTACCGCACGATGGGCCAGAATCCGGAAGTGGCCAAGGCCTTTGCCGGTTACTGGGACATGCTCCACCGCGGCGGCACCGTGCCTCACCAGATCAAGGAACTCGCGCGCATACAGATCGCGCAAATGGTCGGCTGCGAATTCTGCGCGCGGCAGACTTCTCCGCTCGCCTCGTCCATCACCGAAGACGAAAAAATGAGTTGCGCGCTGGCGAACTGGGAGCACCCCGACCCGAAAACTCGCGCCGCGCTGCACTACGCGCGCACGCTCACACTGGACGACGGACGGGACAAGGAAGTCTACGCAGAGCTGAGGAAATTTTATACCAACGCGGAAGTCATCGAGCTGTCGGCGTTTTTCTGTCTCACCGCGGGAGGCAACCGCATGGCCAAGAGCTGGAACATCGAAGCCCACGGTGAAGTGCCGGCAATTCCCGCGGGCGCGATGTCCATACACGGCGGCTGAGCGGCGTTTCGCTCAAGCAAAGGGTTTTAGTGGCACAGGCTTCAGCCTGTGTTCTTTTGACTTTAGCCTGCCACAAATCAAAACCACACAGGCTGAAGCCCACGCTACTAGAACCGGCGACCCCTGTTTTCGGCGTGCAGGCAAAGGAGCGATGTGCAGCGAGAGTCTCCAATGGACTGGGCCCGCATCGGTGGCGACATCCACGTGTGGCATGGCGCGCTCGACCGCGAAGAGGAAGCGATTCGCCCATTCGAGGCGACGCTTTCGCCGGAGGAAAAAGCCCGCGCGGATCGATTCCATTTCGCGCGGGACAGGAAGCGATTCGTCGTGGCGCGCGGCCTGCTTCGTACATTGCTTGCGAAATATCTGCGGCAATCTCCGGCCGAGCTGGAGTTTTCCTACGGGCAGCACGGGAAACCTTTTCTCGCGGGAGAAAATGCTTTAAGTGGTTTTTGTTTTAACTTGTCGCACTCGGCGGATTTCGCCGTCTATGGATTTGCGCGGAGTCGAAATCTTGGAATCGATGTGGAGCGCATCCGGCCGGATTCCGCAGGGGAAGATATTGCCAGGCGTTTTTTTTCAGCCCCCGAAGTGAACGATCTGCTCACGCTGCCGCCGGAAGCAAGAGCCGAGGGATTTTTCCATTGTTGGACGCGCAAGGAGGCGTACCTGAAAGCGCGGGGCCAGGGCTTACACATTCCGCTCGACAGCTTTTCCGTGAGCCTGCTGCCCGGTCCCGCTCAATTCCTCGGCGGCGTGGAACCCTGCTGGCATCTGGCAGATTTCTATCCCGCCGAAGCTTACGTGGCCGCGCTCGTGTACGACGGAGCTCCCTGCTCCATCGAATATCTTTCCGCTGATGCTGATTTGAAATAATTCGTCCGCACCGTTTCAAGCCTGTCCTGCTCACTGACCCTCTGCACGGGTAACCCTTTGCGAAAGACCATGCAACCTAATGCTTTCCGAAAGACTCAAATCGAGAGAATATGGAACGTCCGGTTTTGAGTTTACGGTGAATGCTTCCGTGGAAACGTTTCGCGCGAGGGTCAAGCGCGGGGCCCGCTACGCATTTCAACTCATTCCACCTCATCCCAATTCCTGTGGCCGGATAGAGGGAACGGCGGCAGCACGGGATGTTGTTTTGCTTGTCAGGAATTGGCGCTTGCCGTACCGCAGCAGCACAGGCTCAGTTTCATCATGTCATCGCGCGTCCATTCGATAGGGGAGTGTATCGTTGAAGTTTTGCCGTAATGGAACCGATGCTATTTTGTCCGCTCTTAACGGACTGTTGCTGCTAGCCCTATCGATTTGCGCCATACCTGCATTCGCACAGCAGCCGGGAACGGCGCCACAGGACGCCCCCGCGTCGGTCAGCGGCAAGGTTACAACCGCTTCCGGACCGGATGCGACCAATCCGCTTGCCGGCATCACAATCAAGTTGACGGCAACCGCGCCTGAATCCAAATCCCAAACAACTGTCACCGATTCCGAGGGCCGCTATGAGTTTACGCATCTCGCTCCTGGAAGTTACACGATCGAGGCCGGCATCGATGGTTTTCAACCGTGGACCGCGACCGTAACACTCGGCCCTGGGCAAGTTGCCACCTCGAACATTGCATTACAGATCAGCATGGTCAATGAGCGGATCGAAGTGCAGGGAGAAACCACCGAAATCGCGACGCAGAGCGTGAGTGCGACAGCCACGGTCACCGAGCAACAACTGGACGCCCTGCCCCTGCGCACGGGAAAGTTTTCCGAAGCGCTTTCCGTGTCTCCCAGCGTCATTCGCACGCAGGAAGGCAAATTAAATTTCAATGGCCAGGCGGAAAGCCAGGGCATGCTACTCGTGGACTCGCTGGAAAACGTCGATCCGGCAACCGGAAGCTTCGCGATTCCCGTCCCTGTAAATGAGATTCAAAACATACAGGTTTACAGCACTCCGGACAGTTCCGCGTACGGCGGATTTTCAGGCGGCCTGACCAGAATCGAAATCAAGCCTCCCGTCCCGTCCTGGCACCTCAAGCTCCTGGACCTGGTTCCGTCCTTCCGGGGAAAGAACGATCACCTGATTGGCCTATTGAACATGACTCCAGGCATCGAGATCGGCGGCCCGCTGATCAAAAATAAACTCAATTTTTCCCAGACTCTGACATACGAATTTCGCAAGGACCCGGTGCACGGCCTAACGTGGCCCCTGAACGAGACGGTCACCTACAGCCTCGTGTCGTTCACAAATCTTCAATGGACGATTTCTCCGAAGCATCTGTTCAACGTGAACCTGAATGTTTTTCCATCGACCATTTTGTTTGCAAATATCAACGCGCTTGTCCCGCAAACTGCCTCGTCGAGTTTGCGGCGCCGAGGCGCGTCCGTCGGAATCTCGGACAATTATCAGCTTGGCTCGGGCATGGTTCTGACCACGGCGGTTCGCTATACGAATTTCTTTACCGGCGAGCGCGGCCAGGGGCCGGCCGACATGACCATCAATCCGGAAGGCTGGGGCGGCAATTTTTTCAATACGTTTTCGCGAAACGCAAATCAGGTTGAGGCGCTCCCGATTCTACAGTTGCCCGAGAAATCCTGGCATGGCAGCCATCAATTGCAGTTCGGAACGGATGTCCTGTACCGCTCCTACACCGGGACCAGCGTATCGCATCCGATCGAACTTCTGGCGGAGGGCGTGCCGCAGGGCGGCACACCCGCCGAAACCATCCAGTTTCAGGGTGCGGGACAATTGCAGGGGTCCGATACGGAAGTTTCGGAATATGCGGAGGATCGCTGGTCGCCGACCAAGAGCCTGTCCTTGAATTTTGGCGGCCGCATCACGAATCAGACGATGGGCCGTGACATTGCTTTTGCGCCACGCGCCGGTTTCGCCTATTCCATCGCAGGCAACAAATTTGTCCTCCGCGCGGGAACCGGGTTGATCTACGGACACGTCCCGCTGCTGGCAACGGATTTTGCCGGCTACCAGCAACGAGTCATCACTTTTTCATCCGGGCCGTTCGCCGGCCAGCCCATCACTCTGCAAAATGTCTATCAGTCCGCGGGAATCCCCGGAAATTCCTTGACGCCGCTGGAACACAACAGCAGCTCACGCACCTTCACATGGAACGTCGAGGCCGAGGCTCCTTTGCGGAAGAATCTGAGCGTCCGGCTTGGTTACTATGAAACGCACACGGTCAATCTTTTCGTTCTGAATCCGATTCTTCCCGTGACCGGAACGGCCGGTTTTCTGGGCCTTGCAAACACCGGATCGTCCAACTACAGGCAAGCGGAAATCACCGCTCGTTACCGGCCCCGCCAATTGGACGAAATAAATATTTCCTACGCCTGGAGTCGCGCGCGCGGCGACCTTAACACGATATCGGACACATTCATTCCTGTACAGGCGCCGGTGATCCGGCCAAACACCTATGGAGTCCAATCTGCTGACGTGCCCAACCGCGTGCTTGCATGGGGTTACATCGCACTTCCCATGAAACTCGTTTTCAGCCCCGTGGTGGACCTGCATACAGGTTTCCCGTATTCGAATGTGGATGTTCTGCAGAACTACGTGGGTGTGCCGAATAGCTTGCGCTTCCCGGTTTACTTTTCGCTGGACGTAAAACTCTCCCGCGAGTTTACGTTTCACATGCCGCACAAGGAAAATGCCAAGCGCTACACCATCAGCTTTGGAATTTTTTCGCAGGACGTAACGAATCGCCTCAACCCGCACGATGTATTCAACAATACTTCCGCGCCTCTCTACGGCCAGTTTGCCGGCTTCCTGCGGCGCTTGACCGGCCTCGACATCAAGCTGATCGAGTAAACATTTCGCCCGGCCGCTTCTTAGCCGCACAGGTCCCGACGGTGTCGGGATCTTCGACTTCAGTCTGTGTTCTTTTTTGACTTTGATTTTTTTGGGTGCCCCATCCTTCGCGCTTTGTGCGAAGGGTGGGTCCGTCAGCGCACAAACAACAATCGTTCATACGCGGCAGCACAGCTTCAGACAGGTGGCGGAAAAAGTCCCTAATTCTGTCATTCCGAGCGAAGCGAGGAATCTCTCTTCGCTATACGCTCAAAAAAGAAAGAGAGATTCCTCGCTTCGCTCGGAATGACAAAAAGTCTGGGGGACTTTTTCCGCAACCTGCTTCAGAGTCTGTGTGGTTTTGATTTGTGGCAGGCTAAAGTCAAAAGAACACAGGCTGAAGTCGAAGATCCCGACACCATCGGGACCTGTGCTACTAAAAACAAAACGTCCCGGCTGGCCGGGGCGTTTTGTTCCATACGCGATGCGTTTTGTTTAGAACTTGTTCCAGAGGAACTGGTTGTAGACCTCGTGGTGGTACTGGATTTCCTCGGGTTTTACAAACGTGCCAAGCAAGCGCGGGCAGCGATCGGCCGATGCCTGCTTGAGGTCGGCGTAACGTCCCTTCACGTCCTGGCCGAGAATTTCCTTGGTCCATGCGCCAGTGCGGAAGTTTTCGAGCGCCGTGTAGATGTTGTCCGGCAGATAGCGTTCGGCCTGGCGTAGATTGTTGATCTTCGCGATTTTGCCGTCGATGCCGGTCTTGAAGATGGAGTACAGGACCAGGTAAGGGTTGGCATCGGGCGCGACCGAGCGAACTTCCACGCGCATGCTCTTTTCATTGCCGATCGGCACACGCACCATCGAACCGCGATCGACAGCCGAGGCCTTGATCTGATTCGGCGCTTCGAAGTGCGG
>PLUM01000042.1:0-414 GCA_003165465.1 Acidobacteriota bacterium
GGGGACGAAATTCCGGTGATACGCGGGTCGGCGCTGGGCGCGTTGAACGGGGAAGAGAAGTGGGAAAAGCAGATTGATGAGCTGATGGCGGCGGTGGACAAGTATATTCCGCAGCCGGCGCGGGATGTGGATAAACCGTTCGCGATGCCGATCGAGGATATATTTTCGATNNATCGAAATGTTCCGGAAGCTGCTCGATGAAGGCATGGCGGGGGACAACGTTGGGCTTCTACTGCGCGGGACGGAAAAGGAAGATGTGGAGCGCGGTCAGGTGCTGGCGAAGCCGGGATCGATCACGCCGCACACGAAGTTCAAGGCGGAAGCATACGTATTGACGAAGGAAGAGGGCGGACGGCACACGCCATTCTTCACGGGATATCGTCCGCAGTTTTACTTCCGCACGACGGACGTGAC
>PLUM01000042.1:441-4081 GCA_003165465.1 Acidobacteriota bacterium
GTTACGGAGATCATCGAGTAATTTAGAGAGTCATACAGAGGGAATCTTATGCGCGAAATCATAACGCTGCAGTGCAACGATTGTAAAAACCGGAACTACACGACCACCAAGAATCGGAAGAAGCATTCCGACCGGATGGAGACGCAGAAGTTTTGCAACACGTGCCGCAAGCACACCGGTCACAAGGAAGTGAAGTAAATTATTTTTTTAGGGGAGTAGGTTCAACGGTAGACCATCGGTCTCCAAAACCGAGAGTGGGGGTTCGAATCCCTCCTCCCCTGCCACTTCGGCGGTCGGTGGAAATGGATGTGGAGCGGAAGCGGGGAAAAGAAGGCGCGGGAAGCGATATGAAGGCCGGAGAGAGTAGCGAGAGATGGCGACTCAGGTGGGAAAATTGAAGACCGGTGATACAGAGGGGCACGGATCGCCACTGGAGATGCTGGGCTTTTTCGCCCGGCTCGCGGAGCATCCGCGCAGGTGGCGCGGTTTTCTGCACGAGGTGCGCGTCGAAATGCGCCAGGTTACCTGGCCGACGCGGCATGAAGTGTTTGTAACCACATGGGTTGTGATGGTTACGGTCGCGTTTTTCGGGGTCTTTTTCTTCGGCGTGGATAGCGGCGTGAGCTGGCTCGTCCAGCGCGCGATCAAACTTTTTGCGCACTGAGGTTCAGTTGGACATGGAAAAGCAGTGGTACATCATCCACACCTATTCTGGATTTGAGAAGAAGGTGAAGGAAAGCCTGGAAAGCCGCGTCGCGGCCTTCGGGCTGCAGGATAAGATTGGCCGGATGATGATTCCGACCGAGGACGTGATGGAAGTTCGCGGCGGCAAGAAGGTCGTCTCCACGCGAATGCTGTTTCCCGGCTATGTCTTCGTGGAAATGGAAATGGACGACTATACTTGGCACGTCGTCCGCAACACGCCGCGCGTTACCGGATTTGTGGGTTCGGGTGAAACGCCCACGCCGCTTCCGGAAGGCGAAGTGGAAAATATTCTGCACCGCGTGACGACCTCCGCGGACCGGCCGAAGCCGAAGCTGGTGTTCGAGCGCAACGAGCAGGTGCGCATCATCGAAGGACCGTTCGCGAGTTTTACGGGCGTGGTCGACGATGTGAACTCGGATCGCAACACGCTGAAAGTTTCCGTCACGATTTTCGGGCGCTCGACGCCCGTGGAACTCGATTTTGTGCAAGTGGAAAAGATGGCTTAGTTTCGCGGCGGCGCCGTACAGGTCGCACGCAGGGGAATTCGGATGGCAAAGAAAGTACAAGCAACCGTGAAATTGCAACTGCCGGCTGGCAAGGCCACTCCGGCGCCGCCCGTCGGCACCGCTCTCGGTCCGCAGGGCGTGAACATCATGGATTTCGTCAAGCAATTCAATGCCAAGACTGCCAAAGAACCCGATGGCATGATTATTCCGGCATTGGTCACAATCTATAGCGATCGTTCGTTCACTTTTATCACCAAGACGCCTCCGGCTTCCGAGCTTCTGAAGCGCGCCGCCGGCATCGTCAAGGGATCGGCCGAACCGAATCGTAACAAGGTCGGCAAAGTGACGCGCAAGCAGGTCGAAGAGATTGCCAAGACCAAGTTGCCGGACTTGAACACCACAAGTCTGGACTCGGCTGTGCGCACCATCATGGGCACGGCGCGCAATATGGGTCTGGAAGTGGAAGGGTAGGAGAACGCATGGCTCGTAAACCTGGAAAGAACATCACGAAGGCGCGTGCGCAGATCGAAGCGCGTCCTTATAAGCTTGTGGAAGCCGCCGAGGCGATCAAGAAAGCCCACTTCGTCAAGTTCGACGAAACTGTGGAACTGGTCGCAAATCTTGGCGTCGATCCGAAACAGTCGGACCAGATGGTTCGCGGCACCGTGGTTTTGCCGCACGGCTTGGGAAAATCCAAGCGCGTGCTGGTCATCGCCACGGGCGAAAAAGTTCGCGAGGCGCAGGATGCGGGCGCGGATTTTGTCGGCGGCGAAGAGATGGTCCAGAAGATTCAGGAAGGCTGGACCGATTTTGACGCGGTCATTGCGACGCCCGACATGATGCGCTCCGCCGGACGTCTGGGAAAAGTGCTCGGTCCGCGCGGCCTGATGCCGAATCCGAAGACCGGCACGGTGACGTTTGAAGTCGCGCAGGCGGTCAAGGAAATCAAGGCCGGAAAAGTGGAGTTTCGCGTCGACAAGCAGGGCATCGTGCACTCGGCGATCGGCAAGGTCAGTTTTGACGCCACGAAGCTCGCTGAAAACGCTCATGCGCTGATTGGCGCGATCTTGAAGGCCAAGCCATCGGCCGCCAAGGGCAAGTTTGTCAAGAAGGTCACGCTGACCTCCACGATGGGACCGGGCGTAACGATTGACGAGTCCGAAGTGGAATCGGCCGTCGCGGCGGCAGCCTAACCCGCGCAGGAATTTCGCGGCATTGCAGTACAAAAGCAGAATCGGAATTCGGAGCTGGAAATGAAAAAGCGCAGCGAAAAACAGCAGGACCTCGACAAACTGAAGATGGAACTGGCAAACGTTTCGACCGTGATCCTGTCGACATTTCAGGGCATCACGGTGGAAGACGACAACAAACTGCGCCGCGCCGTGCAGCAGGCGGGCGGGCATTACCAGGTCGTGAAAAACACGCTGGCCGAGCGCGCCGCTTCCGGCACGCCGGTCGAACCCCTGCTGAAGAATCTGGCGGGGACAAATTCCATCGCCTATACGGCGACCGATCCGGTATCGCTCGCCAAGGCGCTTACCAAAATCGCGAAAGACGTTCCGGCGTTCCAGTTTCGCGCGGGAATCGTCGAAGGGCGCGTGCTTTCGATCGCGGAAATCCAGCAGCTTGCGTCCCTGCCGTCGAAGGAAGAATTGATCAGCAAAATCATGTTTCTCGTCAACGCGCCGGCGCAGCGCATTGCTTCGGTGCTGTCCGCCGTCAACCGCAACCTGGCCGTTACGGTTAATGAAGCGGTGAAGGCCAACAAGTTCGGATCGGGAACTGCTCCGGTCGAAACAGCTCAATAATCCCAATAGCATCTAATGAAGAGAGGACACAGAAATGGCAAATAAAGTGGAAGCAATCCTGGAAGAAATCAAGGGCCTGACCCTTCTCGAAGCGGCCGACCTGGTCAAGAAAATGGAAGAGACCTTCGGCGTTTCGGCAGCTGCGGCGGCTCCGGTCATGATGGCGGGCGGCGCGGCGGCGGGCGGCGCGGCCCCGGTCGAGGAGAAGACGGAATTCTCTGTAGTGCTCACCGACGTGGGCGCGAACAAGATCAATGTCATTAAGGCCGTCCGTGAAGTCACCAGCCNNAGAAGTTCGAGGAAGTCGGCGCCAAAGTCGAAATTAAGTAGCTGTATCGTAGTGACCCAGTAATTCCGGCGCGAGGCGGCCCGACACGATCGGGTCTGCCGCGCCCAGAGGGGTTAGCTTACGCAAGTTTCAATATTACGACTTTTTAACCTTAACTCGGTCCCGCCGGGACCTGGGGCGGCGGTGTCTACCGAGCCGCCTATCGGCATTTCGGCCCAACCCTGCGATTTTCATGAGGTCATAGCACATGCAGAATGGAAACGGGAATCATCACATTCGTGAGCGAGAGCGCCTGGATTTTTCAAAAATCCGCAGCTCGATTCAAATTCCGA
>PLUM01000013.1 GCA_003165465.1 Acidobacteriota bacterium
CCTTCTCATGGAAGGACTTGGCCAATGCAAGCTACGCTAGCGCACATCTCAGACTTTTGACGAAATCGCCCTCGCCAACTCAACCACGAATCTTGAGGAGAATCGCGTGCTTGGTTGACATGCTGGAACCCAAGGACTAACATCCCGCCCAACGCGCACTACAGGCCCCTGACAAATCTAGGGAGGTGACAGATGAACACCGCTACTCGGGTGCGCTATCTCCGGGTCGTACTGGTTCTGGTGGGCCTGATTTTTATACTCGGCGTCTATCCGCTTATGATGGCTTGGTGGCCTTCGGGATGGCGGTGGCAACCAAACCAACCCGAGTACGAACAGATGATCCTCGGGATCTATGCGACGCTCGGAGTATTTCTCATCATTGCCTCGCGCAACCCTCTGCAGCACCGCAGCCTGATTTGGTTCACGGTTTGGTCGAGTTTAGTACACGCAGGAATTATGACCGTTCAGGCGTTGATGTCGCCCATGGAACATGGACATCTACTGGGAGACATTCCTGCGCTTGCCATTGTGGCCGTGGCTCTGGCGATCTTGACCCCTCGGGGTCCTCTTGCCGTAACGACGGATTCGGGCCAGTAACAGACTAATCTCTCGCAACGCTCCGTCTTGGCCGCTTGGCGAAGGTTCTTCTCGCGCCACATGCCGATAACGCCGTTTCTCAGGACTTGGCGTGCTGGTGCCAGATGGCTTGGCCGATCATTGCGGATTCATTTCTTCCCTGTGGGAACTTTCTGCTTCAACTCTTCAAACCAGTTCAGCACGACGTTGATCTGCGTTGGTGCGGAAATCCTCACTGTAAGAAACCATTATCTTCGGTCTCGTCAGCTCCCAATCGGATCTTGGAGCCATCTGATAACCCTACTGCGAGAGCGAATCCGGCCGCTTCCCATCGGCGTCTGAAGCCATGCTATGAGACCAAGCCAAGGAGCAGCCACTCCGCCAGAATCATGTCCAGCGGATTCGAACTCAGGTGCAGCAAACACTTGCTTGCTTGTTGGCTGCTCAGCCGCAACATTTGGCAGCGAAAGCCTTCGCAGCTCTTCATTTTGGCCATAGGAAGTTGCTAGAATTCTCAGCAACTTACGCCCGAACCCCGCCAGAGTCGCCAGCAATGCGCACTGAACCAGGAGGCTGCCCAGCTCAAACCAATTAGTCTGTATCCAGTCGCTTATTTCGCTCATGGCCGCACCTCGCAGGCAGGAATTGAATGAATAGGTAAAGATTACAGGCCGGTCCAACCTAAAGGAACTGGTGGGAAGTCCAGAATCGGGTCAGGTGCTGACCCTGACCCCTCCCACTGCCGCCGATTCTTTCCGGATATTGGCGTACCCAGAGGTGACCCCTGGTTGAGTAACACGAAAACTGGCGACCTTCGAGACGAGGTTAGCCGAGCGTTTTGACGTCGGCGGTGCAGGCCATGTCCTGAAGGGGCTGATTCCCACATTCCGATAACACCGTTATATACGTCAAATGACTCCGACTTGCAGTCAAAAACCTGGCTGGCGCATTGCATACCGACGGACATGGGTGTACGTTATCGATCGGCCGGGAAATCAAAATCGAAATCCCGGCTAAAAAGGTCTGAGGAGGTCGAAATGAAACGCTTTGCGCTTGCTCTCGCAATTTTCATGGCTGCACCGCTGGCCCTGTTGGCCCAGCAGGCGGCTCCGCAAATTCCGTTTGACTCTGTTCCTAATTTGCTGAAGCTTCCGAAGGACCTGTATCTCGGCGAGGCCTCCGGCGTAGCTGTCAATTCCAAGGGGCACATCTTTGTTTTTTCGCGCGGCAATTCCACCGGTCCGGCCTACGCTGCGACGGCGTCGCAACTTCTGGAGTTCGGCCCCGATGGCACATTCATTCGCGAGATCGGCCACAACCTTTACGCGTGGTCGTTCGCACACACAGTGAGAGTCGACAAAGAGGACAACATTTGGGCCACGGACAAGGGCTCAGACATGGTTGTGAAGTTCAATCCGGCAGGCCAGGTGGTCATGGTATTCGGCCGCAAGCAGGAAGCTTCGGACGAAGGAACGGAGCCGCTGAAGCATCCCCATCCTCCGCTGCCACCGGTGGACGGAATGTTCCGGCAGGTGACCGATGTGACATGGAATGCAGCTGGCGACGCCTTCATCAGCGACGGCTATATCAATTCTCGCGTGGCAAAGGTAGACAAGCACGGCCGATGGCTCAAGTCATTCGGCGAGCCCGGTGATGGGCCCGGACAACTCAACACGCCGCACGGCATTGCAGCCGATGCGCAGGGAAATGTCTATGTGGCGAACCGCGGCGATTCCCGCATCGAAGTCTTCGACGGCGAGGGCAAGTACCTCCGCCAGATTAAGATCGATGTGCCGTTTGATTATGCGAAGGAGGTCGCGGCGATCGGCCCGAAACCAATTCTAGGCGGGACAGATATGTATGCACGACAATTGGGCCCCGGCTCACCCTGGTCGGTTTGTATCACTCCCGGACCGAATCAGGTGCTCTACGCCTCCGATGCCTTTCCGGGCCGCGTCTACAAACTCAGCTTGGACGGAAAAGTTCTGGGCTGGCTCGGCGAGTCCGGCAAGGAACTCAAACAATTTGGCTGGATTCACGAAATCGCGTGCCCGTCGGAAAACGAGATTTACGTCGCCGAATTGCTGAACTGGCGCGTGCAGAAGCTCATCCTGCATCCGAAGAAATAGGTAACGACGAGGAAGGTCGAATCTAATCATTGTTTTGGGCCTGTACGCCCAGCGCATCGTGTAGGCCTGGGGGTCATCGATGGTCTTCGCGAACTGCAAGGTCTCTTGATCCCCCAATTTCATATGCGGTCCTGCGGCAGGACCGGATGGTCAAAAGCATCCTTTAGATTGCCACACCCATACCCAATGCCATTGTAGGCGGTTCTTTCGGGTCCAAATCTGCAGTTGAATGCCTGCGCCGAAAAAAGTGTTCCGGCGTTGCAGGGGAAGATTATTACCAACAACATATTGCAATAATTTGATGTGGAGGTTATTTCGGCGCAGAAGGCATATGGCCAGAAAAATGAAATGCAATTCGATTGACATTGTCTGCCGCGCGTGCTATTTAGTGCCTAACTCAGGGTGTGGTCTTATACAAGTTTTTCTGAGTGGCGAAGCATTGGAGGCACCACGTGTGTGTTTCTATTTTTGCCACGAGGCATAGAATTGCGATAGCACCCGCTCGAGTTGTGTGTCCCCGATCGAAGTTTCCCCAAGAAGAAGATGTCCATCTTGAGTGTCCTTCCAGGTTGGAATCAATAGCCTTGTTCCAATTGAAGGACCCTTTTACTTACCAAGGTTTTGGGGAAGTAGGTATGTCGCAGATCCGGGAGATCGTAATACTATCTGGGAGGAAACGACCATGAAATCGTACGCGACCAAGATCCTCGTATTGATTTGGGTTATCGGGCTCCTGTTTTCAGTTCCCCTGCATGCGCAGGTGGCCGGCGCCTCGCTTAACGGCACCATCACGGACGCGCAGGGCGGAGCAGTTGCCAACGCGAAAGTCTCCGCCAAGAATGGCGCCACCGGTATAACGACCGAAACCACCACGAACAGTAGTGGCGCCTATAACCTGGTGAACCTCCAACCTGCCGCATACGATGTGTCGGTGGAGGCGACAGGCTTCAACACCTCGACGACTAAGGTGACGCTTACCGTCGGCGCCCAACAGGAGTTGAGCCTCGCTTTGAAGGTCGGCGAGATGAGTCAGTTGGTGGAGGTCACTGGCGCCGCCCCGGTGATTGAGACGGAGAACGCCACCCTCAGCGGGAACGTCCAAAGCGCGCAGATTGTGGAGTTGCCGTTGAACGGCCGCGACTGGGCGTCGCTGGCTACGCTGGAGCCCGGGGTGGTTGCGGTGCGCCCCCATGAACAGGTCACCCAACCCGGCGGCAACTTGCGCGGGCTGGGAAATCAGATGACGATTGACGGAAATCGGCCGACTCAGAACGTGTACCGGCTGAACGGAGTCATTGTCAATGACTATTCGAACGCCGGCCCGGGGAACGTACTCGGCGCAAGCCTTGGCGTGGACGCGATTCAGGAATTCTCTGTATTGACCGCCAATTACTCGGCGGAGTACGGCTTCACCTCCGGCGGTGTCATCAACGCCATCACCAAATCCGGGACGAACCAGTTCCACGGAAGCGTGTACGAGTTCTTCCGAAACAAGATATTCGACTCGTCCAATTACCTTACTCCTGGTCAGAATCCTCCCTTCGTGCGGAACCAGTTCGGTGGTTCGGGCGGGGGACCGATTTTCAAAAACAAGCTTTTTGTCTTTGCAGATTACGAAGGAATCCGCCAACGAAAGGGCATACCGGTTACTGCCAAGATTCTTACACCGAATGCCAGGCTGGGCATCCTCAATGACTCAAACGGAAATCCATTGCCGGCGTTGGTTGGCGCATGCCAGTTCCCAAACATGACAAATCTGGCGCCTGGACAAGCATCGCAATGCGTTGACAACTTCGTTACGAAATATTACAACGCTCTCACTCCAGCGAATTGCAATAACGGCTTGATCGGTCCGAGCAACAATATTTGCAACTTCGTGACTGCAGGCGACCAAGCCGTAAACGATGACTACGGCACTGCTCGTGTCGACTATAAAATCTCCGAGAAGGACAGTATAAATACCAGTTTTTACAGGGACTACTCCACGTGGGCCAAGCCCCAAAATTTTGATTTTGAAACAACCGGGTATGTACTGCCTAACATGTCCGCTGAGCTGGAAGAAAACCATGTCTTCAGCCCCTCGACGGTCAATAGCGCCCGGTTCGGATGGACCCAATCCATCGTCACGAACCCCGGGCTTTCGGTTTTTAACCAGGGACTGGTGGACAAATCGCTTGGAATTACGACGGCGTTCAATGCGCCCGGAGTCTCGGGCCAGGGCGGGGGCAGTGCGGGACCCGACGGCATTACCGGCCCTAGTGGTTTTAGCCCTCAAGGGGGATTCAGCGATTGGGTTCAAAACTATCAGTTTTTCGACGATCTCACCCGCACCGTCGGCAAACACACTCTGAAGTTTGGATTTGAGTTCATTCGAAATCACACCGACCTGGTTAACGCAAACGGAAATGGGAGCGTTGGGTTTGGTTCCATTCAGAGCTTCCTTAATAATCAGCCGTTTACTGTGCGGATGCCCACCAATCCGCCGTGGACCGCCGGGAATACGAAACACTACAATCGCAACTCTGTTTTCGGCGCCTATGTACAGGATGATTGGAAGATGCGCCCCAACCTTACAGTGAATGTGGGCTTGCGCTATGAAATGTCCACGATTCCGTTTGAGAAGAACGGAAAATTTATCCTCCTGCCAACACTTTGGACCGACCCTGGCAATTGTTCGGAGGATATCAATGGCCTTCCCCAATCGAATTGTTCGAGTCTCGCGCATTCGGTTTTTGATTCGAATCCGACGCTCAAAAATTTTGAGCCAAGAGTTGGTTTTGCGTGGGATCCGTTTAACAGCGGCAAGACCTCGATACGCGGTGGGTTCGGGATGTTTGATGTTCTTCCGATGCCGTTCATGTTCGGGTTGAACGCTTTACAGGCTTCCCCATCCGGCGCCGAGCTTGATCTGACCAACACAATCGCTGGTCAGACGTGCGTGACGCAATCCGTGACTTGCCCACTCCCCCAAGGTGTGTTCGCTCAAGGACTACCCGCGGCAGTTGTATCTGCGCAGACAAACTTTCCTGGCGTTTTTGCTCCGTCCGGAACTGGCAGGTGGCAGTACACCGACCGCAATCCAAAACGCAATTACGTCATGCAATGGAACCTTAATGTTCAGAGGCAGATAACGCCGAACAGTTCTCTGACGGTTGCCTATGCCGGATCAAGAGGAATCCACAATCCTTTCCAAACCGACACGCTCAATACTTGCTTTCCGACCAAGAGTTCGGCTGGCTGGCTGTTCCCCTCTCCTTCCATTGCCAACAGTTGTCCGGCGATCACGAGCCCCGCTCCGACCGGGATTGTTCCGAATACAATCGTTAATCCGTTCGTTAAGGGCTTGCTGCTATCAACCGCCTTTTTTTCCGAGTCAACGTACAACTCTCTTCAGGTGAATTATGCGAAGAAACTCAGCCATGGCTTGCAGGCTGAAGTTTCCTTTACCTGGCAGAAGTCGTTTGACAACTCGTCGGGCAGTTTCGCGGGAGACAACTATTCGTCCAACCCAACTGCCGCCACCCCTTGGTGGGACGGAGCCATCACCCGTGGTTTGTCGGATTTCAATGTCACCCGAAATCTATCGATTAACTGGTTGTACCAGATCCCGACGCCCAGGGCCTTTGCTGGGCCGGCAGGGATCATGGCGCGAGGGTGGAGCGTTGGGGGACTGCTCGCATTGAGCGACGGCGTTCCGATGTGGCCACTGGGCAACCTCTTCAACTCGGACCCATTGGGGCAAGCCAACGGAGAGCAGATGAGTATTCCGGATCTTGCTCCGGGGTGTACCGCCAAAAACGTCGTTCAGCCGGGCAACCTTCAGTACTTGAGACCGGCATGCTTCATTTATCCAGTCGCGCCCAATCAAGCCTTTTGGAATGCCAACTGCGACAAGAATCCATACCTCGACGGCTTGACTATAGCGCAGGCAGGTCTCAACCCACTCACTTGCACCAATCTCCTGGGGCATTTGGGCCGTAACGCAATCATTGGGCCTGGCCTGTTCAATGTCGACATGTCCATTATTAAGGACACCCGCATCCCCAAGTTTGGCGAGAATTTCAACATCCAGTTCCGAGCGGAGTTCTTCAATATCTTGAATCACACCAACTTCCAGGGTCCGACGGACAATCTCGTTGCTCTTGACCCTTTACTAGCTGACAATCCCAGCTTCGGCCAGATCGATCAAGCCACTCAGGTGCCGATGAGGGAAATTCAGTTCGGTTTGAAGATAGTTTTTTGAGCATGAGGTAACGAGAAAAGCAATCGAGAAGGGGAACCGGGTGCATCCGCTCCACGAATGCCCCGGTTCCCCTTTTCTAACCAAGCACGATGTCACTTCATGAACAACATGGGCCCAAGACGCAAGAGCGCGGGGCGGGCCAACGATGACTATTTGCCACCTCGCTAGACGGTAAGAATACTTGTCAAGTTTCTAACTCTGTTTGTCCGAAGAGCCGAGGTCATTTCAGCGAAAGTGCGCAGACGGGGCGCATACGAAAGAAGATGCTACGGATTTTGCACGGTATTGCTTTCCTCTATCACACCCAGTTTGATTTGGAGGCTTCCATGAAGCGCTGTTTTCAGCTTTGCTTGCTTGTCGTAGTTTCGCTCCTCGCCACTCATCTCTTCGCTCAAAGCGTGCCCGAAATTGCCTTCGACTCCGTGCCCAACCTTTTGAAACTTCCGGCCGACATTTACCTCGGCGAAGCCGCGGGTGTGGCGCAGAACTCCAAAGGACATATTTTTGTATTCACGCGCAGCGGGGAGACGCAGCTATTTGAATTCGATCAGGAAGGCAATTACGTTCGCGAGATCAGTCCGCGCAACTACGCCTTTGCGTTTGCGCATACGGTGCGCGTCGATCCGCAGGACAACATCTGGGCCGTGGACGAAGGCTCCAACATGATCGTCAAATTCAACCCCGCGGGCAAAGTACTGATGACCATGGGCCGCAGGCCGGAATCCGCCGAAGGGGATGTTCCCGGCGGCTTCAACTTTCACCCGCTGCTTCCGGGAGATACGCCACGACCCGCTGGAAACTATTCGTTCAGCCGGGAGACGGACGTTGCCTGGGACGCTGCCGGAAACATCTTCGTCTCCGATGGATATGGGAACGCGAGAGTTGTGAAGTACGACAAGGACGGCCGTTTCATTAAGGCTATCGGCGGCAGCGTAAAGGGCAAAGAACCCGGTCAATTCAGCACTCCGCACACGATCGCGACCGACAAGCAGGGTAATGTCTACGTCGGCGACCGAGGCAACAGTCGAATTCAAGTCTTTGACAATAACCTGACGCTTCGCGCCGTTTGGACGGGCGTCGGCGCTCCCTGGGCCATCTGCATCACGCCAGGGCCGAAGCAATATCTGTACAGCTCCGATGCCGTGGGTCCGATCTACAAGCTCGATCTCGAAGGGCACGTCCTGGGCAAATTTGGCACCGCCGGGAAGCAGATGAAGGAGTTCGGCTGGATTCATGAAATGAATTGCAACAGCGAGAACGAACTCCTCGTGGGCGAGCTTTTGAATTGGCGCGTGCAGAAGCTGGAACTTCACCCGCAGGCGAAGTAGCGGCGGCTCGCTGTCCGGAATTAGTTGGAAGAGGTCGCCTGTGAAAAGATGTGGCGCTCCTCTCGAATGGAATCAAATTTGTTCGCGGAGGCTCTCATGCGACGCTTTTCAGAAATCGTTTTGGCGGTTGTGATCGTGTTTCTTGCCAGCCCGCTATTCGCGCAGATTTCAGTTCCGGAAATACCTTTCGATTCCGCGCCTAACCTTCTGAAGATGCCCGACAATATCGTGATGGGCGAAGCCGTGGGTGTGGCGACAAATTCGAAGGGGCACATTTTTGTTTACACACGAGACGGTCTTCTCTCGTACACGGTTGGCTCTTCGCGCCAATTTGGACGCGGCGCCGCCGCCCGGCTCTACGAGTTTGATGAAAAGGGAAACTTTCTGCGTGAGATTGGCAAGGGCACCTATGCCCAGGCCTTTGCCCACGTCGTACGCGTCGATCCCCAGGACAACATCTGGATGGTTGACGAAGGCTCGAACATGATCGTCAAGTTCAGCCCGGAAGGTAAAGTACTGATGACTCTCGGCCGCAAGCCGGAAGACTTCTCGGGAATTCCAGGTCCCGTCGCGGAGGGCCAGTCGGCGGGAGGAATCTCGGGTGGCGCGATAGAGCGGCAGCTACTCCTCTCGGCGCGTCCACCGGCAGCACCCGGCGCAACGCCTGAGCAGGGCGGGGGCGGAGAGGGATTCAATACAGGGCCGTTCGCCATGTTCAACCGCGAAACCGACGTCGCCTGGGATGCCGCTGGAAACATTTTCGTCTCCGATGGATACAACAATAAGAGAGTCGTGAAATTTGACAAGGACGGCAAATTCTTAAAGGACTTCGGCTCCAGAGGCCGCGGCCCCGGCCAATTCGAGGATGTGCACACGATTCAAGTAGACCATCAAGGCAACGTATACGTTGGTGACCGCGCCAACAAGCGACTCTCGGTCTTCGACAACGACGGAAACTTCAAGACCGAGTATATCAATGTCGGCTCTCCCTGGGCCATCTGCATCACTCCCGGGCAGCACCAATATCTTTACAGCTCCAATTCAACCGGCACGACGGATATGAATGACAACGGTGAAATTTATAAGATGGAGCTGGATGGCCGCATCCTGGGCAAATTCGGGAAAGGCGGCAAGCAAATGAAGGAGTTCATGGCCGTGCACGAACTCGACTGCCGAACCGATAACGAAGTTTATGCCGGTGAGATCTCGAATTGGCGAGTTCAAAAGCTAACACTCCATCCCACGGCGCAGGAGAATGGAAAGTAAACTCGAATACCAGGGAGATGCGATCTATTCCCATTGGCAATGTGCAAAATGGAATGAAAGCAAGGTGAAGCCATGAAACGTTTCATGTTGTTGGGATTATTGTTAACCGCGCTGCCGGTTTGGGCGCAGGATATGCCCAAAGCGACGGAAGCCTCGAAGCCGCCAGAACTCACCTTCCACGTCGTTCCAGACTTCCTGAAAATTCCCAGTGACATGATCATGGCCGAAGCCGTGGGTGTGGCCATCAATTCGAAAGGCCACATCTTCATCCTGAATCGCGGCAATCATCCCTTGCTTGAATTCACCACGGAGGGCGACTTCGTCAGTTCCTTCGGCGAAGGCTCGCCGATCTTCCACATCCCCCACAGCATCCGGTTCGATGCGCAGGACAATCTGTGGTACGTCAATTCAGGCGACAATCTGGTTGTAAAGTTCGATTCGAAACGGAGGGTCCAGCAGGCCCTCGGCAGGCGCGAGGAGCCCTGGGTCTACTTGACTCATGGGATCGAGCGCGCGATTCCTGGTCCTTCCAGCTTCTATCAGCCCACGGACACCGTGGTGGGTCCCGATGGGAGCACGTACATTACCGACGGCTACGGGAACTCGCGCGTCGTGAAATTCACCCCGGAAGGCAATCTGGTGAAGTATTGGGGTGATCGGGGAACGCGACCCGGCCAATTCAATACTCCGCACAACATCGTGATGGATGCGAATTCGACTTTGTATGTGGCGGATCGCCAGAATAGTCGAGTGCAGGTCTTTGACACGGACGGGAACTTCAAGCAGGAGTGGCGCGTGGCCGGCTTGGCGTGGTCACTGTGCATTACGCCACCCCCCAACCAGGTGATCTTTGTCGGGAGTGTCGGGAAGGTTTACAAGTACGACCTGAGCGGAAAACTGCTTGGCGAGTTCGGCAAGCTCGGCAGGCTGCCAGGATGGTTTGACTCGATACACGCCTTGGCTTGTCCGGATGAGAAGACGCTGTTCCTGGCCGAAGAGTTCAGCTACCGCTTCGACAAAGTAGTCCTGCAATAAGCGTTTTGCATACAGATGGGGGACCTATGAACCGATATATTCGAGGCATCTTCGGCATCTTTTTGGTGTCTTCAGTCTTAACGCTCGCGCCGGCAGCGATGCGTGCCGAGGTGACGCGAGTCGAAATAACCAGCCACCAGGAAGTGTTGAACGGAAAAGCGTTCGGCACAGTTGGCGCTTATGAAAAGCTCATCGGCAAGGTCTACTTCACCGTCGATCCGAACAATCCGCACGACAAGATCATCGCTGACGTTGACAAGGCGCCCCGAAACGCACAGGGCAAAGTGGAATTCTCGGCCGACCTGTTTATTCTCAGGCCGAAGGATGCCGCGCGTGGCAATGGTGTCGCGCTCCTTGATGTGGTAAACCGAGGCAGAATCGGGGTGGTGGCCACATTCAACCGCGGCAAGGGTGCCACCGACCCAACAACCGAGGCCGATTATGGTGATGGCCTGCTCATGCGCGAAGGCTACACAATCGTGGCCGTCGGCTGGGAATTCGAAGTGCCGAAGGCCAAGGACAAGAATCTCATCGGTTTGCAGGCCCCCATCGCCACGGACAATGGCCAGCCGATAACCGGATGGATCAGTCCCTGGTTCATTCCTGACCAGGCGTCGCAATCTTACGAATACACCTCCGAATACAACACGGACGTCTATCCGCCGCTCGATCCCAAGAATCCGGCCTATCGTTTAACTGTCCGTGAGGGCTGGGTTGCCACGCCACACCTCATTCCGCGTGAAGACTGGCAGTTCGGGCGTTTGGAGAACGGCCAAGTCGCGTTCAATCCGAACTGGTTGACCGTGAAGGGCGGCTTCAAAGCCGGCCAGACCTACCAGTTTACATACGAAAGCAAAAATCCGCCGGTCGCGGGGCTGGGGTTTGCGGCTCTTCGAGATATGGCTTCGGCGATAAAAAATAATTCCGATGCGATCGTCCACGCTCGATTTGTTTACACGTACGGCGCTTCTCAGGTGGGGCGGTATGAGCGCCAGTTGGTCTACGAAGGATTCACCACGGACGAGCAGGGCCGGAAAGCCATCGATGCTCTCTTTATTCACACCGGGGGAACATCGTTTGGCAGCTTCAATCAGCGCTTCGCGCTGCCGAACGAACTCGGGTCCTTTACACAAACGGTGTTCCCGATTCGCTACGAAGTCACCACGGATCCCATGACCGGTAAACGAGATGGGCTTGGCGCGCGCGTCCCGGCCGGCCTAGAGCCGAAGATCTTTTTTGTGGACTCAGGGTCCGAATATTGGGACCGAGGCCGCGTGGCGGCTTTGCGGCACCTCTCCATGGACGGCCTGGAAGATTTGCCGGATCCGCCGAACGTGCGGATTTTCACGCTGGCCGGAGCGAAACACGGTCCAGGCTCGTGGCCGCCGGTGGACAGCGCCGCGCAGCCGCTCAAAGTCAACCCGAACGATTATCGGTGGGCTCAGCGTGCACTGCTCGTGGCGCTCGATCATTGGACGAGACAAGGCGTTGCGCCTCCGCCCAGCCGGCATCCTCAACTTTCGGACGGGACGCTTGTCGCTCAGCGCGACATCAAGTACCCGGACATGCCTGCAGTGCAGTGGCCACTGCATGTGCCCGGTGGGTTCCGCGCCGACTTGCCTGGAGTTTTTTCGGTATTGCCGTTCATAGTCCCGCAAGTGGACAGCGATGGCAACGACATGGGCGGCATCCGCCTGCCCGAGCAGGCGGTTCCGTTAGGCACTTACACGGATTGGGCCTTCCGCAGCGAACAAATCGGCGCGTCGGACACGCTGATCGCCATGGCCGGGTCCTATATTCCTTTCGCGAAAACTCGTGGTGATCGGGACAAAAGCCACGATCCGCGGTTGTCAGTCGAAGAACGCTACGGCAGCCGTGCGGAATACGTGCGCCGCGTGGAAGAGACGGCGAAAAAGTTAGTGCAAGAGCGCTACCTGCTCCAGGAAGACGTGGCGCCCATCGCCGAGGCGGCGGGGCAACATTGGGATTGGACGATGGCCTCGGCAAGCGTAAGCCAGAGCCGCAATTAGACGGGTGGCAACAGGTGGCGGCTCAATCCCCCGGGTCAAATGAACACTTGTGATCACCTATCATTTTGTCGGTGATCGCATTGGAGAAACGCGCCGCCCGCAACCGATCACTCCCTTAACGGCGCGGCGTGTTTCGCCAAGCGGCCATGGCCGTTTACAGAACAATCCTCAGCGTGACGGCTGAACCTCCAGCTTCTGCACGCGGAAGTTTAACTCTTCAGCGGCGTAGAGCGTATTTTCGTTGGGGCACGCGACGCCATGGGTCCAGCCGAACTGTCCCGCCATCTTTCCTTCCTTGCCAAACGCGCCGAGGATGTTTCCGCTAAGGTCAAACTTATAGAAGCGGCCGGCGGCCCCGTCGGCGATCCAGATGATTTGATTGGGCCCCGGCGTGATGCACATAGACCAGGGCGCGCCGGTGTTTGTCCATACTTTCAAGAGATTGCCTTCGGCGTCAAACACCTGAACGCGGCGGTTCCCCCGGTCCCCCACGTAAACAATACCCTTCTGATCAACGACAATCGTGTGCGGCGTATTGAATTGCCCGGGGTCCGGGCCGCGCCTTCCCCAATCCTTAATGAAATGCCCGTCGGCACCGAAGTGAGCGACTCGGGAATTGCCGTAGCCATCGGAGACAAAGAGACTCCCGTCCGGCGCGAACGCCACGCCTGTGGGCTGATAGAAAAACGTGGGCCCCGGGGCGCCGTGCTCGACCACATGGGTTTCCCAGGTCCAGGCTTCCGGTTTCTTGCCGAGAACCATCTGCAGCCGGGTCTGCTGGTCTAGTTTGACGATCAGGTTCGTTCCCGCATCCACGTACCAGATGTTGTCTTGCGGATCGATGAAAACGCTGTGGGGAGCCTCGTAGACATCCAGACCTTCGCCGATGAAGCGCATGAAGGTCCCGTCGGGTCGGAACTCCATCAGGGGGTGCTTGCCCCGGTTGGCCACGTATATGTTACCCTTAGAGTCAAGAGACACGCCGACAGCTTCCCCGAAATAGACATCATCCGGCAGTTTCAAGAATTCCGTGTTGGCTCGGACTGTTAGCTCTGGCGGCTTCGCTTGCTGCGCTAATAATGCAGCGGAAAACATCGTCCCAATGGCCAAAATCGACGCGAGAAAAGCGACTCGTTTCATGATTTTATCCCTCCATTCGAAGAACATTTCGGTAAGATCTGCCCGTCTATCAGGAAGATCTTGTATTGTAATTGATCCGCTGACCACCCAATTGGATTACCAAATCCGCCTCAAGAATGGGGCTATTCTTGAAGAGGTCTCAGCCAACTCCCGTTAAGTCTTATCGGAATCTGGCTTTTTGCGCGTCGGCCATGGTCCATAGTGTCATTCAGCTCAGACGGGCTACTGAGGCATCACCCGAAAGACAGTAGCTTTCGAGACCGGCGGCACCTTCCATTGGGGGTATTTTCCCCCTTTAACCTTGAGCACAGCTGCTTTTTCAGCTGGATCGTTGACAATTGCCAAGGTGCGATCAAACACCTGGTCTCCTATCTTCAGTCGCACGTGAGGATCACGCATGATGTCTTCATTCCACAGTTTGCCTGGATTCGAAGTCACATAGAGATTGCCATTATAAACAGCGCACCAAATCGTCACTGAGAGAGGCAGCAGATAGGGGGTCTGGGTCTGAATCTTAATCTGTTGAATCTTGTCTGTGAACGACCAGTCGGTGACTGGGGTAGTGACGACTTCCCCCTTAAGCCAAAGCCCTGGCAGCTTGCATGACAAAGATCGATTGAAGGGCGGGCAGTCCTTAGGTTCGAAACCGGTGACACGCGACGCGAGCAGTAGCAAGATCAAGCAAATTAATATTGATCCACCAATCCTCAATAGAACCTTCAATGGTTCACCTCCCAGCTGGCAAATAAGAGAGTTCTATCCTAACAAGATAGCCCCCATCCAGTATTTTCATTTTGTCTTCCCAGCTTTCAGCGAAGATACAAACAACCGCCTCCGCCGTGCTACCTGGGGATGCGCACTTTCTCTTTAAGACGCAGGTTCGTTGCAATATTCTGCATCTTGGCGAGCGACGTAAGGCTCATCACCGGCCTCGATTTGGGTCATGTCTCCTGAAGTCGTCTTATCGTCATCAGGGCAGCGGTGTTTGGACTTGACGCGGCCTCGCGCCAACCTGCTTCAATGTGATTGAAACATCCCAATGGCAAAAAAGCGCAAGGCGCACGATGCGGCAATTGTGCGTGCGGGAATTCAAGATCATTTTCGGCTTTACGATTTGAGACATACATACGCTACTCGTGCGGCACAGGCCGGCATTGACGTGTTAACCCTTGTTTCTTTACTCGGCCACACTACGGTCCAGATGACGAGCCGCTATGTTCACCCGACCGATCAACACAAACGAGAAGCCGCCCAGAAACTTGAAGCGTACAACGCCGAAAAGATTTTTAGATATGCGGAATCGGTTTCAGGGTCACTACAAAAACCGCTACAGTAGCGGCGGAGGAGACATGAGAATGAAAGCTAAATCTTTGAAAAGAATGGTCGGGGCGAGAGGATTTGAACCTCCGGCCTCCTGGTCCCGAACCAGGCGCGCTAGCCAGGCTGCGCTACGCCCCGACGATACGCACTCGGACGCCTTACGAAACGCCCGAATGGAACATCCAGAATAGCATAGCTCTTTGCCGGAGCCTAGACGGGCGGCGGAAAAAATCGCAGGCTTGCGGGGCGTGTTTTGGGCCGCATCATAAGGGCCTTGCTTGCATCGAGTATCTGCCACCGCCCTGAAGTCCCAATCCTTGATTTCTCGCCACAATTTCGATTGGTGAAGCGCGAGTAGTCGAGTCCGCAAAGAACGCGGGATTACAGTAACGCCGGCGTCTCGCCGGCAGCCTTGAAACGCGGGGAAGCGGAAAATTGCCGACGAGACGCCGGCGCTACTGTAAATCCGCACTCCTTCGTGAATCGTGGTGCCTGCGTTTGGCGCGAGAGCGGCGCGGCGGGCGTGAACGCTGTGTTATAGTGAACTTCTCAAAGCAGAAATTCTCCGTATCGAGCGACTAATTTCAAGGGCCGGGAGAGACGCGAACCTTCGTTCGCGCACACAAAAATGGCATTGATCGAACGCATCCAAAAAGATTTGACCGCCGCGATGATGTCCAAGGACGAGCTGCGGCTGAGCGTGTTGCGCATGATCAAGTCCGCGCTCAAGTACAAGGAGATCGAAAAGGTCCGCCCGCTGGAGGACGCCGAGGCTCTTCAGGTGCTGCAAACGCTCATGAAGCAGCGGCGCGAGTCGGTCGAGCAATTTGCGAAGGGCGGCCGCCAGGACCTGGCCGATAAGGAAACGAAGGAAATTGCCATCCTCGAAGTCTACTTGCCGGCGGGCGCTTCGAACGCGGACATGGACGCCGCGATCGCAGCCGCCATTATAGAAACCGGCGCAAACTCGCCCAAGTCGATGGGCGCGGTGATCAAAGCCGCCAAAGCGCGCCTCGAAGGCAAGACCGTGGACGGGAAAGCGTTGTCGGACCGCGTGAAAGAGCGGTTGTCCAAAATGGCGTAAGGTCAAGTTGAGAGTCGACAGTTCAGAGTTGAGAGCGAATTCTTAACTGGCGGCCTCATCGGATTTCAAGCAGGCATCTCCTCTCTCGTATCGACTTTTTAGCTCCACACCGCGTATCCTCGCTTCGTGCCCTTGCCTGAAACGATTCTCGTTTGCTACACGGAGGAGGAAGCCGGTTACGTGACCGTGCGTCCACTCGTGCGGCAAACCTTCCGCCTGCACGAACTTCTCGACATGATCCTCAGCGTCGCGGGAAAAGACGCGGCGCGCGTCCGGCAGCTCCTGCGATCCGGAACGGTCGTCTATCATTTCTACCGTTATACCTGGGCCGGATTTGACGCGGAGGAAGCGGCGCTTGCCGCCGCGCTCGCGCAATTTCCCGATGCCGACCCCGCGCGTCCTTTTGATGCCGGCCAATGCACGAGCGCCGTGCTCGAAGGCGGCGGCGCACATCCCAAAAACCTGCTGGAACTGGGCCGCGCGGAAGCCGCCAGGCGCCGCATGTTTCGCAGGAACAGTTTCTGGCAGCGCCTGCTGGAGATTGCCGCCGAAGCAAAACCCGCGTACCACAAATATTCCTACGAACGCCGCGCGGACATCTACCGCCTCGATCTGGACGCGGAAACTCTTTCGCGAATCGCCGAAGCGGCGAATCGCCTGGCCACGGGAAAGGTGCGCTCCGCATTGCACGTATTGCCCGGCGCGGCGCGCATTCTTTTCATTTGCCGGCGGCCATCCAGCGCGGGGCAATCCCCGGCGCGCAATCATCCCGCTTGACCGGGCGAATCTTTCAGTTATACAAGAGGACAGGCTCGCGAACGTTCTTCGAGGTGCAATTTTGAGGATTCCATCGTCGTTTGCATTTGTCCTGATCTTCGTTTTGCTTTGCGTGCCCGCGCCCATTTTTGCGCACCACGGATTCTCGGTGGAGTTCGATCAGAAAGCTCCCATCACGCTCACCGGCGTCGTTACGAAGATGGAGTTCATGAATCCGCACATCTATTTCTATGTGGATGTGAAGGGCAATGACGGCAAAGTGGTGAACTGGGCATTCGAGGGCGGCCCTCCCAACGTGATCTACCGGCAGGGCTGGAGAAAGGACACGTTGAAGCCAGGCGACCTCGTTACGGTCAAGGGCTTCCGCGCCAAGGACGGCGCGCATCTGGCGGCTTGCTCGACCGTCACACTCTCGGATGGCCGTGAACTCTCGGCCGGATCGGGAGGCGTCTCTCAAAATGCATACGGCTCCGCCGGTACGAACGGAAAAAAACAATGAGAGCGATCAGGAGGAGCCGTTCCCGGGCGCCCATCGTTTGCGCCGCATATTTCGTTTTGCCATTCCTGATTGCTTGCGGCACGCGCGCGGCATCGGGCAATCCTCAGGCGGCCCCGCCGGACTTGAATGGAGTCTGGTCCGCGCCGTTTACTCCGGACATCTCGAAGGTTCTTGGGCATCAGCCTACGTTCACGGCATACGGAGCCGCGCGATTCGCAAAAGAAGATGAAGTTGACGACCCGCTGACGCAGTGCCTGCCCATCGGTCCAGCGCGAGGAATTCAGGCGGGCATCATGCCATTCCAAATTGTGCAGACTCCGTCCGTGCTCACAATCCTTTTCGAGAACCAGCACACGTTCCGCATTATTCACACGGACGGGCGCAGCCATCCGAAGGATGTGGACGCGACATGGTTTGGAGATTCCATTGGCAAGTGGGAGGGAGATACCCTGGTAGTGGATACCGTCGGGCTCAACGACCGGACCTGGCTGGACACGGCGGGCCATGAGCACAGCGACCAGTTGCATCTCGTCGAACGGTTTCAAAAGATGGACAATAACAACATCAAATGGACCGTCACATTCGAGGACCCGAAGTTTTTCACCGAGCCCTGGTCGATCACGCTGCCGATTGCGCGCCAGAATACGGAGATCATGTCCTACTCTTGCGAAGAAAACGAAAAAGACAGGGTTCACCTGCGACGCACAAAAAAATAATGTTGGCCGGATGCCACACCCCCGGCCACTTCATGAAATCATCGGGAGCGTGAAATGAAACAATATCGGCTGACTTTTTTAATTGCGGCTGCCGCTTTCCTCGCGCTGGGATGCCCGCTCTGGGCGCACCACGGGAACGCTGCCTACGACGACCGGAATCCCATCACCATCAAGGGAACCGTGACGGAATTTGCGTGGACCAATCCTCATGCCCAAATTTATCTGGACGTGAAAGACGGCAAGGGCAACGTCGTGCACTGGAGCGTGGAAACCTACAGCCCGGGCAAGCTCGTGCGCGCCGGCTGGACAAAAGACATCGTAAAGGTTGGGGATCAGGTTTCCATCAACCTCATTCCGGCCAAGAATGGCTCGCCCGTCGGTTTTCTGCACAAGCTCGTGCTGCCGAACGGCAAGGAGTTGGGGCTGCAGGAACAGGACTACTGAGCCGCACTGCCAATCCGGAAACCGAAATGGCGGTTTGAATGGAGACAATCGTAATGCGCAAACACAAGCCGCTGGCGTTATTCGCCGTGGCCGTTGGGTTTTTAGTGCTGCCCGCCACAATGTTCGGCCACCACGGCAATGCCGCCTATGAATTGACGAAACCCATCGAGTTGAAAGGAACCGTGACGGAATTCGCCTGGAACAATCCCCACGTCCAAATCTACTTTGACGTGAAAGACGACAAAGGCAACATCGTGCGCTGGGCGAGCGAAACTGTCAGTCCCGGCCTGCTGGCGCGGTCCGGCTGGTCGAAGAACGAGTTGAAGCCCGGCGACCAAATCACCATTACGATCGCTCCGGCAAAGAACGGCGCGCCTGTCGGCTATGCGCTCAAAATCGTTCTCGCCAGCGGCAAACAATTGGTTTTGGGGCAGGGCCGGGACACTCCGTATTCGCCGTAAGTTTATCGATCCAAGTGGGACAGGCTTCAGCCTGTCTTCTTTTGATTTGACGTGATGCAAAATCAAGACCGGACAGGCTGAAGCCTGTCCCACTGATGCCTTGCACACGAACGCGGCCGGGAGTACGCTCTCGGCCGGTTGAGAAATGAAAATGAAAATTGCGGGAGATAAACGATTGCGAAAACATGCGATGAAGATTTCTTGGATCGCCGCGCTCGTGGCGATGGCGACGATCACGGCGCTGCCCGCTCCAATGCACGCCCAAATGCCTGGCCAGCCATCGGGCGCGGCAAAGAGCGGCGTGTCGGCTCCCGCCAACCCTCATGATCTTTCCGGAATGTGGGAGTTTTTCAACAGCCTCCCCGGCCAGGGTATCTACGCGACGCCAAGCAAAGACGCTCCTCCCATGACCCCATGGGCAAAAGCGAAATACGACGAGGCGAAACCCGGCTACGGTCCCAAGGCCCAGGCCGGCGGGAACGACCCGATCCTGAAGTGCAATCCCTCGGGGATTCCGCGAATCCTGTTTTTCCCGCAGCCATTTGAAATTTTTCAGTCACCCGAAAGAGTGTTCATGTTTTTCGAACGCGAACATGAATGGCGGCAAATCTGGACCGACGGGCGAACTCATCCCAAGGATCTCTCGCCCACGTGGATGGGAGATTCCATCGGCAAGTGGGAAGGCGACACATTCGTCGTCGACACAGTCGGCTTCAATGAAAAAAGCTGGCTGGATTTTTACGGCGACCCGCACAGCGAAGACATGCACTTGATCGAGCGATACAAGCGCGTGGACCACAACACGCTCTCCCTGCAACTCATCGTCGAAGACCCCAAGGCTTACACCGCAACATGGATTGGCGATGTAAAAACCTACAAGCTGCTCTTGGGAAAGAAAGCCTATATGGAGGAGCTTCCCTGCATTCCGGAAGAAGAGGACTCCTTCACAAACCGGATCCGAATGCCCGCGGCGTCGCAAAAATAAAATCAGCAGGCGCATTTCGAGCAGGAGGGTTTGAGTAGCACAGGCTTCAGCCTGTGTGGTTTTGATTTATTCGTAAGCGAAAGTCAAAAGAACACAGGCTGAAACCTGTGCCACTTTACTTCGCGAGATACATATACCCCACCGTATTATTTCCCGGCGAGGCAAACCACATTCTTCCCTTGGGATCGTTGTTGAGTTCGCGCATTCCATTTCCCACGGCTGGAGGGGGATATTCGACAATCTTCCCGGTCGCGGGATCCAAGCGCCCGACCGTATCCATGATTCCGGATGCGTACCAGACCTGATTATTCGCGTCGATGCCGATGGGATAGGGCGACGGCTGCTCGCCGGGAAGCGGGTATTCCTTGAACACTCCCGTTTTCGTATCTAGCCGGACGATCTGGCCGCGATCGTATTGCGCGAGCCATCCGATACCATTCGCATCGACTTGAAAGCGGCGCCGCGAGCCGGGCTGCGGCGGCGGAGTCCACGTCGTGACTTTCCCGGTCTTGTAATCCACCTTGAAAATTCGCCCCTCGCCGCCCACTTCGTCGAACCAGATGTTGCCCGCGTTGTCCAGATTCGCGCCGTATGTGTTGGGAGCGTCCTTCACTTCCGTGTAGACTCCAGTCCTGGGATCGAAGCGGTAGGAGAAGGGGCTGCCGGAAACCCACAAAATTCCATTCGGGTCTTCGCGCAGGGTGTTCATCGTCTTACCCGGCCCTTTGTACTTGGTCTGCTTCCCGGACTTGACGTCTACTTTCACGAGCGTTCCGCCCTCTTCCACGACCCACGCCGAAACCCCGTCGCGCGTCAACCGAGCCGAGCGCGTGCCTACGCGCGGCTGCTGACTCTCCCACAAATATTCCTTCAGGTCGCCCGTATCCGGATTCAACCGGCCGACTCCGTTCACCGTCCCGAAATACGGGCACCAGATGTTGCCATCTTTATCCGGATTCGCATCCCACGTCATGCGCCCCGGCGGCATTTCGTACATCACGTACACGATCTTCAGCGCGTCATCCGTGAACTGCTTCGTCCAATCCACGTAGCCGGGAAGGCTGGCGGGAGAATCCGGAAGCGCGCCCGGCCCCGTGCCGAAAATCCTGCTGGCATAGGCCGCAAGTTCATTCACGTCCTGCTCGTTCTTGATCTGGCTGTACACGACGCTGCCGCCGATGCGCGTCGACATCTGATCCTTGAGGACTTCGCGCCACCCGTTTTCATCGCGCCGCACGTTGATGAACCGCTCGAACCCGTGGCAACTCGATCCGCAGTGCGCGAATTTATCTTTCCCGGGGCCTACCGGAAACAGATCGATGCCCTGAATGATTGGAATTTCGTCCCAGTGCACCATCTGCTTTTGCAGCGTCCAGTCGAAAGAAGCGTTTTGGTCCGCGGACAGGACAATTCCGCTCTTCGGATCGGAACGGAAACCGATGGCCCGCGCGCGCACCTGATAATCGCCGGCGGGCAGATTCTCCACGCGGTATCGGCCATTGCTGTCCGTGAGCACGATGACCGTGACTCGGGTCTTCGAGTTCCGCGCCTGCACGAACGCGGCGCGAAACGGCGTGCCGTCCGACCCCGTCACTTTTCCCGCGATCGTCGCGCCGAATGCCATCGACGAAAGCAGGCCAACGGCGCAAACAAGGCCAAGAATTTTACCGATTCGGAATGTCTGCATGGATCCTCCCTGTTTTGTGTAACTTCGACCGCTCAATCGGCCCACGAAAGAACTCAAAATCTCTGCCGAATTATGGTGCGGGCGGCGCGTCTCCGCCCTGCTCAAGGTTTATCGCCATCCGGGATTTATCGTTCGCAACTACGTTGATTTCCGTTTCGTACGTGCGGTAGCCATTGAGTTTGACCTTGAGCCGGTGCTTGCCGGGGATCAGCAGCATGGAATGAAACCTGCCTCCAAAATCACTGCCATGCCCCATGTAGCCGTCATCGACAAACACAGCCGCGCGCTTCGGACGGATATCCAGCCGCAGTTCGGCCGCATTGACGCCCGGATACGTCATTTTTGTACTTTCCACCAGCACCACGGCTACATTCTGGATATGGTCCGGATCGACAACGACTTTCCGCGTGAGATCGTCGTATCCAGCCTGTCGAATCGTAATCTCGTGCTCGCCGGCGGGCAGCATGACTTTCCGATTGCCCTTGAGTTCCTTGACGTAGCCTGCATATTTTCCGTCAATCCACACGCCGGAGTCCCTTTCATCCTGATTGTTGGCGGAGAAGGTCACTTCGCCCATTTTTGCGCCTTGCTGTCCGAACGTATTGGCGCGAACTGCAAACAACAGAAACAGAACTGTAAATCCAATGAGTTTCATGCGAGTGTTTGTGAACATTAAAATTCCTTTCCAATTAACGATAACGCCATCGAATCGCATGTTCGTGGGAAAGATGGATTTGCCCACGGCAAAGTAGTGGCGCGGGCTCCAGCCTGCGGCGTGTGAAGTTTGCAGGGATTACATTACGAGGCTGAAGCCCTCACCACTAAAAGCAGCAGCCCCACCGCGCGCAATCGCGCCGCTAGCTGAGTTTTCCGCCGTCGGCGCGCGGCGGCATGGCCAGAAACGCGTGCATCACGTGCCAGAATTGCGCGCGATTCAGTCCCAGCGTAAGAGCGTGCGCCGCGCCGGGCAGAATCGAAAAATGCCGGTCCGCGTGTGGCAACTTCTTGTAAAAATTGAGGAGATCCACTTCGGTCGCGATGCCGTCAAATTCGCCGCGCACGATCAGCACGGGACTAAGCACCTTGAGTGGATCGACGACCGGCAGGTTGGCCGTCATGTCCAGATACGTCCCCGTCGGAATATCGTTGCCGAACTTCATTTCGGCGTCGGCCAGCGCCTCGCCCACGGCCGGGTCGGACGTGCCTGGCTTGTCGCGCGTGAAAATGCTGCGAATCATGTCGCGGTCGCGCGGACGCCGGTTGTGCGTGCGGTAGAACTCCACCTGCTTGGCGCGATCGGCGAGCGTGGGCGAACCTTCCCCCGTATACGTGAATGCCGCAAGCACCAGCCGGTCGACAATCTCCGGGCGCGCCATGGCAAATGCGCCGGCGCGCAACGCGCCCGACGATTCCCCGAAGAAATGAAATCGCTCCTGCCCCGTTTCGCGCGCGACAACTTCCATAGCCGCCTTCAAATCCTCAACGCCATCGGCGATGTTGGAATTGCCGTCCGTTCGCGACGATTTTCCGTAGCCCGTAAAATCCATCGTCCACACGTCATATCCAAACCGCGCAAACGTATCCATCAGAGAATATTCAGCGCGCCCCGGAACCGTCAAATCGAACGACGACGAGGAAATGGACGAGCCGTGCACGAGAAACAACACGGGCATCGTCTGCTTTCCGGCCGGCGGCGCACCCATTCGCTTGCGGAACATGTAGAGCTTGACGTCGCCCTTTTGCGCCCAGTATTCCTTGCTCCAGACTTTTTCGCTTGCTGCGCCGGCCTTCTCCATCGCGCCACGCGATTGCGCAAACGCTTCACGCGCGGAACTGGCGAGCGCAAGGCCGCCGGCAATGGCGGGCGCGGCGCCCAAAAGAAAGTTTCGACGGGACGGTCGCTCTTTTGTGAAGGACATTAGTACCTCCGGAAATTTTCCATGCGAATGCAGTGCGAATGGTGACACTACAATACCCTTCCCCACAAACATTCTTCAAGATTGTTTTGAACGGACAGCCTGCCAGTGCGGCGGTTTGGCGCCGGTTTCAGTGGCACAGGCTTCAGCCTGTGGGGGTTCGTCCGAGCAGGGCCAAACCTCACAGGCTGAAGCCTGTGCCACTATTTCTCAAACGCGGCTGGAGCTTGTTTCAATAATTTTCTGGCCGATATTCCCGGCGATTGCGGCGCGAATTTGGGGGAGTGCGGCGCGAGCCGCCGCTTCGCCCGCGGCCATCAGTTCGGAGGTTTTCTCGAAATCGTCCCACAGAAAATCTTTCACCGCCGGCTCAATAATGATGTCGGCCCTGGCCCTCCATTCCAGGTCCGCGTGCCGCTGCAAGATAGCAAACGAAAGGCCGATCACGTCCACGATACTGGACGGCGTCCGGGTGTTCGCGGATTCCAGATAGACCGCGATGACGATGTCGGCTCCCAGTATCCGCGCCGCGTCAACCGGCACGGGAGCGGCGAGGAATCCGTCCACGAGCATGCGGCCGTCGATCTCGACCGGCACGAACATTCCGGGATACGCGCACGAGGCGCGCAGCGCCGGGCCCAGTTGCCCATGCGAAAAATAGACGGCCTCCCCGGTGGAAAGATTGGTCGCCGCGATGGCCAGCGGAATCTTTAAATCGTCAAACGTGCTCACTCCAAGATATCTGCGCGGGTAATGTTCCAGCTTTTGGTTCGAGGCGAGGCCCAGCCAGGAAAGTTTCCAATTGCCGAAATCCCTGAACCGAGTGGCGCGGGCCTGCCGCTCGATGTCCGGAATCGTATGGCCGCTGGCGTAGGAGATGGCCATCAAGGCTCCCGCGCTGGTTCCGGTCAGGTAATCGACGTGGATATTTTCCTGCTCGAGCACGCGCAGGACGCCCAGATGGGCGATGCCGCGCGCGAATCCTCCGCCGAGCGCGACTCCAATGCGGGGCCGATCCCGCGGCGGCGCGGGCCTCTCTTCATATGCGAATTCGCGAACGCGCCCAACCGCATTCCGTAGCCACCGTAGAACTTTCTTTTTATGGCGTTTGCTCATGGCCCGAATAGGATAAAGTTAACCTGAAATCGGGCGCCGTGCCTTTCTCATTGACCGGCGATTGTCGCTTCTGTAACCTGCACAGGCGAGAGAACCCATCGGCCTCGATTTGATCCGCCTGAAAAGCAGGCGAGCCAGACCATCAGCGAAGGGCCTGGCGTAACTTTGAATTTTCTTACACGGATATGCTCTTCAGGAGGTCGGGGCTTTAGCCCCGACGTTCGAGTCCGCGCCTTCAGCGGCTTTAGCCACTGAAGCTTCTGGGCCTAAAGGCCCATTTCACGCGAACGCGATCGTCCGACCTGAGGGTCGGACCTCCTACAAAGCAACTTCCAGATTGATACTCGAGATGACAAAAAAAACGATCGAAAAAGTGGTGGTCCTGGGCGCGGGCACGATGGGCGCGCGAATCGCCGCGCACATTGCCAACGCCGGCGTCTGGTGCGCGCTGCTTGACATCGCGCCCACCGCGCTTACGGCCGACGAGCAAAAGCGCGGGCTGACGCTCGGATCGCCCGACGTCCGCAACCGCATCGTTCGCGCGGGCCTCGCCGCCGCCGTGAAATCCAGGCCCGCCGCGTTTTTCACGCGCGGCCTCGAAAACCGCATCGTCACTGGAAATTTCGAGGATGACCTGAAACTTTGCGCCGAGGCCGACTGGATCGTCGAAGTCGTCGCCGAAAATCTGGAAATCAAGCGCGCGCTGCTTGCGCGCGTCGCCCAACTTCGCAAGCCCGGCACGATCGTCACCACCAACACCTCCGGCCTGCCCGTGCACAGCATCGCCGAAGGAATGCCCGACGAATGGCAGGAGCACTGGGCCGGCACGCATTTCTTCAATCCCCCGCGCTACCTGAAACTCGTCGAAATCATTCCGGGACGGGCGACACGCCCCGATGTGATCGAAGCGCTCGCGGAATTCTGCGACCACAAGCTCGGCAAGGGCGTCGTCGTCGCCAAGGATACGCCCAATTTCATCGCCAACCGCGTCGGAACGTTTTCCATGCTGAATGTGATTCGCCTGATGAACGAACTTGGAATGACGTTCGAGGAAGTGGACGCCTGCACCGGCCCCGCGCTCGGCTGGCCGAAGTCGGCGACCTTTCGCCTCGCGGACATTGTTGGCATCGACGTTCTGCTGCACGTGATTCGCAACATCCACGAAAATATTCCGAACGACGAATCGCGCGAACTCTACCGCGTGCCCGCGCTTGTCGAGGAAATGGCGAAGCGCGGCTGGCTGGGCGACAAAACGGGCAGCGGCTTTTACAAGCGCGTAAAAAAGTCCGGCGGCGAATCCGAAATCCTCGCGCTCGATCCCGTGAAAATGGAGTACCGCCCGAGGACGAAAGCAAAATTCGCCTCCATCGACGCGGGAAAGGCCATCGAAGACACGCGCGCACGGCTGCGCATGCTCGCCGCCCCGGCGCTCGAAGGAAAAGAAGGCGACAAGGCACAGAAATTCGTCTGGGGCGTGCTCTCCGGCATGTGCCTGTACGCCGCGCGGCGCGTGCCGGAAATTTCCGACTCGATCGTGGACGTGGACCGCGCGATGCGCTGGGGCTTTGGCTGGGAGCTGGGGCCGTTCGAGGTGTGGGACGCCATCGGCGTCGAGCCCATGGCAAAGCAGCTTGAAAAAGAGGGCCACGCGCTGCCGCCGCTCGTCACGAACCTTTTGTCCTCGGGGAAGAAATCGTTCTACCAGTCCGCGCATGGCGAGACTTCGTACTTTGATATTGCGGGCAATATCCACCGGCCCGCGCCGCAGGCTGAAGGAATCCTGATTCTGAAATCGCTGAAGGAGCGTTCGAAGGAAATCGACAAAAATTCCGGCGCGAGCCTGATCGACCTGGGCGACGGCATCGTCTGCTGCGAATTTCATTCGAAGATGAACGCCATTGGCGGCGACCTGCTGGCAATGATCCACAAGGGCCTCGCGCGGCTGCACACGGATTTCGACGCCATGGTGATCGCCAACCAGGGCCAGAATTTTTCCGCGGGCGCGAACCTGATGCTCGTCCTGATGACCGCGCAAGAGCAGGAGTGGGACGACCTGCACGCGATGGTGCGCCAGTTCCAGAACACCACGCTCGCGATCAAGCACTCGACCAAGCCAGTCGTTGTCGCGCCGCAGGGTCTGGCGCTCGGCGGCGGCTGCGAAATCGTATTGCACGCGACTCGCATCCACGCCGCGGCGGAAGCCTACATGGGCCTCGTGGAAGCGGGCGTCGGCCTGATTCCGGCCGGCGGCGGCTCAAAAGAAATGGTCGTCCGCGCAAACGAGCGCGCCGAAGGCGAAGAGAACCTCGACCTGTTCCACGCCCTCAAGCCCGTGTTCGAAAACATCGCCATGGCAAAAGTTTCGACGAGCGGCGAGGAGGCGCGCGAACTCGGCTACCTGCGCCGAGCCGACCTCGTGGCGATGAACCTCGACCACCTGATCGCCGACGCGAAGCAAACCGCGCTTGGCCTAGTCCGCGGCGAATGGCGGCAAACCGCGCCCGCGCCCGGGGAACCGTCGATCCGCGTCCTCGGCGAGGAATTCAGCGCCGCCGCAAAACTCGCCGTCCACATGATGCTGCGCGGCGAATATATTTCGGAATACGATGCACTGGTCGCGCGCAAGCTAGGCCACGTCCTCGCCGGCGGCGCGCTCACTTCCGCGCAGCTCGTCAGCGAGCAGTACCTGCTCGACCTCGAACGCGAAGCCTTCGTCTCCCTCTGCGGCGAACGCAAAACCCAGGAACGCATCGCTCACACCCTCAAGACCGGCAAGCCACTGCGAAATTAAGGGGACCTAAAATTCCCATGTCCATTTAATTGACATACAGTCATTAGTCGTGTAGAATCTTCCTCGGGTTGCCGCTACGGCAACTCTCAGTTCTTTGAAAATTTAGGGCTCCTGTCAATCGCCACCTTGAAGGACTCGCGGTGTTGCTGCGGGTCGAGCCTATCGAGATTTATTTCTCGATAGGAAGCTAACGACGCGGATTGAAATTCTCTACTTCCGCGTCATGCGCCATAAAGGGCAAGAGATGTTATGTGGCCTAGATGTACAGCATGCGGGTGTCATGATGTAAGACTGTGGCTCCGGCACTGGGGATCGGATCACCTGGTTCGATGTCGTTCCTTTGCCAAGGTTGCGCGAATCCGGCACGGCGTAATCCGCCGCAAAGGAGACCTAAATGAAACACAAAGAAATGAAGGTGTGCATCGTGCAACTTCAGACGATGCTCACGAGAAACGACATCGAACTGGAACAAAAAGCGTATGTCGAGAGCGCTATCAGGGCCCTCAAAGCCCTTGACCGGAAGAAGCATCCGCAGCCTTTTGAGGTTGCGCGGTGTGTAAAGAAAGGGGTCGAGGAATTATTGCGGGCGTTCTTGAAGTAAGGTGAATCGACATTTTTTGGTCAGGGTGGTCTAAATCCCACGACCTTAGGGTAACCATGGATTACGGAAAAGGAATCAGAATTGCGCGCGCTATCGCTGGCATTCGGCAGAAGCAACTCGCGAAGTTATCACGCCTTGATGCTAGCCATATATCCTTGATTGAGAAAGGCAAAAGACAGCCAAGCCTTGAAGCGCTCGAAAAAATTAGTAATGCGCTGAATATCCCACAGGATTTGCTCATTTTGTTGGCTGCAGAACCTAATGATCTGAGATCCCGGACACCGGGGGAAATTCACAGAGCTGCCGAATCCTTGGCCGGGATGCTTTTTACGTATGTACCAAGTCGAGAAAGCACGAATTATGGAAAGCGCAGAGCTAAAAAAGCTTCGGCTCTACTCAATTCGGGAGCTGGAGCGACTTCTAGGCGCTCCGCGAAGCGAGATATCTGATGTTGCCTCATTGGCGGGCCAATACTATCGTCCTTTCTCACAAGCTAAGAAACCGAAACCGTTTCAGAAGGCTCCAGTTTCTTCTAAACTTCGACCTATAGACAATCCAATTGGAAAACTGAAGGTTTTCCAACGAAGGATTAACAGGAGAATTCTACGCAATGTCGACTACCCAGCATACCTATGTGCTGGAATAAGCGGGCGCAGCCTCCTAGATAACGCCAGAATTCACATTTCGAATCCTGTCCTCGTCACCCTCGATATTCGTAATTTCTTCCCATCAGTTTCTAATATCCAGGTGTACAACGTGTGGCGTAAGGTTCTTGATTGCTCCCCCCGGATTGCCAAAGCTCTTACCAAATTGACGACGTTTGAACGGCATTTGCCTCAAGGCGCACCAACGAGCACTCTGCTTGCAAATTTGGTCCTATTTTCTGTGGACGGTGTCATACGAGAAGAATGCCTGTCCTGCGGGGTCCGTTACTCTACTTGGGTTGATGATCTAGCATTTTCTGGAAAACACGCCAGAGGAGTAATAGGAGTTGCTATCAAGGTTCTATCGCGCGCAGGGTTTTCTGTTTCACATAAAAAGATGCAAGTAATGGGAGCAGGAGACCGCAAGGTTTTGAATGGACTTTTGCTTGGTGAGAAGCCGGGAGTTCTTCCTCAGCGCCTTTCCAACCTTCGCTCGGGAATCCACAAATTAAGGACAGGCAAAATTCCACACGGCCTTCAGGAGAGCTATGTCAGGAGCCTAAGGGGAGGTATCAATTTTGTTGGCTTGATCAGCCAAGACAAAGCGAGACCTTTGCATGAGGAGTTAGACGACTGCCTGATTGCTCTACACAATAACCAGGAAACCGCACAAATTTGCACTTAAGACTGTTTTCTCCTGGGCTACGAATCACAATCACAAATCATCATCGGCGAGGCGGCGGCCGTGGCCGTTGGCTTCCAGCCAATGGTAGAGGTGGACCTGGTAGAGATAGGAGGCGACGATTTCCTCGCCGAGTTCGTGGGTATCGACGCAGAGGAACGGGACGCGCAGGCCTGCGAGCGTGGCGACGAGCGACTGCGTGATTTGGTTGGGATTCGCGGGGCTGTGTTCGTAACGGGATTTCACCTGGCTGAGCGCGGCGGTGACGACCAGCAGGCGGTCGGGAAACGCGCTCATGCGGCGCAGGCGCGCGACGAACACGGAGCGTTCCACGTGGAACGAGCGCACGAGGTCGTTCAAGTCCTTGCGCTCGACGACGCACGTATCCTCAAGCCCGGCAATGGCGTAGTCGCCGATTTCCAGCGGCCTTTTTTCGATCCCGGAAAACCAGCCTCGGAAACGTTCGAACGAAAATGGATTCTGCTCGCGCGTATCGACCACGATTACGGGTTTTGGCGTGCGAAGCTGCGTGCCCCCGCGTTCGGCAATCGCGGGCACGGCGGGATGAGCCACCGGAAGGGCGGTCATCCGCCATTTGAGCGGTGGAGTGATGAGTGTGCGGCGTCGCATGGAATTGGCGTTCGATAGCATAGCATGAGATTTCGGCGCGCAATTTCGAGCGGAAGTATCGCTTGCGGGGGATGGTGGGAGAGTGATACGAAAATCCCCGCCTCTGAAGAGGCGGGCTACAGCAAATGGGTCGATGCACGCTGCTGTAGCCCGGGTCTTCAGGCCCAGGGATTTTCGTATCGGGACACGACGTGTTGCTTTTTTCGAGGAATGGGCATCCAATGTCATCGGATGGGTGGCACGAATCACAAATCACGAATCACCAGTCACGAGTCACCAGTCACCAAAAGCGAGTCACCACTATGAGAGACGCCGTCATCGTCAGTTCCGTACGCACGCCGGTCGGGAAAGCGTTTAAGGGATCGCTGCGCTCGACGCGGCCCGACGATCTTGCGGCCATCGCCATGCTGGAAGCGATTCGCCGCGTGCCAGGGCTCAATCCCGGCGATATCGAGGACGTGATCCTCGGCTGCGCGATGCCCGAGGGCGAAGCGGGCAACAATGTTGCGCGCATTGCCTCCCAGCGCGCCGGGCTGCCGCCAGAGGTTCCGGCCATCACCATCAACCGGTTCTGCTCCTCGGGCTTGCAGGCGATTGCCATGGCCGCCGAGCGCATCATGATCGGCCACGCTGAAATTATTCTCGCGGGCGGCACGGAATCGATGAGCATGATTCCCATGGGCGGCAACAAAATTTCTCCCAATCCTTGGCTGATGGACCACTACCCGGACGCGTACTTGAACATGGGCCTGACGGCAGAAAACGTAGCCAAAAAATACGGCATCACGCGCGAACAGGCGGATGAATTTTCGTTCGCCAGCCACACAAAGGCGCTGGCGGCGATTGCCGCCGGAAAGTTCAAGGACGAAATCGTGCCGGTCGAAGTGCGGACAACGACCGTCGCCAGTGCCGCAAACAGCCGCGCGGCAAAGACCACAACGACCACGAATATTTTCGCAATGGACGAAGGCCCGCGCGCCGACACCAGCCTCGAAGCCCTGGCCAAGCTAAAGCCCGCATTTCACGCGCGCGGCACGACGACCGCCGGAAACAGTTCGCAGACGAGCGACGGCGCTGCGGCGGCCATCGTGATGAGCGCCGAGCGCGCCCGCGCGCTGGGCGCAAAGCCGCTCGCGCGCTTCCTCGCGTTTGCGACCGCCGGAGTGCCGGCCGAGATCATGGGCATCGGACCCGCGTTCGCGATCCCCAAGGCGCTGAAACTTGCTGGCCTGAAGCTCGACCAGATCGACGTGATTGAGCTGAACGAAGCCTTCGCCGTGCAGTCGTTGGCCGTGATCCGAGAAGTTGGGCTTGATCCTGCGCGCGTGAATCCCAATGGCGGCGCGATTGCCCTCGGGCACCCGCTCGGATGCACGGGCGCGAAGCTTACGGCGTCCATCCTGCGCGAACTCGAACGGCGCGGCGCGCGCTACGGGATGGTCACGATGTGCATCGGCGGGGGGATGGGCGCGGCGGGGATTTTCGAGCGGATCGCGTAACGCAAAATGAAAACTTTTAACACAGAGGACACAGAGGGTACGGAGAAAGGCGGAGAAAAACTTTTCGCCGACAACATCCAACGGACGACAGCACCGTCTCTACCTGATCAGCAAGTACGCGCCATAGCCCAACCCGGCACCCAACAAGGATCCCACCACCACGTCGCTTACAAAGTGCATTCCCAGGATGACGCGCGACACGGCGATACTCGCGGATAAGGCGAGCAGCGACACCTGCAATTCAGGATAAAAGATACACACGGGGACGGCGATGGCGAAGGCGCTCATCGCGTGGCCCGAGGGAAAAGAAAACTGGTCGGGAGGAAGTATTTTCGACCAGCAGTGCGACTCGATGTGGCACGGGCGCTTTCTTTTGCTGGCCTTTTTGATGAAGCGAAACACCACAACCGTCGCGGCCTCGGCCGATACGGCTGCGGCAAACGCGGCAAACCGCATGTCGCCTCCGAACAGCAGCAAGGCGATCCCGACGGAATACCAAATCCAGCCGTCTCCCAGCCGCGTCGCGGCGATCATCCAAAAACGAAGCCATCGCGGCGGGCGCCAGCAGTGGACCTTCCTCATGACTTGATAGTCGCGGGCTTGAATGAAATCCCAGACCATTCTTCGAGCGGTCATGATGGCACCTCACGATTCTGGCGCAATTCTTTTTTAAAACTCAGCAACATACGCGCCGGTTACGCCATCTGCTTCTGGCGCACCGGCAGCGTTCCCAACAATTCCTTTGGTTCGGGCCGGGGACCGTTAATGGCGGCGCCCCAGCGGCGTATAAATCCCAGATCGATGAAATAGTCGACGGCAACTCCCGCAGGGACCAGCGCGACGAGCGGCGCGAGCAACACGGTCCAGTGGTCCTCGCGCATCATTTCTCCGCAGAGCAGCAAAATATCGCGCGTCAATTTCCAGTAGCCGCCCGATTCGCCGCAAAGCCGGCCGTGCCCGGCGCGCAGCCCGGCGAAAAACTCTTCCTTATTTCTCGCGCTCGGCACTTCCGTGTAGGTCGTGCCCACCGAGGCAAGCGCGTGCGCGTCGCTTCCGGCCACCTGCGTCTTGCAACGCTTCCAGGCAAACTCGGCGGCGTGTTGGTTGGCGGAGGCCAGCATCTGGCCGTTGCGGGCTTCGACGGCGGGGAAATAACCGGAAAACCATTCGTAGTCATCCGCATTCCGCTTCCCGGTAACGGAGGAAAATACGTGATTTGCGGTGAAAAACAGGCGCTGCTCGGAAAGATAGGCAAGCAGCCGGATCAGGTCATTTCGACGGCGATTAATTTCCACGTGCTGGCGTTCCGTAATATCATACACGCCGACGTGGGCTTCAGCGCCGCTCGGCATGCGACAGGTCACCTCTTCGCTGACAAAGAAATCTGGGTAGCGGCGCAACTCTTCCGCGCCGCCGATGGAGTCGTGATCGGTTAGCGTGGCAAGGTCCATGCCGCGCTTGCGCAGCGTGGAGTAGACGTCCCGCGGGAGGCTGTAACTCTCCAGGAAAAAATGGCGCAGGATGGCTACGGGTAAAGTGCCGGAGTGAAGCGAGTGGACGTGCAGATCGCATTTCATAGCAAGGAAATTCTCTCAAAACAACTTTGCTGACTTGTTACACGGCGTTGAACAGAGTGTAAGAATCGTTTGTTATCGTTTGAACACAAACAAGTTACAGAGCGAGGGGGCGCAACGGTAGATGGCCAACGGAATGCCCGGCACCCAAGACCGAAGACCCCGCATCCATCTCATTTTCTTTGACGCTGGAGGTGGCCACCGCAACGCCGCTACCGCATTGCAGGTGCAAATCGAGCGGCAGGGTCTGCCTCTGGAAGTGTCACTCGTAAACCTTCAGGAAGTCCTCGATCCGCTGGATATTCTGCGCAAGCTGACCGGAATTCGCATTCAGGACCTGTACAACAAGATGCTGCGCAACGGCTGGACGCTGGGCAGTCCTCTGCTCATGCGCGTCCTGCAACTTGTCGTGCGGACGTACCACGCGGCCTCCGTGCGCGTACTCGAAACATTCTGGAAGGAACACTCGCCGGACATGGTGGTATCACTTGTGCCGCATTTCAATCGCGCCATACGGGAAAGTTTTCAGAAAGCGTTTCCGGGCCGGCCCTTTGTCACGGTGCTAACGGACCTTGCGGATTATCCGAAACATTTCTGGATTGAGAGAGAATCGCAATATATCGTCTGCGGAACGGATCGCGCCGTCGAACAGGCCCGCGCGCTCGGGCATCTCGGTGGCACCGTCTTTCGGACTTCCGGAATGATTCTCCATCCGCGATTCTACGAGCCTGGGCCGCTGGACCGCGCCGCCGAGCGGCAAAAGTTTGGCCTCGATCTCGCGCTGCCCACCGGCATCGTGTTGTTCGGAGGATATGGCACGAAGAAAATGCTGGATATTCTGCGCGCGATCAACCGCACTTCCCTGCAGGTGCAGCTCATCCTGATTTGCGGCCAGAATGAAAAATTGGCGCGGGCGCTTCGCAAAGAACGCAAACGGATTCCGATTCACGTCGAGGGTTTTACCACGCAAATCCCGTACTTCATGGCACTCTCGGATTTTTTAATTGGAAAACCCGGCCCGGGAAGCATCAGCGAAGCGCTATCCAAACACTTGCCCGTGATCGTCGATTGCAATGCCTGGACGCTGCCGCAGGAGCGCTACAACGCGCAGTGGGTGCGCGAACAAAAAGTGGGCATTGTGGTGCGCAGCCACCGGCAGACGGCGGGCGCGGTGGCCGAACTGCTGCAGCCGGGCGAGCTGGCGCGATACCGGGCGCGCGCCGCGGCGATGAAGAATCGCGCGATCTTTGAAATTCCTGTGATTTTCGAGAATATTCTGAACAGCAGCGCAGAAAAGGGGCTTGCGAAATCCGAAACCAACAATTTAAAATCTCAAATTTGAAATTTCAGATTTGAAAATCACACCCGCGCAACATAATTTTCACGAATCGCGAATCACTAGTCACCGGTCACCAGTCACTTCACTTCTTCAGCCGCAGATCGTGCCCGGTCATTTCCGGCGGCACAGGAAGGCCCAGAATGCCGAGCAGCGTCGGCGCGACGTCGCGCAGCGAACCGCCAGAAGCGAGCGGGCCGGTTCCCTCTTCCGTCGCGAGAATCAGCGGGACGGGATTTGTCGTGTGATAGGTGTGCGGGCCGCCGGTGACGGGGTCAATCATGGTTTCCGCGTTGCCGTGATCGGCGGTGACGATCCATGCGCCGCCGCGCGGTTGCAATGCCTGACGGAGGAGGCCCAGGCAGCCATCGACCGCTTCGACGGCCTTGATCGTGGCTTCCAGATTGCCTGTGTGGCCCACCATGTCGGCGTTCGCAAAATTCATGATGACGGCGTCAAAGCCGCCCTTTTCGACGGCCTTCACCACGGTATCGGCAATGCCCGCGGCGCTCATCTCCGGCATTAAATCGTATGTGGGCACCTTGGGCGATGGCACCAGAATGCGTTCCTCGCCGCCGAAGGGCTTCTCGATGCCGCCGTTGAAAAAATACGTGACGTGCGCGTATTTCTCGGTTTCGGCGCAGCGCAGATTTTTCAGGTTTTGCTCGGCAAACACCTGTGCGAGGATGTGCGCGATTTTTTCCGGCGCGATCACGTAACGCAGCCACGGCCAGGACTTGTCGTACTGCGTCATAGCCACATAGAAAAGATTCGACGGGCGTTTCGCGTCGGCAAATTCCTTAAAGCCCGGTTCGGCAATGGCGCGCGTCATCTGGCGGGCGCGGTCGGCGCGAAAATTGAAGAAGATCACGGAGTCATCGTCGCGAATCGGCCCGGCGGCTGGCGCGGATGGCGAAGCGCCATCGGTGATTGCAATCGGCTCGACGAATTCGTCGGTCACGCCGCGTTCGTAGCTGCGGCGCATAGCTTCGACCGGGTCCGCCATCTTTAGCGGAGCGTCGCCGTGAACGACGTTGCGATAGGCGCGCTCGATGCGCTCCCAGCGGTTGTCGCGGTCCATGGCGAAGTAGCGCCCGGTGAGGGACGCGATGCGCCCGACGCCGATCTCGCGAATTTTCTGCTGCAATTGCTGGATGTATTCGACGCCGCTGTGCGGAGGCGTGTCGCGCCCGTCCGTAAAGCAATGGATGAACACGCGCTCGACGTGCCGCTCGCGCGCCATTCGCAAGAGCGCATACAGGTGCTGCATGAGTGAGTGCACGCCGCCATCGCTCAGGAGTCCAAGCAAATGCAGGTTACGCGCGCGACCGCGCTCTATGGCCTCGACCAGCAGCGGCTGCTGGAAAAATTCGCCGTTCGCGATCATCAGGTCGATGCGCGTGATGTCCATGTGGATGACGCGCCCGGCGCCCATGTTCATGTGGCCCACTTCGCTGTTGCCCATTTGCCCTTCGGGCAAACCGACTGCGGGGCCGGACGTCTGGATCAGCGTGTTGGGAAAATCCTTAAGCAGGCGGTCGTAATTCGGCTTGCGCGCGAGGGCAATCGCGTTGCCCTTGGTTTCGGCCCTGTAGCCCCACCCGTCGAGCACGGTCAGCACAATCGGTTTCGGTCGTTTTGGCATAAGCGATTAGAATCTCCGATGCAGGTGAAGCTCCCAATTACAGCGCCACCGCCGGAATTATCTCATCATCGGCTAGAGAAACGGGTTGCGGATTTCAAGGTCGTCAAATTTCTGCCCATTTTGGAAGTCCTCGCTATATAAAATTCCGCACTTTGCCTCTAACGCCCCGGCAACGATTAAGGCGTCATACCATTGCACATGGAATCGTTCCAGAATCTGAAGAGCTCGAAAGAAGAGAGCGGGGGAGGAGTGGACGGTCCAGAGCGGGCGTAGAACTGATGTGAGAAATTGCTCGGCTTCCTCGAGGTGCATGGGCTCTGGAAAACGCCGATAGGCGACGTTGAAGAATTCCTGCACCACTTGGTAGCTGATTACGCCTTTCCCAGTTGTGAGACCTTGATTGATCAAGCGATCCGCTTCATCGGTCTTTCGTGAGGTCGATTGATCGAACGAATAGACAAGGATGTTGGTGTCGAGAAAGAATCTATCGTTCATTCATTTCGTCGCGCGTATACGGGCCAGCCGAGCGAACGGTCCGCCTGAGCCGCTTCATCAAGGAATCGTATTCCTCGGCCCTGCCTGCCTGCTGGGTGAATTGGACGAGCCATTCGCGGAATGCATCATTGAGGGTGCGCTTTTGCGCGCGGGCCATCTGGCGGGCCTGCTCAATAAGTTCGTCGTCGGCACTGAGAGTAACATTTTTCATACGAATATAGTGTACACGATTTTCGTGTGAAATACATACACTTTCACTTTCGCGCGAGCGCTGCGCGTCCCGGAAATTTCGCTGCCGCGCCCAATTCTTCCTCGATGCGCAGGAGCTGGTTGTACTTGGCAACGCGGTCGGTGCGCGAGGCCGAGCCGGTCTTGATCTGGCCCGTGCCCATGGCGACGACCAGGTCGGCGATGAAGGTGTCCTCGGTTTCGCCGGAGCGATGCGAGACGATCGAGGCGTAGCCCGCCTTGCGCGCCATCTCGATGGCTTCGATCGTTTCGGTGACGGTGCCGATCTGGTTGAGCTTGATCAGGATCGCGTTGCCGATGTGTTCGGAAATGCCGCGCTGCAGGCGCACGGTGTTGGTCACGAACAAATCGTCGCCCACAAGTTGCGTCTTGCCTCCGAGTTCGGCGGTCAGATGCTTCCATCCGGCCCAGTCGTCCTCGGCAAGGCCATCTTCGATCGAGACGATGGGAAACTGGCGGACCCAGTCGGCCCAGAATTTCGTCATCTGCTCTGAGGTGCGCTCGGATTTGTCCGACTTCTTGAACACGTACTTGCCGCTGGCCTTGTCGTAAAACTCGCTCGACGCGGGATCGAGGGCGATGGCCACGTGCTCGCCGGGCTTGTAGCCCGCCGCCGTGATGGCTTCGAGCACGACTTCGATGGCTTCGTCGTTCGACTTCAGGTTGGGCGCGAAGCCGCCTTCGTCGCCGACCGCCGTGGAGTAGCCGCGCTTGTGCAGCACCGCTTTCAGGCGATGGAAAACTTCGACGCCCATTCGCAGCGCTTCCTCAAATGTTTTTGCGCCGACGGGCATGGCCATGAATTCCTGCAAGTCCACGGAATTGTCGGCGTGCGCGCCGCCATTCAAAATGTTCATCATCGGCACGGGAAGCGTGTTGCCGGAAGGGTCGCTCGAATACCGCGCGAGATATTTGTACAGCGGCTGCCGCGCCGCGATTGCAGCCGCGCGCGCCGCCGCCATCGAGACGGCGAGGATGGCGTTCGCGCCAAGATTACCTTTGTTCGGCGAGCTGTCGGCTTCGATCATGCGGCGGTCGAGCGCGCGCTGGTCGGAGGCGTCGAGGCCCGCGACGGCCCGGGCAATCGCGCCATTCACGTTGGCCACGGCCTTGAGCACTCCCTTGCCGAGGTAGCGCGATTTATCGCCATCGCGCAGCTCGATGGCTTCATGCTCGCCGGTGGACGCGCCCGATGGCACCGCCGCGCGGCCCAGCGCGCCGCCCTCCAGAATGACATCGGCTTCCACCGTGGGATTGCCGCGCGAATCGATAATCTGCCTGCCATGTACTCGCGCGATTTTCGTCGTCATGCCGCCTCCAGGAATTGGGAATCAAACCGGTGCAAACAAGAAAGTTGAGAGTTGACAGTTAAGAGTTAAAACCAACCCCTGCCCAATAACGCGTTCCCGACTCTCGACTCTTAACTCTTAACTCTTAACTCTCAACTGTCGACTGCCCTTCTCATTCCGGATCTTCGATCATCGATTCCTCGCGCACGACGACCACGATTCCGCCTTCGGTAACGTGGTAGCGCTGGCGATCGGCTTCGAGGTCGTAGCCAATCTCGGCTCGCTCGGGAATCGTGACGTGCCGGTCGATGATGGCGTTGCGCACGCGGGCGTGCCGGCCGATATTCACGTGATTGAACAGGATCGAGGATTCCACCTCGCTGTAACTGTTGACGCGCACATCGAAGCCCAGCACGGAGCGATTGACGCGCCCGCCCGAAAGAATCGATCCCGCGCCTACCATGGAATCCAGCGCGGCGCCCATGCGATCGGGATCGGCGAAAACGGTTTTCGCGGGAGGATACTGGGGCTGCAAGGTTCGGATCGGCCAGGATTTGTCGTACAAATTGAATACGGGAGACACGGACACGAGATCCATGTTCGCTTCGTAGTAGGCTTCGATCGTGCCCACGTCGCGCCAGTACTGCGAGCCGACTTTATTTTCATCGATAAAATTATAGGCATACACGCGGTATTTCGAGAAGATGCGCGGCAAAATATCGCGGCCAAAATCGTGCTTGGACATGGGATCCTCGGCGTCCGCCAGGAGCGCCGGAATCAGGAGCTGCGTATTGAATACATAAATGCCCATCGAGGCGTTGACCATGTCCGGATGCAGGTGCGAACGCTTCGGCGACACGGGCTTTTCCTCGAAGCCGACGATCCGCCAGTTCGCGTCGGTTTCGAGCACGCCGAAGCGGCCCGCGACTTCCTCCGGCGTAATCTCGAACGTAGCCACGGTCACGTCGGCTCCGGAATCCACATGCTGCTGGAGCATTTTCTGGTAGTTCATTTTATAAATGTGGTCGCCGGACAAAATGATGACGTAGCGCGAGTGCTCGCTGCCGATGGAATAAATATTCTGGTAAACGGCGTCGGCCGTGCCGAGATACCAATTGGTGGAGACGCGCATCTGCGGCGGCAGGACTTCGATGAATTCGCCGAGGCCCAGCAGTTGCGACCATCCCTGGCGCGTGTGGCGGTTGAGCGAAAGCGCCTTGTACTGCGTCAAAACAAAGACGCGGCGAAGATCGCTGTTAATGCAGTTGGAAAGCGTGATGTCGATAATGCGGTAGACGCCGCCGAACGGCACGGCGGGCTTGGCGCGGTCGCGCGTGAGCGGCCACAGCCGCTCTCCCTGTCCGCCCGCCAGCAGTACGCCAATCGCTTCGCGCATCAAGGACATCAGAGTATCCTTCTGCCCAGCCCGGAGCCGGGACAGGAATTCTTTCGTCCAACATTCTAGCAGGTACGGGACAAACTCCCATACCGCCCTGACCTCAACCGGTCCGAATCCAAATTCCCAGCTGAATACACACTCTTTTAAAAACTTGACTATATCGCGCGATATGGGATAAGTGGGGGGTATAAAGAGCTGGTTTCATACCAATTATTTCCGGCCAGCCCGATTGATACTAACGATATAGAGCGATATCGATTGATCGTGAGTGGGTGTTTTGCTCATTTATCCGCCTCCTCATAAGAAATGAGGCTTTATGAACCGCCTTTTTACCCGGCCTGGGACTTCCGTTCCTCCGTCCGCATCGATGCCCTTTCCACTGCGTCCCGCGACACCGGCTCAGACACGCCCTGAATTCGGAAACTGGTGGGATCACCTGGTGGTGCGAGTTATTTTTTCGGTCGCGTGCGTGGCGGCGGGATACCATTTTCACCCGTTTGGCTTATCCGGCATCGTCGCCGCGGGAGTCGGATTCGCTTTTTCCATTTCCGTGTTTTTATTTGAGATTCGTTTGCAGCGCGCCAGCATGCGCCGCCTGATCGGCGGGGCGACCGGCTCGATTCTGGGCATTCTCGGCGCGTATCTGATGGGGCTCGTCCTGGCGCGCACATCGATCCCGGACGGTTCGCGCTCCTTCCTGGACATCGCGCTGCTCCTGGTGATGACTTATATCGGCCTCGTGGTGGGCGCCAACAAGGGCGACATGCTCAACCTCGCGGCCCTCGGCGGCCTTTTCGGCAGCGAACGCAGCACGCGGCGCATGCCCAAGGTGCTGGACACAAGCGTCATCATCGACGGCCGCATCGCGGACATTTGCGAGGCACATTTCCTGGATGGCGTCATGCTGATCCCGCAATTCGTGCTGCGCGAGTTGCAATTCGTGGCCGATTCGGCCGATTCCATGAAACGCCAGCGGGGCCGCCGGGGCCTTGAAGTGCTGCAGCGCATCCAAAAAATGGCGCACCTCGAAGTCGAAATCGCGGACGACGATTTTCCGAACATCGCCGACGTGGATCTGAAACTCATCGAGATGGCCAAGCGCTACGACGGAAAAATTCTCACCAACGATTACAACCTGAATAAGGTCGCCTCGCTCCAGGGCATTGAAATCCTGAACGTCAATCAACTGGCCAACGCGCTGAAGCCCGTCGTTCTGCCCGGCGAAACCATGCGCGTTTTCATCCTGCGCGAGGGCAAGGAATACAATCAGGGCGTGGCCTATCTCGACGACGGAACCATGGTCGTGGTGGACGGCGCGCGCCGCATGATCAACAAGACCATCGACATTACCGTGACCTCCGTCCATCAAACCACGGCCGGCAAGATGATTTTCGGCCGGCTCGACGAACGGACCGAATTGCCGGGCGCGCGCCCGCCGCAGGCACATGGCGTGCACGATCTGCCGCGTCCCGGCGAGCCCCAGCCCGGCGGCGAGCGCGGGCCGCGTTCCGTGATCCCCGATCCTACTCGCGAGCCGGAGTGACCCGGTTCATACCGCAAATTGGAATATGCGTGCACGCAAAACCGGTTCCTCGCTTGCCTCGCGATACCGGCTGCGCTACCCTCTGGGTTTCGAAATCCTCATTTTTGCAGCAACGGGAAAGGATCTCTAAATCATGACTCCCTCTAAAAAACTTTCGGAACGCCGCGCCTTTTTGACATTTCTAGCGGCCAGTCCCGTCCTGGCGTACTCGGGATTTTCCTCACGCTGGGTGGATGAAGTTCTGGCGGCTCCGCTGCCCCAGCAGAACGAATTCGTCATCAAGTCGGTGAAGGAGGCGCTGAACGTTTTCGATTTTGACGCCGCTGCGCGCGTCAAACTCACGCCCGCTCACTACACGTTCATCACGGACGGCTCATTCAACAACGAGACGCTGCGCGCCAATCGCGAGGGATTCGATAAATACGAAGTTCGCCTGCGCCGCCTGACCGGCATCACCACGGTCGATCAATCCGTCAAACTGTTTGGCAAGACCTGGGAATCGCCAATTTTCTTTTCGCCGGTTGGCAGGATGAGCGCGTATTATCCCGATGGCGCGGTGGTTCTGGCCCGCGCCGCCAAGGCCACGCGCACGCTGCAAATTCTGTCTGGATCGGCCGTAGTTCTGATCGACCCCACAGGAATTGAAAATGTGGTCGCGGCGCGCGGCGAGCCGGTGTGGCTTGCGGGCCTTGGCAGCACGCTGGACGAGAAAGCCATCCGCCGCTTTGAGTCAACCGGATGCCCCGTCCTCGTCTGGACCATCGACGACGGCGGCGCCAACACGATCGGCGCGAAATCCCTGCAACGCGCCGGCGTCCGCGACCTCGAGCGCGAGGCCGACGACCGCTGCGTGGGCTGCCATTCCAACCTCCCCAAAATCTCGCGCATCTCGCCGTCCACCCCAATGGATGTGCTCGGCTCGATCGGCTCCCTGCAGGGAGAGACTAGCGTGAAACTCAACTGGGACGATGTGAAGCGCGTCCGCAACATGACGCGCATGAAGCTGGTCCTCAAGGGCATCGTAGCCGGCGAGGATGCGGCGCTGGCCGTGAAGCATGGAGTCGACGGCATCATCGTATCCAATCACGGCGGCCACGAAGACGCGAGCGGACGCGGAACGATCGAATGCCTGCCTGAAATTGTGTCGGCCGTCGGCGGAAAAATTCCGGTGCTGATCGACAGCGGATTCCGCGGCGGCGCGGACATCTACAAAGCACTGGCGCTCGGCGCTACCGCCGTGGGCGTCGGGCGTCCCCACATTTGGGGCCTGGCTGCGTTCGGTCAGGAAGGCGTCGAAACCGTGATTGCGATCCTGCGCCGCGAATTGCAAGCCATCATGGCGCAAACGGGCGCGGCGACCCTCGCGCAGATACGGCGCGACTCGCTCATTCCGCGCGGCTGAGTGAAAACAAAAGCGTGGCCGCTTTTTAGTAGCACAGACTTCAGCCTGTGTTCTTTTGACTTTAGCTTGCCACAAACCAAACCCACACAGGCTAAAGCCTGTGCTACATAAAAGCGCAGCTATCCATTGCACACGGGAGAAAAACGCATGAGCAAAATCGACACGACCAATGCCGCATTGCCGCGACGCGGATTTATCCGGAAGGCGGCCGCTGGCCTCGGCGCGGCCGCACTCGGCGGCCTTGCCGCAAAGGATACGAATGCCGCAAAGGTTGAACGGCACTGGGATCTCACGGCCGACGTCGTCGTGATCGGCTCGGGCGCCGCTGGGCTGCCCGCGTCCATCGCCGCGGCCGAAGAGGGCGCCTCGGTCCTTGTGATCGAGCAGAACTTTGACATTGGCGGGCACGCAATTGAAAGCGGCGGCAACGTCGCGCTCGGCGGCGGCACGAGCCTGCAGAAGAAATACGGCATTACAGACACGCCGGACCGCATGTTCGAGGACCTGGCGAGCTGGCACGATTACCGGTTCAGCGACAGGGAAATTATCCGCGCCTTCTGTGATGAAAGCGTGGCCACGTTCGATTTCCTGCTGAAGCACGGCGTTCAATTCCCCGACAAATCTCCCGGCGGCGCCGACGGCGGCCCTCAGAACGTGAAGCGCTCGCAAACCGTGATCTGGACCGGTGAGGTCAGCGCGTATTCACCGACCGGCGGAAACGGCACGGCGCTCATGCGTCCGCTCGAAGCCGCCACGAAAAAACTTGGCGTGAAGATTCTCCTGCGGCACAGCATGACGGGCCTCATCCGCGAGGATCAATTTTCCGGAAAAGTGTTGGGCGTCACCGCGACGCACGAGGGAAAAACCCTGAATATTCAGGCGCGCAAGGGCGTGATCCTGAGCACCGGCGGGCACACGAGTAATGTAAACTTCCGCAGAATTTTCGATCCGCGGCTCACCGAGGAATATCAAGTGGTCGGCGAGCCTTACTCGCGCCAATCGGGCGACGGAGAAATTGCCGCCATGCAGGTCGGCGCATCGATCTGGGGCGCAGGGAGCCAAACGGTCGAGACGCAGGCGCGCTCGCACATTTTCGAAAAGCCTTACGTGATTGGCAACCAGTACGGCTATCCGCAGGGCGGAGGAAAACGAAACGAAAATATAAAAGACAGCCCGGTCAAGGGACTTGCGCGCGCCATCGGCCTGCAGGTTTCCGACTATCAGAATCTCATCCAGGTCAATCAAGCCGGCCAGCGGTTCGTGAATGAGCTGGCCACGGGATTCGACTGGTGGAATCCCTGCCTGGAATTAAATGGCGGAAAAGGCGAAGGAGGCGGGCCGATCTGGGCCATCTTCGATGCCGACGCCGTGAAGCGCGAGGGTTGGACCTGCGCGCCGCCCTTCGTGGATCCCGACGGCTGGTTTTTCACCGGCAACACGCTCCGGGAACTCGCTGGAAAAATCGTCTGCAAATATCAGAAGCAACCCATGCCCGGCGCCGCGCTCGAGGAAACCATCGCACGCTACAATTCTTTCGTCGCAAAAGGAAAAGACGAGGATTTCGGAAAGCCCCTGCCGATGCACAAGATTCAGACGCCGCCCTTTTATGCGGCGTGGTCCACACCCTGCATCCACGATTGCCTTTCCGGCTTGCGCATCAACGGAAAAGCTCAGGTGATCGATTTGTGGGGAAAGGCCGTTCCAGGCCTCTACTGCGCGGGAGAAACAGCGGGCGGTTTCAATCAGCACGGCCTCGCCAGATCCCTGACCTTCGGCCGCATCGCGGGCCGCGAAGCGGCAAAATCCGCAGCCCATTCTTAAACATCAGGTCGCCGTCAGTTGTAGGGGCACGGCATGCCGTGCCCCTACAATGGACGCGCCACGACATTGTGGCGACATGAATTGAATTCGCAACTTACCGCATCCAACTCTTGACGATCAATTCCGGAATGGCCGCGCCGTCTTTGCGCGGGTCGGACGCTCCGTAATTCACGCCTGTCGCGTAATCGCGCATCACCGCCTGCCCGCCGCCAAACGCATCCGAGAAACCATGGTGCATCGTGATCTGGTGGCCCCGGGCTTCGAGCTCGGCCTTCACGTTGCCCGCCACGCGGCTTTCCAGCAGCACGTCGCATCCGGCAAACGTGGGCTTCGTGAATCTGGCCGTCTCCATGGCCGCCTGAATATTCTGATTAAAATCCACGATGTGCGAAACGAATTGAGCGTGCGCCTGCGCCTGATTCCACCCGCCCATGATGCCAAACGCAATCCGGATTTTGTCCTTCTCCATGAACGCGGGAATAATCGTGTGCAACGGACGTTTCCTTCCCGCAATCGCATTGGGCGACCCGGGATCCAGGCTGAATAGCGCGCCCCGGTCATGCAAAACAAATCCCGTGCCGTCGGCGACAAGTCCCGAGCCGAATTCCGCATAGTTGGATTCGATGAACGAGACCATGTTGCCTTCGCGATCCACGACGCTGAGATAGGTCGTGTCTCCGGCGCTCGGAACCGGCACGCCCGGCCCCACCTCGCAGTTCGCGCGATCCATGTTGATTAACTTCGCGCGCTCGGCGGCGTATTGCTTGGAGAGCAGTCCGCTCACCGGAATCCTCGACATTTTTGGATCGCCGATGTAGCGGAGCACGTCGGCGTAGGCCAGTTTTTTTGCTTCGATCTGCACGTGCAGCGTGCGCGGCGAATTGAGCCCGTACGAAGGCAGGTCAAACCGCTCCATGAGGTTGAGCATTTCGAGCGCGCCGATACCCTGCAGGTTGGGCGGCATCTCGTACACCGTCCATCCGCGGTAGGTGGTCGAGATCGGCTCGGCCCATTCGCTCGAATAATCCGAAAAATCCGCCGCCGCGAGCGTGCCGCCCTCGCGAGCGGAAAGCGCCAGGATGCGCTTCGTGATTTCTCCGCGATAGAACGCGTCGCGCCCGCCCTGCGCGATTTGCCGCAGCGACCACGCGAGATCCGGATTGCGAACGATTTCTCCGAGGCGCGGCGCGCGCCCCTCAATCAGATAGGTGCGCGCCGCCGCTTCACTCGCGCGCAGCAGATTGACATTCGCGTCGAAGTGCAGCGCGATCCACTCCGTCACCGGATAACCGTCCTCGGCGATTTGAATCGCCGGAGCCAGCACTTCGTTCATTTTCTTTTTGCCAAACCGATCAAGCAGCTTCTGCCATCCATCGACCGCGCCGGGAACGGTGACAGGCTCGATGCCGTGCATGGGCATTTCGCGAAGACCTTTGGCGCGCAGCCGCTCAAGCGACTGCCCTGCAGGAGCCCAGCCGCTGGCGTTCAAGCCGTAATACTTTCCGCTCTTCGCGTCGTACACGATCGCGAACAAATCTCCGCCGATGCCGTTCCACATGGGCGCAACCACGGTCATCACGGCGTGCGCCGCGATCGCCGCATCCACCGCGTTGCCGCCGCGTTCGAGAACCTGCGCGCCTGCCTGTGACGCGAGAGGCGATTCGCTGGCGACAATTCCCTCCCGCGAGATCACCATCGAGCGTCCCTGTTCGCGATCCTGTGCCATGGCGTTCTCCCGATTGATTCCCGCCGCGAAGAATCCCGCGGCCAGTATCAGCATGAATTGTATTTTTTGTTTGCGCATAGGTGAGTGGAATCCGGCAAGTGGCGCGGGCTTCAGCCTGCGCGGTTTTCTGCCGCGCAGGCAAAGTAAAAACAAAACCCGCAGGCTGAAGCCCGCGGTACTACGAACCGGGCACGGCCACGGCAACCAGCCGCTTGGGGCCTTCGCCGACCTTCACGGTCGCCACCACTTGCCGCGTCTTGGTGTCGATGATGGATGCGTTGTTGCTCCCGCTATTGCTCACTGTCGAATACTTGCCGTCGGGAGAAAATGCAATCCAGTTCGGGCATTCGCCGGTGGAGATTTCCTTGGAGAATTTTTTCGTGGCGACATCATAGACGTAGACTCCGCCATCGGAAAGGCTCGTGACCCACAGTTCCTTTCCGCTGGGAGTGAGCGCGAGTCCGTGCGTCTCCGTGTGCGGCTCGAGCGCGCAGTCCGCGGGCGGCGCGGGCGGCAGGTCCACGCGCGCGATTTGCTTCTTGTCCGGAATGCTCACGATCTCGAAGCCGTGATAATCGGAGAGCGCCACGTACAATGTTTTCTCGTCCGTCGAAATCGCATAGGGCCGCGGGATGCCGTCCGTGGGAATCTTGTCGGTGTATTCCATCGTCTTGAGGTCGATGCGGTCGATCTGATGATCGCCCATGGAGGAAACGTAGAGGACGTCGTTGCGCCCCGTGTTCAGGCTGTTGTGCGGCATGCTGACGGGCAACACCTTCACGACTTTTCCCATTGAGATATCAACGATGTCGACTCCGCCGACGTCGCGAATCGGCACGCTCACGTAATGCCCGTCGGGAGTCGACGCGCACTGATTGGGCCTGCCGGTCAGCGCGATCGTCGCGGTCACCGCCCCGGTCGCCGTGTCGATCACCTTCAGAGCTTTCTCCGACTCAATCGTGGCGAAGATTTTCTTGCCGTCGGCCTGCGCGCACACGCCATGAACGCGCTTCCCCACCTTGATGTTCGCCGTGGCCTTCAGCGTAGCGAGATCGATCACCGTAATGTCGTCCCCCAGGCTGTTCGTGACGTACAGATTCATGGTTTCCGTCTTCGCCGGAACCACCTTGCTGAGTCCGAATGCCGAAAATGCCAGGACCGCCATCACCAGCCATCGCGTTCGTGCGCGCATCGCGTGTCTCCTGTTCTCGTTATATTTGAACTGCAATTTCGCAATTATACTGCCAGAACGCGCGGCGCGCCTAGCGATGGTTAAGAGTAGCGCCGGCGTCTCGCTGGCAGGTTTTGTGATGTGCCGAGATTGTAAAAACTGCCGGCGAGACGCCGGCGCTACGAATTGCCTGCATTTTTGTTTCGACTCGTTGTTTTGCGTTCCATCGATTGGAATGGGGTGAGAAATGCAGGCTAGAGCAAGCCAATCATTGCGTTTTCGAGGGAAGAAGCTCACGGAATCAACCAGGGCACGGCACTAACAAATTCCGACTTCGAATCTCACTCGACGAGTTGCAGGTTCAGAGCGATCCGCACGCCGTTGACCAGAACAACGCTTTGGTCGATGATCTGCTGGTTCGTGATTTCCGCTCCGGCAAATTCCCGCAACGCTTTGAAGGGGATGACGAACTCGGCCGCTTCGGACGAAGCGTGCGGCTTTGCCGCAAGCTGATTCAGGATCGTGAAGTCGAAGAAAGCGAATTCCGCCTTCGCGGGAATTTCTTCAAGTAGATTCTTGATCTGGGGGGCCAGAAAAAGATCGAAACTCCGCGCCGCTCGTTTATAGATCGAGGTCGTTTCCGTGTCGAAGGGTTCTGGATTTCGGAACGTGATCTGGAGTGCAATCCGCTTTTGAATCAAGACAAACGAGGGGGGTGCATAATCAACGAAATGAAATCTGGCTGCTCCGTCCCTGACCAGTGAATCCAGTTGAGGTTGATAGAGAGCCTGAAGTTTGTCGGCGTCGCCTTGCGTAGCGGTTTCCGAAGCGGCTGAATTGTTGGATTCAGGTGTAGTCGCTGCGCTATGCGCGGGTGAGGATGCATCCGAAACCCTGACATCCGCTGGATAAACAGTCGATTTTCCAAATAACAGCTTCGAATTGATTAGATGGTCAGGATTTGGATGGCCGGAGGCTTGCGCCGGGGGAATGTCTGTGGCCCGATGCGCGCTTGACCGCCCAAGCCTCTCGACGATTTGCGGGTCAGGCCCGCTCAACGACAATCCGTATTCCGCGCCATTCACATAGACCTCGGAGCGGTCCAAAATCTCCTGCCGATCGGAATCGCCCGCCGCTTGCGAAAACGCAAACGCGTCGCCCTTTTCCAACACAACAACTAGAATTTCCTTTCCTTCATAATCGTAATTGCCGCTGCTTGTCCGTGAATGGTAGGAGATTTCAAATCCGATGGCGTCGCAATCCGCGTCCCGTGGAATTTGATTTGATACGAGCTGCACCATGGGGATGACGACTTCATGGAAGACGCGGCTGGCGCGCTCGTTTTGCGTCAGGCGGCCGGCGTTGTAAGCCGCGTTGTAATTTCCCGTCACTTTCAGCACGATCCGGTCGTGAAATTTCACGAATTCCAAGCCGCGAGAATCCGCCTCCGCCTGCTTCGCCGGATCCAGCCCCACAAAACGGCTAAGGGAAAAATGAAATGGAAATTTTGTCCGCGTAATCGAATCGCCGATCTGTTTGAGCTGAGGAAAGTATTGCGCCTCCGCCGCCTTGAGATCGGGATTCACAATCTCGGCGGGGCTGACTTGCGCCATGACGGATACCGCGCCACTGGCGAGCCAAAACACGGCCAACCCGGCGAAGAGGAGCCGGGATCGCGCAGCAACCAACATAAATCTTCTTTCTTTAAGTTTCATACTTTCCTGTTTCTCCAATTCAGGCCCTCGGCTCAGCGCGCTTCTTCCGGCATCCGACGGCTGCGGGCTACTGACTCTTCCGAGGCTGATCCGACACCATGTCCGGGTATTCTCGTCGAAGCGTTTCCGCCATGTGACAATTCCAGCAAACGGGCCAATGTGTCTTCAGCACCTCTGGCAGTTTCTCGGGGGGAATTTCGTCCCATTGGACGGTTTTTCGATTCGCGCCTATCAGAGCTGGGTTGTGATCGTGCCATTTCAATTGCCCGAATGGCTTGCGGCAGTAAGCGCAATGCCGCCCTTCATACCACTTGGCAATCGTCGTCCATACCAGGCAGTCCTCGGGTGCGGTTTTGACCTGCTTCAGGCAGTCTTGCCCGCAACCTTCACGCTCGGGCCAGCGCGAGCATTCACTGAGCCGCAAATGGGGCGTGCCAATCAGCGATTCCAGGGCCGCAGTTCCGGCGGCCACTTCGACAGCCGCAACTTGATCTGTCTCCGGACAGGCGACCAATCGTTTCCCGCGAAGCTTCAGGTAAAGACGCAATCCTCCGGCCAGCCGATACGTAAAGTACGCAGCGGCCAGAACCAACAGCACCATGAAAATATTCGCTGCCATAAGAACCTCCCAAAACCGCGCCAGCCGGGCAAGCGCATCACCCACTGGCATGCGGCTTGACAATGTACATGTGGCCCTTCACAGGAGCATTTCCTTTCCCAAAACAGTAGCCGGATAAATGGCAGCCGCAAAGACTGCATTCACCGACGCAGCGAGGACATTGCACCTCCCATACGCCCGGTTCCAGACGGACGCAGGGCACATGTTCGTTGCAATCGTCACAATAGATGTAATCGACCTTCGGCCGCAGTTGCTTGGAATTCATAAAAAATTCCTTTCCCCAGACGTACCCGGTTACCAGCTCTCCTTATCGTTTTCCGATTTGCCGTTGCCCTTCACCTGGAACCGGCCCAGGAGGCTGTGGTGGTCCGGGCCGCACACTTGATAACAAAGAAATGTAAGTTCGCCTGGGCGCGTGGCGTCGAATTCCACGTCCTCCGTGTGTCCCGCCGGCATATCAACAGGTTGGATATGCATGAGCGGGATGGAAAAACTGTGGAGAACATCGGGGCTGTGCAGGCGCACAACCACATGTTCGCCCTGATTGAGCTGGATGTCTGGCGTCCGAGCCGGCGTTTTCCACCAGTAGTTGTAACCGGCGACTCGGTCCTGCGTCCAAATGCCGCCCTGGGCGACGGCCGTGAGGTCGATCACCTTGCTTCCCGCCGGATATTTCCGCAGCGAGAAAACGGCCTGCCAGTACCAAAGCAGCAGCGGCAGACCGACGATCACGATGATGATTGACGCCACACCGGCTGTTTCCATCCAAACCATTTTTTTTGTCATCGTCTCACCCAATAAAAAGTTTCAGAAATACAAACGTGACCCCCAGCAAGAGCGCTGCCGGAGGAAGCAAGCTGCGGCGAAGCTGGACCGGATCCGAAAACAGTCCCCGGCCCACTTTGTGCAATCCCTTCAGGCCGTAATAGAGGCCAATCAGCAGGATGGGCACCTGGACAAAGGGAACCCAATCGGGCTTGAACGGCGTCCACGGAAAATCCGCCGTACCAAACAGGTTCATGCCCCAACCCATCGGATCGGAGACCACCGAAATAATGTACGAACCATTGACCATGATCAGCGGCACGCTGAACGCGATCCAGGCCAGCAGCCCCATGGGCACCAGCATGTACGCGTATTTGAGGAAGAGTTCCTTGGTGGGAACGTTGTCGGCCTTGGCGTACCACTTCGCCAGGCGAATCGTCAGATAGTAGATGCCCGGAAAGATCACCAGCGCCAGAAGCGCCTGACCGAATGCATAGGCCGCAAAGCCGCCCCAGTTGTGCATCTCCGTGACATTGGCCCAGTTTTTGAACTGGCCCCACGGACTCAGGAGCACAACCGAATAGCTGAGCGCCAGCACCAGCATGATGCATGCTTTCCAGACTTCGTCATATCCATGCAGGAGGACATCGCTCGTGGCAAAGGGTCGCGCGAACAGTGAGATATTGTCGTTCGGGCAACTCTTGACGCACTCAAAGCACAGCCCGCAATAGTTGTTGCGGTCCAGCTTCCCCATGTAAACGCCCCAAGGGCAGGCCCAGCCTTTATCGCTGCCGCGAATGCAGGACTTGGTCTTGCACTTCAAACACTCGTCATTGCTCACGTGACGCAGCTCGATGGTCGAGGTCATCGAATACAGGCTCAGGAATCCGCTGATGGGGCAGACATAGTTGCAGAAGGTCCGCAGGCGATAGACCAGCCCCATTCCCGCGGCCAGGACAATCATGAAGGCGAACAGAACCATGCTGACCATGGGTCGCGTTACGAGCAGGGCGCTAAACGTCGCCAGGAAAAGAAAACCGAAATTCTGCATCCAGATGTTGCTCAGCTTTTTAGGCCAGCGTTTTTGCAGTCCGAAGAATTTGTTTTCCGTGCCAGGGCTTTTTCCCGAACGCACACGGATCACGGCCCGGCGCTGCAGCCAATCGCCGAAGAACGGCAGCGGACACATGGTGCACCAGATGCGTGAACCGAGAGGCACGAGCGCCGCGATCAGCACCACCCACCACAGAATCCAGACAAAGACGATAATGATGTTCCGGTTCCCGACCGGCGTGCCAAACACCGCGGTCATCAAAAAGAAATAGAACATGGCCAGGTTCGGCAGGATCAGCAGGAACTGGAAGCTCCGCATCCGCACGAGGCGCTTCATCCAGGGCCAGCGGGCGAATATGTCGAAGCGCCAGGGGACTTCTTCCTGCTTGAACGGCTCTGGCTGAAGCACTTTCAGCTCTGATGTCGCCATGCTGTCACCTCGATGCGGCGCCTGCCGCGCGCCGCTTTTCGTCCAGCTTTGTTTGTAGAATGCGAACGTGGGTTTCCTCGAATTCGGATAGTTCCCGGTATATTTTCTGTAGTTGCGGTTCGGTGGTTTGCTTTGCTTCCCGAGCGTAGAATTCGCGGGCGCCGACCTCGGCCCGCAATCCCATTTCCAACGCCTGTTCCACGGTCATGGAATCGAAGATCAGGGCTTCGGAGTCTTCCAGGTCGGGGCCCTCGATCACTTCCTTCGGTTCCTTGGTGGAGGCCGGCACAACTCCGAATCGCTCGCGGTAATTTTCCTCGAGCAAGGCGCCGTGTTGACGCTCTTCGGCGGCCATTTCCTGAAAGATGGCTTCCACCGATGCGTCATAGCCTTGAAAAACACTTGACAAGGAATCGTAGATGCTTCCATTCCGGCGCTCGATTTGGATGGCCCGGAACAGCGTTGCCGACACTGCGCAGGAACCCGTAGCGTCGCTCATGATTTTCCTCCCTGATCCTCCAGCCGGAAGCTCCACAGGAGGCCGGCCACCAGTCCCAGGGACAGTCCCAGGGAAGTGGGAAACAAGTAGTTCGGCTGGACAATCATTTCTCCCTGCATGAACGGGTGCATGTAGCCGCAGGTCTGAGAACAGCGATAGCGGAATTTTCCCGTGTGAGTCGCGACGAAGCTCACCTCATCCACCACCTGATAGCCGTCTTTCAGCGATGGATGCCGGACCCAGAAACTCGGGTCCTGCGGCCGGGCCTTTGCATCCAGGTCGTATCCCTCCAGGTAGAAGCCGTGGGTTACATCCTTGGCTACGAGCAAGATCTTTATCCGGTCGCCTTGATTCACGCGAATGACGGGCGGATCGTACGCGTACTTCTGGCCGGTGATCGTAAAGGTGCGATCCTGCGGAGCGGCCCTGTGAAAATAAACGGAAAGAAAACCCGCCGCGCCTCCCAGCAACAAGAGCAGCAGTACCAGCCTTCCCTTCGAAATACGAATTCGTTTCATCGTGCCTCCTTCGCTTCGCCGCCAAATACTAAAAGCTGATCGACACGCTGCCCGTGACTGGAACCTTCACATTCTGTTTTTTCGTTTTGCCCCCGTACCAGGCCATCACCACATAATCGCCCGCCGGCACGTTGGCGATGCGGAACTTGCCGCCCGGCTCTGGTTGGGCAAAGAACGGGTTCTGAAGCACCAGGACGTACCCCGCCATCTCGGGATGAACGTTGCAGAGAATGTCCACTTCGCCGAGCTTGCTGAACGTGCGTTGCGCCCCGGCGCCTGTCCCGTAGGTGCCCAAATTGAATTGTTCCGCGCCCACCGCGAACACGTTGTGCTGCACGCTGTCGCTGTTGTGAAACTCCACGGATGTTCCCAGCACAATGGGCAGCACGGACGGCACGAACATCTTGTGGTCCTGATCCATCTTTGCTTTTCCGCCGGGGAAGGTTCCCGCGACCTTCTCCACGTACACCACCGCGTTGTCGGGTTTGGGTGCGCCGACCGTGCCTTCGATGTCTCCCGCCATGCTGGGAAGGGCCAGCAGCAGAGCGGCAAAAAACACAATTGCTAGAAGTGCCGATTTCTTTAGAAGATTCATTGTGGTTCTCCTTTTAAGCATTTCGCGTTTCTCCCCAATTGGCCTGGCAAACCCTAGAACACAAAATCAATGCCGCTGACAAACGTACTTGGCCGGTAAAATAACGTGCCGCCGGCGTAGGGCACTCCCCAGTGATACTGGTATTCGCCAATGAGCTTGATGTTCGCGCGCACGAGCAGTTGGATACCCGGGCTGTAGCGGTTGCGCGTGGTGTACTGAGAAGCCCCGTTGGCAAAATCGGCGGGCGAATTCACGAAGTCATAGCGCATGTAGGCGATCATCCAGGGATAAATCCAGAAATTGCTGCCCGCGAATCCGCCCGTATAGGTAACGGCGGGCGCATTGGCGATGGTCTGCGCCACTGTATCCACGATGTGGTTATTGTCGTGACCCACGAGGCCCACGCCAAAAAGTTCCATCTTGCGGTATTTGAAACGAATATCTCCGCCCGCGCGATAGAACGGCTCTTGTATCGTTCCCAGGAAGCTGTACGTCGAGCTTCCATAATTCGATTCGTTCGTGCCGTGATAGTAGAAGCCGCCCACGCGGATGGATGTGTGATCGCGCGGCCCGCTCGCTCCCGCGGCCTGCACATCGTTGCGGCTCTGTGGGTCGCGTTCCAGGTTGAATCTTTGCGAGACGCGGAGGTAAACGTCCTTGGTGTTCCGCGTGCTGAGCGATGAAGCAAGTCCGTAGGACGAATTCGTTCCGTCGACAAAGGCCGCCGACCACGTGAAGTTTCCGTTGTTGGCATAGCCGCCGATTTCGATCCCGCGTTGCGGCGTCCCCAGCACGAAGGGGTTATTCGTGGTCAGAACTGAATTCGGGATGCCCGTAGTTGACGGGGCCATCGCCGGCTCGCTGAATGCGTCATACGCGGATGGATAAATCGATCGCGCTTGCGAGAAGGGCAAATCCAGCTCGAACTGTCCGAACCGCACATTCAGCGCATTTTTCGGCAGCCCAAGGTAATGGCCGAGGTCGCTGAACTTCAGGTAGCCGTCGCCCAAGCCTCCATTTGCCCCCGATCCGGCCGCGGAAATGTCGTCGTCGATCCAGAACGAAATATTTTGTCCGAAGCTGCCTGCGGCGATGATCGTGAAAGTGTTGGGCGCGAACAGGTCCGTCCGTGGAACAAAACCGGCAGCTGCTACAGCGGGTGGTTGACTCGCGTTGTAATTAAAATTGCCGGAATAGCGGAACGCGATGGGAATATTTCCAGGCATCTCGCCGGGATAAATCGCCTTGGGAAATACTTTTTTATATGCCGGCGCTCCCAGCAGGACGGGTGGCTCCTTCACGAAGGAGTCGTCATCCTTCGGAAATTTAAAGCCGTTCCGCTTGAACGCTTCGCCGAAGTCGTTCAATTCCGGATAATTGCTATGGCAGGTTGCACAAGAGGTCTGATACTTCCGGGCGAACGCCGGAATTGCCTGCGCCGGCAGCAAAAAAATAATTAGAACGATAACAACTGCGGCCAGCCCGATCAGCGCTCTTACGATGATTGCAATCGGTTTCCGGATCATTTTCCCCCCGAAACAATTTTTCCGCTGCCGCGGGAATTCTTGTTTTCATGCGAAGGAGAACGGAAATCGCAATTCACGCTTACAGAGCCCTCGCTGGGAACATCCACATCCAGCTCCCGCGCCGGCTGGCGTTCATCCCAACAGCGCACACGGTGCCGCCCGGCTGGAACCCCGGCGATGCGAAAGCTGCCGTCTCCATTGGCCAGGCTAAAGAATGGATTTTTCAGAACCACGATGTAAGCGGACATTTCCATGTGGACGTTGCAGAGCAGTTCCACGACACCGGGCCGGTCAAAGCGAATGGTGCGCTTCACACCGCGCCCATAAAGGCCGAGATTGAAACGCTTGGCTTCGGAGATTGAAAATACGTTGTGCGAAACCGGATCGCTGTTGGGAAACTCGACGGCCGTTCCCACCAGGATCGGCAGCACATGCGGCACGAAACGCAGCGCCTCCTGGTTCATTTCTTTTGCCGCCGGCGTCTTCGGAGACGGCAAAGGTCCATCAAGGTCTTCGACGGACACCACAATGTTGGAAAGATCCTCCGAAGCATTCCCGCCGGTCACGCGTCCCTCGATGGTCCCACCCCACGCGCCCTGCGCCACGAATAGACCGATCAAGACCCGCGCCGCAACTTCCCGCTTGATCAATCCTTTGGGCATGGATTCTTCTCCCGACGATTCCCTAAGAGCATTTCGGGAACCGAGCCGAAGCTTTTTGCGAAATATATTTATCTGCTTTTTTATGAATAACTTGAAGAAAAGCCGGGACGAAATGAGGCGGTCTGCGAGAGGTTGTACCTGTTACCGCAGGGTCACAACTGATGGCTCCGGGTAACAGTTTATTCGGATTGCGGCGGGGCTGGCGACTGGAATTGTCTCGGGTCGATTTCAAAACGCCGAAGCATTTCATAAACCGACTTGCGGCTGATTTGCGCCTCCCGAGCCATGGCCGAAATGTTGCCGTGATTGCGGCGCAGCAGCAGCGTCAGATAGGACCGCCCCTGGCTCTCCAGCCATTGCTCGCGCGCCGCTTTGTATCCGATGGCGTCCTGGATCTCTTGGCCGAGTTGCGCCTGCTTGCGGAGATAATCGGGCAAATCCCGCGCCCGCACCGTGTCGTTGTCGCAGAGCACGACAGCCCGCTCGATAACGTTGCGGAACTCCCGGACGTTGCCGGGCCAGTGATACTCCTCCAGCAGTTGCATCGCATCCGGGGTCAGGCGAGCCACGGTTCGGTTCGTGGCCAGAGAAAATTCTCGGAGGAAATGTTCCGCCAAGAGGGCCACATCGCCTTTGCGCTCGCGCAAGGGTGGAGGGATTAACGTCACCACGTTCAGCCGATAAAGCAGGTCCTGCCGGAAACGTCCTTGCTGGGCCTCATTCGGCAGATCCCGGTTTGTGGAACTGAGAATCCGAATATCCACGGTCACCAGACGTTCCCCACCCAGGCGGCGGAAACTGCGCTCTTGCAACGTGCGCAGGAGTTTGGCCTGCAACTCCGGACTTAATTCTCCAATTTCGTCGAGGAACAGCGTTCCCTCATGTGCCAGCTCGAGCAGCCCGCGCTTCGCCTGGTCCGCCCCGGTGAATGCGCCCTTTTCGTGGCCGAATAATTCGCTTTCCAGAAGGTTGGAAGGCAGCGCGGCGCAGTCCACCGCGATAAACGGCCCGTCGCATCGGCTGCTATTGGTGTGCAGAGCCCGGGCCACCAACTCTTTGCCCGTGCCGCTTTCTCCCATGATCAGCACATTCGTGCTCGATGGCGCCACCTTGGTGATCGTCGCCAACATCATCTGCAACGCAGGGCTTTGGCCCACAATTTGGTGGACCGCGCAGCACTCCTTCAGTTCCTGGCGCAGCCGGACGTTATCGCATAGCAGCCGGCTGTGTTCCAGGCCCTTCTCCACGGCGGCTTCCAACTGCTTGGATGTGAAGGGTTTGGTGATGTAATTAAAGGCTCCCATTTTCGTGGCTTCCACGGCCGATTCGATCGTTCCGTAGGCCGTGAAAATAATGGTCACGAGTTCCGGGTGGATGGCAGTTGCCTCCTGCAGGACTTCAATCCCGCTCATCCCCGGCATCTTCAAATCCACCAGCGCCAGGTCAAATAATTTCAGGCGTAATCGCTCCAGGCCCGCTCGGCCATCCGAAGCTACCTCGACGTCATATCCCCCATCTTCCAGAATGCTGCGGCAGGCTTGCAGAATCGCTGTGTCATCGTCGATTACCAGAATGCGTCCTTTCATTTCCAGTCACCCCCCTTTGGAAGGATCACGGTAAATTGGGAGCCTGCTCCAAGCTGGCTTTGCGCCCAAATATGTCCCCCATGGTCTTTCACGATGCCGTGGCTGATGGACAGTCCCAAGCCAGTCCCTTTCCCAGGTTCTTTGGTTGTAAAAAAAGGATCGAAGATGCGATTCAGGTTTTCGGAAGGGATCCCCGAACCCGTGTCGGACACCTCTACCCGTACACTACCACCATAGTCCGCAATACTCTGAGCGCGCACCGTAACCGTCCCGCCGGCGGACATCGAATCAATGGCATTGTTCAGCAGATTGACGAACACTTCGGTCAGTCGGTTGGCATCGCCCAGAACCTGCGGAAGTTCCAGGTCTATTTCCCGTTGAAGCCGAATGTTGGCGTTTCGCAGACGGTGTTCGAGCAGGCTGAGAGCCGTCTCCAGGTGTTCTCCCACATCCACACGGCTCAGCTCCAGCCGGGATTGCCGGGAGAAGGTCAATAAATTTCGAACAATCCTGGCCACGCGCTGGGCTTGTTGCACGATCACTTCCAGGCTTTCGCGCTGCCCGGGTGCCAGGGAAGCGGCGTTTCGCCCCTCCGCCAAGTGGCTCGCCAGCGCCAGGATGCTGGTGATCGGAGTGTTGATTTCGTGCGCCACTCCTCCGGTCAACTCTCCGATGGACGCGAGCTTGGCCGCCTGCCCAAGCTGCTGCTGCGTTTCCTGCAACTCCGCATACTGGCGGCGAAGTTTCCGGTCGGTGTCGGCAACGATCATGCCGATGAGCACCGATCCCACTCCCACCATGATGGTAAACAAACAATAGATCAGGATGATGTATTTCCCGATGTATTGATTGATGTAATCCATCGTGCTCATGAACTCAATTCGATCCCTCGAGTTCGTCTTGTCCCCAATCGGCAGTTGGATCATCCGGAAACTTCCGGGCGGCTCCGCTGCCGCGTTACTGCCAGGCGTTCCATCGGTGCGCACGAGTTCCCTCTGAATTTCCCAGTTCGCGTTGTAGCGCAAACTGGCGCGCTGCCCATCCAGATACACGCTCACGACGCGCAATTCGGGCAGCCTGCCAAATTCCACCACCACCCGCCGCAAGACATCCGGCCGCTGCAAAATATCTTCCAGCGTGTCTCCCTGCGCGCGGTAGTAAATAATGTGCCCGCGAAGAAATTCCGCCAGGTCCATCGAGCGCTCTTCCGACAGGCGCAAGTATTGATACTTTTCCATGCCCGCGGTAATCAGCATGATCAGACTGGCGAGGACGATAAACGTCAGGTTCAGGCGGACAAAAATACGATCCAATAAATTGTGCGAATGCTCTCCCGCGGCCCAGGCAAAAGCCAGGAGCGAAGCCGAGAGCACATGCTCTTCCACATTCCAGGCCAGGATGCCCGCGTTTTGCGGCAAGAGCAGCGACACATTGTGCAGCAGAGCGGCAACGCCCAGCGACAACAGGGCGATGATGCTGGCTCGCCGCCCTTCCCGCTCTTCTTTCCGCGCCACTCGCAATCCGAGAACGACTCCGAAAACGACAAGCAGATCGTTGAGCGCCATGCCGGAAACGTGGAGCCCCTCGCCCACCGGCGATTTCGGCGAAAAGAAAAGGCCGGCCAGAGCCATCCCCACCACCACGATGCAGCTTCGGAGAGTCCATCGAACCCAGCGGCTTTCCTTCCGTTCGACGACATGCAAGTAACCGGCAACCACGATCAGTACCGCGCACACCAGCAATCCCTGCGAGAGAGGCTCGAAACCCGCCCATTCCAATTCTCTTTGAAAGAAAAATCTTCCTCCAAAATAGACGCTGAGAAGAGCGAAGTGCACCACCAGCAGGAAAAAACCCGCCGGCAAAATCCGGTCTCCTCGCTTCATCTTTGCCAATCGGAGGCCACGGAAATGATGGACCAAAACCAGCAGGGTGAGACCGGCCAATAGCAAATGAAACAAATTGAAGATGAACTGGGTCTCCGCTGTTCGGTCCGCCAACTGCCAGAAGAACGATCCCATGGAGTGTCGCTCCCGCGTATTGCGAAAGAGTCTAGCACCCTCCCCGCGGAAGGGCCAACGCACGCAAATAGAACCGATAACAATCGCCTGTTGCCGAATGGAGCCGGCATCACCGTCTAGATATCAGGTGGTGTAGCTGTCAGGTACTGGAGTAACCGAAGATTGGTAATGACGATCGACGAATTGCAGGGTGCGCTTTTCGAGAATTTGGCACTGACGGATCGCGCATTCTATTGCCTGCCCGACGACATGTAGTAGATCTCAAAATCTCCGAGCGAGAATGCATTGAGGAACGTATCGTGTTACGATGCAATGACCGGATTAGCCAACCACCGGTGGAGGATAATATATGCCTATCGCGCAAACAGGCGCTTCCCAACGTTCCAGCGTCGGGCACGAGTCTATTGATGGCACTCTCAGCGGCCCCCTTCTCCAATTTAACCTGGCCATCGAACTCGACCAACTGCACCGGGACGAATCGTGGCTGCAGACCACGGGACGAAGTTCGAAGACGCTTGTAAAGTACCCGGATATCCGCATTGTGTTGATCGCCATGAAGGCGAATACGCGCATGCAGGAGCACACTGCGGCTAGCAGAATCTCGGTACACTCGCTTCACGGCCATATCCGGCTCCATCTGCCCGAACGGGTGGTGGATCTTCCTGCCGGGCACCTTCTCGTCCTGGATCAGTGCGTGCCTCATGATGTGGAGGCGACCGAGGAAAGCGACTTTCTGCTGACGCTTTCGTGGCCGCAGGATGAGAAGATTGCGGAGACCAAGACGCGCCGAAAGAAGACTACTCGCCATAAGGGGAAATAGCGGGAAGTCACGCGCACGGATACTGGCCGTCTTGTATAGCGTTCTTGTGTCCACCACGAACGCTGCCCTTGTAAAGAGCGGTGGAAAGACGCTTCCATGGGCCATGTAATCTAACGAGGTTCACAATGAAGCCACTCTCTCTGCGTGTTCTGCGGTTATTCGAAGAAATGGGGAAGGATCGGCTGGACCTCCACGTGTTATTCGAGGCGGCAGGTAATGAACCGACCGAACGGGAGGCCGTGCTCGACGCCATTGATGAATTGACTGGCGCGGGTATGCTGGACGCTTGCGGCAGTGACTTCTACGGACTGACAGAAAGAGGTAAGGGGGCAATCTCTCAGTCTTGAGCGGCGGACAATAACTGCCTGTACTCGAGAACCGTCGCCCGAATACAACAGCACGAGCCCGGCAAGAACTTGCTCTGAAATGAAAGGACCATTCATGGACATCCTCGAATTTGTCGCAATTGAGATCCCATGCGTCGCCTGCGGGGGGCGATATGAGGTGACCCTCAAACAGGTCGCACGCTCACAGAAAATGCTCCACGAGGGATGTCCGATCCGGATAGAAACTGAATGCCCGCCTCTTGCCCAGTCCGGCCTGATGGATCAGAAACTAATCCAGGAGCTTCAAGGTATTTGGGTGCGCCTCGAAGAAAAAGCGCGTGGGGCCGGCGGAGAACTGAAGTTGTGGCGCGGATAATGCCGCACGGGCTGGTGGAAGAGAGTCGTTAGGACGAAATCGTGGCAGCCATGGAGGTTACCAAAGATGAATTCGAAGCAGGCAGAGAGTAAGCGTGAAATTCCTATCGCGGAAGCCGTCCGCTTGATTGACCTTGTGAATTACCAAGAAGGAGCGGTTGTTAGCCGAACGCTAGTGAACCGCGCAACGGCAACACTCACGCTGTTCGCTTTCGATGACGGCCAGAGCCTGAGTGAGCATACAGCTCCGTTCGACGCGGTGGCACATCTGCTGGAGGGCAAAGCAGAAATCGTGGTTTCCGGAAAGCCAATACGGGCGACGGCAGGCGAAGCGGTTCTCATGCCCGCAAATCAGCCTCACTCGCTGAAGGCCCTTAGTAGATTCAAGATGCTGCTGACCATGATCCGATCATGAACAACACAAACCGGAGGACTGAATTCATATGGAAGCGCCAGAAATGCCCGCTGTCTTGACGATTGGGCATTCGAACCGCACATGGAGAGACTTCCTGGAGCTTCTGCGGGCGCACCGCGTCAAGCGCGTCATAGACGTACGCAGTATCCCCCGATCGAGACACAACCCTCAGTTCAACCGGGAGACCCTGTCTACAAAGCTGCGAGCCGCGAGGATCGGCNNGCTTGCGCCATGCACGACGCGATTCCCCGAACATGGGCTGGCGCAATGCCTCATTCCGTGGCTTTGCTGATTATATGCAAACCTCCGAGTTCGAAGCAGGTTTACACCGATTGATCAAATTGGCCGGACAGAAGCGGAGCGCGATTATGTGTGCGGAAGCGGTTCCATGGCGTTGTCACCGTTCGCTCATCGCCGATGCGC
>PLUM01000012.1 GCA_003165465.1 Acidobacteriota bacterium
GGCTGAGTCCAAAATCGGTCAAGCCTTTGGCGTCGGTCTCCGCGGTAGCGAACGGGTAATCCGTTCCAAACAAGAGATGCGAAGCCGGCACGAGTCTGGTTAAGGCGGCAAGTGTGTATGGGCTGATCGCCTGTGCGGTGTCGTAATAAAACTTCTGGATCTCGTACATCACCCCTCGGGGTAATTTCTGCGCCATATCGGGCCTGTTTCCTCCACTGAAACGCCCGGTGATATAGGGCATCGTGCCGCCGCCGTGGGACCAAATGAAACGAATATCTGCGCACCGCGCGGCGGTGCCGCTGAATAGCACACTCGCAATTGTGTACGTCGTATCGTTCACCAGCGTAATCCCAGCCCGTCTCCATTGGGAATGAGGTTGATGCAGCACTCGGCTCGGTACGGATGGGTGAAGACGACAGCTTTGCGCCGGTTGAGTTCATCCATCACCGGCGCGAACGCCGGATCGCCGAGATATTTGCCCTGATAACTTGTCATGAAGCATACCCCGTCAGCCTTGAGCGTATCGAGACTATATTCGATCTCGCGCAGCGTCCCGTCGATATCGGGCATCGGCAACGAAGCGAACAGTCCGAAGCGGCCCGGATAGTCCGCCATTAGCCGCGCGCCATATTCGTTGGTTTCCCGAGCCAGCACGCGCGCCTCATTGTTATCACCGAACCATACGCCCGGTTCGCTGATGGAGGCCATGGATGTGGCGACTCCGCCCTTGTCCATCGCCTCGATCGCCTTCGCGGGAGTCCACTCCATCAGCGGGCGCTGGCCCGTCTTCCTGGCAGTGATTGCAGCGATGAATCCGGGCGAAGAGAAGTGGTAATGGACGTCGATCCGGTGCGGCTTCGCGGCCAGTGGTGTCTGTGCGAAAGCTGTGGCCCCCGGGATCAGGGCAGTGCCGCCGAGCGCAGCAAGCTTGGCAAGAAATTCACGCCGCGGCACGGACAGAGAATACTTCGAGCCAAATTCACTTTCGACTCCGTAAATATTCTCGATGTGGGAGTACGCAGGCTTGCGGCCGCCGAATATCATGTCGTCCCTCACAATTGATTTGCCGGACATGGTGTCACTCCTTTTTACCGGACGGTCGCCGTGCCACCTCGGAAATAGGAGGCTGATGGAGTCAGCTCGCTACAGGAAATAAACATGATGATATCGAAGTAGGCCCGTTTACTTCAGTCATCATCGGCCCGCAAACTCGAATACGTCGTTGGCGTCGCTATCGGCCCCTTCGCCCCCGATGAATCCGCCCTGCAGGTGTCCGCCAATGACATAGAGTCGATTATTCAAAATCGCGACATTCACCCCGTGGCGCGCCGTCGGCATTGTGGGTAAGAGAGTCCATTGATTGGTGGCGGGATCATACGCCTCCACGGCCCGTATAGTAGCAATCATATGCGCGTCGTATACCTCGCCGCCGGCAATATAGATGCGATCTTGAACCGTCGCCCAGCCCATTCCGCTGCGCGCGATAGGCATTCGCAGACCGGCCGCACCCCAGCTATTCGTCACCGGATCGTACCGTTCGACGACATCGGTGTTGCTGCCGAGCGAAAGATTGAGTGCGGCGAGCCTTCCGCCGATGACGTAAACCTTGCCGTTTACAACACCTGCGGCAGCGTGGTTCCGCGCCGTGGGCATTGGGCTGCGTGTTTCCCAGGTATTGGTAGCCGGGTCGTAGGCTTCGTTCGTATCCAGGGAGCGATGCGGCACGGCCGTTGAAAGCGAGACGATATTATGTCCCGGATGCACCGAGGCTCCGCCAATTACGTAAATCTTGCCGCCAGCTTCCGCGGCAGTCGCCGCCATGCGACTGGTCTGCATCGGTGCCAGCGCTTTCCACGAATCCCCCGCAGGGTCGTATTCCCACGCCTGGTTGGTTGGGAACTGATTCGGACCGCCGGCGACCGGCTGCACCGCGCCGCCAATGACGTAGATCTTTCCCTGGTATTCGGCGATCGCGGCATGGTGCGTGGGCACCGGCATTGGCTTCTTTCGGACCCATGTATCCGTGACAGGATCGTACTCTTGCACGAGCCCTCGAGGCGATCCGGTATCACTGGCGGGATTTCCGCCGATCAGGTAAATCTTGCCGTTTGCAGCGACGCAGGAGAACTCTTCGGACGTTTCAGGGAGTGTTGCAGCCTTGACCCATCGCCCTTGCGCCCGCGCAGCAGGCGTGAACGGCAGCAAACTCGACGCCGCAATTAGAACCACTGCGAGCATGCGATGCATTCCGAACCGTTCGAATCTTTTGGCCATCATCCTACTTCCCCGTAAATTTCAGCGCATCCGTTGCACTTGAGGCGAGGGCAGTCCCCCCGATGGAGCCGGACTGCATCTGCCCGCTGATAAGATAGAGCCGATTGCCGAGCACCGCAGCTGCCGGGCCGTTCAGCGGAAGCGGCAGCGGAGGAAGGATCGTCCACGCGTTTGCAACGGGATCATAGGCCTCGAGATCCCGGAACACTCCAACCACCTGGCTGTTCAAGTATTCGCCGCCGGCCACGTAGATCTTGCCGCCGTAGGTTCCGTAGGCGACCCCGCTGCGCGCGGTGGGCATGCGCGCCATCGCAATCCCCCAGCTGTCCGCGGAGGGATCGTATTCCTCGACGATATCCGTGGCGCTGGCATTCACAAAGACCGACCCGACACGCCCACCAAGAACGTAGATCTTGCCGTTTACCATGCCAATGGACGCATGATTGCGCGCCGTGGGCATGGGGCTGCGCGATTCCCACTTGTCAGTCGCGGGATCGTACATTTCGTTTGTGGTCAGCGAGCGGTGCGGCCCGGCCGGCGTCAGCGATACAATCTTCGCGCCCGGATGAACGGAGGCGCCGCCGATCACGTAGATTTTTCCACCAACAACCGCGGCGGCAGCGGAACCTCGCGCGGTGGGCATCGGCGCAAGCGCTTTCCAGGTGTCCGCTGCCGGGTTATATTCCCAGGAATTATTGAGCGGAACCCAGTTTCCTCCCGCCGGATCTGGCTGCGCTCCACCGCCGAACAGATATATTTTTCCATGGTAATCGACAGCCGCAACATGATGCGCGGGAATCGGCATTTGCTTTTTTTTGGTCCACTTGTTGGCCGCGGGATCATATTCGTAGACCAGTCCCTTGACAGACGTGCCGAGAAGCCCGCCGAAGGCATACACCTTGCCGTTTGCCGCCGCGCCGATGAGTTCCGGACAGGGATCGGGAAACGGGGCGAGTTTCAGCCAATGTCCTTGCGCCCGCGCATTTGCACTCAGCAACAGAATGCTTGACGCAAGCGCGACCACCGCAAGCATCCATCGTTTTGACAACTGCATGCCGCCACTCCCCTTTGCCGAACCTGGAGAAATGATACACCGGAAACGAAAATGCAACTTCCGGTCTCGCAAATGGAATGCACTTTTTTTCGTAATGAAGAGTTCCTACCAGACAGAAAAACGGGGCGGCTTTCGCCGCCCCGTCGGGTTTCCGCGTTTTCAGACGATCGATCTGGTAAAGAGAACTTTTACCTAGAACGATACGCGCAACGCCAGTTGAATCTGCCGGGCGGTGGTGTTGGTTGTAGTGATTTGTCCCGCCGAGCCAAGCGGTGCCTGAACGTTGCATTGCACCGAGTTTACGCAGGTGTTGAGCGTCGTACTGCCCGCAAACACGCTGGCCCCGGCGTTCAGGAACCCGAAGTTAGCCCGGTTGAGGAGGTTAAAGAACTCCACGCGGAACTGCAGGTTCCCCGACTCTCCCAGGATGCCCAGCTTGGTATCTTTAGCGATGGACATATCCAAGTCGCCAAGTCCCGGGTTACGCATAACGTTGCGCGGTTGGTTGCTCAACGATCCGAGTTGCGATTCCCCGAACATTAGGGGATTGAACCACTGGTTGGGGTCGCCCGTAATCACTGTAGATGCATTATACGGGATGTAATTAATAGTTGCTGTCCCACCGGAACAGGAGGGGCCCTTGTAAAAGATCGGCCCTGTGCCGGTGCAAGTGACGGTTTGGCTGCTGGCTACCGTATTCAGGTTGGCGCTCATGATGTTGGATTGCGTGATAATCCCGCTGAACGAGCGGTCGTTGTTGATGATCGCACGGAAAGGAGATCCGCCCTGCACGGAAACGATTCCGCTCACCCACCAGCCGTTTGTCACTTTCGATTCAAACGCGTTCGAAGTTAGATTCGGCAAGTGGTACAGGAGGTTGAAGTGCACCGCCTGGGGCACATCGTAGCAGGAGAGGCCCCAATCCATTTTCAGTTGCCCTGGGTTCTGGCCGAATGCCGATCCCGAATTGCCTCCGCAATCGTCGTTGAACCTCATGCCCTGCGTGTCATCGGTAGCGCGGCTATAGGTATAAGCGGCCTGGAACATCAACCCGCGCGACAGATGCTTGGTGACGTTCACTTGTAGAGCGTTGTACCAGGAGCTGGCCGCGTTGGTGAAGAATTGCGCGCTGGTGAAGTACGGATTGATTCTGCACGGATATCGCGGGTCGGTCGAAGGTATGGCAACTCCGCCGATTGTGAATGGTTGAGGAACACCGTTTGCGTCGACCGGAATGGTGTTATTCTGGCAACCCTTCTGGCCATCCGTCACGTTGTACTGTGCAGGAATGCCATTGACGCCAGTTCCGGCAATCGGCCGAACCGGATTCCCTTCCATCCCGGTATAAAGGTTAAGTCCCCGGCGCCCGACGTAGGAAATATCCAAGCCAACCCCGAACGGGAGCTGCTGGGAAACAGTCATGTTGAACTCCAGAGAGTAGGGCGACTTGGCATTGTAGTCGTTCGTCTGCAACGACCTTCCAGCTCCGGCTCCGGAAAAGACCAGGGGAAGCGTAAGCACGGCATTGGTGGTGTTCTGGACCGTGGTGTTGGCGACAAACGGGACCATTCCAGTCGGATTCTGCGTCAACAGCGCACCGTAGTTTCCGAGGTCGTAATAGACTCCGAAGCCGCCGCGGACCGCCGTCTTGCCGTTACCGAACATATCCCAGGCAAACCCAACCCGCGGGCTGAAGTTCTTATACGAGGGATTGGTCATGAGCTGGCCCATGGTGGAATTCGTTGACGTCTGGATGTTCTGCACATTGGCGAACCGGCCGTACTGCTCCGAGAAGTCGCTCCTGAATTCGTACCGCAGGCCGAGGTTTAAGGTGAGCCGGTCGGTGGCGCGGTAATCATCCTGGGCGTAGAAACCATATGTATTAAACCACACGTTACGATCCAGGAAGTTACCTTGAAAGGGAGGCGCAAGGAGCGTGGCGCCGGGAACGCCGGGGTTCAGAGCGACCGACTGGCCCGGCAACACAACGCTCATGCTCGACGGGATGCCGCTCATAAAGCCCGCGAGGTTGCTGAAATTGATGACCCCGTAAATCGATTTGGATTGCAGGTTGGGATCGTTGAACCGGTTGATCATTGTCCCAAAACTAAAGGCGTGCTTGCCCTTGGTGTAATAAACGTCGTTCATGATCGTCCAGACGTTCTGGATGTGATAGTTGGGGAACGTTCCGGGAGGCGTCATCGCCGTGATTCCCGAGCCTGGGGTGAATCCGGCAGTCGTAAGCCCCGGAACCGCGGACCAGATGCAACCGCTGCTGGAAGTCGCGCAGGTGGTCGGGTCCTGCAGAAGGAAATTCGAATTCATCGCGGAGTTGTTGTTCGTAAACCCGTTGAAGTAATTCGTGCGGCTCCAGGAAACGCGAAGCGAATTCAGCACATTGGCCGAAAAGATATGGTTCTCACCGAGCGTGATGTATTGGTTCCGGCTTGTCCCGGCATTGGAGAACTGTGGGAAACCGGTTCCGGTGTCCTGGGTGGACAAGTTGCCGCCAAGATAAGGGGTCGTGATCTTGGCATCGTCAAACGTGTAGCGCGTGAAGAAAGTATCGTTTCCCGAGAAAGTGTGGTCAATTCGAAGTTGCCCGTAATCGTCACGCGCATGGGTGAACCCGGGAAGCGTGTAGTTGGACGCCCCGTTCGACTCGTTGGCAAAAGGAAACTGTCCAACCCACGGTTGGACTACGCTGGCGATTGCGGCGCCAGTGGCCACGCCAGAACATGCTGCGAGACCTGTCCCAGTGGGGCTCGCCAATGTCGTGGTTCCAGACAAAGGACCTTGGAGTATCTGCTGCGTCGCATTTGGGTACACGGCTTTAATTCCGGCAAGAGTAGATGCGGGAATGTTTCCGCCGCCTGCGATGATGATGTTGCCGCTGTTGTTGTACAGGTGGCATCCACCTGGCATCGTCGTATCCTGAATCGTGTCGCCCTGTGACAGCCCCAGGCCCTCGAAGACGAGCCAGAAGAACGTTTTGTCCTTCTGAATCGGTCCGCCGAACGACCCGCCGAAGTTGTTGCGCTTGAATTGCGGGAGACGCTCGAGGTTGCCGCTTGCGTCGACCAGAATGTTGTTGGCCTTGGAGGGCTGGGGATCGAAGAAGTTCCTGGCGTCGAGGTGGTTGTTCCGCAGGTACTCGAACGCGCTTCCGTGCCAGTTGTTCGTACCGCCCTTGCTGACGATGACCATCTGGCTGCCCATGAGCAGTCCGTATTCCGCGCCGAACATGCTAGTGATGACCTTGTATTCCTTGATTCCGTCGACGCCCAATGTGTTTCCGGTCATCCCGGCGGGACCGGTGCCGTTCTGGGTCACCATCAACGCGCCGTCGATCATGTAGTTGTTCGAACGCGGTGACGCGCCGTTGCTGCTGTACCAGATGCCCGCGTCACCCAAACCGGAGTGCGTGGTTTGCGTAATGCCAGCCTGAAGCAGCGTCAAGTCCGTGTAGTTGCGGCCATTCAAGGGAAGTTCCGCGATTTGCTGGTCGTTCACCAAACCACCTAGTGAACTGGTTGTCGTATTGACGACTGGAGCTTCACCGGTCACGGTTACTTCTTGAGACGCCGAACCAACTTCCAGTGTGGGGTTTACAACCAACTGACCTGCCACATCCAAGGACAGCCCAGTCTGCGTGACGGTCTTAAAACCGCCCTTTTCGACTTTAACCGAGTAGTGGCCCGGCGGTAGTCCGGGGGCGCGAAACGCTCCGTCATCGCCCGTTGTCACGGTGCGCGCTTCGGTTGTATCCGTGTTCGTAATCGTAATATTGGCCGCCGGCACGGCGGCGCCGGAGGCGTCCTTTACGGTACCCAGAATCACACCGCTTGTCTGCGCAGACGCCGGGACGGCCATCCATCCCAAGATCAACATGAATACCAAGACGCCTGCCCATACACGACAACTTTCACGCGAAATATGTTCGCCCATTACATCTCCTTTTGGTGTCCGGATAGCCAGCGACGACTTTTCGGAATCGTTCATTATTAATTATTTCCTTACCCGACTACACTCACTCCAGAAAATTCTATGATTCTTTCGTCGAAAGACACTTTCCTGGAAGGATTTTTCATCGCAGCCATAATTGTCTTTGTCAAGGAACACACAAATGCCTCAGCTACAACCGGGCCGGCACCGAAAAGCGGAAGAACTATTGCGCAACTCACCCCGTCCATGCGCATACACCCTGGTTCGAACGATATATCGAAACGAAATTTGTCAATCAATGTAATAAGATCTTCAACACACGCGCCCGATTAAATCAATGCCCCAGCTTGTAGCAATACATTGGGCCGCGTGTCAACAATATTCGTTCAGAAGTTGAACAATTGTGTTGTCAGCAGTTACTTGCGCGGGCCGTTTGCCGAAGTTCCTCGCACAGTTTGACGATCTCGTGTTGTGAGATCGTCATGCTGTGCGAGGCACACCATCGTCAATTGCCGCTGGGAGGGGTCACATCCGGGGCCTTCACAACGCCCACGAGTGCTTCCTTCAGCAACTCTACCGACACAACGCCCTTGCCATGTGCCGGGGCAAGCTGCTGCACATCGAGGTTCAACCTCTTCAGATTATCGCCCAGAGCCGCGTAATAGGGAGAGACGATTCCCGGCGGCGGGTCGTTGGGACGTGGTTCGCCAAACTGGTTGAAGATATCGGTGATGAACAGGATCTTTTCCTTCGGCAGGTATGACATCAGGAGATTGGCCGTGTGTCCGGCGCCTGGGACAGCGTAGATTTCCAGGGTGCGGTCTCCGTCCGTCAGAACATACTTATCCTTAACCCATATGAATTTAGCCGGCGTTGGGTGCTCGGAAAGCCTGTCCGGTTCCAAGGTGTGGGGATTCTTCAGAACCACCTGCTCGTAGAATGTCTTGTTCATTTCGTGCGTGATGATGGTCGAGCCTTCGACGACAAACACCCGCAGGCCCGCCGCGTGATCGGAATGGTGATGACTGTTGATGTGGTAGCGGATCGGCTTGCCTGGAACCAGTCGTTTCACTTCCTCTATGTTGGCCAGCGCGCGAGCCTCCGTCACCGAAGACTCGATGATGACCACATAATCCTTGAATTCCACGGCCATGCTGTTCGGGTCTGGAGTGCCGGCAAGATACCAGACGCCATCCGCGATCTTTTGCGATTCCACATGCGTCGTCATTTGCCCCGCGCGAGGAGCTTCGATATTGGCCGGCGCGTTCGGTTGGACATTGCTGACCGTCAGTTCGAGCACCGGGAAGACGCCATCCTTTTGGAGGATCTTCATGGGGAATTTCACGCCGGCAAAATCCTTGTAGTCCGAATAGTCCGTCTCAATCAGCGTATCGCCGAGGATCGGATTGGGCATCCAGGTTTCGACCTTTTCCAGAAAATTTTCGCTGTTGACGTACCCGTTCACTTTGTATTTGTCTCTCACGGTGAAGGAGATGACGGTCAATTTCTTGCCTTTGACGGTCACGGGCTTCATGACCGGATTCGCAGCCATCGCCGCTTTCACCCATCCGTACGGCGTGAGCGCAACCGCTCCCCCGCCCCAGGGCGAATTCTCGGTCGAGACCGTCACACCGCGCGCTTCCCTGTACAGCGGCTGTCCTCCGCCACCGCGCGGCGGGTTTTCGAATTGCGTTCGAACCAGCTCTTCCCGGGAAATATTTTTTCCGTAGTCCACCACGCGCGAGTACTTCGCGTAGAACCTCGGGTACGGACCATTCGGAAGATAGCTCTGGCCAAACTGAGAGTAGATCCCGCTGCCGGAATACTGAATCGTATTGACGCTGGCTGCTCCAATGGTTCGCGAGACATCGCCAACTACACTTTTTGCGTCTCTTGGCGTGCCAGTGCTGCCGCACAATGTCAACAACGCAAGAACGGGTAACCATTTTTTCCGCATAACTGCTCTCCCCCTGGCGCCTGAAATTGAATCCTCAGCAAAATACGGTAACTGCTGCAGCCAGAAAACCTATTGCGCGGGTCGCGAACCTGTATATAAGAGGTTCCTCCCAGCACATTCCTGGTGTAGTTCCTCACTTTCGAAAAACGGAGTTCTTACCTGCGGGGGTGCAGACCAAAAGGCCTGTCGTCCGGCGCTATAAACTCTTCGCCCGTGTGCTCTTTTTATTCGCCAGAACCCTTGCCGCTCAGCACCTCGACGTACCCAATGTGGTTCGACGTGTCGCCGCCCCACCACACGCGATTCGGATTGGTAGGATCGAGTTCGATCCTGCGCATGTCGGATTCGGCATTGGGCACGGAGAATTCGAGAAAAGTTCCGCTCTTGGGATCGAAGCGGGTGATTTTGTCCGCCGCCTGTTCGCTGAACCATACGCGACCCTGGGGATCACCCACGGCGTCATACGGCGCTGCGTTCTCGGTGGGAGGATCATAGATCGTCATTTTGCTCGTTTCGTAATCGATCTTCATGAGCTTGCCGGATTCATGCAGGCCCACCCAGATATTTCCGTGTAAATCCGAGCCCATTCTGCGGGGGATCGAATTGGGGAGGGGTGGCTCGTACTCATCGATTTTCCCCGTCTCCGGATCGAGCCGTCCGATGCGGCTGGGATCGCGCTCGGCGAACCAGACTCGGCCGTCTCCCGAAATTGCCATCCCGTATCCCTGCGCGCTCTTCTTCGTTTTTACCCAATAAGGAATGGGATAGGAGACGAACTTTCCAGTGGCCGGATCCAATCCGATGACATGGGTGGTGCCCGCTGCCCAGATCTTTCCACTCTTATCGGCGATGATCGTGTTCGACCCGGCGCCACCCTGGATCGAATCGGGAACCGGAAAGACGCTGAATTTACTCGTCTTGGTATCGTAGCTTACCCAGCGCCGGTTGTGGCTGACGTCCTGAACCCAGATTCTGTCGCCGTCCTGTCCGATGGCGCTGGAAATGCGCGATTTTACGTTTCCGGGGGGCAGCTCAATTTCCGTGAAGGTAAATGTTTTGGGATCGAATTTGGCGATGCAGCAGCCGTTGCGCTCGGCGACCCAGGCGTTGCCGCGCGGATCCGTAGTCAGGTCGTGCGGGTCGCGCTCCGGATCCCTCGGAAGTTCGAAATCCACGGCGACGTAGTTGGCGGTCGCGCCCTGCAGCAAAGCCTTGGGCAAGCGGCTATTGGCGTCCGGTCTTGCATTGGCCATTCCCGGCGCCCCGGAGTAATTCTTGGTGAGATAGCTGACGACCGCCGCTTCTTCCAGATCGGAGACTTCCTGCATGCCGAGGTCGGCTATATATTCGCGCATGCGGTCGACCGTCGATTCCCACTTGGCGCGGTCAAAGCGCAGCAGCACGATGCGCTCGGTTTCGTGGCATTGCGTGCACTTCTCTTGAACGATCTCTTTGCCCTCGCCTTCCACAAGAGGCGTCTGCGGCTCATGAACCCAAATCTCGACGCCACCTACTTTGCCGGGCCTGCCCGGCCATCCATTCGCCAATGGGGCCGGCTGAGGAGAGGAAAGCAATAGATCGGCATTTGCCGGCTTACCTGCCGCCACGTTTACCGGCATTGGAGTGCTCTGAAAGCCAGTACCGATTCCCTGCACGGTGTATTTTCCAGCAGGAAGATTCTTGGCAGTGTACCGCCCCTGAGCCTGACTGATAACCATAAAGGTCAAACGCTTTTCGGAGTTGTAGAGTTTTACATAAGCGCCTGACAGCGACTGACCGGAAGAGCTTTTTACCACTCCCTCGACAATTCCAGTCGCGTCTGCCTTGGCGCGAGGGGGAGTGCAGAGCAGTACGAAAGCTGCAACGATTGCGATGAAAATCGCAGGAAATATGCGCTTCAACATTTGTTGGATCCTCATTGCCCCTTCTGGGGCGATACATTTTTTAGAAATAGAGGCCGCACCCGATCACGATAAACTTCGGCGGGGTATATGCCAGCCGCCCGCCAGTGTCACCTGAAATCTGGAAGTCCACTTCGAAATTGCAAAGCGGTCTTCGTCCTTGCCCCGCAATGAAACACTGCCGGGCAAAATAGAATGCGCCATTACGCAGTGCTGCCGTGAAGCGCGCGCAGGACGCGCTCCGGCGTGAACGGGACCTCGCGCAGGCGCACTCCAACGGCATCGAAGATAGCGTTGGCAATCGCCGCGCCGGTGGCGATCGACGACGCTTCTCCACCGCCCATCGGCTGCATGGCCGGCTGGTTGATGAGCACGATTTCCACGTCGGGGACTTCGCTGAACCGGATGATCGGGTAGTTCTGCCAATCGAGGCTCTTCACGCCCGCGGAATCGAAATCGACCTCCTCCATTAGCGCGCGGCTGGTGCCCTGAATTACGTTGCCTTCGATCTGATTCCTGAGTCCATCGGGATTCACGATAATGCCGCAGTCGTGCGCCACGGTGACTTTCTTTACCGTCACTTTGCCGGTGGACTGGTCCACTTCAATTTCAGCCACCTGGGCGACAACTGTACCCGACAAACCCGACAACGCCAGGCCGCGTCCCGTGGCGAGGTTCTTGCCGCCGCGCTGAGGTGACGGACGGCCCTGCCATTGCGCCTTGCTGGTAGCCGCGTGCAAGACATCGACGATACGCTTGCTGTCGCCCGCGCCGAGGTGGCGCAGGCGAAATTCCAGCGGATCGGCGCCGGCCGCGGCCGCCATCTCGTCCATTTGGGATTCGGTGGCGAAACAGCGCGCCTGGCTGTACGGCGCGCGGAGGTTACACGTACGCAGCGGATTCGCACTCATAATCCACGGAATGCCGGACACCACCGCTTTGCGGTCTTCGAAATTGTACGCGGCGCCATCGTTCCCGCCAAGAAACACGCCGTTTTCATCGGGCTTGATGCCGGTCTGTCGCGAGGCGAGCATCGGTGTAAGTCGCGCGTCGGTCCACGGCAGCGTGCGTTCAGAGTATTCCCAGGCGATGACTTTTCCCTGCGCGTCAACGCCGCTGCGGATGGAAATCAACTGCGGCGGCCCCTTCGGTTCCCAACCGTGCTCGTCTTCGCGCATCCACTGCACGCGTACGGGTCTTCCCGTGGCGCGCGACATCAGCGCCGCATCTTCCGGCGCGTCGTCCGGTTCCAGGCGCCCGTAGCAGCCCGAGCCTTCCAGGTAGATGAAGTGAATGTTCTGTTCGTGCAGCCCGAGAAGCCGCGCGACGCCGTTCCGCGTGATAAACGGCGCCTGGGAACCGGACCAGATCGTGGCCTTGTCGCCCTGCACATCGGCGACGGCGCACGACGGTCCGATCATGCCGTGCATTTGGAATGGCCAAAAATACGTATTTTCGAATTTCTTCGCTGACCGCGTCATGGCGCCAGCTGCATTTCCCTTCTCGGTGCCCGCCCGTTCGGCAAAGCTCTTTGTGTTCCGGAGATAGTCGTACATCGCCGCGGGGCCGGAGGGGAATTGCTTCGGCGGCGCAGACCAAGTGACCTTGAGCGCCTTCGCGGCGCGGATCGCCGCCCATTCGGTCTCCGCCACCACGCCGAGGAAGGAGCCTTCGCGCACCACCTTAACGATCCCTGGAATCTGCTTGATCGAGGATTCGTCCACGGTGGCGGGCTCTGAGTTTACGACGGGCGGGCGCACAACGCGGCCGTGCAACATGCCGGGAATCCGCAGATCGGATGAGTATGTAAATTCACCGGTAAACTTTGGAGGAAGATCAAAACGCGGCACCGATGTGCCGACGATCGTGTAGTCCTTGGGATCTTTCGGCTTGACGTCTGGTGCGACTTTGATGTCCCACTGCTCACCGCTTGCGGAAATTTTCGTCTCGAAACGCTTTCCGCCCACCAGCGCCGCGTAAGAAACCTTATCCGTACTCCCGGCGACGCTTATGACGCCGTCATTCACAATCATCTGCTCGGCCGGAACGCCCAAGTTCGCCGAGGCGCGCTTGATTAGCTCGTGCCGCGCAGCCGCGGCTGCCTGTCGCATCTGAGGTCCCGCGCGCTCAAGCGTCCGGCTGGCGGACGTGCGGCCCTGGTCCACGGATTTGTCGGTGTCGCCGATCTGCATCCGAATTTTTGAAACCGGAATGTCGAGTTCTTCCGCGACGATTTGGCCTAGCGCCGTGCCGGTGCCGGTGCCGAGATCGACTTTGCTGGTGAAAACGCTGACGGTGCCGTCCGGTGCAACGGCGATCCAAGAATCGAGTTCGTTCGGGGAGAGGCCCCCGGCGTTCGAAATAGGCGTGCCCCCCTGCATTCCTTGCGCAAGAAGCCTGGACACAGGTCCGAATAAGTTAAAGCTTACGATGAGCACGCCCGAGCCCTTCAGAAGATCTCTACGGGAAATCGCCTTGAATGTCATTGTCGACGTTCCTCTCTGAAACGTTTCCTCGCGCGGCCATAATATTCCGGTTCATAAGGAGCGAAGAGAAACGGAATTTTCATCCCTGGCGACTCCTCGCTACTTGGTATGAAGGCATCGGCGGAGTTGGCAACAACTACTCAGCGGGTATGATAATCCCAAACCTGCCGAAATAACCTGCCGAAATAATCCTTGACCTGTAAAATAGCGCCTCCTAATATGATTGGAGATGGACTTTTTGCGGGTATTTCCCTTTGAACTCATTGCCCGAATGAAATATGAATTCTATCAAGGACCGAGAAGTTCCCATGCGAGCATCAGGGTTATTTCTGACGATAGTCGCGACCGTAGCTGCTTTGCTATTTCACCCCGCGATTTCGCGGTCGGATGTCGCCAAGAGCGAAGCCTCGGAATCCCTCACCGGACAAGTTACCTCGACCGAAGAGGGTGCCATGGAGGGAGTGCTCGTCAGTGCCAAGAAAGTGGGCTCGACGATTTCCGTGACGGTGGTGAGTGACGAGCATGGGCGTTACCGCTTCCCCGCAGGCAGGCTGGAGCCAGGGCACTACGCGCTTCGAATCCGGGCGGGCGGATATGACCTGGATAGCCCGAGCTCAGTTGACATTCCAGCCGAAAAAGGTGCGTCGGTCGATATCAAACTCCGCAAAACAAGTAATCTTGCCTCGCAACTCACGAATTCGGATTGGCTCGCAAGCTTCCCCGGAACTCCCGAGCAAAAAGCTTCCGTCCAGAACTGCTCACATTGCCATACGTTTGAGCGGATCGTCCGGTCGACTCACGATACAGATGAATTCATCGGGGTGCTGGAGCGGATGTCGCGGCACACGCCGGAATCGTTTCCTCTGATGGTGCAGCCGGATGGCCCCGGACGCCTGGGCGGCGGTGAAATGAATACCGACCAGGAGGCGCAACTTCAGGCGAATCGGGAAAAGCAAGCTGCGTATCTCGCCACCTTGAACCTAAGTTCCGTTGAGCAGTGGGCGTATCCGCTCAAGATCGCACCACGGCCGAAGGGCAAGGCGACGCAGGTGATTATCACGGAATACGATCTGCCCAAGCAAACGCGACAGCCGCACGATGTGATCGTCGATTCGGAAGGCACGGTTTGGTATGCCAGCTTCGGGGAAGCCATTCTGGGGAAGCTCGATCCTAAGACGGGCAAGGTGACGGAATACCCAATGCCGATACTGAAGCCCGGCCGCATTATCGGAAACCTGGATTTGGAATTTGACGAGGACCAGAATTTGTGGGTCGCCATGACGTTCCAGGGAGCGGTCGCCAAATTCGATCGGAAAACGGAGCAAATCAAAATCTACAAACTTCCGGCTGAAATGGACGGGGATTACCGGGAGTTCACATTCGTGAGCCCGAATCACAGCAAGGTCGACGGCAAGGTGTGGGTCAACGATTCGGGAACGTATACGATTCTGCGGCTGGATATTGCGTCAGGCAAATTCGAAACCTTCGAGCCGTTTCCTACTTCGCGGCCCACTCTTTATCAGGTCTCTTCCGACGTGCAAAACAACGCTTATTTTACGGTTATGGGGCGTGAGGACATCGGAAAAATCGATGCGAAGACGGGGAAAATTACGACGTATCCGACGCCGACTCCCAATTCGGCGCCGCGGCGCGGATCGTTGGACGCCCAGGGTCGCTTCTGGTTCGGGGAAAACCGGGGGAACAAGATCGGGATGTTTGACCCGAAGACGAACAAAATCCAGGAATGGGAGGCACCCACATCGTTTTACATGCCGTACGACGTAACGACGGATAAGAAAGGTGATACCTGGGCCGTGACGGAATTCAGCGATACTGTATTGCGGCTCAATTCAAAAACCGGGCAGTTCACGGACTATCTCATGCCCCGCGAAACGAACATGCGCCGTGCGTTCGTGGATGATTCAGGCGAGCAAGTGAAGTTCTGGGTGGGCAATACGCACTTGGCCGGCATCATCCAGGTTGAGCCGCTTGACAGGCCAGCTGTCGCGACGGCTACCAAGTAGCGTAACCAAAATAAGAGATCTCTGGTCACTGCCGGCGGAAGGCGCCCGAAAGGGACCTGATCCGCGGGAAGCTTTTCCACATCGGAGGTCAAGTTCCATTTCTTTAGAGTTGCAATCCCTGATTCGGTCTCTAGATAGGCTTCGAGATCCCGCGCAGTCTGTTCTTCCATGACACAGTATCTCGGTTGCTTTCACAACGAATCGGCAGCCGCGGCTTTTCCATCGCCGAACGTCGCAGGGTTGAATCCGCGTTTTCGACCTTCGTGAACACAATCCTGGAACAGTGGGAGGTCTGCGATGGCCTCCTATCCGCTAGGGAAGTTACCGGCTGCTCGGGTGGACCGGGATCGCGGGACCGGGCTTCGGGCCCGTGTATTTAAGTATCCAAATTCCCTGACTGCGGTCAGACATGTAGATGTAGCCCCGCGTATCCACCACAACCTCGGCGCCATTGGAAATAGGTACTTCGCCATTTGGGCCCATTAGTTCCTTCTTAGTCGTATTCGGCGGAATGAAGTAACCGATCTCTTTTGGCAATCGGGCATCCGAGATGTCAAACACGCGCAAACCCGCATTGGTGTAAGTCATGTAAATGATGTTATCCGAATGATCCACGTTGGGATTGTGGAACAGCATGTTCACGTTGTGCGCGCCGAAACCCTCGCTCCTTTCGCAAAAGTCCTTGTACGGTGCGTCGGGGGGCGGAACGGGAACGGGGAAAAACGACAAAATCTTGGGTTTGGCAGGGTCCGCGACATCGATTAAGGAAGCCTGGCTCGGTCCATCCGCGCAACCCCCTTCGGAGTTTGTCTCCACAATTTTCCGGCTCGGAAATGGCAGCACGGTATGGACAGCGAAAAGGAGATGGTACGGAGGATCAAACGATAGTTCGCTGACCTCCTTGGGATTGCGCACGTCGCTGATGTCCAGGATTACCATCTTATTGTCAAAACCAAGATAGGCGAGATTGTCCACGATCACGGGAGGTCCGTGCAGGCCATGGCCATGTGGCCAAGCGGCATTGAGCGCGTTCGGGTCCGGCAACTTCAGTTCCGGCAGCGCCCAGCGCGAGACTTCGAGCGCATGTGCAGGATCGGAAATGTCCACGATCTCAAAAATATTTCCAGAGTAGCCGTTGGCACCCGCGGAAAGATACATGTAGCGGCCGCCCTGGTAGCCGTTGCGATGAGTGCCGAGGCCGCCGGTATGGTAGTGGCCGAGCAGTGACGGATGCACGGGATCGGCCAGGCTCCAGATCAGCACGCCGTCATCCCACGGTTTGGTGGGATCCGTGTCGCCACCCCCCTGGGAACGCTCCAGCCCCGTGATCATCTTTCCATCGGCGATGTCCACTTGCACGGTGCGGGTATTCTTGGGACCCGGAATCCAGTTGAGGACGGTTGGATCGGCAGGATTCGTGATATCCAGGACGGCCCATCCACGATCGTTCTGTGCGCCCGCGTACATGTACCAGTGGCCGTTTGCCTGCTGGATCGACATTTTGAACGGGATGTGTCCATCGACGTCCGTGAAGCTGACGAACTCAACATTTTTTGCGTAGGCTCCCTTCGGGAGCGGCCTGGGCTTTACACTCTGGGCAGAGGCCAATGGGAAAGTCGCCAGCGTAAGTGCAACTGCCCCTAAGAATCCGATCTTTGCATTCTTCATCGCCATCCTCCCGTATTGCAATTCGTGCGGTGCGGGTCTTTCCATTTTGCATTTTCTAATCGGCATAATTTCGGGCTGCATCCCATTCTGCCGCGGATAGAGATCAATATTGAGAAGCGCCGCCGTCGAACCAATACTTCCATCCATCGGGAATGACGTCACTTCGCCGTTGGCGCGGGTTCTCCTTTGCCGGTGTAGCGCAGGACGTACAGGCCCCACTGTTTGTCGGTGACGAAGATGTTGCCGCGCGTGTCGACCAGAACGTCTTCGGTCTGGGTGACGAGCTTGGTCTTCGGCATGACGCCGATACGCTTGGTGGGTTGCGGCGGGATAAACCAGCCGACTTCCTGCGGCATCCGGGGATCTTCAATATTGAAAATGCGCAGCCCGGCGTTGAAGTAGGTGAGGTAGATCAGGTCGCCCTGCTTTTCGACATCGGGCAGGTGATACTCGAGGTTCGTGTTGTGCGGACCGAAGCGGCCGCCCTTGTCGCAAAAATTTTTGTATGGCGCGTCTTTTGGTGGCACCGGCAGCGGGAACATGGACATCAGGCGCGGGCGAGCGGGATTCTTGATGTCGATCATGGCGACATGATCCAGCGGGTCGGTGTCGCAGTTCTCCGAACTGGTTTCCGAGTGGGAGAACAGAAGCGGCTTGCCGGGAATTTTCAAGACATCATGGACGCCTTGTTGCCCGGCGAGAATGAACGGCGGACTCATGGTCAGGCGGCCGATTTGCTTCGGGTGCGCGATGTCGCTGATGTCGAGAAGGATGATCGCGGGGCCATAACCCAGATAGGCGATGTCGCCGTCGATGTAGGCGGGGCCGTGATATCCGGGATTGGTGGGCGAGGGGCTGCTGTTGTCGACGATGGGCGGTTCGCCTTCTTTTTGTCCCGGGAGCCACCAGCGCGAGACCTCCTTGGGATTTTTCGGATCGCTGATGTCCAGGAAAACGAGAATGTTGCCTCTGTAACCAGGCATATTCGCCGAGACGTTGACGTACTTGCCGCCTGGATACCCGATGCGGTGCACGCCGAGGCCTCCCGTCTTCCAGCGAGAGAGCTCCTTCGGATTGACTGGATCGCTGATGTCCCAGATGATCAGGCCCTCGTCAAAGGGCTTGCTGGCGTCTCCGCCCCAACTGGGATAAAGCTGCTCCATCGCGGTGATCATGATGTTGTCGTGCAACTCCATCTGAATGGTGAACGTGTTGTCGGGGCCGGGAATGTGCTTGACGACTTTGGGATTGGCGGCGGCGGTGACGTCGACGATCGTCCAGCCGCGCTCCCACAGGTGCCCCATGTAGAGGTACCATTTTTCGCCCACGCGCTTGATCGCCATCTTGAATGCGCCGTGGCCGTTCAATTCGCTGTAACCGATCGGCTTCACGTTGCTTGCTTCCCAGCCGGCGGGAATTTTGTCGGCAGACGCGCGGCGCGAAAAGGGAAGCGCAAAGAGCGCCGTCAGGATTGCTGTGCCGAAAATTATCCGCCAAAACGAAGTTATAATTGCCCAATTCATCGATTCTCCCGTCTTGTGGAATATGCGCGTTGATACTAATTGCGCGGGCTGGAAGTGCAACCCGTGCCCTTGATGATACTACTTTTCACGTTTGGCTAAGATCGCAAAGCCGAATTTGGTGGTATCTATATCAAACTTAGACTCCTGATGGCTACCCCGGAGAGTTTGTTATGCGCCGTTGGCGGCTCCACTGACTCACCAATGGCACCGTGGCGGTGGTCAACAAGGCTCGTGCAGCCTCCAAACCAGCGGGGCAAGGCAAGGGGAGTTCCGGGCGGTCGAAATAGGGCATTTCAATCGCTGCGTGGGAACTAGCCTCTCTAGCTGCCCGCTGTTGCCTGACCTTTGCCCACCGAGCCGTTTGACCCTTCCCTCCCCGCGCCCAGTACACCCGCAAACTAGATCATCATAGAAGGAGTAATATGAGCCAGAAATGCTTGACCCGCGTGCCATCCACATCTACACGGACGGTTCCTATTACAAGAATCCGGGGAGGCTATTCTGGCTGCGCGGCCATCGTTCACTTCCCTGAGCATCTTGATCGCCCTGACGAACAAATTGTTGACTTTGGATGTGGCGAAAGCAGCATAAACCGAATGGAGCTTTTGCCTTGCATCGAAGCACTCCGCTGGGTTTTTAATCACGCACCTTGGGATGATGTCAGGCGTGTCATCATCATCACAGATTCGCAGTACGTCACTGACAACTTAAGACGGGCACCCTATTGGAAAAAGCAAGTTTGGAAAAATTTGTCGGGCGAAACAAAGTTCAACGAAGATTTGTGGGACAGATTGCTGAAGGGTATTGCGAAAATAGCCAAGGTGGGAATCAGAGTTGATTTTGTCTGGGAACAGGGCAAGAAAACTCTCATGACAAAACAGATTCACCGTGCGGCTCAAACCGCTGCGAAGCGCGGTGGGATTGATGAGGACACTGGGTACAGGCCGGGGGCTGTATCCCGCTCGATGGTAAACGGTGGCGTTGCTGAGAGATTCCCAGCCGCTGGTCAAGTGTTGGTGGTTCGGCCATACGTGAAGAAAATCATGTACAAGGGAGAGAACAGAATCAGCTTCAACGTCTTCGACGAACAAACCAACGCCAAATTCCCACATTCCGATCATGCCCGTTGATCAGGTTGATCAGGGGGGAATCCGCTCAACGCACTTCCAACCGCTAGAATCAAGAAGGGGCCGAATGGGTTTAGATCCGGCCCCGGGGTTTGGAGGATCATATTGCTTTGTTGGTTGCAATCTAACCTGAGTGGATCAAAACATGCTGTATCCCGCGACATAGATCGTAGTGATCCCGATCACCAACGCGGGGAATCCCTGGCATCCTCGGATCGAAGTCCGGCCCCGAGACCGATGCCGGCAACCATCAAATGCATCCGCTGAAATCGCTGCATTGCTCGGCCGCGCGCAGTATAATTCCGAACAATGGCGCTCCGATCTCTTGTGAAGAGACTGTTCCAAACGCTGGCAAGAGTCATTCCGCAATGCGGTTTTTGGCATGGGTCACGCAAGGGCTGGCACCCACACTGCAAAAGGGGAACTTGGTGATCCTGGACAATCTGGCCACGCACAAAATCCGGGGAATCCTTTATGTGGCATGCGGGCCAGCAACTCCGCGTGTTGGTTTCAGGCCACTATATTGAAACGAGGGGCCCAGACTGGTGGGAGGGGTTCAAGTACGAGGAACTCGGCAAAGGCGACACCATCATTCATACAGGCGGCAAGTACGACTCGCACTTGCTGGTGCCGCGAATCCCGATTTGATCGAATTCAAAACCGCAGTGACCGGTTCGGCAGACGTAAAACAGATCCAACCCACCCGCGGTCCCAATGGGTGCAGGTGCGCACGCAGTCATGTGAGGCTGGGCAGGTGAGCATTGTCTTGACGGCAACAATTATTGGGGAGTACAAGAGCGAGAAAGAATCCGATCGCCGAAATTGATAAGGAATTGCGCGCGAGGTAGAACACGATGTTTCGTGCCAATACGTTTAATTTACTGCGAATCAACCGGAGCTTCACGCAACTATCTGAGAGATTCCTGGTTTGCGCATCGTCTCTATTCTTGCTCTGCCGGCCAACTCCAGCCACGACGATTACCGGCAGCGTAAAAGGGCCCGACGGTGCACCTTTCATGGGAGCGTTCGTCATTGCCGAGAATTCCCAGAACAAGATGACGATTAGCGTCCTGACGGACAAGCAGGGTCACTATCATATTGCTAATCTGCCCCCGGCAACTTATACGTTAAGAACCAGAGCCATTGGCTACAAAAGCGATCCCCGCCCGGATGTCCGGCTCGCCAGCGACCAGAAAACTATTTCCTTTAATTTTGTCCTGCAAAACGGAACAGTGCGCTGGAGCGACCTGAACACCTATCAAGGAAGAATGCTCCTGCCCAAGACCAAGGAGCACGACCTCGCGAAAGGTTATCAGGATCCCTTCTTCACAAGTTGCATGATCTCTTGCCATTCCTTCCAGACGCAATGGGCTACCGCTGCGCGAGATGAGGACGACTGGCGCGATCGAGTCAAATATATGCGCGACGTCATCATGGCCGGCGAGGGCGAGGGCGGCACGATGAGCGATCAGAAGGTCGAAGATCTGGTTGCCTACCTGAACGTGGCCTTCGGTATCGATTCCAAGAAACTTAAATCGCCGGCGGATATGCCGGAATATAAAGCGCTGGTGCGGCCTTTCAGCGAAAGAGCGATGGACATCGCGTACGTCGAATATGACTTTGCGGGTTTCAAGGGATTGGGACCTTGGAGCGCCGTTGAAGATAAAGACGGGATGATCTGGATTCCGTACTACGGGCGGGGAAATGAAGTCGTTCGGCTGAATCCCAGGACCGCGGAGCTAACTCGATTTCCGCTGCCGTTTGAGAAAACCGCCGGCATTCATTCGGCCATTCCGGCTCCCGACGGCACGGTGTGGTTTACGGAAGTACCGCTCGGAGGAATCGCGCATTTGAACCCAGTGACAAAGGAGATCATCGAGTATCGGGACACTGGGCCTAACGGCCGACCAATCGGCAAACACACGGTCCGAGTCGACGAATCCGGAAACATATGGAGCAGCGGCGGCCCCATCACGCGTTTCGACCCGGAAACAAAAGAGTTCGCGCACTTCGATACTCCCGGAACTTATGGCAACGTTGTCGGCAAGAACGGCGATGAGTGGTTCACAGTCTTCAGGAACGATGGCCCCATTGTGCGGATTTCGAAATCGGGAAAACTGTCCAAGTTCTATCCACCGACCAAGGGCAAACCGCAGCGGCTTCAGGTGGATTCCGACGGCATCGTCTGGTTCACCGAGCGTGTCGGCGGAAAGATCGGACGCTTCGATCCGAAAACCGAAACTTTCAAGGAGTTTCAGTTGCCTGGACCGGAACCGAGTCCCTACGCGATCGGCATCGACCGCAACCACATGATATGGTACGACTCCCACGAGCAGGACGTCGTGGGACGCTTGAATCCCGACACCGGTGAGGTCATTGAATATCCATTTCCCCACTCGGAAATTTCGATGCGGGAGTTCTTCTTGGACTCTCAGGGACGCATGTGGTACGCCAGTTCATCCAACAACCGAGTCGGCTACTTCTATTTCCAAGACGCTGGAGATGGCGGCAGGCAGGCCAAGTGACGATGAGAGATCGAAGCGATGGAAGGCTACCCATGGGCACTGACACCGGCGATCTGGATCGTGGATCACTCACACACAGTGATTCCCGGCGGAATTTTCTGAAATCGCTGGGCGCGCTCGGGGCTGGCGCCATCCTGCCGGGCACGGCAGGGTGCCTGGCACGGGCCGCGCGAACGCCCGACGCGAAGCCAAATCGGATTGATGTGCACCAGCATCTCTTCTCACCCGCGTATATGCGTCGTACCGGTCCGGCTCGCGGGAATGCGCGGACCGACCCTGCGCTGTCCAACTGGACGCCTGCGCGGGCGCTGGAGGAAATGGACGCAGCCGGCATTGCCACAGCAGTAATGTCCATAGCGACCGGGGGTACTCCATCCAATCTGGGCGGAGAAGAGGCGCGCAATCTGATGCGCGATAGTAACGAGTATGGGGCACAGATGGTTAGGGACTATCCCGGACGCTTTGGCTTGTTCGCATCTTTACCGCTACTTGATCCGGACGCCAGTCTCCGCGAAATTGAACACAGTTTTGACACGCTCAAAGCGGATGGCATCGCTCTATTGACCGATTACGGGGATAAATGGCCCGGCGATCCAACCTTCGTGACAGAGTTTGAGGAACTCAATCGCCGCAAAGCCGTGGTATTTATTCATCCGACGACGCCAAGTTGCTGCGGCAACCTGATTCCCGGTGTGCCGGCAGGCTGGACTGAGTTCGATTTCGACACCACGCGAGCGTTCACTAGTCTGTTGGTCAACGGGGTATTCACTCGTTTCTCCAATATCCGCTTCATCTTTACCCATTCCGGCGGAACGATTCCGGTGGTGGCCAGACGCGTCAGTGACATGTTACCCAAGGAAATGGCGGCCGACGCGCCCAACGGCGTCGAAGCCGAAGTGAAAAAACTGTATTTCGACATTGCCAACGGGGCCAATCCCTCTTCGCTCTCCGCCTTGACGAAGCTCGTCCCGGTCTCGCAGCTCTTATTCGGGACTGACTTTCCGTTCGTTCGCATGCGCACTACCGTGGACGGATTCCAGAATTTCGGATTTTCAGCCGAGGATGTACAGGCGATCAACAATGGCAACGCGCTGCGATTGCTTCCACGGCTGGGGAAGTAGATGAATACAGTTGGTACGGCGAAAGAAAATCAAGGAGAAATCATGCCATCCATGGACGATCCGAGTTCGCGCCACCCGTCGCGGCGTGAAGTTCTTGCCGGACTGGCAGCGCTGGGCGCGAGCGCACTGCTGCCAACTGCCAAGGCGCAATCGCGAATTCAGGGCGCCATTGACTGTCACACTCATTTTGCGTCGCCGGCTTACATCAAGGCTCTCACCGCCAAGGAAGGTCATCATATAGCCGGTTACACCACATGGTTCGCGCTTCAGACCTGGAAAGGTTACTCGCCCTCGAAAGTGATTGATGACATGGACCAGCAGGGTGTGGCGACCTCCATGATTTCCTGCACGACGCCTGGCGCATGGTTCGGAGACCCGGCAGAAACGCGCGCGATGGTGCGCGAGATGAACGAATATGGCGCGAAGATGGTCTCCGACAACAAAGGTCGCTTCGGTTTGTTTGCGCTGTTGCCGCTCCCCACGATTAATGACAGCCTCCGGGAAATCGAATACGTTTTCGACACGCTCAAGGCGGACGGCGTTGGCTTGATGTCGAGCTACGGCAACAATTGGCACGGAGATTCCGTATTCCAGCCGGTATTCGATGAGCTCAATCGGCGGAAGGCGGTCGTGTACACGCACCCCATCGATGCGTCCTGCTGCCAGGATCTTCAACTCGGTGTGAATCCGCCCACCATCGAATACAACACAGACACGGCAAGGACTATCTTCAGTCTCATTAACAACGGCTCGGCAACACGCTATGCCGATATCAAATTCATCTTTTCGCATGGGGGCGGAACGATGCCGTCCTTAATCGAACGCTTCGGAATCGGCGGTCCGGACGTCATTAATGATATCCTCGCCAAACCAGCGGAACCGAACTCGAAGTTGTACCATTTGCGGCGATTCTATTACGACACAGCGCAGTCGACCAATGTCGTCCAGATGCAGGGTCTCAAGACAATTGTCGGTGCAGGACAGATCGTCTTCGGGAGCGATTATCCTTTCGGTGCGGGTTTCGGAAAACATCTGACCGGCTTGCAGAAGGCTGGATTCAACGGCCAGGAGCTGGAGGCCATCCATCGCGGAAGCGCTCTCAAGATATTTCCGCGATTCAACGCTTAAGTGATACCTGACGTGGACACTCAGGGGAGCGAGATCACTTGGGACGTGGAAATCACAAGGAGTGAAGATGAAAGGCGATAGTTTTGGCGACAATTTTTCTGCTTCAAGCAGAGGGCGTCGAAGCGGATTGTCCCGGCGGGAACTTCTGGGCACGGTCGCGGCGGCCGGGGCTGGCGCCATGTTGCCGTTGCATTCCTTGTGGGGACAAGGCTCGCGAACAGCCAACGGCGAGCCCACCGACACAAGGCCGATTGCGCCGTTGACCGCGAAAGGCGGCGCCATCGACGTACATCACCATTACCTCTCGCCCCTGCCGGGCGGTGTGGGAAACCCGAATTGGACGCCCGAAATGTCTCTGCAGGGAATGGACAAATACAACATCGCCGCGGCGCTATTGTCCCTCACCATGCAGCGCGAAGTCATTTACGACGGCACCGAAAAAGGCCGCACTGCAGTTCGAAAGTGCAATGATTTTGCGGCCAAATGCGCGCAAAAAAACCCAAAGCGATTTGGGTTCCTCGGCGCGCTCCCGTTCCCCGATATAGGCGGAAGTCTGAAGGAAATCGAGTATGTGTATGACACACTGAAAGCCGATGGGATCGGAATTTACTCAAGCACGGGCGATCGCTGGCCCGGCGACCGATGTTTGAGCCAATCATGCAGGAGCTCAACCGGAGGCACGCTCCCGTTCTGGTTCACTCCGCTGTGCCAAATTGTTGCGGCGTGCGCGATTTAGCTCCTGGAATTACCACCGGGGAGCTGGACTTCGATGAGGCGCGCTGTGCCCAGAGCCTGCTGGTAAACGGAACGCTGATTAGGTACTGGTCGATTCGGGAACTGGAATTGGACGCCGGCTGTTTCGCTCGATCAGATGGACAAATATAATATCGCCGTTTCCATGCTGTCGATCACGCAGCCAGGCGTCTGGTTCGGAGACGCGGAAAAGGCGAAGAGCCTGTCGCGGGCTTGCAATGAAGCCATGGCGCAAGCCGTGCGAGACAATCCAGGGCGGTTTGGCTTATTTTGCGCTGTGCCGTTGCCTGACCAGGACGGCAGTCTGAAGGAAATCGAATACGCATATGACACGCTGAAGGCCGATGGGGTCGGTTTGATGACCAGTTACGGCGACAAATGGCCCGGAGATCCTGCGTTTGTTCCGGTATTCGAGGAGCAGTGGCCAATTACTAAGGCGTTTGCGTGGTTACGGGACAGATTAGGCGCGTGCGAAGAGCAGCAGTTGCGGAATTACATGAAAATTCTCGGCGTCGAGTACGGCCCGCTCATCAACTTTCAGACGCCGGGACGCAAGCAAGGAAAGACGCAGATCGAAATACGAGAGGTTGAGTCGTGATTTCCGCGTCGTCTGCCACTTGCGCTCAGATTTGAGGAGGATACTTGAAGAAAATCGTGCGAGGAAAGCAGTACCCCGATGTAAGAGGCAAGGTCGTGGATTTCATATCCTTTGGAGTCTCAGCAAGCGAGTTCAATCATTTTCTCTGTCCCGACGAGTGGCCACAAGGTCTTATAACGAGCTGTCACTCCAGCACGGCTTCCGGCTCTTCAGCGCTTATCACACCAGCGCGGGAGACAAGCTCTGGGTGATTACGGAAGCCGACCGTTCGTCTATCTGTGTTTTGCTGACCGAAGAATATTGACGTGGCGCAACAAGCCGGACAAGGCTGTGCGAGATGTCGGTGTAAGGCGTGGACGCACTGGGGCCGTGGTAGAATCCACCGCGCGGAGGGCCAGAGATGCTGTCTTGCTACTTCTAACGAGTTCCAATTTCCGACTCGATAAAATGCCGCAATTCAAGGATATTCACCAGAGCATTCGCGACAATTACCATGTTTTGGAGGTGGGTTGAATTTTCGGGTGCCGCACTCTTCACCGTTCTTGTGAAGGGTGCGGGTCTTTCTTCCGCGCTGAATGCGGCGCGCGCGGAGAAATGCCGGATCGGAATCGAACATCGGGGAAATGAGATAAACGGTAAGAAAACCCGCACTCTTGGAAAATGCGCAAGGATGCGGCACATGAATGTCAAAACCGCTAAATAGCTGGCGCACCTGGCTAGTTCTTCCCGGGGACCTCGGTGGCCTTGCTGGCGCCGGGGAGATTCCAGAAATCTTGCAGGATTCCGTACTGCGACCACACCAAGGACGGCAGATCGTCGGCACGAACTCTCCCCTGGCGGCGGTAATTGAGCGGAGAGTGTTTCCGGATGAACGATTCGAGAGCCTCATGAATTGTTCCCGGCACGTAATGAACGTTGCGGACATCACGCATACGGCAGACAGTATCGAGGGATTCGCCATCGCGCTCGCAGCCGCCGAACGTGTACACCTGCGCATCAGCCACATCGTTTCCGTTTACTCTTATGCTTCGGATTCGTTCCCCCTTTGGCGCTCTTGCATGGAAAGTGATCTCCATCCCGGATGGCCTGGGCCCCCAACCTCCTGAGAGCGCGAACGGATTCTGCGCAAACACCAGCTCCATTTCATCTTCGAGATAACTGCGGAGCTGCCGCCCTGTGGTCTTTCCCACCTTCATTTTTGCATCGAGCGGGAGCATGTTCCAAAGGTCCGCTTCTGTAATGGGCCCCGGGGCGATCGGGGGCGAAAATCGGAAGCCGTTTGTTACTCCGATATCCGAATGGGCTGCCTCGCGGACGGAATCGGCCACGAGATCATCCATGGTGCTCTCGAGCACATCGTCCCGCATCAGGGGAGTGTTTGTCATGCCGATTACGCGATCCATGCGCATTCGGTACGGCTTCTCTATGTTCTGGATCAGCGCCCTCATCTTGGGATCTTCCGGAAAATGATCGCCATCGATGTATACCAACTGGTAGTTATGGTCCACGATCTTGCCGTCCTTCAGAGTGATATCGAGTTTCCCGAGGAAAGACCCCAACGATCCCGGCTCCACGACAATCGTATGGCCGACAAGGATCGGTTCATAGACTCGCTCGTGCGTGTGGGCGCTGAGCACAATATCGAGCTCCGGAATGTCGTGGGCGAGCTGAACAGACGGGGCGAGTCCAGTGTGGTCCACGAGCACCACGAGGTCCGGGTGCTCCGCCGCTTTGAGATTCTGCACATAACTCCGAAGGCCCTCCATGTGCGTCGAATCAAGCCCTTGCACTTCAGCGGGCGGCTGACGCTTCGTGGTGGTCGGGTCGGTAACCCCGATGAATGCTACGCGTACGCCATCTTTTTCGAGAATTGCCGACGGAGGGAAGATGCGCTTGCCCGTTCTTGAATCCTGAAAGTTATAGCAAAGGACTTTATAGTTTACTTCGTGAAGAAGCATCTTGAAGGTATCCGGCCCGTAAACCACCTCCCAATTTCCAGGAATACCGACATCAATCCGTAGCGCATTCAGGGGAGCAACAATCGCCTCGCCCTTGGTCCATGCGGCAACCGCCGATCCTTGAAACGTGTCTCCGCCATCCAGGATAAAAACGGCGCCGGGGGCCGAATTGCGAAATTCATCCAGAGCAGTCTTGATCCGGGCGAATCCGCCCATTTTATGAAGCGTGTTCGGATCTTCAGGCAGATACTCCCAGTGCGTATCGAGTTGGGCGTGCGTATCGGCAATGTGCAGGAAGCGGACATGCTTTTCGCGAGTTTCAGCCGATGAATGACGGGGCATTTGGAGTGCCATGCCGCCGATTGCCGCTGACAATAAGAGAATCGCAGCCAGACGCGGGAGAAAATTGGTTCTCATAATGGACACCTCGTACATCGAAGCTCGGGCGGGTTTAAAAGACTTCTAGCCCGGGTGCCGCACTCTTCACCGTTCTTGTGAAGGGTGCGGATTTTCTTCAGCGCGAAATGGCGGCGGGGAGCGGATCTCCGTGCTCACGGCAGAATTCCACAATCTTTCGGGCGAGGCTCTGAGCGATTTCCATGGTCTCGGAGACGCTGCGGCCTTCCGCCACCAGTCCGGGAACGCCTGGGCTGGTGCCCAGGTACCGTCCCCCTTTTAGGGTTTGCACTCAGACGCGGATGGAAACTTCTTCCACATTCGCCAGATGCACTTGTCGTTTCACTAGGCCCTCCACAACGAGTACCAATTATAGCAAGCCATGTGCTGGCGAGTGGGCCATGTTTTGGAGGTGGGTTGAATTTTCGGGTGCCGCACTCTTCACCGTTCTTGTGAAGGGTGCGGGTTTTTCTTCCGCGCTGAATGCGGCGCGCACGGAGAAATGCCGGATTGGAATTGAACCTCGGGGAAATGAGATTAACGGTAAGAAAACCCGCATCCATCTCGCGCTGATATTCCTCACAATACGGATGTCCCGGCCTATCGCAAAACCGTTGTGGCGTGGTGCGGGATTCGAAATATAACCAGGAGCAACTCATCAGTCCTACTTCGGGAGCGGCAAGGTCCCAAAAAACGTTTCCGTCTTGACCTTTCCGTTGCTCCGGTCTCGCGTCGTCACGGTCGCTACCTGTCATGTCGCATTGATAGTGATGACTCCCTCGTTCGAGATCAGCGTCTCGATAAAGCCAATTGGTTTTCCGTTGCTGTCTTTGTTGACGATCATCGTGTTCTCCTTGCATCAGGCACGGTTCAAAACGTAAATGACCGTTACCATCGCTGCGCTTCTAAGTTGCAGCATAAACTCGTCCAATCTCTTTACAAATGCGGACGTGGTAAATTTGTCGGCGTGTTCCACCAGGAGACGGAGCCGGCGGATGTGCGCCTGCCACCGGGCGAGCGCCATTCCCCGGTCCTCCTCTTGGTCGTTCTTCATCGCAGATGTTCCCTGACGCTGGCTAGGAGTGTGTCCGAATAATAGCGTTCGCCGTCATATGTTGTGGCCAAGCTGGCGATGACTACAACGGGTTGTATTCGTTACATGCAATTTTGGAATACTCGGACACGCTCCTAGCAGAATGGCCGACGGGGCGATGATGGGTCGCAACCCCGCAATCTCCACCAGAGCCGCATCGAAGTGTTTGTAGCCCGTGACGTGCAGCCACGCGGCGGTCATGACGCGAGCACGGCTGATTCCACCACCGCAATGGACTAGCACTTTGCCCCGGCGAATGTTCTCGGCAATCGCATTGATGATGAGATCAAACTGGAGAACAGGAATCCTTTGATCATCTTCAATGGGAACGTGAATGTAGGTAACTTCGTGTCGGATGTTGCACGGCTGCGTTTCAGAAATCGAAACGACCGTGGTGATGCCAAATGGATTCACTTTTTCTAGTCGTTCCGCGTCTAGAAGACCTCCAAGGAACAGTCGCTCCCAAACTTGTGTGATGCCTTGCAACTTTTCTTCGCTCTCTGACTTTTCCATGAAACTAATCTACCCGGAAGTTCCTGACGCCGGTAAAAGTCGCAGTTGGCAACTGTGTTCGTAGGTAGCTGGACTGAGCCGCACCACAAGCTGAAATGGTCCGCGCGGGAACGGAGATGCTCGTAGCGGGAATGATTCTGTTTGCGGATGGGTATTGGCCTGGTGGGCCGAGAAACCGATCAAGCCAACCAGCGGAACTGCTCAATGGGCGCGTTTGCCACCCAACGACCGGCTAGGGCAATCTGAAGTTGACACAAGTGGGCGGCAGACATATGGTTTTAACGTAGAGATAAAGGTGAAATCGGAAATTCCCGCTAATCTGTTTCTGGGCCAAGATTATCTCGAAAGAATAAGGGTGCTAATCATGGCTGATCTGAACGACCCTCGGCGTAAAGGCGCTATAACTGAAACGTCAGTACAGATGCAGCGCTAGCCCGGCGGGCCTGAACCGCTTCCCAAACCGCCTCGGCCGGGAGTACCGCCGGATGAACCGGACGATCCTCGCCTTCCTCCGCCCGACCCGGATCCGTTCCCAACTCCTGGCCCTGGGCCCTTTGATCCAGGCCTGCCGAGTCCCATCAGTTGAATATTTCCTCACCGATCGGTCTGGCATCCTTACGAATCAGTCGCGCCCGTTCGCGGTCCGATAGCTGCGAGGAGGTCCGCATCTGATCCTGAGCACCCCGACTCCGGCATCCTCGATGATTCTCGCGTCCGATATCCGACGGCGGGTGTAATCACACTGAAAACCGGAAATCGTTCCTGATATTGCTTCTGTGCGTTTTCCCGTGCGATGAAGGAGGGTATTTCTGCCTGGTGTGTGGCGCAGTACTGCGTCGATCATCGAATCGTAAACGCGTCGCAATAGGCAAAAGTGGCCTTGATATACTGCGGTAGAAAAGGATCTCGGACGCTGCGCTAAACACGATGGCGATGGTAGAATCGCGCCGTTAGTCCTTGTGCTTATTACGTATCAGAATGGAATCAAAAGGAGACAATATGGGGAAGAACATCACGCTCACTGCGTCGGATGGTCACAAGCTTAGCGCCTATCGCGCCGACCCAGCGGGCACGCTAAAAGGCGGAGTTGTTGTCATTCAGGAAATTTTCGGAGTCAACCACCACATCCGAACGGTGTGCGATCGCCTCGCGTCCGAAGGCTATGCTGCGGTCGCGCCGGCCTTGTTCGATCGGATCGAGCCCGGCTTCCAATGCGGATATTCGCCAGAGGAAATCTCGGCCGCCATGCGGTTCGTTCAGAATCCCGATTTTGGTGCGTTTCTGCGCGACACGACTGCCGCTATATCGGAATTGACGGCGGTCAATCCGGTTTCCATTATGGGTTTCTGCTTGGGGGGAACCGTCGCCTTCGCGGCGGCGTGTAACCTCGACGGATTATTCTCTGCTGTTTGTTATTACGGCGGCTTCATTGCCAAGATGGCGGATCAGAAACCAAAAATTCCAACGCAAATGCATTTCGGCGCTCTCGACACACACATTCCCTTATCCGATGTCGAGATGATTCGCAAGAAGCGGCCCGAGTGCGAGGTTCACGTCTATCCCGGTGCCGATCACGGGTTTAATTGCGACGAACGTGCCAGCTACAACAAGGAAGCGGCGACGCTGGCCTGGCAACGCAGTATGGATTGGATCGGAAGGGCAAAGGCAAGCGCGAAATCGGTTCAGTAGCTATCCCGTGACGAATCAATGGAAGGTGTGGCGGGGAACGCAGCTGGTCGAAGTGTTTTGGCGAATGAACCATTGCACGCGAGAGCGCAGGTGGTCCGCATCAGCGCTGCAAGCCGAAGCGTATTTGAGGAATTACCTGTCTGACCCTTCGTGTCGCACGGACGTGGTATAAACGCGATACCAGTCGTTCTCAATTTCCTTTTGTGCTTGGTTGAGGGTGAGATTGCCTGCGCAAACTTGGATGTGGAGATAGTTTTCGACCTTGTCCTTATACCGAGCACCACCGTCAGGAATCGACGTATCGTAGGGTTCCGGCCACAGGTTCCTCGGATCTTTCGGATTGCCGCCAAGTTCGAGAGGGATCAAATGGTCCTCTTCGTAGTCCCTCGGGTTTGTATCTGCGTCGGCATATTCCCGTATTTGTTCGGTCTTGAGTCTGTTCGTGTAATTCACTGGCGGACGTATGGACTTAGTGGACCAATTGGGATTGCAGATGTTCTGTTGCATGTTGTCCGGCGCGATGTCTGGATTTGTGGCTCCCGGTGTGCGGACGGGGTCGGGGTAGATGTCTGGAGGTCCGATGCGAGGCTCCACTGCCGCAGTTTGTAAAGATGGCTGGCTGGGGGCTTCGGGCGAATTTCGCCCTGTGACTTGTCTGGTTCTATGTGCGAGAAGTGCCGCAATGACGATAACGATAAACACGACCACGACTACCGAATTGTTTGATCGTCTCGTCCGCATCCCATCGCTCCAGACAGCGTTCTGGTCGCTCGGCGGCACTGCCATGCCACGACTCACGTAATCGTACACCGCGACACCGCGCTTTGTGTCTGGCCGCAGGAATTCACCCAAGGGCGGAGGGTCTGCGCCCCAATATTCCGACTTCGGAACGCTTTGTGTTCGCCAACCGGCTTGTGCCAGAAAACTGTATTTTTTGTGCTGTTTCCCACCTCGCTTTCGCATCTTTCTGGGATGCATTTTACATTGAATTCACGCGGCGGCCCGTTGGGCTCGATGCCATCGTGAGAGCGCTTTCAATAAGCTGTTCTTAAGCCGAGATGAACGATACACTTTCGCAAAGCGAGCACCAGATTGGTTGCCTGACTTTCTCGGAGTTGGATAGGGACGGAGAAGATCCGGAAGTTCCAGCCAAATCGTCCGGTCGGCCGAGAGTCGAGCAGCTCATCCCTGGCAGCACTTCACATTCTTGCGACTATTGCAGGATCCACTCGCCGATCTTTCTTACGAAATGAAATCCATGACGCGGATTGGGCGTTTCATCCGATTCGATCCAGGCTACGCGCGCCGTACCTACGTATTTCTCGCCTTCACTGACCAAGAAAATCTCGGCTGTCGAGTCCTTTTTCCATGTGGCCTTGCATCTGCACAGAAATCCGTTTGCGCCTATGTCCTCTGTGTTAGTGACCTCTTCAAATGGTGTTCCTTGTTGATCGATTCCCCGCAGTCTCAGAGCCACCCTCAAACGAAGCCTTACTTTGTCGCGCCTCTCTGGTCTTTTTGCTGATATTGCGGCAGCCAAGCGAGCCTTTAAATACGCAAAATCGATTGGTTTTTCGAAATATCCAACTGCGCCTAACTTCTGGCAATAAGCCTTGTAGCTCTTCCCGCCATATCCGCTCACAATGAAGATCGGAATGTGCTGAGTAAAGCTCAGGGAAGCAAGAGTCTGACACACCTCGAAGCCGGAGAAATTCGGCATCATCAAATCCAGCAGGATCGCGTCGGGTTTATCTTCAAGGGTCTTGGCAAGTGCGCTCTCCGGATCACCTGTTTCAATAATCTCGTAAGCGTCTTCAAGGCGCTCCCGGAGAAGACGCCTTATCGCTTCATCGTCATCTATGATCAGGATTCGGGGCATGGTTTCTAACCTTTCCTGGAACCAAGACACTCAATCTCAAGAAATGCCACAGCCAACGCAACATTCCAACTCCCTAGCTAGACTCCCAGCACCTCTCGTATCTTCCGCAAAAGTGCATCGCGCGTGAAGGGTTTTTGAAGTAATTCCGACTCGGCGCTTAGCAGCGCCCGACCAACATCGGAGTGGCCTGTGTAACCCGACATGTAAAGCACCTTTAGTTCGGGGTGCAGAACAGCCGCTGGTTTGGCCAGTGCTGGGCCACCCATTCTTGGCATCACCACATCAGTGAGCAGGAGGTGGATTGGGCCTTTGTG
>PLUM01000105.1 GCA_003165465.1 Acidobacteriota bacterium
GGCGGCTTTGCGGCCTTCGGAGATGGCCCACACGACGAGGGACTGGCCGCGGCGCATGTCTCCCGCGGCGAAGACGCCGGGGACCGAACTCATGTAGTCCGCGCCGGCGGCGATGTTGCCGCGCGGATCGAGATTCACGCCGAGCTGTTCGATCATGCCCTGCTTCACGGGGCCAAGAAAACCCAGCGCGAGCAGGACGAGATCGGCGTCCATCGTGAATTCAGTGCCGGCGAGGGCCTCGAATTTGGGCGGCGTGCCGACGCGAATGCCGTGGAGCTGGCGCACGTTGCCGTGTTCGTCGCCCGTGAATTTCACGGTGTTGATGGCCCAATCGCGCTTGCCGCCCTCTTCGTGCGCGCTTTCGATGCGCAGTTGCAGCGGCCACAGCGGCCAGGGAGTGCTCGGCGCGCGCTCGGCCGGCGGCATAGGCATGATCTCAAACTGGTGGATGGACTTCGCCCCGTGGCGGTGGCAGGTGCCGAGGCAGTCCGCGCCCGTGTCGCCGCCGCCGATGATCACCACGTGCTTGCCGGTGGCGCGAATCTGATCGAGAACCGCGTCGCCCGCAACCACTTTATTTTGCTGCGGCAGAAACTCCATCGCAAAATAAATGCCCTTCAGCTCGCGTCCCGGAACACGGAGGTCGCGCGGCTGTTCCGCGCCGCCCGTCAGAACCACGGCGTCGAATTCCTTGCGCAAATCCTGCGCGGGAATGTTTCCGCCCACATGAGCGTTCGTTTGGAATTTAACGCCCTCGGCCATCATCTGTTCGAGGCGGCGGTCGATCACGCGCTTTTCCAATTTGAAATCCGGGATGCCATAGCGCAGCAGGCCGCCGATGCGGTCGTTTTTTTCAAACAACGTCACTTCGTGGCCCGCGCGATTCAGCTGCTGCGCGGCGGCCAGGCCCGACGGCCCGGAACCGACCACGGCAATGCGCTTGCCCGTCCGCGACTCGGGAGGCTCGGGCTTGATCCAGCCCTCTTCCCAGCCGCGATCCACAATGCTTTTCTCAATTAACTTAATGGTAACGGGAGGCTCGTTGATGCCCAGCACGCATGCGGCTTCGCACGGCGCCGGGCAGATGCGCCCGGTAAACTCCGGAAAATTGTTGGTGGCGTGAAGAATGCGGATCGCGTCCTTCCAGTGGCCGCGATAGACCAGATCGTTCCAGTCCGGAATGATGTTGTTGACCGGGCAGCCGGTGTGGCAGAACGGGATGCCGCAATCCATGCAGCGCGCGCCCTGCACGCGCACTTTCTCTTCCGGGAACGGCTGGTAGACCTCGAAATAATCGTGCACGCGCTCGGCGATGGGACGCCGCGCGGGCATTTCCCGCGTGTATTCCTTAAACCCGGTCGGCTTACCCACCGATCACCTGCCCCTGCGCGCGCATGGCCTCGGCCTGCGCCGCCAAGACGCTCGCGGGAATGCGCGGGATGCCCAACACGCGCTTGTATTCGTGCGGGAAAACCTTCACGAATTTGGGCAGCGTCGCGTCCCAGTTCTTCAAAATCAGATTGGCCTGCGGACTGTCGGTCAGCTCCGCGTGACGCACGATCAGCCGATGCAGCGTCTCGACATCCTTTTCATCCGACGCGGGTTCGAGATCGACGCTGGCGCGGTTGCAACACACGGATGCAAATTCGCCGGTCTGATCCAGAACGTAAGCGACGCCGCCGGTCATGCCCGCGGCGAAGTTGCGCCCGGTTTTGCCGAGCACCACGACGAGGCCGCGCGTCATGTATTCGCAGCCGTGATCGCCCACGCCTTCGACGACGGCCGTGGCGCCCGAATTGCGCACCGCGAATCGCTCGCCGGCCATGCCGTTGAAAAACGCCTCGCCGCTGGTCGCGCCGTACAGGCATACGTTGCCGACGAGGATATTGTCCTCGGGCACGAAATGCGAACTGCGCGGCGGATAAATCACGATCCTCCCGCCGGAGAGTCCCTTGCCGACGTAGTCGTTGGCCTCGCCCTCGATCGTGAGCGTCACGCCCTTGGAGAGAAATGCGCCGAAACTTTGTCCCGCGCAGCCGTGAAACTGAATGCGAATCGTGTCGTCCGGCAAGCCCGCGGAGCCGTGGCGGCGCGCAATGCGCCCGCTGAGCATCGCTCCCACCGTGCGATGCACGTTGCGAATGGGGATATTGAACGACACGGGCGTGAGATGCTCGATGGCCTCTCCGGCCTGCTCGATCAACTTACCGTCGAGCGAGTCAGCCAGGCCGTGGTCCTGCGCCTGCGTGCAGCGGCGGCCCACATGGCTGGGCATCGGCGGATTGTAGAGCACGGAGGAGAGATCGATGCCCTTCGCCTTCCAGTGCTCGATGTCCGTGCGCTGCGCGAGGCAGTCCACGCGGCCAATCATTTCCTCGACTTTTCGGAAGCCGAGCTCGGCCATGATCAGTCGCAGGTCTTCGGCAACATAGAACAGGAAATTGATGACGTGCTCGGGCGAGCCCGCGAATTTTTTGCGAAGCTCGGGGTCCTGCGTGGCAATGCCCACGGGGCACGTATTGAGATGGCATTTGCGCATCATGATGCAGCCCATGGCGATCAGCGGCGTGGTGGCAAAGCCGAATTCCTCCGCGCCGAGCAGGGCGCCGATGGCCACGTCGCGTCCGGTCTGCAGCTTGCCGTCCACCTGCAAACGCACGCGGCTGCGCAGATCGTTCATCACCAGCACTTGCTGCGTCTCCGCAAGCCCCAACTCCCAGGGAATGCCGGCATGGCGAATCGAGCTGACGGGCGATGCGCCCGTTCCGCCGTCGTAGCCGCTGATGAGGATCACGTCGGCATGAGCCTTCGCGACGCCCGCCGCGACCGTGCCCACGCCGACTTCGGCCACGAGCTTCACGGAAATGCGCGCCTCGGGATTGACATTTTTCAAATCGAAAATCAGCTGAGCGAGATCCTCGATCGAATAAATATCGTGGTGCGGGGGCGGAGAGATCAGGCCCACGCCGGGAATCGAGTGGCGCACGCGCGCGATCACGTCGTCCACTTTATGGCCGGGCAACTGGCCGCCCTCGCCGGGCTTCGCGCCCTGGGCGATCTTGATCTGCAGGTCGTCCGCGTTGATCAGATAATTGGTAGTGACGCCGAAACGCGCCGAGGCCACCTGCTTGATCGAGCTGCGGCGCAGATCGCCGTTCGCGTCCGGCTGAAATCGCGCTTCGTCCTCGCCGCCTTCTCCGGTGTTCGATTTTCCGCCGATGCGGTTCATCGCGATAGCCAGCGTCTCGTGCGCTTCCTTGCTGATCGAGCCGTAGGACATCGCGCCGGTCGCGAATCGCTTCACGATTTCAGCGGCGGGCTCGACTTCCTCGATGGGAACGGCCGGGCCGTTGGGCTTGAAATCGAACATGCCGCGCAGCATTTGCAGGTCGCGGTTCTGCTGGTTCACGATGTCCGCGAATTCGCGGAAGCTCTCGAATTTCGATTGCCGCACGGCGTGCTGCAGCTTGCTCACGGTCGACGGGTTCAGCAGGTGGCGCTCGCCGCGCACGCGGAACTGGTATTCGCCGCCCACGCGCAGTTCGGTCTCGGACAGGTGCGGCGGCTCCATCGCGAAATCGTGCTTCGCGATGGCCTCGCGGGCCAGCACTTCGACGCCGATGCCCTCGATGCGCGACGACGTGCCGGTAAAATATTTCTCGATGAGCGATTTATTCAGGCCAATGGCCTCGAAGATTTGCGCACCCTGATAACTCTGCAGCGTGGAAATCCCCATCTTGGAAAATGTTTTCAGAAGCCCCTTGTCGATGGACTTCATGTAGCTTTTGAAAACCTTGTCCCAGGTGGTGTCCTCCGGGAAGGCTCCGGCGCGGTGCAGATCCTCGAGCGTCTCGATCGCGAGATACGGATTCACGGCGCTCGCGCCGTAGCCCAGCAGCAGGGCGAAGTGCATCACTTCGCGCGGCTCGCCCGACTCGACGATCAACGCCACCTGATTGCGCGTTCCCTCGCGCACCAGATGATTGTGCACCGCCGAAAGCGCCAGCAGGCACGGAATGGGCGCGTATTCGTGGTCCACGCCACGGTCGGTCAGAATCAGCAGCGTGTAGCCGGACTTGATCGAGAGCGAGGCGCGGCGGCACAGATTTTCGATCGACTCCTCGAGCTGATTCTCGCCGCCCTTCACGCGAAACAGCATGGGAATACTGGTCGCCAGGAAACTTCCCCAGCTCACGCGCCGCAGTTTCTCGAGCCGCCAGTTGGAAATGACCGGATGGCGCAGCTTCAGCGTGTGGCAATTTTGCGGAGTCTCTTCCAGGATGTTGCCCTCGCTGCCGATGTAGGAATTGAGGGACATCACCAGGCCCTCGCGAATCGAATCGATGGCCGGGTTCGTGACCTGCGCAAAGGTCTGCTTGAAATAATTGAAAAGCATCTGCGGCTTGTCCGACAGGCAGGCCAGCGGCGTGTCGATGCCCATCGAGCCGACGGGCTCCTCTCCCGCGAGCGCCGAGGGCAGCAGAATCGTTTTCAGGTCTTCGTCCGTGTAGCCAAAGGCGCGCTGCCTCATGCGGATCGTGTCGTGATCGGTCGGCTGCACGTGCTTCGGATCCGGCAGATGATCGAGCGTGATCTGATTTTCCTTCAGCCACTGCGCGTAGGGCTGCCGCGCGGCCAACTGTTTTTTTACTTCCTCGTCCGTGATCAGCCGCTTCTGTTCCGTATCCACCAGGAAAATGCGGCCCGGAGCGAGCCTGCCCTTCATGCGGACTTCCTCGGGCTTGATGGGGAGGACTCCGGCTTCGGACGCGAGCACCACCAGGCCGTCATTGGTGACGATGAACCGGCCGGGGCGCAGGCCGTTGCGATCGAGCTTGGCGCCGATCACGCGGCCGTCGGTGAACGCCACCGCCGCCGGGCCGTCCCACGGCTCCATGAGCGAGGCGTGATATTCGTAGAACGCCTTGATGTCCTCGGGCATGGTCACGTCATGGTCCCAAGCTTCGGGAATCAGCATGGACATCACGTGAGGAAGCGAGCGTCCGGAAAGAGTGAGGAGTTCCACGGCGTTGTCGAGCATGGCCGAATCGCTGCCGCCCGACGTGATGATCGGCATGAGCTTCTTCATGTCTTCGCCGAAAAGCGGAGACTTGAGCACGGATTGCCGCGCAATCATCCAGTTCATATTCCCGCGCAGCGTGTTGATTTCCCCGTTGTGGCAGATGTAGCGGTAGGGATGCGCAAGCTTCCAGCTTGGAAACGTGTTGGTCGAGAAGCGCTNNGGCGCGAGCAGCAATCCCTTGTAAATAATGGTGCGCGAGGAAAGGGACGGAATGTAGAAAAATTCCTTTTCCTTGAGGTCGGTTGCCGCGATGGCCGCTTCGACGCGCTTGCGCACCACGTACAGCTTGCG
>PLUM01000081.1 GCA_003165465.1 Acidobacteriota bacterium
TGGTATTCAATTCCATGGCCTTGTTTTTCTCCGAACCAGTTCATGAAGAATCCGAACTTCCGGTGGACTGCAAGAAGCGCTACAAGCATGACCGCGGCGATCCTCAGGGCTGCGACCCGGCTTAGAAGCCCAACTATCAGACCCAAGCCGCCCAGAAACTCTGCCGCGACAGCCAACAGCGCTAACGGCGCCGGCATTCGCAACTGCTCGCGGAATACGCGCATGGTGCTTCGCAGTCCTGAGCCGCCAAACCATCCCAACGCCATTTGAGCCCCGTGAGCAAAGAACACAACTCCCAGGACGATTCGCACGATTGTGAGTACCCAATCTTTATCCGTTCCAAGAATCCATGCAAGCATGTCCAAAGCCTCCTAACGCTGCAATCATATTCGAATTGAGAAGTGCACGCGAAGGTCCACAAGCGTAGCCGCCCGGTGTGTGATAGCAGGCGCCGCAAAATCAATTATTTAGGTAAAAACCGACGGCGCGGCAAGTTGAGCACGGGAGAAAACCTAAGCATCGCTGGTGTCGGCATGTGGTCACGTGTCCAAATGGCGGAGCCGTCGGGAGGACGCTGAAGTTGCGCTGGCCAACATGGGACGATTGCCTGAGAAAGATAAACCTCCACGTTTCAGCACAATGCATATGCTGCTGGGCCTCTCGTCAAATTGTGGAATTCAAAATGCCTCTGTTAGCTCGGAACGAAGTCTATTTAAAATCTAAAGGAGAACTCATGTCATTACCTACTCGCCCGCTGGGCTCCAGCGGACTCAATATCACAACGGNNTGGGCCATTCCGAAGAAGTTGTCGGGCGCCTGTTGCGTGATTTGCCGGCGTCCACGCGGCCCTATGTGTTCACGAAATGCGGTCTTATCTGGGATGACAACAATCGCATGAAAGAACCGAGTCGTGTCCTCAAGCCCGACTCCATACGGCGCGAATGCGAAGCGTCTCTTCGCCGTCTGGGCATCGAACGCATCGATCTCTATCAATTTCACTGGCCGGATGACACGGGAACACCCGTCGAGGACTCCTGGTCCGAGATGGCCAAGCTCGTGAAAGAAGGAAAAGTTCGAGCGGCAGGCGTGTCGAATTTCGACACGGACCTGCTCGAACGTTGCGAGGCGATCCGCCACGTGGACTCCCTGCAACCTCCCTTCTCGTTGATCAACCGCAATGCCGCCGAGGAAGAAATTCCCTGGTGTGAAAAACATCGCATCGGCGTGATTTGCTACAGCCCTATGCAGTCCGGACTTCTGACAGACAGCTTTACCGCGCTTCGGGTGGCAAAAATGGCGGACGACGACTGGCGGCGCCGGGCGTCGGAATTCAACGAACCCAATCTCAGCCGGAATCTTGCATTGCGCGACGCTCTTCGCCCGATCGCGGAGCGGCACGGTACGTCGGTATCTGGGGTGGCCATCGCGTGGGCGCTTTCCTGGCAGGGTGTGACTGGAGCAATCGTGGGAGCGCGCCCGCCCGCACAAGTGGATGGCTGGATTCAAGCTGCCTCTCTCAAGCTCACGGCTGCGGATATGCAAGAAATTGCATCCGCGCTCAAAAGCACGAAAGCGGGTTCAGGGCCAACCATCCCGACAAGAGCAAAAGGTTCCGCAAAGGGACGCTCTGCAAGAATGCGGTTTGTGTCGACATCCGATTGATGAGCGATACTCAGGAGCTTTCTCTGTTAATCCTTCTATCCGCTGAATCACCGAGTCCCGCGGAGGTCCTTCCAGGGGCCTCCATTCGCATAGCGCTCCGGGTATAGAACCTTCGAACGTGGATCTTCCGCGACGTCGAGCTGAAGTACCATCCACTTCGGGTACGGTACGCCCGGGTCCGACGCCGCGTCCAGGATCTGAACGTCGTCGTCCGATAGACGAAGGTCTACGGCACCGATGTTATCTTCCAGTTGCTCGACCTTCCGGGCAGCGATGATCACGCTGCTGACGGCCGGGCGGCCCAGCACCCAGGAAAGCGCCACGCGGGCTAGAGTTGCGTTGTGCCGAGCAGCTACCTCCTTCAACGACTCCACGACGCGGTAGCCCATTTCTTTGTCGAATGGCACGAACGAACCTGCTTCCGCGAATCGTGTTCCGGCAGGAGCAGGGCTAGTGCGACTGTACTTGCCTGTGAGGAAGCCGCCAGCAAGCGGGCTCCAAACTAGGATACGCCATGGCGGTTTTCTAACCAGTAGTCAACCGCCTGGACGATGTCAATCTAAAGGGAGGTCCATCTCTGTTGGAAGGTACGTCCCTGAATTCTGGTTGCTCTTCTGGGCGGGATTGGGTATTGAGTTGGAACGTGAAATGCCAAGCTTTTGCATGCGGAAGTAGAGCGTTGATCGCTTGACGCCGAGACGGGCTGCAGCACCATTAGGACCGGCGACGACCCACCTAGTGTGCTCAAGCGTCTTGCGGATATGATCTCGTTCGGCTTCTTCGAGCGTAATGGCGCCGAGCGATTCCAATTCGGGGGAACGCTTCAGTTCCGCAAGAGGAGGACGGAGTACGGTTGCGGAACTGAGGATTAAGCTCCGCTCGATGAAATTCTGCAGCTCGCGAATGTTCCCCGGCCACTGGTAAGAACTGAGCGCGGACATGGTTTCCGCAGGAATATGTTCGATCTGCTTACCCATCCGGCGATTATAGATCTCGACAAAATGAGCAACCAGCAAGGGGATATCTTCGCGGCGCGCCCGCAACGGCGGCAGTTGTATAGGGAACACGTTCAGACGATAGTAGAGGTCGTCGCGGAATTCCCTCCGCTTCACCATGCCCGCCAAATCCCGGTTGGTCGCGGCGACAAGCCGAACATCCACCTGGTGGGTTCTGGTTCCGCCTAAGCGCTCAAACTCTTGTTCCTGCAGTACACGCAGAAGTTTGGGTTGCAGTGCCAACGGGATATCGCCAATCTCATCCAGAAAGAGCGTGCCTTTGTCGGCCATTTCGAAACGACCGACCTTTTGCGCGATAGCCCCTGTAAAAGCGCCTCGCTCATGGCCAAACAGCTCGCTCTCCAGCAAAGCATACGGAATCGCTGCGCAGTTCAGCTTTATGAATGGGCGCCCGCAACGCGAGCTGACGTTGTGAACCGCGCGCGCGATCAATTCTTTGCCGGTGCCGGTTTCTCCCTGGATAAGCACTGTGGAATCGGTAGGCGCGACACGCTCGACTTCATCCAGCACGATTTCCAGAGAGCGGCTCTTGCCAATCAGTTGCTCGAATTTGCGCGGATTGGGGTTACGGCCACTGGACCCCACCCTCTCGAAAGGTTCCACATACGCTGCCATAAAGGACCTCCTGGCGGGCTGGATGCACTTTACCTGCTGGGATTAACTTTCCAGGGCCGCTCGAACACTCTCGAGTAGAGCTTCGTCGTCGAAGGGTTTTGAAAGGAACTCCACGGCACCTTCTCTCAACGCCTGCAACCGCATTTTTGAGTCCCCATGGGCGGTGATAAAGATGGTGGGAATCCTGCAACGGTCGGCGTTCAATTGAGCCTGCAATTCCAGACCGGACATTCCGGGCATACGAATATCCGCGATCAGGCATGCAGTCTCGTGCTGCTGGCCGGATTTCAGGAATTCTTCCGCCGAGGCAAACGTTATCGACGGCAACCCGACCGCTTTCAGGAGGCCGTGTAGCGCGCCACGCATCGAATCGTCGTCGTCGACAATCGCAACCAATTTGGTTTTATGTTGACTAAGCATGAGAGAAACCTACAGCAGCGCTCAAAGCGGCGCAATTATACGTTGGTATAAGAGCTCTAATACCGCGCTCATCGGAGAGAATCCTCAATCTCCAACCGTGGTATTTGGGAAAGCGGCATTTAGAGTAGAAGGATTGCTCGCTGGTAAATCATCCCGATTCAAAGAAGTGGAATTGGACTACTTCTTGCCGGGCGCAATCCCAAGCTTTGCCGCCATTCTGACCAATTCCGCCAAGGATTCCGCATGCATCTTCCGCATCACGTGGCCGCGATGGATTTTCACGGTGATCTCGCTGGTTCCCAGATCGGAAGCAATTTGCTTATTGAGCATGCCCGAAATCACCAGGGCCATGACTTCGCGTTCGCGTGGGGTCAGCGATTCGTAGCACTTCCGCAATTCGGCCAGCTCACTCTGCTGTCGGCGCATCGCTCTGTCACGATCCAAAGCCTGATGAATCGCATCCAGCAGGTCCTGGTCATGGAAGGGTTTGGTCAGAAACTCCACGGCACCCGATTTCATGGCCTTCACTGACATCGGAATGTCTCCATGACCGGTGACAAAGATTATGGGGATTTGAATGCCCGCGTCAGCCAACTGGCGCTGAAAGTCCAGACCGTTGACACCCGGAAGGCTCACATCCAGAACAAGGCAACTTGGCCCTTCCGGTCGCTTGTTGCGCAGGAATTCTTCCGCCGTCCCAAAGGATTCAGACCGTAAGCTCGCCGACTTCAGCAATCCTTGGATGGATGCACGGATAGAGGGATCGTCATCAACGACGAACACCGTGGAAGTCTCCGGCGGGTTCATTCTTTTGGCTCCGTCTCGGTGGGCAGGGTGAAAGCAAAACTTGCCCCACGGGGAGAGTTGTTGGCAGCCCACAAACGGCCCCCATGCGACTCCACGATGGATCGGCTGATGGACAGTCCCAAGCCTGTGCCGTGAGGCTTGGTCGTAAAGAACGCATTAAAGAGTTGGTCCACCTGTTGATGAGGCAGGCCCGAGCCGGTATCGCTTACACACACCAGAACATGGTCGTTTTCCGCTCGTTGTGATTTGATGTCGAGCTCGCGCGCCCCGTCCGCATCCTTCATCGCGTCGATGGCATTGAGCATGAGGTTCATCAACACCTGCTGCAATTGCACGCGATCCGCCATGACCCGGGGAGTGTCTTCCTCAAGCTCGGTCTGCACCAGGATCGAGTTGCGCATTGCCTCGTCGCGCAGAAGGACGATCATCTCCCGAATCACTTCTGTTACATCCACCAACTCCCGTTCCGAAGTACCTTTTTTGAAGAGCAGACGGATTCGCTTGATGATTTCCGCCGCGCGCGTTCCGTCGTTCACGATTCTCATGGCGGCCGCGCGGGCCTCCTCCACGTCCGGTTGATCGCGCGTCAGCCAGCGCAAGCAGGTCTTGGCGTTGGTGACGGCGGCCGCGATCGGCTGGTTCACTTCATGCGCCATGGACGCGGTCAATTCTCCCAACAGGTTTACACGGTTGACGTGTGCCAGATCCTCTTGTGCCTGGCGCAATCTCTCGCGCTCTTCCTCCGCCTGCTTGCGCTCAGTTATGTCGATCACGGTCCCCACGTACTCGACGAAATCGCCGCTTACGCATGGAACCGGATGGCCTAACACGTGGAGAACCCTGATCTCGCCGCCGGGATGAACGATTCGGTAATCCAGCTCGAAATCCCTGTTTTCGCGCCCAGCGGTCTCGACCGCTTCGCTAAGTTTGGCTTGATCCTCCGGGTGGACGCGCTGAAAGAATGTTTCGTATCGCGGGTGTCCATCGCGGGGATCAATACCCGTCACCCGGTAACATTCCTCGGAGAAGTACTTGATCTCGCCCGTAGCCGGTATCGACGCCCAACTGCCCGTGTGGCTGAGCCTCTGCGCCTCCGCCAGATAACTCTCGCTTCGGCGCAGCGATTCTTCCGCGGACATGCGCTGCCGGCTCTCTGCTTGCAACGCCTCGTTGGTATTCTGGAGTTCTTGAACTGTCACTTTCAGGTCATCGCGCGCGCGTCTGAGCGATTCCGTGACGCTCCTTTGCGCTGAGGTCAGCAATCCGACAATCAGAAGTGAGCCCACAAAACCGATTAACCGTGGTATCCCCGCGGGTTTCGCGGCCAACGAATGTAATGGAGCGAGGAAATAATAATCGAAGACCAGAGTGGAGAGGGCCGTCGCGAGCAGTCCCGGTGCGACTCCACCGAGCCAGGCACTAATCAGGACGGCAAACACAAACAACGCAAGGGGAGACTCCTCCAAATGCAGCGCCGGCCACTGGCAAAGGATCAGCGCTGCGGCGACTGAGAGAATAGAAACCGCATAGTTCCTGATCACAGCCAGCTTAGGCCCCGGGAAGAGATTGGGTTCGGACACGCTCGTTCTCCAGCAATGCAGGCTGTCGCTCCCTGCAAGAAATGAACAAACTCCGATGATTCTGGGCCGCCGCGGGAGAATTATGCAAGGAGGATATTTTTTTGGCGCTTGTTCCACGTCACGCCCCCGCTCACTCATTGGTGAGCCAACGCTTGCGTTTTAATAAAGCCGTCTCTCCCGTCCAGCCAAATGGACGAAATGCCGACACTCCGACAGGGTTGCTTAGCAACTGTCAGACTCAAGACGCCGGAGAGTTATCGCATCCTCCAATGCGCCAGCGACTTCCAGGATTTCTCGTCGCGCACAGCTTCTGGCACATCTATTGCTTTGCACAATGTATGACGGCAAAGGAAAACTGCACCGTCAGAAGGAGGAATAGAAATGACGCAAATCAAGAATTCGGTTTTGCGAAACGAAAAGTTTGCTATCGGTTTCTTGCTATGGATAGCTCTGCTGAGCGTGCTAAGCGCTCTCGCATTTCCTCACGACAGCTCGAAGCCAGAAACGATTGAAGCAACTGTCAGGGGCACAGAAGCGCAGATGGGAAACGAATTCCCTGTAACACTGACCATTTATGGGTACTCCCCTCGGACTGACAAACAGATTCTGATTAACGCATTCCAAAACGGCAAGGATGAAGGGCTGTTCAACGCGCTGTCCAAGATGAAGGCGGTGGGCCACATCGCAGTCACAGGATCCCTGGGTTACAACGTGAGTTACATCCAGATGACCCCAACTCCGAACGGACGGAAGATCCGCTTTGTCGCCAACCGCCCTCTCAGATTTGGCGAGGTCTATCATGACAGCCGGTCTGCTTCTTACGACTTGACCGCCGGTGAATTCGATATCAACGACGAGGACAAGTCCAAGAGCACAGGTACCTTCTACCCTGAAGCCGATTTTGGGATCGATAAACAGGGGCAGTTGCAATACAACCTCATTGGGTTTCCGTGACAGTTTGTTGGCATTATCGATTGGAAGGGAACTCCCGGCGCCAATTGAACGAGGTAGTTAGAAGATCGCGCGTGGCCGGCGGGCCTAAGGGGCGAGTTAATGTCAGTCACCGAGAACCAACAGCTTGCAAACGACGGTCGCACGGGCGTCCGAGTATCCCCACGGCAGTTCGCTGCAACGACGCAAGGGTGGAGGGCCGCCGGCCTCGCGCTGATCTCAGGGTACGTGGACTCTTATACGCTATTGAATTTCGGGGTATACGCCTCGTTCATGAGCGGCAACACAACTTCCGCCGGCTTGTCTGCCGGGCATGCCAACCTCGCCGCAGCGGGGCACAGTCTGCTCCCGATTCCGTTCTTTGTGCTCGGCATTTTCGCTGGCACATTGCTTGAACTGGCCAATGGAAATCACGATTTGACTCGCGATTCCCTCCTGCTCGCGGCCCTTCTCACCTTCGCCATCGCCGCGGCTCATTTCGCGTGGCCAGGTTGGCTGAACATCGTGATACTCAGCATCGTCATGGGCATCATGAACACATCCATCACTCGCGTGGGCGGGCAGGCCGTGAACCTGGGCTTCGTTACCGGAGACTTGAACAATTTTGCTCAGCACCTGGTGATGGGAATCCGGCGAGATCCGGTGCCACAGAAGCAGGGCTCCTGGGACAACCATTGGTGGCGCGCAGCTCTGCTGGCCGGGATATGGACAGCCTTCCTCAGTGGCGCCGTGCTTGGCGCTGCAATCGGGTCTCGCTTCACGGCCTGGGCTTTGTTGCTGCCAGTGCTTGTGTTGTTAGTTTTCAGCCTGCTTGAGCGCGCCATGATTTGAGACGTGCAACTCAGAATTGGAATGGAAATCTTCCCGCAGTTCCACCCTCCAAAACAATTACTTGAACCATAAGGTGTCCTCTTCGGCATCGGCATGATTTTTCAGTGGCATCCTGTCCAAATCCTGACAACCATTCAATTCGTTGGACGCTTCTCTCGTAAGTCCACGTACTGAATTCCCGCCAATTTCTCTTAAGTGCGCATGTTTTCAACTACTTCCTGAAACTGTCGCCACTCTGTTCTGCTGGCCACCCGGATGCATTGTCCAAAGTGTCAGGCATTCAGGGAGTAAGACCGATTTGCTCGATGCAGTCCGGCGACGCCGGATTGAAAGATTGGGGAGCTGAGTCATGTGGATCGTTCGACTTGCATTGGAGAGGCCGTACACCTTCGTAGTCGCGGCCATCCTCATCGTGATCCTGGGCGCGTTGGCAATCGTTCGCACCCCGACCGATATTTTTCCGAACATCAATATTCCGGTTGTCAGCATTATCTGGAGTTACAACGGCCTTGTCCCGGAAGATATGGCGGACCGGATTGTCAGCATCACGGAGCGATCACTTACCACCACGGTAGATAATATCGAGCACATCGAATCGCAGTCGCTGAATGGAACAGCGGTCGTGAAGGTATTCCTGCAGCCGAATGCAAGCATTCAGCAGGGGATTGCCCAGATTACAGCGGTTTCGCAGACTCAACTCAAGCAATTGCCCGCGGGAGCGACGCCGCCCCTCATCCTCGCTTATAGCGCATCGAGCGTGCCCGTTCTGCAGCTAGCTCTTTCGGGCCAAAATATGGCCGAACAGCAGCTCAACGACTACGGCTTGAATTTCATCCGTACGCAGATCATTACGGTGCCGGGCGCATCCGTTCCCTATCCCTACGGCGGAAAGCAGCGCCAAGTGCAGGTGGACCTGAATACCACGGCGTTGCAGTCCAAGGGACTGTCTCCACTGGATGTCGTGAATGCCATCAGCATACAGAACCTGGTTCTGCCAACGTGAACATCCAAGATCGGTTCCAGGGAATACGATGTTTCCATTCCCAACGCAGCACCGCAAACGATTACGGACTTGAACCGAATCCCGATCAAGACGATTGGCGGCACTACGATCTACATAAAAGATGTCGCCTGGGTTCGCGATGGATTTCCCCCGCAGACAAACATCGTGAAAGTCAACGGTCAGCGCTCTGTGTTGCTGACCATCCAGAAAGCTGGCGATGCTTCCACGCTGAATGTGATCTCGGGCATCAAGTCGCTTCTCCCTCAAATTCGCGAGACGGTTCCACCCCAGCTGCAGATTAACCTTCTGGCGGATCAGTCGATTTTTGTGCGTGGCGCGATCAGTGGCGTAGTCCGGGAGACGCTGATCGCCGCATGCCTGACGGCCTTCATGATTCTCATGTTCTTGGGTAGTTGGCGAAGCACGATTATCATCGCCACTTCCATACCCTTGGCGATCCTGGCCTCCATCATCGCGCTCAGTGCGATCGGAGAAACGATCAATATCATGACGCTCGGCGGGCTCGCTCTCGCGGTAGGCATCCTGGTGGACGATGCCACGGTCGAAGTCGAGAACATCAATCGAAACCGGGATGCGGAACCTGAGAAAGACATGGATGAAGTTGTCCTGGACAGCGCGTCGCAAATCGCGACACCCGCATTCGTTTCCACTCTTTCCATCTGCATCGTGTTTGCTCCGATGTTTCTGCTGTCCGGCGTGTCGCGGTATCTGTTTGTGCCACTTGCCGAAGCGGTGGTGTTTGCAATGATCGCATCGTATCTGCTTTCCCGGACCATCGTCCCAACGATGGCGAAATATCTTTTGCGTGGGGATAAAAGCGAGCCGAACGCGCCAGCCAGCCGCAATCCGCTGGTGCGATTTCAAAAACATTTTGAAGAAGCGTTCGAGAAGTTTCGCGGTCACTATCGCGCGCTGCTGCAAAGCTGCCTCCATCACCGCGGTGCTTTCCTGATTGCATTCTTCGCGGTCTGCCTCGGCTCTCTGGCAATTCTGATTCCCTGGCTGGGCCGGGACTTTTTTCCGAACGTGGACAGCGGCACTTTCAAACTTCATCTGCGGGCTCCCACGGGCATGCGCATTGAAGAGACCGCCAATCTATGCGATCAGGTGGAGCAGTTGATTCGACACCAGATTTCAGCAACGGAAGTGCAGAGTGTCATCGACAACATCGGCCTGCCCTACAGCGGGATCAATCTCTCGTACAGCAATTCGGCCCCCGTGGGGTCTTCGGATGCTGACATTCTCGTCACTCTCTCCGCCAACCATCATCCGACGGACGATTACATTCACCAGCTTCGCTTGACCCTCCCAAAACAGTTTCCAGGCGTGAGCTTCGCTTTCTTGCCGGCCGACATGGTCGGCCAGATTTTGAATTTCGGCTTGCCGGCCCCCATTGACGTTCAGGTTGTAGGAAACGATTTGGCCGGGAACCGGATGTATGCAGACACGCTGCTCGAAAAGATGAAGGCCGTCTCCGGGACGGCCGATCTGCGGATTCAGTAACCCTTCGATGAGCCCTACCTGCGCTTCCGAGTCGAGCGCACAAAAGCGGAGGAACTTGGCTTCAGCGCCCACGACATTGCGCAAAATCTCCTGGTTTCGCTTAGCGGCAGCTTCCAGACTTCGCCTTCGTTTTGGGTGGACCCCCAAGACCATGTCAGCTACCAGATCGCCACGCAGACACCCCAATACCGCGCGGACACGTTGCAGGACATACAAAACATTCCGGTCACCGGTACGGACCCGGCGGCTCCGCCATCCATTATGGCCAGCTTGGTCTCCATGCAACGCGGGAGCAGGCATGGCGGTGGTTTCTCATTACAACATCGCGCCGGTCGTGGACATTTTTGGCGCGGTTACCGGACGCGACCTGGGTGGCGTGGCGAGCGACATAAACAAGATCATTGATGCCACCCGGAAACAGTTGCCTCGCGGCTCTCACGCCGTCGTTCGTGGGCAGGTTCAGACGATGCAGGCGTCCTACATTGGCCTTCTTAGCGGGTTGGCATTCTCGATCGTGCTCGTATACCTGCTTATTGTCGTCAACTTCCAATCCTGGCTGGACCCTTTCATCATGATTTCCGCGCTGCCGGCAGCGCTCGCGGGGATTGCCTGGTTCTTGTTTATAACGCACACGAATCTGAGCGTTCCCGCGCTTATGGGAGCGATCATGTGTATGGGCGTCGCAACCTCAAACAGCATTCTGGTTGTCAGTTTTGCTACGGAAAAAATGGCGGAGGGAACCGACTCCCTCAGCGCCGCACTGGATGCGGGCTTCACGCGTTTTCGGCCCGTGCTGATGACCGCCTTGGCCATGATCATCGGTATGGTGCCAATGGCTCTGGGCCTGGGAGACGGCGGTGAACAGAACGCTCCTCTCGGCCGGGCCGTCATTGGCGGACTCATTTTCGCGACAGTTTCAACGCTTTTGTTTGTCCCGGCTTTTTTCAGCCTCCTGCGAGGTTCACGCCTGCACGCGGCCAATAACGGCAGTCAAAGTTGAGCGGTATTTTTTAGATGGGAGCTACCATGTCGAATCAAATTGAAGTTGAAACAAGGAATTACGAAGGGGCAGTCCCGTCGACTGACGCAGGGGCAAGAACAGCTAAGCACAGGCGCTGGGCGATTCTGGCGATTGCGCTGATCGTGACCGCGGCACTCTTGGCATCGGGGATCCGGTCGCGCATTCGAACAGGCAAGATATTGAGCACTGAGACATCGCAAATGGCTGTCACTCCGGTGTCCGTTGTTTCGCCAAAACAAACTGCTGCTGCCCAGGAGATCATCCTTCCCGGAAATGCGGAACCCTTCATTAATTCACCTATCTATTCGCGGACAAACGGATATTTGAAACAGTGGTTTGCCGACATTGGAGCTCACGTCAAGAAGGGCCAACTGCTTGCGGTGATCGAGACTCCGGAAGTCGACCAGCAGCTGGAGCAATCGTTCAGCAACCTCAACACTGCGAAGGCCAACCTGGCGCTATCCGAGATTACGAAGAATCGCTATGAGGGGTTGCTCAAGACAAAAGCCGTTGCCCAGCAAGACGTGGACAACGCTGTTGGGTCCTACAATGCCAACCTGGCCATCGTCGAAGCGGGTCAGGCGAACGTCAAACAGCTTCAGGCACTGCAATCTTTTGAAAAGATTTACGCTCCCTTCGATGGGGTCGTCACCGCACGCAACACGGATATCGGCGATCTGATTAACTCCGGGAGCAGTAGCGGGGTAAAAACCGATCTCTTTCACATCGCGCAACCCGGCACTTTGCGCGTCTACGTAAACGTCCCCGAAGAATATTCGCAGGGAGTCAAGGTCGGAATGACCGCCGATCTGAGTCTCGTGGAATTTCCCGGGCGTCTATTTCAAGGGAAGCTGGTCCGCACGGCCCAGGCCATCGATGTGACCACCCGCACGTTGCTGGTCGAAATCGATGTGAATAATCCTTCGGGAACTCTGCTCACTGGCTCTTACGCGGAGGTTCACCTGAAGGTACCAACGCCGGCCTCCACGTTCCTGCTTCCAGTCAATACGCTGATATTCCGCTCGGAAGGTTTACAGGTGGGCGTTGTCAAAGACGGGAAAGCCGCGCTTACAGCCGTGACTCCGGGCCACGATCTCGGGGACCAGATCGAAATCGTCGCCGGTCTCAAGGGCAGCGATCAAGTCATCATTAATCCGCCCGACTCGATTATTTCGGGAGAGCAAGTTCAAATTGTTCGGGCAACTTTGCCGGGAGATTCCAAATGAGCGCTCAAGACATTATTTTCGCCAAGCAAACGGTGAAAATACTTTGCGTCGATGCACTTCTTGCAGTCGCAGTGCTCTTTTCTGGCGGGTGCGCGCTCGGGCCGAAATACCGGACTCCCGCGGTCGAAATTCCAACTGCTTATAAAGAAGCTGGTGATTGGGAGCCTGCCAAACCCAATGACCAAAATCTTGGCGGGAACTGGTGGACGATATTCAAGGATTCGCAGTTAGATGCGCTCGAGCTTCAGGTCAATGTCTCGAATCAGAACCTGAAAGAAGCGGAGGCGCAGTATCAACAGGCCAGAGCTGCTCTTCGCTACAATCGGGCCGATTACTACCCAACCGTTACAGCAGGGGCTTCGGCTTCTCGGACGAATGTGTCTGGCAACGCCCCGCCCCCGGGTTCCAGATCTGCCGGCACCACCTACAACGATTTCGTGTTGCCATTCGACTTCTCCTATCAGGCCGATGTATGGGGCCGAGTTCGCCGCACAGTGGAGTCTTCTCGAGAACAGGCGCAAGCCAGTGCCGCAGACCTGGCGACGGTTAATCTCAGCTTGCACGCCGATTTGGCGATTGATTATTTTCAGGCGCGCAGTCTGGACGCCCAGGAACAGCTTCTAAACTCCACAGTCAAACAGTATGAGGATGCTCTGGAATTGAACCAAAGTCGTTATGAGGGCGGATTAGCCTCGGAAGTGGAAGTCCAGCAGGCGAAGACTCAACTGGAAACCACCCGTGCGTTGGCCATTGACGTAGGCGTGCTGCGGGCGCAGTACGAGCACGCGGTTGCGATTCTGATTGGGAAACCTCCAGCTGAGTTTAGTCTTCCGCCGCTTCCTCTCACCGCCCCGCCCCCGGCCATTCCTGTCAGCGTGCCTTCGGAGTTGCTGGAAAGACGACCGGACATCGCGGCCGCAGAACGGCGCGTGGCGTCTGCCAATGCCCAGATCGGAGTTGCGCAATCGGCCTACTTTCCTGTCATCAGCCTGACCGGCGGCGGAGGATTTGAAAGCTCCAGCATCACGACCCTGCTCAACGGACCAAGCGGGCTATGGTCTTTCGGAGCCTCAGCCATGGGAACGATTTTCGACGTGGGAAGACGCCGCGCGCTCACGGATCAGGCACGTGCAGCCTACGAAGTTCAAGTCGCTGCCTATCGGGAAAGTGTGCTCACAGGATTCCAGCAAGTGGAAGACAATCTGGCTGCTTTGCGAATCCTGGAGATTGAAGCCAAGGTGCAGGATGAAGCAGTGATGGCAGCGCAGAGTTCGCTGGACCTTTCGAACACGCGCTATTCAGGAGGAGTTACCAGTTATCTGGAGGTGACCATCGCGCAAAGTGCCGCTCTTGCGGACGAGGTGACTGCGGTCAATATCTTGGGCCGAAGGATGGCCAACACGGTTCTACTGATTCAGGCCCTCGGCGGCGGATGGGATCGCTCGACCCTGCCGGCGAGACCCGAGTGCTGGGGCAAACTTGTTAGCAGTGCCAGATCAGGCGGCGTGAATTCTGATTTGCCACGATAGGGACTGCCATGAAGAAATTCGACAGCTTGTCTGAGCAAGAAATCCTGGCGCTTGCGATCTCGCTCGAGGAAGAAGACGAACGAGTCTACGCCGATTTTGCCGAAGGACTCAGGGAAAATTTCCCAGCCTCCGCGGCAATATTTAATGCGATGCGGGCTGATGAAACAGGCCATCGGCAGAGACTTCTTGCTTTGTACCAAAAGCAATTCGGGAATCACATTCCTCTTATTAGGCGACAAGATGTGAGGGGCTTCGTGCAGCGCACGCCCGTATGGTTGGTGCGCCCGCTTGGCCTGGACGCGGTTCGCAAACAAGCCAGCGCGATTGAAGTCGAGACACGCCGCTTTTATGAGCGAGCCGCCAGGCGAGCGAAGGACGTGGAAGTTCGGCAGTTGCTCGATGACTTGGCCGAAGAAGAACGTGTGCATGAAAATCGCGCCCAGGAACTTACCGAGCAGAACCTGACTCCAGAAATCCGAGAGAACGAGGACCGAGCGCGCCGGCGCCTGTTCGTTCTGCAGATCGTGCAGCCAGGGCTTGCCGGTCTGATGGATGGATCGGTTTCGACTCTTGCGCCTGTTTTTGCCGCGGCGATGGCGAGTCGAAATACGTGGTACGCGTTTCTGGTTGGCCTGGCGGCCTCGCTCGGTGCCGGAATCAGTATGGGATTCGCCGAGGCGTTATCCGATGACGGAAGCCTCACCGGCCGTGGGCATCCGTGGTTACGGGGACTGATCTGCGGTGCAATGACTACTCTGGGCGGCATCGGGCACACGCTGCCATTTCTGATTCCAAATTTCCGCGTGGCATTCATGACCGCATTCGTCGTGGTCCTCGCAGAGTTAGGCGTGATTACCTGGGTGCGACACCGCTACATGGATACACCCATTGTTACGGCGGCAATCCAAGTCGCGTTCGGCGGAAGTCTTGTATTCATCATGGGCGTCCTGATTGGCAGTTCGTAAGTTCCTCGCACTGTCGCACACTGCATTGTTGGAGCTCCCATTACAACAGGGTTAAATCGCTAATCCAAAATGTCGCGTTCGTCGCGAGGTCATGGTGTTGCGGCGACTATCTTTGCGCAGGCGCTTGGGCTGGGTGGCCACATATTGACACCTGCCAGCATGTCGGCGCAAAGTGCTGTGTACTAGTAGTCCGAATGGGTAATACCAAACAATTCTATTCAGATAAACGCCTCATTCTTCGGCACATAACGGAGCGTCGCGATAAAGAGGCGAATGGAATGCAAGATGCTTTTCTCCTCTGAGGGAATGGGAGAGTGGGCCACCATGCAGAGTTCGACGATCGGAAACGGGAAGCGAAACAAAAAGTCACCGTCTGAAAAGTCGCCGGAAATAAGTGTGGTCATTGACGGCTTGAGCCATGCGGCACGCCAGGACGAACTGCTAGTCAACCTGATCAACCGTGTGGACCTGAAGCTGCCCCAAGTGTGTTACCACCCTCAGCTCGGTCCAGTGCAAACCTGCGACACCTGTCTGGTCGAAATCAACGGCCAGTTGGTCCGCGCTTGTGCGACCGCCGTCTCCGATGGAATGAATATCTCGACGATCTCACCAAAGGCCCATGCGGCACGTCAGGAGGCGTTCGACCGGATCCTCAGCGACCACATGCTTTACTGCACCGTGTGCGACAACAATAATGGGAATTGCACGGTACACAACACCACGAAGCTGATGGCCATTGAGCACCAGCGCATCCCATTCCAGACCAAGCCGTACGAAATTGACAATACAAATCCCTTCTACCGTTACGATCCCGACCAATGCGTTCTGTGCGGCCGCTGTGTGGAAGCTTGTCAGAACGTCGAAGTGAACGAGACGCTTTCCATCAATTGGGACGACCCGCATCCGCGCGTTTTGTGGGACGGCGGTTCGACCATCGGAGAGTCCAGCTGTGTCTCGTGCGGCCATTGCGTGACGGTCTGTCCGTGCAATGCGCTCATGGAAAAGTCCATGCTCGGGCACGCCGGATTCCTCACGGGCATTTCCAAGCGGGCGCTGAATTCCATGATTGACGTCGTGAAGGGCGTCGAGCCGGAGACTGGATACGGTTCAATCCTGCGCGTATCCGAGATCGAATCGGCCATGCGCGAGTCGCGCATCCGCCGCACCAAGACTGTGTGCACGTACTGCGGAGTTGGTTGCAGCTTCAATATCTGGACTAAGGACCGCCACATCCTGAAAGTCGAACCGTCGGAGGGTCCCGCGAATGGAATCTCTACTTGCATCAAAGGAAAGTTTGGATGGGACTACGTTAACGATCCGGACCGCTTGACCAAACCACTGATTCGAGAAGGCGACAAGTTCCGCGAAGCCAGTTGGGACGAGGCTCTCGATCTGGTGGCGCGAAAATTAACCGAGATCAAGGCGCAGCACGGCCCGGACTCGCTCGCCTTCATCTCTTCCTCGAAGTGCACCAATGAGGAAAGCTACCTGATGCAGAAACTGGCGCGCGCCGTCGTCGGCACAAATAACATCGATAACTGCTCCCGCTATTGCCAGGCGCCCGCCACGATGGGTTTGTTTCGCACCGTTGGATACGGCGGCGATTCCGGCTCCATTCACGACATCGAAAACGCGAGCCTGGTATTGATCGTTGGCAGCAACACGGCGGAAAGCCATCCTGTGCTCGCCACGCGCGTGAAACGCGCTCACAAACTTCACGGCCAGAAACTTATCGTGGCAGATTTGCGAGAGCACGAAATGGCGC
>PLUM01000115.1 GCA_003165465.1 Acidobacteriota bacterium
GACCAGGCCGGTCTCCAGGCTGTTTCGGTAAGCCAGGATCGGGATAAAGGCGTCGTTACCCTTGGCGGACACGTTCCATCTGACGGTGACAAGTCACACGCTGAATCCATTGCCAAGTCCATTGCGGGCGGACAAGCTGTGTCAAACCAGATTGGGGTGATTCCGCCAGCTGCCGAAAGTAAAGCTAAGACAGTCAATTCGGATCTGGACAAGGGTATCGAGAAAAATCTGGACGCTGCTCTCATCCAGCACAGGCTCAACAAGGGTATTAAATACGACGTAAAGAATGGCGTCGTGACATTGAGCGGCGAGGTTAATTCTCAGGCTGGGCGCGCTCAGGTCGAGAAGGTCGCAGCAGCAGTTCCAAATGTGCAGCAGGTAGTGAATGAGCTGCAGGTTAAAAACCAAAAGGCGACATCGTCAGAGTGAGGCCTATGGGCTCGCATCTAATGGGTTTGGGGCCTGCCTTGGTGGCAATTTCCTTGCGTCGAGTGCAGGGGAAGCGTACGATGTGCGAACCAGAAGTCCAAATCGGGAATTCCGGCTAAATTCTGCGGAAAAGGGGAAAACCATGCTGCGAACAATTGTGATCATTCTGTTAGTGCTTTTCCTTTTGGGTGCGTTGCCCAGTTGGCCGTATAGTGCGCATTGGGGATACTATCCGAGTGGCGGACTAGGATTCCTCTTGATCGTTGTCATCGTCTTGATCGTCGCAGACATTATATAAATATTACTGCGGCTGGATTTGCATGCGACCAGTAGCTTGTGTCCATAGATCGCCGCAACGCTCGGGGTCGGGTGCGGGACGGTCCGCGCTCGGCTCCTCACCTCGCACAAGTTGTAACCTCAGAAGATCGAAGAGCCCTGTCTTGGAATCAGAAGGTGGCGTCCGAGACTTCCGCCGGACAAATCAGGGCCGAAGGTAACTTCCGAATAGGCGACGATCCGCCAAAAATGTGCCGCGTGCGAACGACCCTTCTACGAGCAGCGCCTCTTCAGCCCTATCCGATGCGAGTGTGCTTTATGGGACAGAAATCAACCAGCCCAGGATGCATAGTGATTTCTGCCGCGATTCCGAACGCGGAAATTTCGAATTTGGAGGACTACAACAATATGCACAGCGCACATGGTTACATTGCTTCGCTACTTCTCGCCGCCGCCCTTGTGGCACCGGTTTCAATTATGGCTGCTCCCGGGCCCCAAGGGCCCAGCACTCAGGTCCGAGTCTACGATAAGGACCACAAGGACTACCACAACTGGGATGACAACGAAAATAAGGCCTGGGGGGTGTACCTTACGGAAAACAAGAAGAAGCCTCACACATTCACAAGGTCAAGCAAGAAGGAGCAGTCGGATTACTGGACCTGGCGTCACAGCCATCCTGATTAAAGACTAGGAGCGTGTCCGAGTATTCCAAAATTGCATGCAACGAATACAACCCGTTGCAGTCATCGCCAGCTTGGCCACAACATATGACGGCGAACGCTATTATTCGGACACACTCCTAGCAAAGACATCACATCGGACGAGGAAATGTGGGACAACTAAGGGTAGGTCAGGTCCGTATCGGACGAAAAGCCGGACATCGTGTGACTTTTCGCGTTCCCGTCGTTTGCGGTGGCCCATGCGCGGAGGTTATACCAAGGATTGCGCGCGCAATACCCGGATCTAAAAATTGTGATCGGTCTTTGGAATTATGCCGGAGACCCGAAGCAAGCTGCGATCCGGATCAGTGGCATCGCCGATTGCTAGGTTTGCGGGACTTTGGCGCAAGCCATACAACAAATCAGATTTCTAGCCGACGTTGTCCCGCAGCTCGCGGAAACTGGGGCGTAGGGCGAACTCACCGCAATCCCATGGTGCCGGGTTCGTTTTCAATTCTGATGATGGGCAAATAGAAGGCAGCCTGCTGGAACTGCATCCACTAGAGGAACGACGTGGTTGATCCGAGTGCTTATCGGATAGCACCGCATCAACCGGGCATCGCAGGGCTTCAACCGTTCGGGCGCCGCACTCAGATCCCTCACTCCCGGATCAAGCCACAGGTCGTAGCCATCTGGATCAAGGATCACTGGCAATTCACGGCTTACGGACTCCGTGGGTCTCTCAGCGTCGGGTGCTCCTCACGACTTTCTTCTGTGGTGACCGCGATCCGCTTCGATTTCCGATATACGTTTGCAACCGCCATCGTCCAGAAAGGAACTAAATCGACTCCGGGCACGAGCTTGGCAAAAAACGATGGCAGAAATTCCCAGTGCCAGCCAAGAAGGTAAACCAGCACGGCTCCAATACCGAAATCGAGTATGTCATCAGCAGGCGATGCAGCACCCCCGACGAATAAGGGGAAAACGACGATTTGGAGTGCATCCGCAATGATCGCCAGGATCATGGCGGCTCGAAAGCGCGAACCCGGCGAGATTGTGATGGTGTTGTGAGTCACGGCAGCCTGCTGCTTTCATATTCGTGCTTGATTCGCCTATTTTAGCCTCACAGCCACACTACGAGAAGAGTCGATTCTGAATCTGGGCTAGTTCCACCGGCGCGATGAAGCTTTTCGCCTGCGAAAAGTACAAAGCTCTATCTGATAAGAACGGACCGACCGGCATCACACGCGGCTTCGGGAACATCATCGGCATCGCGTGAGTCGGTGGTCACTCGTGGAGAACAACACTCAGCAGAGAAGAGTTGATGTGGAGACCGCCATTGTACCTAATGAAGCCCAGTTTCTTGAATTTGTTCATAAAAAAATTGACCCGGGAGCGCGTTGTCCCGATCATTTCCGCCAAAGTCTCTTGCGATATTTTGGGTAGCATTGTTTGAGGCTGGCGTTGCTTGCCATATTGAGCGAGCAACAGAAGAGTGCGGGCCAGCCGTTTCTCNNTCCTGCTCGATTCGAATGTTCCGCGTAAGCATATAAGCCAAGAAGCGGTCAGAGAACGCATGTTCAGCGTGCAGCACGCGAATCATCTCTTTTTTTTCAATAACAAGTAAAGTCGTCGATATGATCGCGGTCGCCGTCCCACTACGAACAAGCTGACCTGCCATGCCCCCTTCACCAAAAAAGTCACCGGGTCTTAGAATAGACACGACTGCCTCTTTGCCGACCTCGTTGACAACGGACAGCTTTATCCCGCCTTCTTGGATGTACAGGACATTCTCAGTAGATTCACCCTGAGTGTAGATCTTCTCTGATTTTTGATATTTCACAACTTTTCTCGCCAAGCCTGCTGAATCTAGAAAAGCTTGAGCATTGAAGGTGTTTTTTTTCTTGGGTCGTACCTTGCTTGAATTCGCGATTGCTTTCATAATGCCCTCCGTTGAGTGGACCTACCTCTTCGAAAGCTCGCCCTTGAAATGACTTTCAACATCTTCGTGACTAAGCGGGTTTCTTGCTTTGGTCAATAGGACCGAATAGACGACTTCATTGCCTGCAAGCTGCGCGGTGATAAACGCCGCGTCTTCCATCAGTTCTTGGTAGATGAATTTCACTTTTCTGCCGTCTTTAAGTGTTTTGAACCACTCTTCATCTGGCATTTTCGCTTCACACCTATCCGGGAGACTCGTGCCAGAATCCCAGACCATTCGTCCGTTCGATCCGGCTGCCCCACTTGACCAAATAAGCGCCGAATCCAATAAAGCGGTAGCGTACACGTGTGGGAAGGTTTCTGTCTGTGGGGCATCGAACAGAGACCCGGTATGCTATTTCAATCCGAGCTCTCCGTTAAGCTGCTGGATAATTCCATAGCACTCGCATGCGGAGCGTTCTAGTTTTGTGCGGTTCAGGATCTTCACTGCCCCACGAGGGTACTCGATCATCTTCTTGTCCTGCAGAATTCCGGCTGCCAAGCTAATGGTCGGCCGGTCTGTCCCGAGCATCGTTGCGAGGTAATCATGGGTGATCGACAACGCCCCAGAATCCACTCGATCCTGAGTCATCAATAGCCACCGCGCAAGACGCTGCTCCGCGCGGTGCAGTCGNNGCGATTTGTACGACCTCGCGAAACGGGTTCCTCCTCAAACCGACCGCCGATGGTATCCCCGCAAATCCTTCTTTCCCCACGATGCCACATTCAACTGTCTCTCCACTTTCCATCACGACGACAATAGAGAGTAAGCCTCCGTTCGGGAAATACATGAAATGTAGACTTTCGTTCGGCTCATAAAGGACGCGGTGAGGTGGCAACTCGACGAATTCCAAGTGTGGGCGGACGGAGAGATATTCACTATCTGGAAGGGCCAAGAGAATCTTGTTGCTTATAGGCTTCCCATCCGTATTGGTTCGTTCACCAGACTGCGCGGGTTGCAAGTCTCTTTGTGCCAAAATAATCCTCCGATCTACTGGGATGGTACGACGTAGACACGTAGCAGATATGGCCTCGGTGCCATCGGTCGAGGCAAGAGCCTACCCCAGAAATATGGTGTCGGGAATCACAATATTTCCGTACATCAATCCATTCTGTAGGGCATCGAACATTGAGATAAGAGGCAGCCCTCGCGCAGGAATGATGTGATTGCGGGTGTCGTTGTCTTTGAGTACCTCAACTGAGACACAATTACTTATCGGCTCAGATGCAAGTCTCCAGCAGACAACCAATTGACTTGGCATCTCTCGATAAATTTCGTAACACAATTGATAGCTCCCCGATAATAGAGGCCAAATCCTGATAAGTCGGGCGGTCTCAATGGGTCGACGCAACACTTGCTCAAAGTCCACGTGCAGGAGTCTACGAAGCTAAAGTCGTTCGCGAGCGTTGATTCAAACAGAACGCTGCCCTGTTTAGGTTCTGTTTGAGTACTGCCGTGCAGATCGATTATCGAAGGAAGGTATTGTCGGATCAACTGATTCTATGGTGTTGCATCGACCAGTTGAGCTCGCAGGTCTTATCGGAATGTAGCTTTTCGAGTCTTGGTTTTGATTCGAAAACCGCAAGAATTTGTCATTTTCGTTTAGATGGGCTTAACCAGCTTTTTTCCACCCTGTTTTTAAGCATTCCGTACCGCTCTCCGTACCGCTGAAACTTTTATTTTGGTGATGGATTGCCGATTCTTTTCGATTCCGTCTCCTTGTGTTTGCATTGCGCTTGAGGTAACTTTCCGGCCTGCAGACGATTTTCTGAAACTGCCAGTTTGTTCTAGTATCGCAGCTTGGAGGAGAGCGCCGATGGAACGAAAATTAAAATTCAAGTATGGCCGGCTCGCGCTGGTAGCAAGCTGCCTGGCCGTTGTCTTCGCCTTCGGGGTTGCGGTACGGCCACAGTCCTCTGTGCTGAGCATCACGTTAACCGGACAATCGATGATTCGTTCGGATATCCGTGTTCACATGCCTACTGCGGTCACGACGATATCGCAATTACTGAAGGGCGACGTGATATTTACGAATTTTGAGGCGACGGTCGCAGAAAAAGGTGAGTCAGCCACGCAGGGCCGGGGGTTTCTCTCCCCGCCGGAGGCACTCGATGCGCTGCAGGCCTTAGGCTTCAATCTGGTATCACTGTCCAACAATCACGCGTTTGATCTGAAGGTCACGGGGATTCAGAATACCCTACGTGAGGTGAAGAGCCGCAACCTGGCACATGCCGGGACTGGGAATACACTGGAGGAAGCCACCGCGCCGGGTTATCTCCACACCCCGAAGGGGACAATTGCACTCGTAGCGATGGCCTCGGGCTTGATTGCCGAAGCAGGATCGGCCACGGACACTCGGCCGGGCGTAAATGAGCTGCGCATTGAAGCCGGGGGCCAGCCGAACGAATCCACGAAGATGCTTCCTGCGCAACCGGGGAATGAGCCGAACGCGCAGGACAAACAGCGCATCCTGCAGAGCATCCGGGAGGCGCGCCGGCACGCCGACCTCGTCGTTGTGTACGAGCACAACCACGTCTTTCTGAACAGACCCTTCACACCAATGTTCGAGGAAGAATTGCCGGAGCGGCTGGCGCCAGCCGATTGGCTCAAGCGATGGACGCACGAAGAAATCGACGCCGGCGCGGACATCATCGTGATGCATGGTGCGCCTCTAATTCACGGCGTGGAGATCTATCGCAACCGGCCGATCTTTTACGATCTGGGCAATTTTATTTTTAACCTGCCACCGACTATCGTGTCTCTTGACGAGCCCATCATCTGGGAAAGCGTGGTCGCGCATGTCGAGTTCCAGGGCAAGAATCTGCAATCGATCACATTCCAGCCCATCGTGATGAATAAGATCGGCCAGGGACAGGCCGATACACAGGACCCGTACGCGAATAATCTCTACCTCCAAACTCGCGGCTTGCCAAAGCTGGTGACGGGCGAACAAGCACGTTATATCCTTGAGCGGATGGCGGACTCCTCGCGACCCTTTGGAACAAAAGTGGAGGTGAAAGGCGACACGGCGGAGATCAATCTGAAAGGCGGAAATTAGAAACGAACTCGTTCGGTCCGTGGTTCCTCGGGGCGAGCGAGTCCGCACGGGCCTACCATTCTTTTCAATGTTTTAGAGAGTTTTCTTCGGAATCCTGCAGAAACTTCACCTGTAATCGGGCTATTCGGCTGCTGTGAATTTAATCTGATCGCGGGCAAAGGGAATTCAAATCTTAGCTTCGCGCTCAGAATGGAAGAGTCCGCAGTCGGCCTACCATTCACGCGGTGAAAAGTGGTGTGCCACCTGTGCCTCATATGCTAGCTTGTCCGTCAGACTAGACGGGTGCGCGGTGCATTGATGACTGTGAGGTATTCACGAGGCAACGGGCACATGAAAATCCGGTTGCTGCTCTTGTTTTTAATCACGTGCACCGTTTTGTTTGCACAAGACTATCCAACCAAGCCACTGCGCATGATCGAGCCGTTCGGCGCTGGCGGCGGGGTCGATACTATTGCTCGTGCTGTCGGCCCGAGGCTCTCTGAGCTGTGGGGCCAAACCGTGACGGTTGAAAACCACCCCGGCAAAGGAAGCACGGTGGCTCCCGCCCTTGTCGCGAAGTCATCCGCCGACGGTTACACATTGCTCGTGGACAGCAGCGGTCTGGCATACAGCGCCGCGTTCATGAAGAACCTGCCCTATGATCCGTTGAAGGATTTCATCCCAGTGGCTCCGCTAACTAGCCAGCCATACGTACTTGTCACAAGCAAGTCCTCCGGTATCACTACCGTTGGGGAGCTCATTGCCAGGGCCAAGGCGAAACCCGGTGGGCTGAGGTTTAGTTCCGCTGGCGTGGGCAGCGGAAACTATGTAGGCATCGAGAAATTCAATCTAGAGGCAGGAATTAGGGCAGTCCACGTGCCCCCCGGCCCAGGCGATGCCATCGCCGACGTGATCGCCAACGTGGTTGCGGGGCGCATTGACTACCTTATCGCACCCATCCCACTCGCTCTGGACCATATCCGCGCAGGCAGGCTTTTGGCGATTGGCGTGAGCACCAAGAAGCGCTCGCGCTTATTGCCGGAGGTCCCGGCGATCGCGGAGGCTGGTGTCCCGGGTTTCGACTACCCGATTTGGTACGGAGTGTGGGTACCTGCTGGCACACCCACCGCAGTGGTCGAGAAACTATCTCAGGACATCGAGCGCGTAATGGCTACGGCGGATCTTCGCGACTCACTTGCGAAGCACGGTGCTGATCCGATGAACATGACCCAGCCGGAGTTTGCGCGTTTTGTCGTGAGCGAAAGCGCGAGTGCGGCGCGTATCTTCAAAGCCGCCGGGATCAAACCTCAATAAGCCTGATGCTAGATTTCTTAGAAGCGGGTGCGGGAGAGTGTGTGCGCTACCGGCATTCCCTACCTGTGATTCTTACCTGTGAGACTGGTGGAACGATTGTACAGCGGATGTTCGGAGCAATCTGTGTTGTTATCTTTTTTACTGGTGGGTTGTACGGTAGAGGTCTGCGGTTCGAGTCCGCAAGAGCCTACCATATCATTTCGATGGCTTCCTTTAATGAAGATTTCAGTTGGAATCCGAACGGATGTATAATCCGAATCGCCAATCAGGCCAAGACAGCAGTTTTCGGAAACTTCATTCGTGAAGGAGCGCCCATGGAATCCAAATCATCGGATCGCAGAAAATTTCTAAAGAAAAGCGTCACGTTCGTCGGTGCGGCCGCTGCGGCCGCCGCGGCAGTACGGCCTGTGAGCGGGCAGAGTTCGATGCCTGAGATGGAAGCTCCAGACCTCCCGGCGCTGATCGCCTATGGCCAACGCTCGCCCTTCGTGAAATCAAAGCGAATTTCCGTGATGGAGAGAATGTCCCCGGACGAATTTGGGATGACGTTTCATGTGCTGTCGCCTCTCCAGGATTCCGTCGGAATCATCACTCCGTCGTCGCTGCATTATGTGTCCACTCACCGCGGCTCCTATGTTCCGAACATCGATCCCGCGGAACACCGGCTGATGATCCACGGGATGGTGGACCGGCCGCTGATTTTCACGGTGGACGAACTGAAGCGTTTCCCTTTTGTAACCCGCACGCATTTTCTGGAGTGCCTCGGAAATCGCGCGAAATCCACGCACAAAACCGTGCAGGATTCGCACGGCTTGACCAGTTGCTCGGAGTGGACTGGCGTGCCTCTATCCGTGTTGCTGAAGGAGGCCGGCGTGCAAAGCGGCGCCGCTTTTATCGTGGCCGAAGGGGCGGAGTCGGTAAAAGGCGCGACGAGCATTCCTTTCGCAAAAGCCATGGACGATTGTTTGGTGGCGTATGGCCAAAATGGCGAGGCGTTGCGTCCTCATCAGGGATTTCCGATCCGGCTGCTGGTTCCCGGGTTTGAGGGAATGCACAACGTCAAATATTTGCGGCGAATCAAGGTCGTTGAGAAGGACTATATGACCTACAACGATTACGGACATATTGTTCCCGATGCCCGGGTCGCCTCTCTCACCCGCGTGATCGGTCCGAAATCGGTGATCACATTCCCTTCCGGGGAGCAGAAGCTGCCGGGCCCCGGATTTTACGAAATCACCGGACTGGCCTGGTCGGGCTCGTCGGCGATTCGCAACGTGGAAGTCTCGACCGACGGCGGCCAAATTTGGAAATCGGCGGAACTTCGTACGCCGTCCTATCCCATGGCGCATGTACGGTTTGCTTTCCCCTGGACGTGGGATGGCAAGGAATGCTTGATCCTGTCGCGCTGCACGGACGAAACGGGCACACGGCAGCCGACTCGCGTGGAAGCCGCGAACTATTGGAATCAGCCCGACAATAGCGATTTCCGCGTACCCGGGGCGGACAATTCGGTGTTTCCTTGGAGGATAGCCGGCGATGGGAGCGTTCACAATGGATTGGCGTAAACTTTTTTTGCTCGTCGTGGTCTTGAGCCTGGCCCAGTTGGCGAAGGCGCAATCTCCCACCTACCACGTGGGGCGAACCCCCACTGCGGAAGAGATCCATAAGTGGGACATCTCGATTGGTCCGGATGGGAAAGAGCTCCCGCCGGGTCATGGAACCGCCGCGGAAGGCGCAAAGCTTTTCCGTGTGAAACAGTGTGTTGTGTGTCATGGGGGCACGGGTTCAAACGGCCCGGCTCCCACTCTGATCAAGAGCGATGGCAAGACGAAGTCCCGCTATCCGTGTCTCGTGCCTTGCGTGAACGATTCCAATGCGATGGCGATCCACGCACAGTACGCCACGACCATGTGGGATTACATCAACCGTGCCATGCCGCTCAACCAGGAGGGGACGCTAAAGCCGGACGAGGTCTACGCCCTGGTGGCGTTTCTTCTATTCAAGAACGGCGTCATCCCGGAAGACCAGGTGTTGGACGCCCAGAGCCTGCCAAAGGTGAAAATGCCGAACCGCGATCACGCCGCTTTGGCTCTGGAATGGAAGCATGGGACGCCAATCGTTGCGGGCTACCCGTGATTCGCGGTTAGCGCGAACTATTGTTCGATGCCGCCTAACACACCCGAGGTTTGCGGTTCAGATCGTGGACTCAGGACAACCGAGTTCGCACGGGCCTACCATTTCATTGCATAAGTTACTATGGATGTATCGCGAATTCCCAGTGGAGCAAAAGGTTCGGGGCGCCCGCTCGCTTGTGAACGCCACAATTTCAGTTAGTAGCCGTCCGCTGTCACCGGCGTGTGGTTTGTTGCGGCGGCGACGATTGGCATTCGTTCAAGTGGCAGGCGCTCTTCTGTGTCCGGATGGTCAAAAATCTTGCGAATTCCATACGTCGTGGAGCGCTCGACCGGGATCCGTCCAATGGTTCGGATCAGGGCGCGAAATTCGCCGGGAGAAACATACTCGCCGAAATTAGCTCCCGCCGTCTTCGAGATGCTCTCCTCCATCAATGTGCCGCCGAAATCGTTCCCTCCCGCTTCCAGGCACGCCAAGGATTGCTCAAAACCAAGTTTGACCCAGGAGACTTGTATGTTGGGGATGTAGCCGTGCAGAAGCACGCGGGCGAGAGCATGAACGATCAAATCCTCGTGCTCCGAACGTCCCGCGCGGGCGCCTCCGCTCTGGAAAAGCCTGGTTTGGGAATGGATGAATCCCAGCGGAACAAATTCAGTAAATCCGCGAGTTTCCTTTTGAATTTCGCGCAATAGCAGCAGATGCTTCACCCAATGCTCGGGAAGCTCGGTGTGGCCGTACATCATCGTGGAGGTCGTGGGGATGCCGAGGCTATGCGCCGTACGAATCACCTCAATCCACTGCCGCACTTTCAATTTATTAGGACTCAGGGACTTGCGCACAGTGTCGTCAAGAATTTCCGCGGCCGTTCCCGGAATGCTGCCCAACCCGGCCTCTTTCAACATGAGCAGATACTCGCGCAGGGGCAGGCGCGTCTTTTCAACGCCGTACGTAATTTCCATCGGCGAATAGGCATGCACGTGAAGTTCAGGCAAGCGCGCCTTGATGGCGCGAAGAAGTTCCACGTAGTAGTAGCCGTTGAGATCTTTCGGAAGGCCGCCTTGAATGCACACTTCGGTGGCGCCGCGCTTCACGGCCTCGAGCGACTTGGCAACCAGTGTGTCCGTGGAATGAAAATAAGCATCCGGCGAATCCGGCCCCCGGCTGAACCCGCAAAAAGCGCAGCCGACGATGCAAACATTGGTGAAATTCAAATTCCTGTTCACCACGTAGGTGACGCGGTCGCCGACGGTGCGCCGCCGAAGCTCGTCCGCGACTTTCACCAGAGCCACCAGGTCGTTTCCTTCGACCGTGGCCAGCGTCAGCCCTTCTTCCAGCCCCAAATCGTTCCCCGCGAGGACTTTTTCCAGGGAGTTGGCAACGTTTGGGCTTGCCGCCGTGAGAGCTCGATCCCAGGGAATTTCTTTCCATTCAGGATTTAATGTTTTCAGCACTGGTCACACTCCCCTTGAGCATAGCCATCCCCACCTTGGAGCTTTCGAACGTAGGGTTGGAGACGCTCGTTTACGAATTCCGGCCGTGAAGTAAATTCCGGCCCTGAAGTAAATTCAGGCCACGAAGTAAATTCAGGATAGATGGCCAAGCGTTCGCGCAAGACGAATCCCGCCGAGGCGGTTTTCGCCGCCAGCGTAGAGACCTGCGGCCACGCGGCTTCCGGATTGATGAAATCTTTTGTCACCGGAGAAATTCCACCCCAGTCGTTGATGCCGGCCTTCAGCAGATCCGGATAATCCTCAGAAAGCAGATTCGGCGGTGATTGAATATTCATCCTGCCGCCGAGAATCAAGCGCGCGACTGCAATGGTGCGCAGCAAATCATTGTTGGAGGGCTCCGGCGCAAGAGCCATGCGAATATCCGGCTTGACGCGAAAAGGTTGGACGATCACTTCCTGAACGTGACCATGTTTTTCATGGACGGCGCGGATTGCCAGCAGCGCGTCCACGCGTTCCTCCGGCGTCTCACCGATCCCGATCAAAATGCCCGTCGTAAAGGCCATGGACAATTGGCCCGCAGTCTCGATGGTGCGCAGACGAAGCGAGGGGACTTTGTCCGGCGCTTTCCAGTGCGCCCCGCCGGGACGCCCCAGCCGGGGACTCGCGCTCTCCAGCATCAGGCCCACGCTGACGTTCGTCTCCCGCAAGCGGCGAAGATCCTTTTCGCCCATCACTCCGGGATTGGAATGAGGGAGTAAACCGGTTTTCGTAAGCACCAGCTCACTCATAGCCGCAAGGTATTCGAGCGTGGTATCGAAACCCAGCGTTTGCAGAAACTCTTTCGCTTCCGGGAACACTCGCTCGGGCTGGTCGCCAAGGCTGAACAAAGCCTCTTTGCATCCCGCGCGGCGGCCCGCTTCGGCTACCGCCAGAACTTCGTAGGGAGTCATGTACGGCCGCACGCCGGATTGGGGATCAGCCCGGAACGTGCAATAGCCGCAATAGTCGCGACACAGGTGGGTGAGGGGAATGAAGACTTTTCTGGAATAACTGACCGAACTGCCTTTGAAGCGGTCCCGGACGGCGGCAGCCGACTGGAGCAAGGCCGCCAGCGGGGCTTGGTCCATCAACGAAAGCGCATCTTCGCGGGAGACACCCCGGCCTTCTAATCCACGCTCAAGAGCGGCATCCGCACGGAAAGGAATGACTACATCTGACATTGGGGCACCTTTGGCAAGGATCTCCCGCTAAAACCGAACACATTGAAAAGCATATGCGCCATCCCATTTAGAGTCAACATATGCAAGGGGATGCCCGAAAGCCAATCACGACTTGCAGCGCCGATTTTGCAGAGACCGGCAAGAAGACTAATCCCTAACTTTCGGAAGCCCAGAGAGTTACAAAACTGCTTCTGGTCAAGCATCACGTGATATACGGCAAATGTTTGGCCCACTGGCGGATACTCTTGAGAGTATTTTTTGCTCGGATCACTTCTGATCTGCTGCGGGAAGACCCGATGCGCCAGGGCCCGCAAGGGGAGTCACAGTGTGAACAATTAGCTTCCAGTGTCCATCCTGCTTGACATATACGTTGGTAAATCTTCTCGGCACAGTAACCATTTTGTCTTTGTATCGTTCCGAAGAATGGCTCGTTGCAGTCAGAACAACCGTGTTCCCGAAGACATGAAGGCGCCTGTCGGAATGCTCGATCGAAAACAATCGTTGATTTTCAGATCCGATGTTACCCAGAACTTGCTGTTTGTTCAGCAAATCTCCATTTGACATCGTCCAGGTGATCTCGTCGGCGTACATGCGGTCAAGCACGGTCGTGTCTCGATTCAAGATGGCTTGATTTCTCTCGTCCTCGAACTTAAGGACATCCTTTTTGGTCTCCTCATCGGTGCTCGGTCCATTTTGGCTGGAAACTTGCCTTGCAATCGTCGGAACTAACAGGATTCCAACAATGAGAGATAAAAGAATTTTTCGCATGTTCGGTACGCTCCTTCGATATGGATATACTGCTCCGGGCGGTCGAGCGATAACGTACACCCACCCCCTCAACATGAACCAAGTAAAGATTAAAATATCGCCGATCGTCAACGTTGCAATCAAAAATCCAGCAAGCGACTAGCTAGGCATCACGTGATATACGGTAAATGTTTGGCCAACTGGCGGGTACTTTTGAGAGTATTTTTTTGCTCTGACCTGGAGCACGCCTTCTTTTTCGGCCGGATCCGTGACAACCACTAAAGTACGATCATACAATTGATCGCCTATCTTCAGACGCACGTGGGGATCACGGGCCACATTTCGAGGCCATTGTCTGACCGCGGCCCCGGAAGTAGCCAAATAAAGCTGGCCATTGTTGACGATACACCAGGTTGTTACCGAGTGAGGAATTAGATACCAGGTGTTGGTCTGAACCTTCACGGTTCGAATGCTGGCCGCGAATGACCAGTCGGCAACCGGAGTGGTTATGAGATTCCCGTTGAGCCATAAACCGGGATAACTCCCGGGACCGGGCGTATCTCCGTGAGGATTCAGGCCGGTGAAGCGCAGCGTCACCAGCAGTAAGACCATGCAAATCACAATGGCTCCAAGAATGTTTAATAGCGTTTTCATGGCTGGCTCCCTAAAATTGCATGTGAGATAGCGGGCGTTTCCTCCTCGCCAACTATACGACTAAACTGGGAATCTTGGCGTGGAACTTCTTACCCGTCCGCCCTGCCGGGAAACATTGTCACCGGCAGAAGGCGCTTCTGGAGGACCCGAAATTCAATCATCCCTGGACGAGCGATGATCAATTTTTCGGCGCGCGGATGCCCGCGGGCGCGTTCGGATCGGGCCTGAGTTCGGGTGGGAATAGCTCGAACAGCGCGTTCATGGCAGTCACGGCCTTGCCGTGTTCGGCCATAAGTTTATCGGCATCGGGCGAATTGGAGCTCATGTCCGACACTTTCTGAAAGGCCGCAACGGCTGCCCTCAACTTTGTTTCCGCCTTAGCTTTGAAAGCAGCGGGCTCATCCTTGATGGCTGTGCGCACGGCTTCGGCGGATTCTTTGTACTCCTTGAACTCGCGCGGTACGCGCGGGAAGTTCTTGGCGGTAATCTGCCTCTTGAAATCGTTGGACACCTGCATAAGAAGCCTGAGTCCAGTCTTCACATCGTCGGGTGATTTCAGTTGGGCCGCCACAGTGGATGCCATAAACAGCGCAACTCCGATCGTCATGAGAACAGCCGCAATTTTTACAGGTTTCATATTTTTTCTCCTCCTCGCGTGTGGAACGCTCACTTCGTGACATGCAAGATCCCGCGCATGTCCTCCGGATGAGTCGAGCACAAAAACGGATAGTTGCCGGGCGAGGGCGCGATAAACTGTACCATCACTGTCTCGCCCTTGTCGCACATCGGAGTCGCGGCGAGGACACGCGGATCGTCTTTCGAAAGGACTCCGTCATTGGCCGCGAAGTCCTTGCTGAGCGCCTCCAGTTGATCCGCGCGTGTCAGCAGCCAATTATGGCGCACGGTCACGAGGCGGCCCGCATGGTGGAACGTGAGGCGAACCAGCGCACCGGTCGGACAGGTCAGAGTGTCCGGCTTGAATGCGATGAAGTCACCGTCCGATGCAATGTAGAGATCGACAACCTGACGTTCAGACGCCGGCCTGCGCCCACATCCCAGGAGGATCCATAGGGGCGCGAGCATTGCGAAAAGTAAGCGCCGTCGTTCAACGGGCACACCACGGAATATGAGGCCTCCTGAGAATCGCATTGCCGGGATGTTACTGCGAATAGATGATGGACACAAGTGCTTGAGTCCCAACATATGCAAGGGGATGACCGAAACCCAATGATGATGTTCAGCGCCGATTTTGGCTGCGGAACGAGTGGTGGGTAGTGGGCCCGTTTCGTGCCTGCAACAGGATCCGCTCCTAGATATTCGGCACGCGAAAAACATTCGCTGTCGCATTCGGCGGCAAAGTGTGGAAAAGCGGCTCGATGGTCCAGTATTTTTTCGACTTGGCCTGCAACACGGCTGTTTTTTCGGCCGGATCGGTGACGTAGGTCAGGGTGCGGTCATACAATTGATTTCCGATCTTCAGGCGCACGCGCGGATCGCGAAGCACATTCTCGTTCCATCGGTACTTCACTTCGGGACGCATATATACGGAACTCAGATAGAGGTTACCGTTATAGTAAACACAGCCGATGGTTACCGAGTGAGGAAGCAGATACCAGGTGTGGGTCTGAATCTTGACCGTCGGAATCTTGTCGGTGAACGACCAGTCGGTGACCGGCGTGGTCACCAGATCCCCTCTCAACCACAAACCCGGCAATCTGCACGCCTTGGATTCATAAATGTTTGAGCACGTTCGAGGCTCAAAGCCGGTAACGCGCAGCACGAGCAGCACCAGGACCAAGCAAACGAGTATGCCTCCAACGATTTTCAATAGCGTTTTCATGGCTGGCTCCCAAAATAGATAGTAGGTCATCACGTAACAGGCATTACTTGCTTCCACGCATACTGAAGATTACACGATGAAATCAGGGACACATCCTCCGCGATTTCCGATTCGGACCTCTGACTCGCGCATCGTACGCCTCCCCTGCCATGGACACAACGATTTTGTCGCTGGGGGTAGTGACTCAGTTTGAGGCTCGCGATTGTTTTGGTAGCGCCGGCATCTTGCCGGCGGTTTTTGTCCCCATGTTGCGGCACGCCAACAATATGCGACAATTAAAACGATGGCCTGCAAAACGACATCCGACCAATCTCGTCACCCGTTGGAACGCTGATGGCGAATGCCCTGACGGCTATTCGCCTGCTTCTGGTGGTCCCATTTGCGTTCTTCATGACCAAAGGAGACGTGCGCTTTGCGGCATTCGCGCTGGTTGTGTGGGTCGTGGCGCTGATTACGGATTTCGCGGACGGACCCATCGCACGCCGCACGGGCACGGTGACGGCGCTCAGCGGGACATTCGATCACACTACCGATTTTCTCTTCGTCACCAGCGGGTTATTTGCCGGCGCATATCGCGGGGTATTTCCATGGATCCTGCCGGTCTTGATCGTCGCGGCCTTTTCGCAGTACGTGATCGATTCCTACTGGATTCATCGCCACTCCAAGCTTCGCGGGAGCAAGCTTGGCCGCTATAACGGCATGCTTTACTTTGTTCTTACCTGCATGGAGATTGTCATTCGTCTGGGGGCGCGCTTCCTGCAGCCCTTGCTTACGGTATTGATCTGGGCGCTCGTTCTGAGCACGCTGGTGTCCATGGGGCAGCGCCTGATGTTCAGCAGACTACCCGAACATCTCCCGACTGGCTCGCCGGAGAAATAGCAGGCCGACTCCGGCGTTAAAAAAGATAAAGAAATTATGCATGACGAAACCGAACGCGGTCATCTGTCCGGGCCTGTCCGGATAGAGAAGAACCCAGAATAGGATCGCGACCGAGTGCATCGGTCCGGGCATGGCTGCGCCAAAGAAAATCACCGGCAGATATCCCAGCATTTCACCAAAGCCAACCGTGCCCCCAAAGAGCCTCAAAGCCAGGGTATAAACAATTACACCGGCGATCACCAGCGGCGCGCGCATGGCAATCACCGCTCCGTACTGCCAAACTTTAGCCAGCCGGAACGCGCGGAAAATCTGGCGCTCGCGCAAAGCGATCCCCGAGCCGATTTTTCCACTGAAGAAGAGATGGAAGAACACGAAGAAGACGCCGGAGCCCAAGGCAATCCAGGGAATAATGTGAAAGACTTCCTGAATACGATTCCACCGCGACAACACGCCGATGGACGCCCATAACATCAGGCTGTAATACTCGCAGAACATGAGGAAGAGCATGCTGGAGCCGATCTCCCAGCCCGGCACACCGTCCCGGCGATTCAGATAGACAGCGATGGCGCCTTTGCTGACTTGCTCGTTCACCAAAGAAAGAATGTAGGCGCTGGCCCGAATGGGCAGAATATCCGTGTAGCCGATTTTCGCGTTGAACCAATTAATTACGGCCCAGACCACCAGGCTGTCGATGAGGAGATAAAGGAAACAGTACGGAATCACCAGAGCGAGCCAGCGAGTCCAGCTGACATTCTCAAAACTTTTTAAAAGATAGGCAACGAGCCCACTGCCTTCCGCCGCGGCAGCATGGTTGAGACGGCTGTAGAGATAGGCGAAGCAGGCTATCGTAATGAGAAATGGCAAAAGCCGCTGCCACGTCTTGGCTTTTTTGCCGGCCGGGGTAGAAGGTGTGCTTGCGGATGGGATGCTCTCATTCATTTTGTGATCCTTGTCCTAAACTGTCTTTAATCATTTTGTCGATTCCGGTGAGTTCGATTCCGAGCGCGGAGGCGGCCGGCTGCGGATTCAGGCGTGTGTCCGCGGTGATTACGTCGAGAGCGTCTCGCGAAAACCCGGGTCTGCCGATGTGTTGACGGATGCCCAGCACCAGGGAAAGCCACAACTTCGGAATCGAGCCGATCCGGACCTGGCGGCCTAGCAGGCGAGCGGCACGCTCGACGAGTTCCCGCTCCGGCAGCGAGACAGGGCCGACGAGGTCCAAAATAAAGTTGTTCGCAGCCGATGGATTTGTGGCGGCCACTGCAGCCCGCGCCAGATCATCGACATAAAGAGGCTGCTGCAGATTGCGACCGCCGCCAATCAGCTTGGCGCGTTTCCCGCTTACGTTGCGCTCAAGCGCCGCGCCGCCTGCCGTGCCGGGACCAAGCAAAAGCGGGGCGCGCAGCACCGTAAAACTCAATCCCGATGCGCGTACCAGAGCCTCCGCCTGCCCTTTGGTGCGGTAATAGCGGTTGGAAGATGTTTCATCGGCTCCCGTTGCGCTTACCAGGACGATCTTCCGCACCGCGCTTCGTTTCGCGGCTTCGACAACGGCACGAGTCGACGCAACGTTCGCCTGCTCATACGTCGAGTCCGGCCCTTCGACGAGAATTCCCGCGAGGTGGATGACCGCGGAAGCCCCTTGAAACGCCGCATCGAGACTGCCGGGATCATCGTAGGAGATTCGGACCACGCCGTTGGCATTGCCTGATTGCGACCGGATTTGTTCGGCTGCACGTCCGGAGCGGACCGCGGCGACAAACGTGTTTGTCGTGGCCTCGTGTTGCGGGCCGCATCGCAGGATGGCCTGACCGACGGCGCTATTGGCGCCGGTGATGACTATTTTCATCGGAGATCCTAATCAGCCGAGTACGTGCGCACTGCTAGTTATCTACGCGAAACACCCTCGCCGATGCATCCTCCGCGATTGACGTGTTTATATCGGTTTTCAGCGCCGGGTATTTTTTGATTCTGGCCTCCAACATACCTGCTTTTTCGGCCGGATCGGATACGAGGGTTAAGGTCCGATCGTACAATTGATTTCCGATCTTCAGGCGTACGTGCGGATCACGAGCCACATTGACGTTCCAGTTGTGGGGGGCACTAACTCCCACAGGATTAACGGTGCTCACATAAAGGTGGCCACTGTAAGCGACGCAATTAATTCTTACGGAATGCGGAAGCAGATACCACGTTCGGGTCTGAACCTCGATATTTCTAATCTTGTCGGTGAACGACCAGTCGGTGACCGGCGTGGTGACCAGATCCCCAGTCAGCCACAAACCGGGGATTCTGCCACGCGGGTCAAGGCCGGTGATGCGCAGCGTTACCAACACCAAAGCCAGGCAAACCAGTATTCCAACGATAATTTTCAATAGTGTTTTCACGGCAAGCTCCTGTAGCGCGGAGAAGATCGTATTATTTTCTTCAAATTTCCTGCTCTGATGATATGACGATGACTACGATCATTAGCCAGGATTTACATTTTGACATCCTGAGCGACAGTATTTTACACCCTGCTCCTACCCAAAAGTCCGTTCTTATCGCAGCGATTGAATTTGCACAGCCGCGGTGTGTAGGCTGCCAGGGCCATCCCTGCCATTTTCGTCTCCCTGCTTCCGTCTGGCATCCGAGGGAAACTTCTCAGCCGCAATTTTACCGGATGCGGTAGCCGCTAAATGTCGATGGAAATGGTGACATCCCGGCGAGGGCCTTGCGGGGGAGGCATTTTTGAGCGGTCCACGGGGCGATAGAGCGTGTCGCGCTCGACGGGGATGCGGCCGGCTTCGCGGATCAGGCGTTCGAGTTCGGCGCGCGGCGTGAACTCGGCGGTCATGGCGCCGGCGTCGTGATAGATTTTTTCCTCGACCACGGTGCCGTCGAGGTCGTCCGCGCCGAATCGCAGCGCGATTTGCGCGATGGCCGGAGTGAGCATCACCCAATACGCCTTGATGTGATCGAAATTATCGAGCAGCAGGCGCGAAATCGCGATGGTTTTCAAATCGTGAAAGCCCGTGGGCGGCGGCAGATGCGCGAGGCCCGTGTTGGCCGGATGAAACGCCAGCGGAATGAACGCCGAGAAGCCGCGCGTCTCGTCCTGCAATTCGCGCAGAAGGAGCATGTGCTCGACGCGCTCCTCTTCGGTTTCGACGTGGCCGTAGAGCATGGTGGCGTTCGAGCGCAGGCCGATTTCGTGCGCCGTGCGCGCGATGTTCAGCCACTGTCGGCCGCTGACCTTGTGGTCGCAAATCAGTTTTCGCACGCGCGGGTTGAAAATTTCCGCTCCGCCGCCCGGCAGCGAGTCCACGCCCGCTTCCTTGAGCGCCAGGAGCGTGTCACGAATCGAGAGCTTCGAGATGCGCGAGAAATATCCGACCTCGACCATCGTGAAGGCTTTCAGGTGCACGGACGGGCAGCGTTTTTTCAGGCCGCGCATCATATCGAGAAAATATTCAAACGGCAGATCCGGATGCAGGCCGCCGACCATGTGAAATTCAGTCGCGCCCTCGCGCATGCCTTGTTCGGCGCGCTGATAAATTTCCTCGAGCGCGAAATTATATGCGCCGGGGGCGTTGGGGTCGCGCCCAAAGGCGCACAGCTTGCAATGCGCGACGCACACGTTCGTCGGATTGATGTGGCGATTCACGTTGAAGAAGCACGTGTTGCCGTGGAGCTTTTCGCGCACAAAATTGGCGAGCCAGCCGAGGGCCAAGAGGTCCGGCGAGCGGTACAGCGCGACGCCATCCTCGGCGGTGAGGCGCGCGCCCGCGAGAACTTTTTCGGCGATGGGTTTCAGTTGCTCGTCGTTGATTTTCAATTCGCTGTTGATGTGTGGTTCGCTCATCGTTGATCGCTGTTTTCGCGGTCCTCGCACGCCTGGGAACAAAACCCTCGCCTCTGAAGAGGCGGGGGTTTTGTTCAATTCCGGCGAAACCCCACAGGCTGAAGCCTGCGCTACTTAAAATCACGGATGCGCGACGGCCACGGCCGCGCCCCAGAACAACAGAAACAAGAGACTAATATAACCGTTCACGGTAAAAAACGCAGCATTCAACCGGCTCAGGTCGCTGGACGAAACCAGCGACTGCTCGTAGGCGAGCAGCGTGGCGACCACCGCGATTCCGGCCCACGCCGGCCACGGCAAAAGAAAACTCCACGCCAGCCACGCGAGCAGCCCGATCATCAGCACGTGCATCGCGCGGGCAATCCCCAGCGCTCGCGCGACGCCGAACCGCTTGGGCACGGAAAAAAGTTCCACCGATTTGTCGTACTCGAGATCCTGGCAGGCGTACAGCACGTCAAAGCCGCCGACCCACAGCGTCACCGCCGCGCACAGAATCAACATGCGCGCATCGAGCGACCCGGCGATGGCGATCCACGCCGCCGCGGGCGACATTCCCAGGCAAAAGCCCAGCACGAGGTGCGACCACGACGTGAAGCGCTTGGTGTAGGAATAGAAAAACAAGACGGCGAGCGCGACCGGCGAGAGTTTCAAGGCCAGCGGATTCAACTGCCACGCCGCAATCACCAGCACGGCGGACGCGGCAATCGCGAAGGCCCAGGCGAAATTCACGGTGAGCGCGCCGGTCGCAAGCGCGCGCGCCTGCGTGCGCGGATTTTCGCGGTCGTAGCGCAGGTCGATGATCCGGTTCATGGTCATGGCCGCCGAGCGCGCTCCCACCATGGCGACGACGATCCACGCAATCTGCCGCCAGGAAGGCCAGCCCGGCAGCGCGTCCGCAACCGGCGCATAGCGTGCGGCCAGCAGCGCTCCCGTCAGCGCAAAGGGCAGCGCAAACACGGAGTGCTCGAACTTGATCATTTCGAGAATCGTGCGGATGCGGGTGCGGCTCACCGGGAAACCCCAAAAGCGTTAACACAGAGGACACGGAGAAAAACTGGAGAAGTTCGGGTCATGGTTGTGAGTGATCGCGCGGAGGAATGATTGCTTCCGAATTCTCCGGTTCCTTGTTTTTCTCCGTATCTTCGATTTTCTCTGTGTTCTCTGTGTTAAATCTTTTCCGTTCCCATCGAACGAAATGCCGCGCTTCACCGATATCCTACGCCTCGCGGCTTTTGCTTTTTGCCTGGCCTTCCCAGCGGTACATCCCTTCCTGCGGTAATCCCATTTGCGCGAGCACTCGATAGACGTACTGCGCGACGAGATCGTCAATCGTTTTCGGCTGATGGTAGAACGACACGATGACCGGCATGATCACGGCGCCGGCCTGCTGCGCGCGCAGCATGTTTTCCAGGTGAATCCGGCTGAACGGCGTGTCGCGCACGCACAGCACCAGCCGCTGGCCTTCCTTCAGGCAAACGTCGGCGGCGCGCGCGATCAGATCGTCGCTCGTGCCCGCCGCGATCGTCGCGAGCGTGCCCATCGAGCAGGGAATCACCACCATCGCATCCACCGGATAGCTGCCCGAGGCAATCGACGCGCCTACATCCTTGTTCGGCAGCACTTCGGTTTTCTTTGCGGCGCAGCCGGCGAGCAGCGACGGCAGCTTTTGCGCGTCGCTCGTGGCAATGCCCAATTCGTGCGCCAGCAGCCGCGCGCCCGTATCCGTGACCACCAGATGAATCCGCGCCACACGCGCATCGACTTCGAGCAGCCGCAACGCCGCCCGCGCCAGCACCGCCCCCGAAGCTCCGGTGACACCTACAACAATCGTCTTGTGATCCGCCTGGCTCATGATCTGCGATGGAAAATTAAGTCTAGACAGCGCCTCGCCCGAAAGTCAAGAAACGCGGAGCAGCACTTTCATCACGCCGGGCTGTTGCGCGTAGCGAATCGCTTTGGCCGCGTCCTTCAAAGAGAATACGCGCGAGATCAGCGGGCGCGGGTCCACGCGTCCTGAGCGCAGAAGCGCGAGCGCGGGCGGAAAAGGACCGCAGCGCGAGCCGATCACAGTCAGTTCCTTCACGACGATGGGCCACGTCTCGACATTGGCCGCGCCGTGAAATGTGGATTTCATGACGACTGTTCCACGTGGAACAGTGATTTGCTGCGCCAGGGCCAGGCCCGAGGGCGAACCGGTGGCTTCGACGGTTAACGTGAATGCATCCGCGCGGCTCGCGCTGCGAGTGGAAAGCTTTGCCGTGACGATGTCCGCAAGCCGCGCGAGGCGCAGTTTCCCTTCGTGCTTGCCGATCATCGTCACGCGTAACCCGCCGCGCAGGCCCGCTGCACGCAGCACACGAGCAATGAGTTGCGCGAGTTTTCCGTCGCCGATCACGGCCGCCGCGCGGTGCGCGCGAATGTCCACCTGTTCGAGAATTTCGCACGCCGCCGCAAGCGGTTCGGCGAAGACAGCCGCTTCATCGGGAACGCTCGCAGGCACGCGGTGCAGATTCACAACAGGCAGCGCGAGGTATTCGGCGAACGCGCCATCGTGGCCGATGATTCCCAGCACGCGCCGCCGCGCGCAATGCGTTGGAATTCCCCGGCGGCAATACCCGCAAGGTTTGCGAAACCCCAGCCCCGCGCACGCGAGATTGATTTCTCCGACGACGCGCCGCCCGACCCAGCCGCGATCCTTCGCGCTCGCAACGCGCTCGACATCGCCCACAAATTCGTGGCCCAGCGTGCCCTGAAAATCGTGATACCCGCGCAGAATTTCAACGTCGGTGTTACAGATCCCCGCAAGCCGAACGCGCACCAGCGCCCAGCCCGCCCTTAGCCTGGGGAGAGGTTTTTGCACGGCGGCAACGCGATTCCGGTGTGTGACGGCGGCAAGCATCGGCGAAAGCATTTGAGCATAGGTGGAAGCGCCGGGCAACCAGGCGAAGCCCGCATTGCTGTAGCCCACCTCTTCAGAGGCGGGGATTTTCCGCGGCTCCGCGTACCGTGTCAATCGAAGCCCGCATGTCGCATACATTCTGCCGGGGCCGACGAAAACCCCCGCCTCTGAAGAGGCGGGCTACAGCAGTGGGTGATGTCCTGGAGGGATGGGGGAATTTGGTTTCCGGGCAAAACGAAACGGGGCGCTGAAATCAGCGCCCCGTTTCGTTGGTGGATAGTTCGAAATACTCGACTAGCTGCAGCCTGACGTGCCGCCGCAATTTTCGCACTTGTAGCAGGCACCGTTGGGCGTCATGAGCATGCCGCATTCGGAGCAGGTGGGCGCGCCGTCAAACATGGGGCGCGATGCCGCGCTGGACGGTGACGGCTCGTCCTGAGCGGTGGAGACCATCGCGCGCGGAAAGGCGGGCGTGGCCGTGACGGTCGCGGCGGGCAATGCGGCTTCGCCGTTGTGCGTGAGGTAGTCGGGAGAAATGAAGCGTCCGCCGAGCCAGCGCGCGATGTAATCGAGCACGGATTTGGCGTACGGGATGGCCGGATGGCCCGTGTAGCCGGCGGGTTCGAAGCGCGTGTTGATGAATTTATCGACCAGCGCCTTGAGCGGCACGCCGTACTGCAAGCCGATGGAAACCGAAAGCGAGAAGCCGTCCATGAAGCCGGAGAGCGTCGAGCCTTCCTTGGCCATCTTGATGAAAATTTCGCCCGGCTCTCCCGTCTCGTACATGCCGACGGTGATGTAGCCTTCGTGGCCGCCGATGGAGAACTTGTGGGTGATGGACGAGCGCTCGCTCGGCAGCTTGCGGCGACGTGCGCGAAGGAAAAGCTCGCGTTGTTCGGCCACGGGCGACGCGGCCTCGATGGCCTTTGCCGCAACTGGTTGCGCGTGCTGCGCGGTGTCTTTCTTATCGCCGGCGGCGGAAAGCGGCTGCGAACCTTTCGAATTGTCGCGATAAATCGCCACGGCCTTAGCGCCCAGCTTCCACGATTCAATATACGCCTGCATGACGTCCGCGACCGTGGAATCCTCGGGCATGTTGATCGTCTTGCTGATCGCGCCGGAGAGGAACGGCTGTGCCGCCGCCATCATTTTCAGGTGGCCGCGCCAGGCAATCGAGCGACCGCCCGCGGCAGCCAGCGAACAATCGAAGATCGGCAGGTGCTCGTTCTTGAATCCGGGCGCGCCCTCCATCTTGCCGTTGGCGTCGATGTAGGAAACGATTTCGGAGGTTTGTTCCGGCGAGTAGCCGAGCTTCATCAGCGCGCCGGGCACGGTGTTGTTCACAATCTTGATGACGCCGCCGCCGACAAGCTTCTTGTATTTCACGAGCGCGAGGTCGGGCTCGATGCCGGTCGTGTCGCAATCCATNNAATTCTTGTAGCCGAATTTTTCGCCGAGGGCGAGCGCCGTGTCCCAGGCGGTTTGTGCGGCGTCCAGCAGCTGGGGCTGCACGCTGTCCAGTTTGATGGGCCGCAGCGCATCGCGGTGCATTCGAATGACATCGAGCATCGGCTCGC
>PLUM01000069.1 GCA_003165465.1 Acidobacteriota bacterium
CGCTGATGTCGAGCTTGGCCATGATTTTGATGCGGCTGACGATCGCGTCACGCAACTTCAGCGGCGGGTTCATGACCGCCTGCAGAATTCCGTCAATTCGAAACCGCACACGAAGCTCTTTTTCGTAACACTCGATGTGAATATCGCTGGCGCCTCGCTTGACCGCGTCGGTAAGGACCAAGTTCACCAGCTTGATGATGGGAGCTTCCTCAGCCGCGCGTTCCAGCTCGGAGAGGTTCATTTCCGCTTCATCGGCGGCAAGTTCCAGGTTCTCGGTGTCCTCGATGGCGAGATCCTTCATTACCTTGGAAAATTCTTCTTCGCTCTCCGCCGCGCCGTAGAATTTCGAAATGGCTTCGGCAATCGCCGTCTCGGAAGCCACCACCGGTTCAACGTTAAATCCGGTCATGAACTTAATGTCGTCCATCGCGAAAACGTTGGTTGGATCGGTCATCGCAATGGTCAGCGTCGAGCCGACCCGCGAAAGAGGAACAATCTGGTAGCGGATCGCCGTATCCTGGGGAATCAACTTTATGACGGAGGCGTCCACTTCATAAAACTTCAAATTGATGGAAGGAACACCGTACTGGCGGGAGAGCACACCCGTAATTTCATCGTCGCTGATGATGCCAAGCTTCATCAACGACGTCCCCAACCGTGACCCGTTCGCCTTCTGGTGCTCCAGGGCCTTCTTCAGTTGGTCGGGCGTGATCAATTTTTCCTTGATCAGTATCTCGCCTAGCCGCGATGACATCTACGGTAATCTCCCCCGGGGAAACACTATCCCCTGCAAGATTAAAGTAGCAGACCGGAGAGGTTAGCCAACGCCCCATTTTCATTGGTCGTACTGAATCGGACAATACGCGGTCACCTGTCCTAAGGAACAGGCCCATTTAACGCCACTCGCAGGCCGTTGCCTTGACTACACGTGCAGCGCCCGTTATCTTCCGTGACCATGGTGGCGCGGGCTTCCAGGACGGAATGGCTTAAAGTTTCATAATAAAAATATAAGGTTGCCCAATATTATTTTTACGTTCTCGCAAAACATGCGAACGAGCCGCAACAAAACGGTCCCGGCGAGCAGGGGCGGCGCAGCCCAGCCAATCTCCCCCTCTGGCGAATTATTGCGCTACTATGAAGCGATGTCCGGGGCGCTCGGCCCGATGCGCTGGTGGCCGGCGCGAACGCCATTTGAAGTCATCGTGGGGGCGATCCTGACGCAGAGCACCGCATGGGGAAACGTCGAAAGAGCGATCGCCAATCTGCGTTCGGCGCGCATGTTGACTCCTTCGGCGATCCACCGGGTGCGAACGCCGCGGCTCGCCGGGCTCGTGCGGCCATCCGGCTATTTCCGGCAAAAGGCCAAAAAGTTGAAAGCCTTCGTTCGATTTCTGCAAGCCGGGTACGGAGGTTCTCTAAAACGCATGTTTCAGACGCCCACAAACGAACTGCGCGAAAAGCTCCTGTCCGTCCACGGAATTGGTCCGGAAACCGCCGACTCGATTTTGCTGTACGCCGGCAATCACCCTGTATTCGTGGTGGACGCCTACACGCACCGAATCTTCGGTCGCCACGGAATCACCGGCGTCAAGCCGGACTATGAAAACGTCCGCGCCCTCTTCGAAGCTTCGCTTCCGCGGCAGCCGGAACTGTTCAACGAATTCCACGCGCTCATCGTGAACACGGGTAAGAATTGGTGTCGCAAGAGCTCGCCGCGCTGCGAGGAGTGCCCTCTGCGCGGGCTCCTGCCGGAAAACTCGCCGCTCGTTCGTTTCACCGATGCTGCTCGCCCCGCGACCGAGCTTCCGGGGAGCCTTGCATGAGCACAAGCCGCAAATCGCAGCTTCTGCTTGCTGTTGGCCTCGTGGCGATCGTGTTGTTGCTCGCGGCCGTGTTCACGCTTGGCTCGCTGACGCTTCCCTTCCAGCCGCGTAATGGGAATCAGATGCTCGTCCTCTACGCGCTTTCCATGTTCATCGTGGCGGCGCTGCTGGTGTTCGGACTGATCCTGACGCGCAGCCTCTTGCGGCTATGGGCGGAGAGACGCGCGCACAAGCTGGGCTCCCGATTCAAAACAAAAATGGTCATGGGCGCGATTGCCGTCTCGTTCCTGCCGGTCATCTTCCTGTTTTTCGCGAGCTACGCGCTGCTGAACCGCACGCTCGTGCTCTGGTTTCCCCGCCCGCTCGAAATCGCTACGGAATCCAGCCGCGCGCTCGTCAATGAAATGAGCCGCGCTGACACCGAGCGGATGACGGAAATCGCAAAGGAAGTGGCCGAAAGCGTGGCGAAAGATAGCGTCAGGGATACGATTCACGCGTTCGATCAAACCTTCGCGCAGGGAGCCGACCTGGCCTGGGAAGCGAACGAGAACGGCCAGCCCATCGCCGTCGCCGTAAACTCCAATTTCCAGATTCATCCACCACTCAACGGGTCCGACGCATCTTCGCGCGCCGATCTCCCCGTCATGGTCCGCCAGTTGACCGGTGGCGCCGCGCTTTGGCAATACGGCGGAAAATTTTTCCTCGCGGGTTCGGCGAAGACCGGAAGCAACTATCTCTTTGCTGGACGAAACGTTCCCGACGATTTTGCCGACCGCATCCGCGAAATCGACGCGCAAACCACGGCCTACCGCCAGCAGCGACAACAACTGCGCACCTACAAAACCCAATTGCTCCTGACGCTTCTGCTCTTCACGATTCTATTGATGTTTTCGTCGACGTGGTTCGCGTTTTTTCTCTCCAAGCAGGTGACCGTCCCGATCGAGGCGCTGGCCCAGGCCACACAGGAAATTATCGAAGGCAACTACGAAACTCGCGTCAACGTTCAGGCGCAAGATGAGTTGGAAACGCTGGTCCGCTCGTTCAACCGCATGACCGAACAGCTCGGCGACAACCGGCGCCAGATCGACCTGTTCACGCAGAACCTGCAACAAGCCGTGCAGGAACTGGAGCGCCGGCGCACGCTGATGGAAACGATCCTTGAAAATATTCCCACCGGCGTGATTTCCGCCGATGAAACGGAGATCATCCGCCGCGTCAATACCGCCGCCATCCGTATGTTTGGCGAAAATGCCCGCCAGGCGACGTCCTTCGCGCAACTCCTCGGAGAAGATGCGGGCCGCGCCGTGCACGTCCTGATGCGGCGATCGCTGCGCATGGGCACCGCGACGCATGAGATGGAATTTTCCGCCGCGGGGCGGCTGCTGCGGGCAGCCGTAACGGTCAGCTCGCTCGGCACGAGCCGCGCCAATCGCGGCTACGTCGTCGTCGTGGACGACCTGACCGACCTCTTGCGCGCGCAGAAAGCCGCGGCCTGGCAGGAAGTCGCGCAGCGCATCGCGCACGAAATCAAGAATCCGCTCACGCCCATTCAACTTTCCTCGCAGCGTTTGTCGCGCTACCTCGAACGACATCGCGAGAGTCCCTCGCCGGCCGATCCGCCGGAACTCGTGCGCCTCGTCGGCGAGTGTTCCGGCCTGATCGAACGCGAAGTCCGCGTTCTCGAAACCCTGGTTGGAGAGTTCTCGCAATTTGCGCGCTTCCCTTCCGCCAAGCTCTCGCCGGCGTCTCCCAATGAAATCGTGAATGAGGCGCTATCCGTTTTTGACGGCCGCCTCGAAGGGATTCATGTGCGCAAGGATTTGGCCGCCGATCTGCCGGCGATCCGTGCTGATGGCGAATTGCTGCGGCGCGTCCTCGTCAATCTGATCGACAATGCCGCAGAGGCGATGGAAGGCTCGTCGGTAAAGGAAATGCTCCTGTGCACGCGATTCAACAGCGACCGTGAAATCGTCGAGATCCTCGTTACCGACAGCGGTCACGGAATTTCGCCCGAGGACAAGGACCGGCTCTTCCTGCCACATTTCTCGACCAAGGATCGCGGCACGGGACTCGGGCTGGCCATCGCCAGCCGCATCATGGCCGAACATCACGGCTCTATCCGGGTCGAGGACAATTTGCCGACCGGCGCAAAATTCATACTTCAACTTCCCATGGCGGAGGTCACGGCGGCCCCGACATCCCCGCGGATCGGATAGCTTTCTACTCTTATGGCAAATTCCATACTCATCGTGGACGACGAGCGCGGCATTCGCGAAGCGCTCTCGTCCATTCTCACCGACGAAGGATACGAAACCGTCGCCGCAGCTTCGGGCGAGGAATGTCTGGCCCTGTTCGACAAGCGGTCAATCGATCTTGTCCTGATGGATGTGTGGCTCGATGGAATCGACGGCCTGGAGACGCTGGAGCGCATGCGCAAGAATGCGGTGGACGCGATGGTCGTGATGATTTCCGGACACGCCAGCATCGAAACCGCCGTGCGCGCCACGAAGCTCGGCGCATTCGATTTCATCGAGAAACCGCTCTCCCTCGAAAAAGTCATCCTCGTCGTTAAGAATGCCCTCGAAGTCCAGCGCCTGGCACAGGAAAATCGCAATCTCCGCGAGGAACTCGGAGGCCGCACGCAGTTGCAAGGCGGTACCGTTCCCATGCGCGCGCTTCGCCAGCAGATTGCACTCACGGCTCCCACCAACGGGCGCGTTCTGATCTACGGAGAGAGCGGCACGGGCAAGGAACTCGTCGCGCGCGCTCTTCACGTCGCGAGCCTGCGCGGCGACCGGGCGTTTGTGGAAGTCAATTGCGCCGCGATTCCCGAGGAACTCATCGAGTCCGAGCTGTTCGGGCACGTGAAAGGCAGCTTCACGGGCGCGACTGAAAACAAAGTCGGAAAATTCGAGAAGGCCGATGGCGGAACGCTTTTCCTGGACGAAGTCGCGGACATGAGCCTGCGCACGCAGGCCAAGGTCTTGCGCGTGCTCGAGGAGCAGCGGCTGGAGCCGGTCGGCTCGAATCAAACGGTGAGCGTCGATGTGCGCGTGATCGCCGCGACCAACAAAACGTTGGAAGACGAAATCGCGCATGGCCGGTTTCGCGAAGATCTTTTCTATCGCCTCAATGTGATTCCCTTCACGCTGCCGCCCTTGCGAGAGCGTATCGAGGACGTTCCGGTTCTGGCGCGTTATTTCATGCGAGAATTCGCCGCCGCCTACGGCCGCAAACCAAAGGAGCTGAGCGAAGCCGCTCTAGGAGTAATGGCGCGTTACCAGTGGCCCGGCAACGTCCGCGAATTGCGCAACCTGATCGAGCGCCTGATGATCATCGTTCCGCAGGACAAGATCGAACCGCTGCATCTCCCGCCGGAACTTTTTCGCGCCAGCTCTCGCACCGCGCCGCAGCCGAACGCCACGCTACACGAAGCAAGAAGCGCCTATGAGCGGGATTTCATTCTACGCAAGCTGGAAGAAAATCAGTGGCACATAACAAACACCGCGGAAGCGCTGGGCCTGGAGCGCAGCCACCTGTACCGCCGCATGCGCACGCTGGGAATTAAAACGGAAGAGTAGCACCGCCGTCATGCGGAAAACGGGTGGCGGGCCAGCTTCCGATAAGTCCTAAACCGGACTTGGAGCAAAACCGATTGTGCTGAAAGTGGAAGCGAATAGACTCGCGGCAAGCGTCCCGAAATATTGCGTTGGACGGCCGGTACGAGGCAAAATCAGCCCTCGCACCGGCCGCGCCAACTTAGAACGTGAGCTTCAAGCCGAGTTGCATCACGCGGCTGCTTCCTGAACCGACAAGCGGATTGCCGGCCGCGACATCGGGCGTGGCGCACCCGCAGCCAAAAGAGGCGGGACTGGCCACATTACTGCCTAAAAAGCTTGTGTTCGATGAACCGTACGGATTGGCGATATTCGGGTGATTGAACAGATTAAAGAGCTCCCAACGGAACTCGGCGCCGAACCGCTCCCTGAACTTGAATTCCTTGAACACGGAGAAATCCACATTCTTGAACGCCGAGTCCCGGAAGATGTTCCGTCCCATATTGCCGTAGGTTCCCAATGCGTTAGGAGTCAGGACGGAGTTGCCAGCAACGAAGCATCCGGCTTTCGTCAGAGTACTAGTGGCGGGTATGGAAAATGCAGCGTCAGCGGCCACGCATTTGGACCACTCGTCTGGAGTTGTGATCGAGGTGCCGTAAATGCCGCTGGTCTGTGTGCACTGGGACACGCCTGATACAGGGGGACCAGCACAGTAAGGAATGGAAACCGCACTGGACCTGAAGTCGGCGGGATTGCCGGTGATATTCCAGCGATCGGTTAAGTCACCGAAGCCGCTTGAGCCCGTGCTGAAATCGTGCGCGCTAGAGCCGTCAAACACCAGCCACGGCTGAGCGCCCTCCACGGTCACGATGGTGTTGAGCTTCCATCCTTCCAGCATCTGGCCGTACCCCTTTTTCCCGGGTATGGCGTAACCAGCCGTGACCGTCAAGCGGTGCCGAATGTCGAAGTCGCTGCTGGCGTACTCCGCTTGTTGATTCCGGCTATTCTGCGGGGGAAGTCCCTGAAAATTCAGGGAACCGTTGTCGAGGCCGTGACCGTAGGTGTAACCAACCGTGAAATCCAGCCCGTGAGTAGTCCGCTCGGTCAGGGTCGCTTGGAGGCTGTTGTAGTTCGAATGGGCAGCATTCGTTTGGTAGTTAATGATCTGCAGATAGGGGAATTTGGCGTTGAAGGGTCGCCCGGGGGTGCCCAGAACGCCGGTGGGGTCGGGCTGGCATTGGGTCGGATCTGTATTTGGAAGACACTGATTGACGTCGCTAAGAGCTAACAGGTTGTAGCCGTGATTGCCGACGTAGCTGACATCCAACGACAGGTTGCTGCCGAAGGAGTGCTGCACGCCGAGGTTGTAATTCACCACGTAGGGGGTCTGGAGATTTGGGTCCATCCCATAGAGGGGACACGGCAAGGCTGATGTGCAAGAGAGCGCGCCTTGCGGAAAAACAACGCCACTATTCCAGCCGAGAGCGGGTGGGGTGAACGTGGCTTGGGCGAGGTTGATCGTGCCACCAAAAGTATGGCCACCTTGCGCGGCACACGTGCTTCCGACTGGGACAGTCACACTGCACGCGCCAGACGGGTCTTCGGCGTTGTTGCCCAGCGAGTTGTTCGGGGGCCCGTTGTCCATGAACGCCCGCGCAAAGATCGTAGTGTACATGACGCTCGATCCTCCGCGGAACACAGTGGTCCCCTTGCCCGTGACATCCCAGGCAAAACCCACGCGTGGCGAGAAGTTGTGGGTATTGGGCTTCCAGAGAGTGGGTCCCACGCCGGGCTCGCCTTGCTGAACAATTCCATACTGAGAATTCGGATCGAAGTTGCCGTAGAGGCCGTTGACCTCTTTAATTGGCTGCGCGTATTCGTAGCGCAGGCCCAGATTGAGCATCAATTTCGGCTTAATGCGCCAGTCATCCTGGGCGAACCCCGCGTAATGCATCCATTTCATCGTGCGGTTCCCGTTGCCGACCTCGACAGATCCTACATTGGGGGTTCCGGCGAAGAAGTCTTCAAGTGGAGTGGAAGCACAGGAGGGACTACCGGGCAGAACGCCCACGGGGCAGAGGTTCTGTTGGCCATTAAAATTGATCTGAATGCCCCTGAAGTCTGTTGTGATTTGATCGGCCTCGATGTGTGTGATCTCCACGCCGAATTTGAGGGCGTGCTTGCCACGCAAATACGAGAGACTGTCCTGAAAAACGAAATACGGGCTGGGGCCGGTAACACCGGGACGCGTGCCATTGGGGTTGCCCAGGCCGCCGGCGAAACCCGCAATCGTGATATTCGGCAGCCCACCTCCTACCGTTACGCCCGTATTGAGGGGGTAGCTACTGCCACCACAACCGCTAACGGTGCACAGAGCCGTCGCCGTACCATTGGGGATCATGCCCTGGTCGCCGATAGTAAAGCCCTGGGTAAGCCGGTCGTAGCCGAACCGGACTTCGTTCACCACCGTGGAACTGGGGGTCCAAATCCAGTTTTCGACGTTGGACCACGAGCGGATAAAAATTCCGGATCCCCACAATGGATTCACAGTGGGGTGATCCTGGCCAAACGCTTCATAGTAGCCGACCCACAACATGCCGCCAATCCTGTTCTTGCTGTTGATAGTGTAGTCGATTTTTGAAATCCCATTGTCGCTGGTGTTGACGTTGGGAAATGTAGAGGCGTAGCTGTTCGTATTCGCAGGGGCGTTCAAGATGAGACCGCCCGTGCAGGAGGCGGTTGCGGCCGATAGCTCGGTACAACCCAGCAACTTCTCGCTTATGGAGCTCCGCGGGACGCTGGCCGCCTGCAGGGCCTGGATCGCGTCCACCATGCTGTTCGCCGGGCCCAGTCCCGCGCCGGTTGCGGGCATCGGAAAAACAAAAGAGTTCCCAATCAAGGACCGCAGGGCCTCATAGCCAGCCATAAAGAAGAGTTTGTCTTTCTTGATCGGCCCGCCTACCACGGCGCCGAACTGCTTCAACTGGACCGGCAGCTTATCGCATATGCCGGACGGCGAGATGCAGGTTCCACTCGCTTGCGGTGCCGGGTTGAAAGCATTGCGCGCGTCCCAAGCGTCATAGCGGCCATACGCGTAAGCCGAGCCGTGGAGAGCGTTGGTTCCGGACTTGATTCCCACGTTCACAATGGCGCCAGGCTTCCAGCCGTACTCCGCCTTGGGATTCTCCTCGAGATTAAATTCCTGGATGGCGTCGATGGGCACGATGGTCGCCGCGTCGGTGAAAGCGCTGGGCGCATTGCCTACCTGGCGATCGTCATAGAAACTGACATTGATCACGCCATCCATCATCCAGCTATTTTCATCGGGGCGAATGTTGTTGGTGCTCTGGCTCCAGGCTGAGCCTCCCGGCTGGACCATCACGCCCGGGCGCAGAGCCAGCAGATTCTGGTAGTTGCGGCCATTCAGGGGCATATCGTTGATGTCCGTGTTGTCGAGCGTGCCGCCCAACGTGGCGTTCGTGGTCTCGATCAGCGGAATGGCTTCGGTGACCGTGATCGTCTGGCTTTGCTCACCGGGCTGAACGGTCAGGTCAACTCGAACTTCCTTGCCCACCTCCAGCACAATATTCTGGCGCTCAATCTTCTTGAACCCTTTGGCCTCGACGCGGACCGTATACGTGCCGGGAATAAGCGTGGGAGCGTTATACGCCCCGGCCTCATCGGTGGTCAGCGTGCGCGCCACGCCTCTCTGCGTGTCTATGACGGTTACCGTGGCGCCGGATACGACGCCGCCGCTTTGGTCTGTTACGTCTCCGAGAATGCGTCCGAAATTCCCCTGTGAAAACAGCGGCGCACATAGCAGAAGCACCCCAAAGGCGCCAACCAGCAATTGCAGAGCTTTCCGGTAAAGCACACCCCATGGTCTCTTGCTCGCGGAACGTAAGGAACTCATTTCTGGTCCTCCTGTACAAAATAGTTAGTCTGGAATGTGGCCCCGAACCTCTCACGCGTTCTGTTCCCAATTGCTCCGGGATCGAGAAAGCTGTAAAAGCAAGCTTCCGCCAGGAGAATGTGAACCCCCGCATCAGCCGAATGATTCCCAAGCAACAGCGGCGATCTCGGGCCACGCCTGTCCAAGCTTGGCGCCGGTTCTATGAATTACGATAACTAACTATTTAATAATCTGAGATGATAGCAAGCACCCCGACCAAGACAGGGCCGATTGCAATGTTGGCAATCACATGAATTTGGCTGGGTTGTAAGATCACTCAAGCACCCACCCCCGACCTTCCTTACTTGGGGTGATGTGTATCCCTTTCAAGAACGACTGTCAAGCATAATTGTTGCAGTATCGCTGCGAAGTGAGATTGTCCGGTTTGCGAAAAGTAGAAATGTCCGCTCTAGCGGCGCGACCTGATCGAGCGCCTGAGGATCATCGTTCCCCAAGACAAGATCGAGCCGCTGCACCTTCCGCCGGAACTTTTCCCGGCCAGTTCGCGCACCGCGCCGCAACCAAACGCCACGCTGCACGAGACCAGAAGCGCCTACGAGCAAGATTTCATTCTGCTCAAGCTCGAGGAAAATCAATGGCACATGACGCGCACGGCCGAAGCGCTGGGCATCGAACGCAGCCACCTCTACCGCCGCATGCGCACGCTGGGAATTAAGACGGAGGAGTAGCACACCCACCCTTTACCCTGAGCCCCTTGCGAAGGACTTGCTGTGCAGTTTTGCAAGCGACACGCGCAGGCTACTCGAAGCAACAATAGTCGTAAAACCCGCACAGGCAAGAGCGCCTGTTGTATTACACCCTATTCAAACTGGAAATCTGGCCATCCCCACATTCCCATAAGAGGACTTATCGAGACTTGGCGCAAATGCGACTGTTCTGCATCCCCATATTGAGTCGGTAGAAATGAGGCCGTAGTACTTTCGATCCAGCGAATAGTACGAAAGTTCCATTTGCATTCACGGAGAGTAATGTCAGCTTTAAGGCTACCGAAATTAAGTCCGGCAAGAAGCAAATCCGTGTGACTTTTCAGGGGAGGATGGGAGGGGCTGTTGCATAATCCCAATTCGCCGCAATGGAATCAGCAAGTTAGATGGGTTACGGAATACGTTCGAAGCATACTCGCCAATCTCCGGCTGCGAACCAAGTTTCTGTTGTCAATGATATTAGTGATTGCGGGCCTTACCTGGGTCGCGCTACTTGTTGTGCGCCAAACAGTTCAGGAACGCGCGCGGGAGGAATTGACGACAAATGCTAATAACTCCCTGACGATCTTCGAAATACTGCAACATCAGCGCCGGATGGCAATGAGCCGTAAAGCGGACCTTCTGGCCACTTCGGCATTTCTCTCGAATAACGACGCCAATACGTTTAGGGACTCCACGGATAATCCGTTCGATGCGTCGAGAAACGATTTAGAGGTGCTTGCCGAGCCTGGCGGCAGGGTTCTTGCGCTGCACTCGACGCATACTGGATTGTCGAATCAAAACCTTGAAGCACTCTTGCGTTCTACTTTGGCCAGAAACCAAAGTTCGGATTGGTGGATTGACGATGGCCACGTTTATCAAGTGGAACTCCAGCCGATAGAACCTGCCGGCGCGGTAAAGGGCCCTCAATCAGGTACGGTTGTTGTGGGACAGGAACTCGATGAGCGCGGCGTGCGCGATTTAGGCCGCATTCTGTCGAGTGAGATAGCATTCCGTTATAGAGGGCGGATAGTAGCGAGCACCCTCGATCCGCTTCAAGAAAGCGAACTCTCGTCTCAATTGCAGGATCGCGTCACCCCAGATCAGATACACCTGGGAAGTAATCGGTTTTTCGCCAGTTCCGTACAATTAACACCCGATTTGCCTGATGGGGCGAGCATGGTGGTTCTTAGGTCGGATGGCGAGACAATGGCATTTTTGCACCGGCTCAATCTCCTTCTCTTGAGAGTCGGTTTTCTTGCCGTGCTGGCTGGCGGTTTCCTGGCTTTCCTGATTTCCAATACGTTCACCACGCCACTCGGCAGACTCATGCGAGGTGTACATGCTCTGGAGCAAGGCGACTTCAACTATCAATTAGACCTGCAAGGAGGCGGTGAAGTTGCCGAGGTGACTTTGGCTTTTGATCGTATGCGTCACACGCTGCAAAGGAATAATTCCGAACGACAACAACTTGAGGACCAGTTTCGTCAATCGCAAAAGATGGAGGCGCTGGGACAACTTGCGGGCGGAGTCGCGCATGACTTCAACAATCTGCTTACCATCATCAGAGGCCACAGCGATCTATTGCTGGACTCGCTGAGATCCTCCGGAGCCTCCTACAGGAGCTGTGAACAGATCGACAAGGCCGCTGACCGGGCAACGGCACTAACACGGCAACTGCTGATTTTCAGCAGAAGGCAGGTACTGAAGCCAAAAGTGCTGGACCTGAATGCTCTTGTCACCGAGATGGACAAATTGTTGCGACGCCTGATTCGCGAAGATGTTGAATTCGATTTTGTGCCGGGTGCAGCGCTCGGAAGTGTCAAGGCCGACCCGGGGCAAATCGAACAGGTACTTTTGAATTTGACGGTCAACGCCTGCGACGCCATGCCAAAAGGTGGGAACCTGACAATTGAGACCCGCCATGTGACGGTGGATGAAGAATACTCACAATCGCGTCCCGGCCTGCAACAAGGTTCTTTTGTTTTGCTCTCCGCCACGGATACAGGCCATGGAATGGACGCAAAGACAAGAGCCCGGATCTTTGAACCCTTCTTCACAACCAAAGATATAGGCAAAGGCACGGGGTTGGGACTTTCGACAGTCTATGGAATCGTCAAGCAAAGTGGCGGTTTTATTTGGGTGGAATCCGCTCCCGGAAAGGGGAGCTGCTTTGAAGTATATCTTCCGAAGGTCACTGAGAAATGCGATCTGGTAGTGACCGTTGAAACGGCTGCGCTTTCGACTGTATCGGGGACGCCCACAATCATGGTAGTGGAAGACGATATCGCAGTTCGGGAACTTGCTTGTAAGTTTCTAGACACGGCCGGATACCATGTACTCGCGGCGAAAGATGGCGTTGAGGGGCTCCGGATCGCCAACAATTGCGGCCAATCCATCGGCGCATTGCTGACGGATGTGGTGATGCCAAAGATGCAGGGGACGGAACTAGCTGCGCGACTCAACAACCTTTTCCCTGAAGTGAAAACAATCTTTATGTCCGGCTACCTCGAATACAATGACAAGAGCACCAAACTGATTGAGGATAGCTTCTTTCTCGAGAAACCGTTCACACGGGAAACTCTTCTCGGCAAAGTGAATGAGGCGTTTCGATCTGTATGCTCGGCGGATCTCAAGAGCTACGTCGCCTCGGGAGAGTCTCGACGAGCAACGGTTGGAAGAAGCCGACGGCATTAACTGTTGGTGTCAGGATTTTCCACCAACGACAGTCGCAAACCCCGCACAGGCAGCCCTTCGCAAGGGCGCAGGGTAAAGAGTGCCTGTGCTTCCAGAGCCACATGTACCGCCGTCCTGCGGAAAACAGGAGACGGGCCAGCTTCCGATAAGTCCTAAACGGGACTTGGAACAAAACCGATTGTGCTGAAAGTGGAAGCGAAGAGACTCGCGACAAGCGTCCCAGAATATTTCGTTGGGCAGCCGGTGCGAGGCAAAATCAGCCCTCGCACCGGCCGCGCCAACTTAGAACGTGAGCTTCAAGCCGAGTTGCATTACGCGGCTGCTTCCCGAACCGATTACCGGATTGCCGGCCGCAACGTCGGGCGTGGCGCATCCGCAGCCGAAAGTGCTTGAGCTGCTGGGGTCACTGCCTAAAAAGCTCGTATTCGATGCTCCGTACGGATTGGCGTAATTGGGGTGATTGAGCACGTTAAATAGCTCGACCCGGAATTCGGCGTTGTACCGTTCCTTGAACGTGAAGTTCTTGAACACGGAGAAATCCAAGTCCATGAAGCCCGAATCCCGGAAGAGGTTCCGGCCCATGGTGCCATAGGTTCCATTTGTGGGAGGAACCATCACCGAGTTTCCCGCCACGTAGCAGCCGCCTTTGCCCAACGTTCCGAGGTCGGTGGAGACTGCCGTACATTTCGCCCACAGGGCAGCGGATGTCGTCGCGTCACACGCGCCTGGGTTGGGTATGGATGTGCCTATCGCATTTCCGCAGAAGTGCTGACCATTGATGCCGCTCGTTTGAGAGCATGCACCGTCGCCCGACCCCGTGCAGTGCATGATGGTGTTCGGACCGGACGTAAAGTCGGCTGGGTTCCCGAAGAAATTCCAGCGATCGGCGAGGTCTCCAAGCACGCCTCCGCCAGTGCTGAAACTGTTCGTCCTGTCAAAAACTAGCCACGGCTGAGCGGTCTGAGCGGTCACGATGGCGTTAAGCTTCCAGCCCTTCAGCATCTGGGCAAAACCGTTGATCCCGGGAACGGCGTAACTTACCGCCAACGTGAAGCGATGCCGGATATCAAAGTCGCTGCTGGCGTACTCCGCGGCTCGGTTCAAACTGTTCTGGGGAGGCTCTTCATTAAGATTCAGGGAACCGTTGTCGAGACCATGACCGTACGTGTAACCTGCAATGAAATCCAGGCCGTGAGACGTCCGCTTGGTCAGAGTGACCTGCAGGCTGTTGTAGTTAGAATAGCCGTAGTTATCCATGAGGGTAATAATCCCCAGATAAGGGAATTGGGCGCCGTATGGACGGTTGCAAGTGCCGTTGGAATTGGGAGCACATTGATTGACGTCGTAAGGAGAGAGGAGGCTGTAGCCGCGATTGCCGACATAGGCGACGTCCAACGAGAGGTTGGTGGTGATCAGGCGCTGGACATCGAAGTTGTAATTGACGACGTAGGGGGTTTTCAGATTCGGAGACACCGCATAGAGGCTACACGTTGAGGTTGCTGTGCAAGCGAGCCCACCCTGCGGAAAGACGACGCCATTCCAGTTGAGACCAGGGATCAAAGGATCGGTCGAGGGCGCCAACGTGGGCGCGCCAAAATTGATCGTGCCGCCAAAGGTGTGCCCCCCCGCCGAGGCACAGGTTTGTGGGGGGGTGAAGGACACCGAGCAGGCGCCTGACGGGTCCTGGGAGACGTTGCCTGTCGCGCCGTTTGGCGGCGCGTTATCCATAAAGTACCTGGCTATAGGCTCCGAGTACATAATGCCGACCCCGCCGCGGACCACAGTCGTCCCCTTGCCCGTCATATCCCAGGAAAAACCCAGGCGGGGTGCGAAGTTTTTGCGATTGGGCTTCCAGAGACTACTGCCGACGCCTGGCTCGCCCTGCTGAACGATTCCGTACTGGGAGTTCGGATCGAAGTTACCGTAGAGGTTATTGACCTCTGTTATCGGCTGTGAGTATTCGTAGCGCAGTCCCAGGTTCAACATTAGTCTCGGCTTGATGCGCCAATCATCCTGGACGTACGCGGCGAACTGACTCCACCGCATCTGGCGTAACGGGTTGCCGACGTTGACATTTCCCGTCGCGGGAGTTCCGGCGAAGAAGTCTTGGAGGGGAGTGGATGGAGTGGTTCCCGGGATCGCCACTCCGCCGTTAAACAGGATCTGATTACCCCTAAAGTTGTCTACGTTCTGTTGGGCCTTGGTGTATATAAATTCCCCGCCGAATTTGAGGGCGTGCTTGCCTCGCAAATACGACAAGTTGTCCTGCAAATCGTAGTACCAATGGGGGCCCTCAACAGAAGGGCGGCCGGAGTTCGACTGGCCCAATACGGTGCCGCTGCCGCCGAAACCTGCAATGGTGATAGGCGGCAATCCCCCCGTCGTTACTCCCGTGTTAAGGGGGTAGGCGCCGTTACCGCAACCGGTAGCGGTGCACATACCGCCCGTGCCATTGGCCATGATTCCCGCGTCGGCGATGCCCTGGAGGTAAATCGCGCGGTCGTAGCCAAAGCGGAGATCGTTCACCCAACTGGAATTGGGGGTCCAAATCCAGTCCTCGACGTTGGAGTACCCAACAATCGACTGGTTAGTCAGAAACAAAGCATTTTCTTGGGGTTTATCCTGCCCCGTGGCAGCGTATCGGCCGGTCCAGAACATGCCGCTGATCGTGTTCTTGTCGTTGATGTTGTAGTTTATTTTTGCAATCCCGTTGTCGGATCCATTGTTGATAGGGAAGCTAGATTCGTAGACGTTCGTATTCGCAGGGGCATTCGCGATGAGGCCGCCCGTGCACGTGTATGAACCTATTGTTGCCGGCGTGCCGGAGCAGCCCAGCAGATCCAGGCTGGCTGGACTTAGACAGCTAGTTGTAACCGACTTCGAACATAGTTGATTAAAGCCGGCAGTCTGTAACGCTGCGATCGCGTCCACCATGCTGTTCGCGGTGCCCCCTCCCGCGCCGGTTTGGGGAACCGAAACGGCGAAAGTGCTTCCAACAATGTCGCGCAGGCCCTCATACCCGGCGAAGAAGAAGAGTTTCTTTTTCATGATCGGGCCGCCCACCGTCCCTCCGAACTGCTTCAACTCGGTCGGCGTCTGATTACAGACAAAGGGGGCTGCCGGGTTCAGGACGCAGGTTCCGCTGGCATCCAGCCCTGGGTTGAAAGCATTGCGAGCATCCCAACTGCCGTCGCGGCCAAAGGCGAAAGCCGAACCGTGAAGAGAGTTGGTTCCCGTTTTGATTCCCACGTTCATCACGGCGCCGTCCCTCCATCCATACTCCGCTTTCGGATTCTCTTCGATGTTGAACTCCTGGATAGCGTCAACTGGTAGGATGTTCGCCTCATCGGTGAAGGCGCTGGAGTCATTAGCTATCGACCTGGCGTCATACCAGCTGAAATTTAGGACTCCATCCACCATGGTGACGGCGGTATCGGGACGATCGCCGTTGGTGCTCGAGGTCCAGGGCCCCCCTCCCGGCTGGATCATGACGCCCGGGCGCAGGGTCATCAGATACTGATAGTTCCGACCATTTAGGGGCAAATCGGTGATTTGCGTGCTCTCGACCGTGCCGCCCAACGTGGCGTTAGTGGTTTCGACCATCGGTATGGCTTCGGTGACCGTGACCGTTTGCGTTTGATCCCCGGGCAGAACGGTCAGGTCAACACGAACTTCCTTGCCAACTTCGAGGACAACGCCCAGACGCTCCAGCCTTTGGAATCCCTTGGCCTCGGCGCGGACCGTATAGGTGCCGGGAATCAGCGTGGGAGCGTTGTACTCCCCGGCCGAATCGGTGGTCAGCGTGCGCGACACGCCTGTCTGCGTGTTTAAGATTGTTACCGTTGCCCCGGGGATGACTCCGCCGCTTTGGTCCGTAACAGTTCCGCGGATCGTACCGAAACTGCCCTGCGCAAAAGCCGGCAGGGAAAGTAAAAGCGTTCCCAGTATCACAACAACCAAGCGCAGGCATTTTGGGAGGTCGACGCCGCGCGCTTTTGCGCTTCTTGCCTGGAAGGAATTCATTTCCGTATCTCCTAGATCCCAGCCGGGATTTCCGATTTGTCTCAATTTCCAGCGGATTATACTTCTCTCCTGCCTCCTCCGCAACGAATTCCGCAGCAGAATTGTTGCAGTATCGCTGTGAAGTGAGATTGTCCGGCTTGCGAAAAGTAGAAATGTCCGCTCTAGCGGCGCGACCTGATCGAGCGCCTGAGGATCATCGCTCCGCAGGACAAGATCGAGCCGCTGCACCTCCCGCCGGAACTTTTCCGGGCCAGTTCGCACACCGCGGAAGCGCTGGGCCTAGAGCGCAGCTACCTGTATCGCCGCATGCGCACGCTGGGGATCAAGACGGAGGAGTAGCACAGCCACTTACTTCACTCTCATCCGACTACACTTGCGAATTGGACCCTGCCAACTCTCCGGTAAACACAGCGCGACTTGTGAGGAGTGTTGCAGGACGCCCCAGTGCTTTCTCATACTATATTTACTTGCCTTAATAACTTACCTTAAGTATGGTTAATCATGCGAACGGTCCAAATGAATGGAACCGGGTCTACAGCCATACTGCGTTCAATTCTTTCCATGGTTGTTTTTGCCGGGTTGTTCCATTTCCTCTTGCCTAAAGCAGCCTTCTCTCAGGGAGAAACTACCAGCGCGATCATCGGCCAAGTGAGCGACGCTAGCGGCGCGGCGGTGCCTGGCGCCACGGTGACGGTCACGAATAAGGAGACTGGACTGAAGCGAAGCGCGAGTACCGATGAGTCGGGCCGGTTCAACTTTCCGCAGCTAAAGCCTGGTCCGTACTCGGTCAGGGTGGAAGCAGAAGGTTTCGAGGGACAGCAGAATGAGGCCGTATCTTCGGGCCTGGGCCAGAGGCAGACAGTTGAATTCATACTCAAGGTCGCCCAAACAAAACAAAGCATTGAGGTGACTAGCGAGGCTCTGGTCCTCAACCCGGAGAATGCGAATACATCAACGACTCTCAACGCAATCGCGCTGGAAGATCTTCCCAATCCAGGCGGTGATTTAACTTACCCCATTCAGTTTGCCGCGGGCGCGCTTATCAATACGGCAGGCAGCAGTAATGACTTCGTTGGCGGCACGAATGGATACGGCAACGTGGAGTTCAATGGCCTGCCCGCGCTCTCCAACGGTTACATCGTCGATGGTCTGGAAACAAACGACCCACTGACCAATCTGAATAGCGGACTCTCGACCAACCTCGTTCTCGGACTCAATTCCATTTCGGAAGTGACGGTCAATACGCTTTCCTATGCCGTCGACCAGGGGCGGTACGGAGCGTCGCAGGTGAACTACGTTACAAAGTCCGGTTCAAACCAATTTCATGGAAACTTATATGAGTTGTGGAATGGCGCGAAGTTCAACGCTGCCGATTATTTCACGAATGCCACCCCAGGAAATCACAAACCAGGCTCCACGGTGAACCACTTCGGCGGAAGCATTGGAGGCCCGATTGTTCGCAACAAACTATTCTTCTTTTTCGATAGCGAGTGGGTTCGGATTGCGCTTCCCATCGTCACAGACACCACAGTTCCGACTGCGGCATTGAAGAATTACGTGCTCGGCACGCCGGGCATCACCGGTCAGCTTCAGTTGGGCGGAACCGATTCCGTCACCGGGTCGGTCTATCAGCCGTCACCGCAGTCGGTGCCGTTCTATCAGAAGTTATTTTCATTGTATGGAAATACCAGCGGAGCACCTCTCGCCGTACTTGGCTGTCCGTTCGATGTTGGCGGAGGTAAGCCCGCCATTGCGAATGATGGAAACGGTTGCGCCAATCGCCAGAGCGTCTCGCATTCGAGCGACGATCACGAACAGGTACAGACGGTTCGAATCGATTACAATATCAATGAGAAAAACACGACCTGGTTTCGCCTTCAGGCCGACACCGGCGTTCAAGCTGCCTACACCGATCCAATCAATCCCCTGTTCGACTCGTTCTCTCCTCAACCGCTGTACTCCATCGCAGCGGGATATACCCACGTCTTTTCGCAGAATCTTGTGAACTACTTCAATCCGGCATTTTCGTGGTACGGGAGTATATTCGAACCAACTGATTTTCAGAAGACACTGGCCGCGTTTCCCATCGTTTTGCAAGGCAGCGGTGCAAATGCGCCTTTTACGACGGTCGGTGGATTAGACAACACGTGGGTCCAGGGAAGACGCGCTTCGCGATTGTTTATCAACGACAATCTGGCCTGGAGCCATGGCGCCCACGAACTCCGCTTTGGGACCAATACGCGGATTCTTCGTCTGAACGATTATGACTTCGGAGAAGGCTCAGTGCCAACGGTGACATACGCCAACTTGGCGCAATATATTTATGGCGTTGCCAACACGGCCACGGAAACTTTCCCCACGTCAGCGAACCAACCCTTCAACTTCCTCAATCTCGACCTCTATGCGCAGGACACCTGGAAAGTGACCAAAAAGCTGACGTGGACTTTCGGGATACGGGACACTCTAAACTCCAATCCACTAAATCCGCATCAGCATATCGCTCGTCTGAGCGGCTCCTTCGATTCCATCTCGCATGATGTGAATCAGCCTTTGAACGCCGCCATTCAAACCGGTCTCGGCACCGTGTTTTCCTCGACGCCCCTCGCGATCCTGCAACCCAGAACGGCCATCGCATGGCAGTTTGCACCCACGACCGTGCTGCGTGCTGGCTTCGGCATTTTCAGTGATATTTTGCCCGGCAGCGTCGCCGATGTGGTCGGTGTGAATCCACCCTACGTCAAATCATTCCAGGGCGGCCTTCTTGGGACTGTCGGCGGCACAGCGATTGCGCCCGGAGTTCCTAACAGTGCGATTGATGCAACTATGGCCGCCAATCAGACCTTCAGCTTGGGATTTCCGCAGAGCCAGGTTTCCTGCGCGTCTGCACAGGCGAATCCTGCAACTTGTCTTCCTCCAGTCGCCATCACGGCGGTACCGGATGGAGAACTTCATGCGCCATACTTCATGGAGTGGAGTCTTGGTTTGGAACATGAATTGGGGACCACGGGAAGCATTCATGCACAATACGTCGGCACCCGCGCTGTAAACCAGCCGTATCTGACACAAGTGAACGGCTATCAAACCGTTTGCCCAGGTTGCTTTGGACCGTTTCCTTATGCGCAATCCACCGATCCCCGATTCGGGGCAGTGACGCAACTTTCCACGGGTGCGAACAGTCACTACGACGGCTTGCAAATGTCCGCTATGAAGCGTGTAGGTCACGGCCTAATGGGACAAATCAACTACACCTGGAGCCGTTGCATGGACACCGTCTCTAACGGCGGATTCCTACAGTTCTCGGCAGGAGGAATCCTGTCCCCTCTCCCAGGAGATCTGGCACGGGACTACGGTCCGTGTGATTACGACATCCGGAACAATCTCAACGCTCAATACGTCTATCAATTGCCCGTCAAGGTCCAAAATCGGTTTCTGGGCCACGCACTGAATGACTGGCAGGTGTCTGGAACCGTGTTTTGGCATAGTGGGATTCCGTTCTCCGTCCTGAGCACGCCCTATTCAGCAAATGGGAATGGCATCGTGAATGGCAGTGGGCCGCAATTCGCAAGCGTCGTTCCGGGCGTACCGCTCTATGAACACAATCCGATTCCAGGTGTCACACAACCGGGCACGGTTCAATGGCTCAATCCCGACGCCTTTGTCTCGACCGTGGACCCGAGTACCGGTAAATGCTATGACCCCAGCAACCCCACCAATCCGAGTCCCGACAATCCCAAGAATTGTCAATTCGGGAACCTTGGTCGTAATGCGCTACGCGGTCCCAATTTCGCATGGAGTGACTTCTACCTATCGAAACTGTTTCACTTAACCGAACAGTTGAAGCTCAGGTTTGACGTTCAGTTCTTCAATGTATTCAACCATCCGAATTTTGGAATTCCGAGCATGGTGCTGGCTGGCATTCCGGGGAAGCCTACTACGCAGACTGGGTTTGGCGCGCTTACTTACGCGACCTCTCCACCGACTAGCTTACTCGGCGTTGGTTTGGGCGGTGACAGCACACCCCGCATGATTGCGTTCCAATTGCGCCTGGAGTTCTGAGATTGTGATCGCGAGATGTTTGCGTGGTCGGCTTATCGGAACCTGGCCCAACTTTAGAGAACGCGAGACCTTGCTACTCCCCGGCCATCTGGTCCAACTGCCAGTGCCAGTCGAGCTGGCGGACGATCTGCGGATTCTCCCGCCAATTCTTCAGCACTTTCACGTACAGTTCGAGGAAAATTTTTGTGCCGAGGATGGTTTCCAGTTCCTTGCGGGCCAGCGTGCCAATTTGCTTGAGCGTGCCGCCGCCGCTGCCGATCAGGATTCCCTTTTGCCCTTCGCGATCGACGTAGATTGTCGCGCGGATGCGGATCAGCTTGTCGGTTTCCTCGAACGCATCGCAGATGACGGCGACAGCGTGAGGGACTTCCTGCCTGGTCGCCTCCATCGCTTTTTCGCGCACCAGTTCCGCCGCCAGAAAACGTTCCGGCTGGTCCGTGTACTGGTCCACGGGAAACTGTGGCAGCCCCGCGGGAATATATTCGATGAATTTCTCCAGCACACGCTCGACTCCATCGCCTTTCAGCGCGGAAATCGGAACGATCTCGTGGAACGTTCCCATCTTTGACACATTCTCGATCAACGGGAGCAGCTCGGCTCTGGGAAGACGGTCGATCTTATTGAGCAACAAAAAACGAGTGCCCTCAAAACGCAGCACGCGCTCGACGGCGCGGCGGTCTCCGATGCCGAATTCCTCGCTGGCGTCGAGCAACAGCGCCACGATGTCGACCGCGTCCATCGCGGCGTCCACTTCGCCCATCATCTGGCGGCCCAGCGCGGATTCCGGCCGGTGCAAGCCCGGCGTATCGATCAGCACGATCTGCGCGTTCTCGCGGTTCACGATCCCCTGAATGCGATTGCGCGTGGTCTGCGGCCTCGACGTGACAATCGCCACCTTTTCCCCGACCAGACGATTGACGAGCGTCGATTTCCCGGCGTTGGGCCGTCCCACAATCGCCACAAACCCGGCCTTAAACTCTTTTCCCATCTTTCCATGATACCGCGCACCGCGTGGAAAGACATCGTCCGAATCGCGGTTTAGCGGGACGACTCGTGGCGGGGAGGCGAAGGCGGAAGGGCTTTTAACACAGAGGACACGGAGGAAAGAGCACAGAGAAGACGGAGAGTTTCCGCCAAACAAAATAGAAATCCCCGAAATGATTTCTCCTCTTTTCTCTGTGTCCTCTGTGTTAAAGGTTTTGGAATCCGCCAGCATTACCATCCCCGTGAACGCTTATCCAGCGCCGGGCGAGGGCATGGTACACTTCCCTGCCCGGACACCGTTCGGGCGAAACACGCGCCACGCAGTCAACTTTTTTGCCGGAGAAACTTGCATGCCCGCTACGCCACACACGGAACATCACTTCACCGCGACGGAATCGGTTCGCGACGTCGTCATCGGAATGTCCGACGGCCTGACGGTCCCCTTCGCCCTAGCGGCGGGAATTTCCGGGGCCATCGCCTCGAATCCGCACGCTTCGCAGCTGGTGGTTACGGCGGGCCTCGCGGAAATTGCCGCGGGATCGATTGCCATGGGACTCGGCGGCTATCTGGCGGCGAAGACGGACATGGAGCATTACGCCTCGGAGTACGCGCGGGAAGTCCGCGAAACCAAGGAATTGCGCGACGTTGAAATCGAGGAAGTCGCCGCTGTCTTTCGCAATTACGGGCTGACGGAAACGGAAATGGCTCCCGTGGTGAACGCCATCATCGGGAACGAAAAATCGTGGGTGGATTTCATGATGCGATTCGAGCTTGGTCTTGAAGAGCCGCACCCGGAACGCGCCCGCATCAGCGCGCTGACGATCGCGGCGTCGTACGTTTTCGGCGGGCTGATTCCGTTGGCCCCGTACATCTTGCTATCCAACGTGCAAACGGGCCTTATGTATTCGGTGGGAGTGACGCTGCTAGCCCTCGCCGTATTCGGATGGGTGAAAGGGCGATTCACGGGAATCAGTCCGCTCAAGGGAGGCTTGCAGACGGTCATCACGGGCGGCCTCGCGGCTGGCGCCGCGTTCCTGATCGCCAAGCTCATCAGTTGAGCGCCGCCGGAAAATTCTAAAAGCTTTAACACGGAGGACACAGAGGAAAGCTGGAGGAGGAAAAGCCATTCCAGGGATTTTCTCTTGTGTTTGGGCGGGGCTTCCGCGTCTTCTGTGTCTTCTCCGTGTCCTCTGTGTGAAACGTTTTTCCGCCTTTGAATTTCCGCCCCAACTACATCGCCGCTCCATTGGCGGCCGCATCCGCGGGAATGCGCCGCCCCCGGAGCCGTAGCACTTTGCGCTGATTCGCTTCCAGTATCTCGAAGCGCAGGCCGCCGTAATCCACATGTTCACCCGCGGCGGGTACGTGGCCGGCGACGTGATTGAGCAATCCGCCAATCGTCGTGGCCGATTCCTCCCCACTGACATCCCATTCCACGCCGAATAGCTCCTGAATTTTTTTAACCGACACGCTGCCGCGCAGGATCAGGCTTCCGTCCGGCTCGCGCACGGCATCGGGCGACGGAACGCGGTCATCCTCGCCAATTTCGCCGATGATTTCCTCGACCAGGTCCTCGATCGTCACGATGCCGCCGACGGAACCGAACTCATCCACCACAATCGCCATTTGCTGATTTCGGCGTTGCATCTCCTTCAGCAAATCGGAGCCGTGCTTGGTTTCCGGAACGAAAAATGCCGAGCGGGCGAGTTCCCGCACGGTTCGGGTCGCGGCTTCGCTTTCCGGAATTTGCAGCAAGTCCCGGGCAAACGCGACGCCCGTAATGTCGTCCAGCGACTTTTCGTACACGGGAATGCGCGAAAACTTCGTCTCGACGAGGAGCGCGCGAAGCTGTGACACGGTCGAGCCGGCGGAAATCGCGACAACCTCCGGGCGCGGCGTCATGAATTCCAGCACGCGCTTGTCGCTGAACTCGACCACCTGCTCGATCATGTGCGCTTCTCCCGGATCGAGAATCCCCTCGTGCTCCGCCGCATCGACCAGCGCTCCGATTCCCTCCTGCTGCGCGGCCGTGCCGTCGACGTGCTGATCGTCCGAGATTCGATTCAGGGAAAACGCAAGCTCGAGGATCACGCGAAACGGCCACACCAGCCACAGAAATGCGCGGATGACGAGAGCCAGGGGGACGAGCCAGCGTCCTTTTGTTCGCGCCAGCAAAAAATCCGGAATGAACTGGGAGAGCAAAAACACTTCGACCACCACATAGACGAGGGCCTGCGCCAGCGCGTCCCACGCGCTGGGCACCAGTACGATGACGCCGCGCGCCGTCTCGGCCGTGACGATCACCAGCCAGAGATTCGCGAGCAGGCGAAATCCGGTGGTGGCGCGCGAGCGCTCCAGTCCAAAGTGCGGCTCGATCTCGGCTTCGAACGTTTCCAGATGTTCGCGGACGCGGCCTTTGGTCACGCGGCCCAGCTCGCGGTAAATCCGGTCGAGGTAGGAAAAAATCACGAGGCCCACGCAAAGAGCCGGGACGCCGAGTACATAGAGAAACGCCATCATTTTCCGGTAACTCCCTGTCCCGCAACTCCCAGCCGTTTTCGCAGGCGGCGTTCGAAGCGATCCATCTCTCCATGGTCGGATTCGTGATCGAACCCGGACAGATGGATCATGCCATGAAGGATGAGGATACGCATTTCGGCGGGCAAGGAACGCGAAAAGCGGCGCGCATTGCGCCGCGCGGTTTCCGGAGAGATTGCAATGTCCCCGACATATTCCGCGCCCGGTTTCGGCCGGTCGCCGTTCGCGGGAAAGGAAAGCACGTCCGTGGGGCCTTTCTTTTTGCGAAACGTTTCGTTGAGGCGGGCCATCGCCGCATCGCTAATCAGTTCGATGGTCACGGACTTGTGCGCAAATCCAAGCTCGCGGCGGACGCGTTCCTGGAACTGCTGCAAGGGGCGGACAGCCACGGGGACGCGGCGCTGGCGGTTGACGATCATTTTATTCTGGACGAATTCCGGACAATCAGTTGTGAGGTTCGGTCTTGCCGTTGGAAGAAACCTTCCGCCGAGCCTCGCCCCCTCCAAATTCCTCGTAGGCTTTAATGATCTGCTGCACCAGGTTGTGGCGCACGACGTCGCGCTCGTCGAATTTGATGAACGCGATGCCTTCGATGCGGCTGGTAACTTCCAGCGCCTCGACCAGGCCCGACTTTCGCCCCGCGGGCAAGTCAATCTGCGTGACGTCGCCGGTGATCACGGCNNAACATTTTCATCTGCTCGCTGGTGGTGTTTTGCGCTTCGTCCAGAATGACGAACGAATCGTTCAGCGTGCGCCCGCGCATGAACGCCAGCGGCGCAACCTCCACGATTCCCTTTTCCAGGAATCGCTCCAGTTTGTCGGCGTCCAGCATGTCGTAGAGCGCGTCGTACAGCGGCCGCATGTACGGATCGATTTTCTCCTGAAGCGTGCCGGGAAGAAATCCGAGCCGCTCGCCCGCTTCGACCGCGGGGCGCGCCAGAATGATGCGGTCCACCTGTTTCGTGAGGAGCGCGGAGACCGCCATGGCCACGGCCAGATACGTTTTTCCCGTGCCGCCCGGACCAATGGCAAACGTCATATCGTGCTTCTCGACCGCTTCCATGTATTGCCGCTGGTTGGAGCTCTTCGGCGTTACGGTTTTCTTGCCGAAAATTCTGGGTCGCGAAGGAGCGCCGGGATCGAGCACCTGGCGCAGCGTCGTCCTCGGATCCTCCGTCGCAACGCGGATCATGGCCTTCACATCTCCACTGCCCATATGGCGCCCCTCATGGATCAGTTGATTGTATTCCGTGACGATTCGGACGGCTCGGTCTACCTGGGAGGCCTCGCCGTCGATGGCGAGGTGATGGTCATCCTGCAGTTCGATGGTGACGTGCAACGCGGATTCCAGCAGTTTGACGTTTTCGTCCAACGTGCCAAACAGGGATTCCAGTCCGCCGGCAATTTGTACGGTGCGTCGCATGGAAGATTCGGCCAGCCTAACACTCGGGTCTACGCAAGCCGAAGAGGTCTACACCTCCGCCCTCGCATGAGGTCACCTGAAAGCGTACTTGAAAGAAGCGGAGGGGTCAAGAATATGCGTAACACATGCCCGAGTAATAAATCGGAAGACGCTTCGGCCATTCCCGGAAATTCCCGGAAATGGCTCAACGATCGCCGCCCGGAATCGTGAGCGCGTCCACCTCGCTGGTCGAAACTTCGACTCCCGATCCCGCCGATTGCACATCTCCCCCGACGAGGATCAAGCGATTGCCGATGACTCCCGCGGCCAGCCCGTGCCTGCTGACGGGCATGGACGGCAGGATCGACCACGAATTGCTTGCCGGATCGTAAGCTTCCACCGAGCGGAACGTCGCCATCATGTGCGAGTCCTGAAACTCTCCCCCGGCAACGTAGATGCGTCCGTTGATCACGCCGGCTCCCAGCGCGCTGCGCGCCGTGGGCATGCGCGTGCGCGGGGCGCTCCATTTGTCGGTGGCTGGATCGTATTCCTCGACCACGGAAACATCCGTCGCAAGCGCGATAAACGCCGCACCAACGCGCCCGCCAATCACGTAAATCTTTCCGTTCACCGCGCCGATGGCCGCATGATTTCGCGGAGTGGGCATCGGACTTCTCTCGCGCCACGTGTTTGTCGCCGGATCGTATTCCTCAACCGTTCCGACCGACGCCTGGGGCGTATTGAAACTCATGGCGATGTCGGTCGAGCCGGGGAGAAGGCTGACGCCGCCGATCACGTAAATTTTGTCGCCCGCCGCGACCGCCACGGGCGAGCCTCGCTTCGATGGCATGGGCGCGAGCGCCTTCCAGGTATCAGTGGACGGATCGTACTCCCAGGCGTTATTGATTGGCGTCCACGCCGCCGGGCCGGACGTTGGATAGACAAATCCGCCGAACGCATAAATCTTTCCGTGAAATTCCGTGAACGCCACATGATGCGACGGAAGCGCCATCGGCTTTTTCTTCGTCCAATGATCGGTCGCCGGATCGTATTCGTAGACGAGTCCCTTCGGCTTCCAAAAAGGAATGAGGCCGGCGAAGACATACATCTTCCCGCCCGCCGCCGCGCCCAGGATTTCCTCGGCCGGCTCGGGAAATGGCGCGAGCTTTTCCCACTTGGCCTGCGCAAGCGCGGAAGGCGCCGCCGCGTTGAAGGAAAGCACCGCCACGGCCAACTGCATTCCCGCCATGAAAACTTTTTTGAAAATCATGATCGCCTCCCGAATCCTTGAACGAGCGGTACTATACAACGGACTGCGGCGCGCCGCATCTCCCTGTTTTTTTCGGTAGTAACTCAGTTTGAGGTTCGCGATTGTTTTGGTAGCGCCGGCATCTTGCCGGCGGTTTTGCGCCGCGACACGGACACGAAAACCGCCGGCAAGATGCCGGCGCTACAAGAACCGAATCATCGGAATGACAAGGTATTTCTAAACACATCTCCAAACTAAGTCACTACCTTTTTTTAAGGCGTGGCCGGATCGTGGCTATGAACATTCGGCGTCATTTTCCGCACGACAAATTCCTGAAAAAGATTCATCACGGCGGTTACGCCAATTCCGATAGCCGCGTTCCCAAACGTCAATCCCACTCGATTATTTCCAGTCGTCGGATAATAAAGATTGGAGATCCCGCCCGCGGCAATGCTCCCGAGCACATTCGAGTAATTCGCCTGCCAGCGTCCGTTATCGCCCTTGCAGATAAAGGAATTGGCGAGCGCATACAGAAACCGCGATGGCCTGCTTCCCGTTCCCTTGTAGAAATAGCGCGGGTCCTGTTTCAGGAGAGACGGAAGGATGGCGCTTCCGATGAACGTGCCCGAGACCATGTCCGCGTAGTCGGCGCCAAAGCGTTTTCCATAGCCCTGCGCGCCCTGCCCATATCCACTGAAACCATTGCTCGCCTGTTGCGCTCCCGCAATGCCCCCAGTCATTACGATGGTGACTGGATCCACCGCAGTCCTCCAGGCCAGCTCGAATTTTTGCTTGGAGTTGAGCGGAGCCGCGTTCGGAATGTAGCTGACGTAAAAATTGGGAACGACGCCGAGAACCCGCTGCTTCTCCTGCTCCTTGATCTGCTCTTCGGCCACTTCAACCTGCGAGGATACAACCTGCATGTTGGTGGTTTCAGCGGAGATCGCCAGCTCGAACACCGGAACAATGTAGTTCTCTTCAGGATGCAGAATTCCGGAGAATACCTGCGTCGCAAAGCCGTGCGCCACAATCGCGAGATGGAATGGCCCGGGAGCAATGCGCGCAAAGGAGAATTGCCCATCGTCGCTCGACAGCGCTTCCTCGCTTGTGGATGGAGCATCACGCGTGAGTTTCACGCGTGCTCCGCCGATGGCCGACCGGCTTGCATCTAAAATCGTTCCGCTGATGCTCCCGGCAACTTCTTGCGCGGGCAACTGCCGGGACTGGGCATGCAATGGAACGCCCGAGAGCGGAACACTCAGGATCAGCGCGGCGAGCATTCCCGTTCCAGGAATGAACCGCCAGGCATATCGGTCCAAGGACTCCTTGCGCGAATGTTGTTTCGCTGATCCCACGGCGACTATTTTATGCCGTACTCCCGTTCTGGCAGCATGGATTGTCCGGCCGTGTGACGTAATGTCGCGCATCGAAAATTACAGGCAGGCCACGAGTCTTTCCTCGAATGATCCGAAAAAGTCTCGGCCGTTGCGTCGAAAACTGAAACAAAACGCGCTTGCAATAATTTACACGTCACCATGAATTGCTTGACACTCGGCCTTCCCCGTTCTAATCTCCCGCACAAGTTCGGAGTGCAGGGGCGGCCATTGCAATTAAGTAAGAGATGCTTCTGCTGTCGGTCATCGCACGCGTTTTTTACAGATGCAAAAAATCAGGGGGGGGTGTGGGCTAATGAATCTGAAAAAGACGATTAGGTTTGCTCTCGTGGTGTGTGTTTTAGGGTTATCTCTCATTCATGCGAGGCCGATAAACGCGCAGGTGGCCGGCGGAACGCTCTCCGGGACCATTACGGACCCGTCCGGCGCGGCTGTCCCTAACGCCCAGGTCGGGATCAAGAACTCGGCGACAGGTATTACCAGAAGCGTTACAACGAACGCGGACGGTTTTTATTCGGCGGCGAACCTTCTTCCCGGGGAGTATGAGATCGCGGTTTCCTCGACTGGATTCAACACCGGGGTGAAGAAAGGCATTACGATCAATGTGGGAGCGGAGCCGGTGTTTAACATGGCGCTGGAGATCGGCACGCTGGCAAATCGCGTCGAAGTGACCACCGAGGCCCCCACCGTACAACTCACCAGTTCCGATATCAGCGCCACGGTGAATGCGACCACCGTCCGGGAACTTCCCCTGAACGGCCGCAGTTGGACGGACCTGGCGGCCCTGCAGCCCGGCGTGGACACGATCCAGACGCAGCCCAGCTTTGCTACGGGCGCGGATCGCGGCAATCGGGGTTTTGGCCAGCAGTTGACCATCTCCGGCGCGCGCCCGCAGCAAAACAATTATCGTCTGGACGGCATCAGCCTGAACGATTACGCCAATGGCGCGCCCGGCAGCGTGCTGGGCGGAAACATGGGCGTGGACGCCATCCAGGAGTTCTCCGTCCTCACCAGCAATTATTCGGCGGAGTACGGCAAGACGTCCGGAGGCGTGGTCAACGCGATTACGCGCTCGGGAACGAACGCTTTCCATGGAAGCGCGTACGAGTTCTTGCGGAATAGCGCGCTCGACGCGAGGAATTTCTTTGAAGATCCCACGCAACCTAAGGCCGCTTTTAAGAGGAACCAGTTTGGCGGCACGTTCGGCGGGCCGATCGTGAAGAACCGGACGTTTTTCTTTGCGGACTATGAAGGTAACCGGCAGTCGAAGGGCATCGCCAACGTCGATACCGTTCCCTCGCCTGAAGCGCGCCTGGGGACTTTGCATTGCACGGCGACCGACGTTACAAACTCTGTGCCAGGGTGTACGTCAGCAGGAATCATTCACACGGTGATCGTCAACTCGGCGGTTCTGCAGTATCTCCCGCTCTATCCCACAACGCCGTCCTGCGGCGGCGCGGACACTTGCGCATCTGTCTTCTCCGGCCAGCAGGTCGTTAGCGAGAATTTCTTCACCACGCGTATCGATCATAAATTCTCGGACAAGGACAGTGTGTTCGGCACCTACCTGTTCGATAAGTCGCCCTACAATTCTCCCGACTCCTTCGGCAACGTCCTGCTCGAAACGCAATCGTCTCGCCAGATTGTCGCCGTAGAGGAAACTCACAGCTTCACGCCGAATTTCCTGAATGCCCTCCGCTTCGGCTACAACCACGAATTCGTCAACAACAATTCCAGCTTCAAGGCGCTGAACTCGGTGGCGGGCGATCCTTCCCTGGGCTCTTTCACGGGGCGGAATGCGTCCGTGGTGAACGTCAATGGGGCGCTTAGCCAAATGACGGGAGGCGTAGGCGGGCTTCCGACGTATTTGTATGGTTGGAATTCATTGCAGGGATATGACGACGCTTTCTGGACCAAAGGCGCCCATTCCATTAAGTTTGGCGCAGCTTTTGAGCGCATGATGCTCCAGGCGACCGCGCTGACGGATGCGAATGGAATTTGGAACTTCCCGGATTTGGAGTCTTTTCTCACAAATAATCCCAGCAAATTCGCGGGAGGAGTCGCCAGCTCCCTCACGCCTCGCAACCTTCGCCAGAGCATCTTCGGCGTCTATGTGCAGGATGATTGGCGTTTGCGTTCCAATTTGACGCTGAATCTGGGCCTGCGTTACGAGATGGCGACCGTGCCGACGGAAACCAACGGAAAAATGGTAAACCTTCGCAACCTCACCGACCCGCTGCCCGTGTGCGGCGTCATGGTGCCGGGGAGTTGCTCCGGCGTCGGTCCGCTCTTCTCGAACCCGACGCTTCATAACTTCGAGCCGCGCTTGGGATTTGCCTGGGATCCCCTGGGCAACGGAAAATTGGCCGTGCGCGGAGGAGCCGGATTATTCGATGTGCTGCCTCTGCCCTATCAGTTCATCCTTATGGAGACGCAGGCGGCGCCTTTCTTTGCATATACCTCGATTAACAATCCGGCGCAGGGTTCATTTTTCAGCGGGCTTCCTTCTCCTCTGCCGTCGGCGTCCTTGCGCTCTACCTACGTGGAGTCCAATCCCAAACGCAACTACGTCACGCAATGGAACTTGAATGTGCAATACCAGCTTACGCAGAACTTGGCGGCCATGGTCGCTTACGTGGGGTCGCGCGGCGTGCACCAGCCGTTCCGTGTAGATGAAGCGAATCTCGCTATGCCGACATTGACCTCGGCAGGGTATCTCTGGCCGCAAGTTGACGTGAACGGAAACCTCACTTCAGGGCCAAATGCGGGGACTCCCCTCTTGCCAATCAATCCAGCGTTTGGCTCCGTGCGCGGTATGTTTTATCAAGGCCGCTCTTATTTCAACGCCCTTGAAACTCAGTTGTCCAAGCGCATGAGCCACGGCTTCCAAGCTCAGGGCACTTTCACGTGGGGCAAGAGCATGGACACCAGTTCGGCGACGCTGGCGGGTGACGCGTTCGGCAATTCGATTTCCAGCCTCAACTGGTTCGATATGCGCTTGACCCGCGGCCTGTCCGATTACAACGTCGGGCGCACCGTGGTTCTCAACGGCACTTGGGACATCCCGACACCGAAATCCTTCTCCGGCCCCGGACGCTGGCTGGCGGATGGATGGGAACTCGGTGCCATTTTCACGGCGAGCGACGGCGTGCCATTCACTCCCACATGGGGGACAGGCAGCGACCCCGCGAATACGCTCAGCAGCGACGATTTCGCGTATCCGAACCGGCTTCCCGGATGCAACTTGACAAATCCGGGCCATCCCGAGAACTATATCAATACGAATTGCTTTGCTGTCCCCACGGCGCCGAATGCTACCTTTTTCACAGCGAACTGTAACCAGTTTCCAGCGTCGATCCAGCCGAGTTCGGGACCCGCAGTGCAAGTCGCATCCCCGCTATGTTTCAACCTTCGCGGAAATGCCGGCCGCAATATATTGAACGGGCCGGGCGTCACCAACCTGGACTTCTCGGTATTCAAGAACAACGAAGTCAAAAGAATCTCGGAGACCTTCAACGTTCAATTTCGCGCGGAGATGTTTAACATCCTGAATCACCCCAACTTTGCGCCGCCGGGACCGGGTGACGGCAATACCGACATCTTCGATGCCAGTGGAAACTCGCTTTCTCCCTCGTCGGGGGGGCTGGCGGGAGTGCTGTTGAGGACGACCATCCCGGAACGGCAAATTCAATTCGCGATCAAAATCAGTTTCTAAAATATAATGCAGGCTGCACCGCGTTCCCGACCGCCGCCGGTCGGGAACGCGGTTCCCAAGCGCTTGTATCGCGAGCGTGCAAATGATGGCGGCGGAATTCAGATCGCAGATTCTTCCAAGGAGATACTAGAGTGAGAAAATCGCTGGGCATATTCCTGCTTCTGTTTGTCGCGTTCGCGCCAACCGCGGGCGCGCAAGAAAAATCGCCGCTAAAATTGGTTGCCACCACTCCCCTGCCGAATTTCACGGGCGATTTCGACCATTTCGCGGTTGATCTTAAAGGGAAACGCCTGTTTCTTACGGCCGAGGATCACAAGACAGTCGAAGTCTTCGACCTGGACGGCAAGCGGATCCACAGCATCACCGGCTTTGGGCAGCCCCACGCCGCCCTCGTGTTGTCCGATTCCAACATCATCGTGAGCGACGGTGATGACGACTTCGGAAGGGTCGAGCTGGTGGACGGAAAAACCTACAAAATCCTCGGCACCATTAAATTGCCCGATGGCGCGGACGGCGCTGTATTCAATCCCGTGAATCAGTATTACTACGTGGAGAGCGGCAGCGACGACCCCAAAGCAAAAACTCACGAAATCAGCATCATTGACACCAAGACCTTCAAACTCGTCGGCGCAATCACCCTGCCCGGCAGCCATTCCGAGGCCATGGCCATCGACCGCGCCGGCAAGACGATGTACATCAATCTTACGGGAGCGGATCAGGTCGGAGTCGTGAACCTGGAGACGCGCAAGCTGATCGCGCAATGGCCCATTCCCGATGCGCAAACCGCGGACGGGCTGGCTCTCGATGAGCTGAATCACCGCTTGTTTATCGCCACACGAAAACCGGCCAAATTTTTCGTGTACGACACCGCTACAGGGAAAATAGTGACCACGATGCCGACCGCCGAGATGCACGACGACTTGTGGTTCGACGTCGCGCGCAAACGAATCTACGTCACTGGCACCGAAACCACTTCCGTATTGGAGCAGCGCGACGCCGACCACTACGCGCATGTCGCGGACGTTCCGACGGGATACCGCGCCAAGACTTCCGTCTACGTTCCCGAACTGAATCGTCTGTACATCGCCGTTTCCGGCAAGGGCAAGCCGGACGCAAAATTGGCGTTGCAAGTCTATGACGTTCAGCCCTGAAATTCGCTGGGCTTGCCGGGATCTGCCGTGCCCTAAACCGGCACTCTCATCCCGGCAAGTCCACTTCTTAAAGCGTGATGGAACGTGCAGTTCGGCAAATCCCTTCAAACGTCGCCACAAAAACACATCCCCAACGGAATTGCCCTTGCTGAACAGGTGTACAATGGCCACCGTTCCCGGGCGCAAGACCGGCATTCCAGTTTGCAATCGAAAACCCGAAACGAAATCGCTCGTTTGAACCGTGGAAATTCGAGGAGGAACGATGACGGACGAACAAAAATCTGCAGCGGATGGACTAACGCGGCGCGAAGTCATGATGCGCACCGCCTGGGCTGGACTGGGCGCGGCTTCGGCTCTGATGGCGGCCGGAGGCGTGGAAAAGCTTTTGGGGCAGATACAGCCGCGCGTGGACGAATCGTCGCCGCGCATCGGCTGGCCGTCGGTCGAGAAGCTTCCGCCGATTGACGATCGCTACCCGATCATGCCCAGCTGGAATACCGAACTGCGGCAATTGGCGCCCAACGTCTATGTCTACCAGCAGCAGGGCGGCACGGGGCACCTCAACGCGGGTATCTCCAACGCCGGCCTCTTCGTCGGCGAAGGCTCGCTCTTGGCGTTCGACGCCCTGGGATTTCCGCTCCAAACCAAAGCCTTCATCGCCGCAGCCAAACAGGCCACCGGCGGCAAACCCATCACGCAACTGATCAACAGCCACCACCATGGCGATCACGTCGCGGGAAACCAATTCTTCCTACCGGCGCAAATTTTGAGCCATCCCTATTGCCGGCAGGAAGTGTTGAAGGCCGTGCCCAATACGCCGGCGTCATGGCCAAAGCAGGAGGGCCTCGCGGACGGCACAGAAGCGCGCAAGCTCGCGCCGCCGACTGTAACGTTTGAAGACAACCTGATCTACCACATTGGCGGCAATGACGTGGAGTTCCGCTTCGTCGGGCCGGCGCACACCTGGGGCGACATGGTGGCCTATTTGCCCAAGCAAAAAATTCTATTCGCGGCGGACTTGGCCTTTTTCCATCTCGTGCCGTATTGCCACAATTCCTATGTGTCCAAGTGGATGGAGTCCATCGACAAAGTCATGAAAATGGATGTGGACGTCATCGTTCCGGGCCACGGGCCGGTCGGAGGAAAGAAAGATCTGGCCGAGGCGGGGGAATACTTCCGCTTCCTGAAGGCCGAGGCCAAAAAACGCTATGACGCCAAGATGAGCGCCGGCGCGGCTGCAGCCGACATCAAGATGGGCAAGTACGATAACTGGATGGGCCCCGAGCGTATCCTGATGAACACCGTCCGCCTGTACGATGAATTCAAGGGCACGCTCACTCCGGACATCGACATGGAAGGCACCAAGCAGGCGATTTTGGAATACAACGCGATCAAGGCCGGAAAAAAGTCTGCATAGACCTATCGCGGCTTAACGGTTAAAAGGCAAATTCTCCGTGTCCTCGCTTTTCTCTGTGCCCTCTGTGTTAAGACTTTCGCTTTTGCCGGCGGAAAAACGTAACACAGAGGACACAGAGAAAAGCGAGGACCCGGAGAGTCCATCTTCCAGTCGCACATTCGGCAGGGGAATTACGTGCGCTTCACGGCGTGCAGGATCAGCGTGTTTCCGCCAAGCAGGACCGCGTCCGACGCCAATTCCGTTGTCCAGCGCTCGCGGCGTTTTCGTTCGGGCGTCAGCCACGCAAAGAAACGTATCGCCGCGACCAGCGGCCAATACAGCCAAATGTTGGGCTTGGGTTTGTCGCGGTAAGCGCCCGCAAGTTCAAAACCGTATTTTTCCAGGATGTAGCGCAATTCCGTGTAGGCGATGGGATTGATGTGCAGGACGACTTCTTCCTTTTCTCCCCACTGCTCGCGCCTCATGCGCAGGTGTTCTTCCGAGATTGGCTTAAAGTGCGACGTGTAGCCGTTGAGCAGCCATTTCACGCGCTCCTCGATGTTCAAAATGTTCGGCACGCTGATCAACAATTGCCCGCCGGGAGCGAGCAAGCGCGCGAATTCGCGAATCGCCTGGTGCGGATTCTCAATGTGTTCGAGTCCTTCGAGGCAAGTGATGTACTGAAACTCCGCGTCCTGGTACGGCAGGATGCCCGAGAGATCGCCGCCGCGCACCTCGATGCCCGGAACCCTGAACATTTCCGGATATAAGTCGCAGGCCCCCACCTGAAAACCCGCCGTGGAAAGCCGCGCGGACAGCGCCCCTTCTCCGGCCGGAACGTCCAGCAGTTTCCCGCGAGGAAATGGATCGAGAATCCGCGCCACGGTCTCGTGAATTTCCAGACGTGCAATCGGCACGGGCGCGCGGTCCGCGCTGGATGCCGCGGACTTCCCTTCCTCGTGCGCCGGATGTTTGGATGGGCTTGCGTTCACGGTTCTGGACGATAACACGATTACAGGACGCCGTGCGAATTCAAGAATTCACAAGGAATTCTCCGCGCCCTCGTTCTTCTCCGTGTCCCCTGTGTTAAGTTTTTTCGCCGGGAAAAACAAAAGTCTTAACACAGAAGACACAGAGAGTACGGAGAAAAACGAAGTTCACCGCTGGCACCAGCGCCGGGACGGCTCGTGCGTCCCGGCGCGTGTTCGACCTGGCATGGCGAGATTACGAGATGTGGCGCTGAACGGCTTTCTCGATCTGGTCGCGAGGGACCGCGCCGACGACTTGTTCGGCAACTTGGCCGCCCTTGAAGATCAGCAGGGTCGGAATACCACGGATGTTAAACTGGCCCGCGGAGTTCGAGTTTTCGTCGACATTCAATTTCACGACTTTAATTTTTCCCGCGTAAGCGGTTGCAACCTCCGCGACCGTCGGAGCCAGCATCAGGCAAGGCCTGCACCACTCCGCCCAGAAATCGACCATCACGGGCTGAGTCTTGCTCGCCTCGATGACTTCCGCCTGAAACGTGCTATCCGTCACACTGTTAACATTTTCCGCCATGAGATCCCTTTCCAATGGGAAGTACCGGCGACATCTTAGCCGATTTTTCCCTGCTCCGATTAGATGAAGTTAAACCCATTCGGTTTCAGGTTTTCCACGCCAATTCGTACAGCCCTGCATATCGCTTCGCGGACACTTGCCAGGAGAAATCCCTGGCCATGCCGTTCCTCTGGAGGCCGCGCCACACCGCCGGTTCGTTCCGAAAGATAAAGAGTGCCTGGTGGATCGCCCCGATGAGGTCTGCGCTATTATACGCCTGAAACTTGAATCCGGTACCACCTCCCGTCGCGGGATCGAAAGCCTCAATCGTGTCGTCCAAGCCTCCCGTGGCCCGGACGACCGGCACCGTGCCGTACTTCAAGCTGTAGATCTGATTCAATCCGCACGGCTCGTACCGGGAAGGCATCAGGAAAATATCCGCGCCCGCTTCGACCTTATGCGCGAGGATATTGTCGTACGCCACTTTCACGCTGAATTTCGCGGGATTTTTTTTCGCCAGCTTGCGGAACAGCTCTTCGTATTTCGCTTCGCCCGTCCCGAGAGCGACAATCGCCAGATCCTCGGCCAGCAACTCGGCCGCAATTTCCTCGATCAGATCGAAACCCTTTTGTCCGGCAAACCGCGAAACAATCCCAATCACCGGCTTGTTCACGGATCTCGCGGGCAGGCCGAACACTTTCAGCAAATCCTTTTTGCAGGCCACCTTGCCCGACAAATCCTTCGCCGAATAGAGCGAGGCGATGATTTTGTCCCGCTCCGGGCTCCACGCCGCGTAGTCCACGCCGTTCAGAATTCCCGTGAGGCGGTCCGCGCGATTCCGCACGACGCCGTCGAGACCGTGGCCGTACTCCTCGGTTTTAATTTCCTCGGCGTATTTCGGGCTAACCGTCGTCAGGTAGTCGGAAAAAATCAGCGCGCCTTTCAGAAAATTGACCTGCCCATAGAATTCCAACCCGTCGATACCAAACAAACTATTCGGCAATCCAATTTTCTTCATCGCCCCCGGAGGAAACGCGCCTTGATAGCCCATATTGTGAATGGTGAAGACCACGGGCAACTTCCGCACCGCGTCGTCCTTGGCGTAGCGTGTCCGCAACAGCGCGGGCACCAGTGCCGTTTGCCAGTCGTGGCAGTGAATCACATCAGGCATCCAAACGTGCTTGCAGAACTCGATGGCCGCACCCGAAAACTCCGCAAAGCGCTCGGCGTTATCCGGATAATCCTTCCCTGCCTCGCCATACAACTGCTCGCGATCGAAGTATTCCGCATCATCCACGAAGTAATAGTGGACGCCGTGCAGCGTCCCGCCCGGGACGATGGCCGGAAAACGCGAGCCGCCGCCCATCGGAACCGTAAGGCTCGCCACAGGACCGGCCGACGCCCGCGTGTTGCGGTAACGAGGCAGCAGCACCGCCATTTCATGGCCGAGCGCAGCCAGCGATTTGGGCAGCGCCTCGATCACATCCGCCAAACCGCCCGTCTTCGAAAATGGAAGCCCTTCCGCCGCAACAAAAAGTATTTTCATAATGAGTTCAAGGCTTCCACCGTACTGAAAGGCGTTCAAGGCGTCAAGAACGGCGCGCAATCACACGGCCTAGGCTCGCAAATTGCCCCCCAATGAAGTGGTTCGGCCCAGTTCACAGACTACATGAGTTGCGCCCCGCGAGACTTACCGGGCGCGCAACCATGCCTCCTCTTGGTACACTTCCTAACCATGTCACCCGAGAAACTGGGACAGCATTTTCTTGCCGACGAGAGTTGGCTGGATCGAATCGAGGACGAGGTTCGGATCGACGGCGGAACGTGGGTGGAAATCGGCGCCGGGCACGGAGAAATGACGACGCGCCTCGCGCGACGCGCAAGCAAAGTGCTCGCCATCGAACTCGACCCGAGCGTTGCCCGCAGGTTGCGCAATGTCACCGCGCTCTGCAAGAACGTCGAAGTGGTCGAAACCGACGTGCTGGCCGCCGATTTTGAGAAATTGACGGGCGGCGCGCGTTTTTCCGTCTATGGAAATTTGCCGTACTACATTACTTCGCCCATCCTGCACCGCCTGTTCGAGCACGCCGAACGGATCGCGGCAATTCACATTGTGATTCAGTATGAGGTTGCGGCGAGAATTGTTGCGCCGCCGGGACGGCGCGATTACGGATATCTCTCCGTGGCTTCGCAGTGGTTCGGGAGGCCGGAAATTGCCCTCCGCATTCCCCCGGGCGCGTTTCAGCCGCCGCCGAAAGTCGAATCCGCACTCGTGAGTTTCCACATGCCGGGAGCGCGCGTGGAGCATTCGATCGAGGACGAACACGCGTTCCTCGATTTCGTGAAGGAATGTTTTGCGCAGAAAAGAAAAACGCTGCGCAACAATCTCCGCGCGCGGCTCGGGACGCGTGCCGGAGAAGTTTTGCGGGAGGCGTGCCTCGCGCCGGACGCCCGCGCCGAACAGCTCACCATCGCGCAGTTTGCCGCGCTATTCCGCCTGGCGCGCGCATAGCAGCACGGAAGATAGTCGCTTCAGGTCGGAGATTTTCGAACGCCACAAAAAAGCCCCGGGTCTAAAGACCCGGGCTACAGCATTGCCGAGGGGCTTGCCGGATTACAGTAGACCGCCTCTTCAGAGGCGGGGGTTTTCCGCAAGGCCATCCACACGTCTACTGCTTTTCCTGCAAGATGCCGAGAAGCCGATCCGGATAGTCCGTAAGAATCCCGTCCACATCCGCTGCAATCATTTGCCGCATCTGCTCCGGCTCGTTAATTGTCCAGGCCGCCACTTGCAAACCAGCGCGGTGGGCCCTCTCGACGACGGCGGGCGTAATGAGATCTCCGCGCGCGACAAGCTGACGCGCTCCGGCTCGCACCGTGCCCTCAACTAAATCATTCGATTCGCTCTCCCACAGCAAGCCGGTCATCATGGTGGAATCGATCCGGTGAACCGTATTAAGCGTGGCCGCGTCAAACGACAGAATCACGATCTGCGCCGACGCGTTCCGGTCACGCAACCCTGCAACCACGGTATGCTCGATGCCCCACGCCGAACCGCTTTTAATTTCCAGATAACAAATAATGTCCTTCTCTATCACGAAATCGAGAATTTCCACGAGCGTGGGCACGCGTTCCCCGGCAAAGGACTTCCCTTCGCGCTCACCAAACCACGAGCCGGCATCCAGCATGCGAATTTGATTGAGCGGCAGCAAATGCACCTCGCCGTGGCCGCTCGTCGTGCGGTCCAGCGTCAAATCGTGCATGGCAATGACGTGCACATCCCGCGTGATTTGCAGATCGGTTTCAATGAAGCGCGCGCCCAATTCCACGGCGCGGCGAAACGCTGCCATCGTATTTTCAGGCGCGTATCCGGAAGCGCCCCGATGGGCGATAGTCCATATGGATTTCGCGCACATTCAGACTTCATCCTTGGCGGCATATAACATGTCCGACATAATCTTATCCCGCCATCCTACCAGACAGAGCCGCCGCGTCTGAGAGCGAACATCAATAAATGTGTCCTGAAATGTTCGAGGGCAAAACCCCGCACAGGGAAAATCTTATGATGGACTGAAAATTCCCCGGATAGAGTTTCCGTCCCGGAGGGAGCTACTTCTTGGATCGGTCCCTCAACAGGCCCTTTAGTTCGGACATGAATTCCTTCACATCCTTGAAATCCAAATAGACCGAGGCGAAGCGAACGTAGGCGACTTTGTCTAGTTTCTTGATGCGATTCATCAAAAGTTCGCCGATTTCGCTGGTCTTGCGCTCGCGCTCGGGAGCTTCATGGACGAAACGCTCCACTTCATCCACCAGCGATTCGAGCTTGGCCATGGCAACGGGCCGCTTCTCGCACGATTTCAGCAGCCCTTGCAGAATTTTCTGACGGTCGAAACGCTCGCGGCGTCCGTCCTTCTTGATCAGCATGTACGGAATTTCATCGATGCGCTCGTAGGTTGTGTATCGCCGTCCGCACTTGAGGCATTCGCGGCGACGGCGAATCAGATCGCCGGCGCGCCCCTCGCGCGAATCGAGCACCTTGTCTTCGATGGCCGAACAGAATGGACACTTCACCGCGTCGAATCCCCCTGCAATTTTTCATTGCCAGCGCCCGAAGAATTCCCACCTTCGCCGCCAGGGACACCGATGTGTTTGCCTACTTCCTCGGCCTCGGCTTCGGCGCGCGCCAGTTGCCGCAAATCGCCCATGGACAGGCCTTCGTGAATCAGCAGCGGGATGCCGGCCAGCGTGCATCCGGCAAACGTGACAATCCAGAGGACCACCGCGATGGCGGCCGCCGGCTCCGCTTCCACTCCGAAAAGTTTTGTCAACGCGATAAAGCTGGCGATTTGCGCTCCGCCACCGACTCCGGGAAGCTGCAACACGGACCCAACCATGGTTACGGCCAGCAGCAGCATCGCTCCCGGAAAATTCATGCTGGTGTGGGGAAAAGCTTCCCCAAACGCGCGCGCCACCCAAAGGTAAATCAACACCACAAGGCCCCAATGCATCGAAGTATAGAAAATGGCCGCCAGCAAGTCGGATGTGGTTCGAATCGCCTGCAGCCCTTCGCTGATTCCGGTAATTGCCGAAGCGAAGCGCGACCGAAACCCTCCCGCCGAACGCCAGCGCTCCAGGCCGCGATCCAGAATCGCCGCTCCGTGCGAGCGGTAAACGGCCAGCATCAAAACCAGTCCCGACACTGCGACAAACAACAGCCAGGCGCCATTCCGCGCGCTATCGACCCAATTCATATCCACGCCGGCATCGGACAGGCGATTGGGAAATACCAGCAAGGTAAGGCAGGCAATGACCGCGGCAGCCACGAAATCGCAGAAGCGCTCCAAAAAGAAGATCCCGAACATACTGGCCGCGGGCAGCCGCTCTTTGCGCGCGAGCAGAAGAGGACGTATGGGCTCGCCGACGCGCCCGAGAACGAAAATCGAGGCGAACCCAATCAAGGTTCCCGCATACGTACTCGCAAACTTCGTGGGACCAACGTACTTGCAGAATCGCTGCCACCGAACGGCGCGGATCGCAAAACACACGTAAATCGCAATCAGGCTAAGCAGAAGGAGGAAAAGGTTCGCCTGGCCGACGCTGTGGATGAATTTCCCCCACGTAAAGTCGGCCAAATGAATCTTGTGCCGCGAATTATAGGCAAGCGCGACGAGGCCGGCCAAAACAATCAGTGCGATGAGTATTCTTCGAAGTCTTCCACGCATTCGCACGTGAGGTTACCCGTTGCGGTGAGGCAGTGTCAAGAAATGACGTAAAGAGGCTTTTTAAATTGTGCGGTTTCACGAACTTGCATCTTTTGAAAGAATCTCACTAATGCGCGCGGCAGCGCAGGTTCTTGTTGTTCTAGTAGCACAGGCTTCAGCCTGTGTTCTTTTGACTTTCGCTTGCCACAAATCAAACCCCGCAGGCTGAAGCCTGTGCCACTGAAAAATTCCAGCTATTCGTAGAACTGCGGCGATTTCTTGAGCTTCGCGTTGCCGGCGATATCGTGCTGAATCCAAAGCTGCGCGCCGGTTTTCTTCAGGAAGGCGGAGATCACCAATCGGCTCGCGCGCGTCTGCTCCTGATTGAACTCGAACGTCGGAACGCGATCGAGCGCCTGCTCCGCCGGATAGTGATAGAGATCGCCGGACAGCACGACCCCGCCGGTCTTTGCCAGCTTCACGTACAACACCTGGTGGCCCTGCGTGTGCCCGGGAGCGGATTTGACGATGACCGTGCCGTCGCCGAACACGTCATCCTCGCCGTCCTTGAGATCGCTCTTGAGGATAATCGTTTTGCTCTTCTGCAAGTCCGAAAACGTCGAGGGCTGAAGCGAACCGGAAAATTTTCCGCCGAACATCGCGTCATGTTCGAGTTGCGGCACGATCCAGGTGGCCCCCGCGAATTCATTCGCGTTGGCCGTGTGATCGTAGTGATAGTGCGAAAGCGCAAGATACGTGATGTCGGCTGGCGAGTAACCGATTTCCGCGAGCTGTGCCTGGAGCGACTTGTCCACGTCCGCTTCTCGCGTCTGCCCGTCCGGGAGCGTGACGTGCTCGGTGACCATGTGGCCCGACGGCGTCCAGGATTTGTCCGGAATCGCGCCGGTGTCCCACACCAGCGTTCCCTTGGGATGCGCAATCAGAAAACAGGCGATCGACATGTCCGTGGTCGCCACATCTTCCTTTTTCAAATTGAAGCGGCCCATGTCCGGGTTGTGCAGCACGCCGCAATCGAACACGTACAGCCGCACCGAGCGCGGCGCTTGCGCCTTATGCGACGCGGAGGATTCGCTCTGCCCGCCGCCCCGTGCGTGAGCCGCGAACAGAAGCGCCAAGGTCGCCAGTACCAGCCCAATCGTGTTGCGTTTCATCGTCGTATCCCCCTCGTTTTTCTTGTGGCGCAGGCTTCAGCCTGCGCCGTCCAGCAGAGCGCCAGCCCGCGCAGTGTAATATGCCCGCGGCGTTTTCGTGGCGTTCTTTTTGCTCCAATTCTTTTCCGGATTTGGATATCTGCGAAAAACTGGCCGCGGGCTTCGCCCTGCTTTACCGCGCAGGCTGAAGCCCGTGCCACTGCACATCCGTTTGCCTGGCTACAGTGACTTGAATTAGTGAATGGAATTCAATATTTCGCGTGCTTTTGCCGCAATCCCCGTCGGCAAGAACGTATATCCCAGGCCACTCGCCATCTGCTGTCCATCCATCAGCGCCCAGTTCCAGAACTCCTTCAGCGCCTCGATGCGCGCCGGATTCATGCCCGATGCTACCGCATAGACCCTCGTAAAACTCACCACGGGATACGCCTCTTTCCCCTCCGCATTCGTCAGCGATACGCCGAGATCCGCGAGAATACTCTTTTCGTTCCCGGCACACGCGGCCGTAATGCTCGCCGGCGTCGCGCGAATGAACCGCCCCGCCGCGTTCTCCACGCTGCCGTATCCAATATCTTTTCGCCGCGCGTAATTCAGCTCCACATAACCAATCGCGCCCGGCGTCCCGCTCACCTTCGCCACCATATCCTCGCTGCGATTGGTCTCCACGCCCAGCGGCCAGGCGGGCGAAGGGGTCTTCCCGATCCTCGATTTCCATTCCGCACTGGTCTTGCTCAGGAAATCCGTCAGAATATAATTGGATCCCTTGCCCGCGCTTCGATGCACGATGACAATCGGCAAATCGGGCAGGCCCGCGCCAGGGTTCAGCTTTGCGATTCTTTCGTCCTTCCAGTTCTTGATCTTTCCCAGGAAAATATCCGCCAGCAATTCGCCGGAAAATCGCAGCTCATGCTCGCCCGGCAACTTGTAGATGGGGACGATGGCCACAAGCGCCGTCGGAAACTGCACCAGAGGATTTTTCCCCTTGTGCATCTGAGCTTCGGTCAGCGGCACTTCGCCAGCCCCAAAATCGCCCACGCCTTGTTCTATCTCCTTTAGGCCTTCCGAATTGCCCATCGGCAGATACGTCACATGCACAGTCGGATTCAACTTCCCGTACTGTTCCATCCACGCGGCGTACAGAGGACTCGGAACGTTCGATCCCGATCCGACCAGCGCAATCGTCTGCTGCGCAGAGAGCGGCGCAGTCGCGATTCCAATCCACAACGCAACCAGGAGAAAAACACACACTCTTCGCTTAAATGGCGCCATGTGATGTCCCTTTTCCCAGCCCTAACGGCTGTGCCTGCCTCGGTTTTTTGTTTTCTTGAGCTTCGACCGTGGAGCTATTTTATACATTTAACTGTCGAAGTATCACGGCAGGTTGCGGCAATGTTCATGCGGAGCACTCCCCCAGTAGCGCAGGCTTCAGCCTGCGGGGTTTTGATTTGTGGCAAGCTAAATTCAAAAGAGCGTAGGCTGCGGCGCGCGCTTCTGGCGTACCGGCGTTGCGCCGCATTTGGAGCAACGCCGGTACAAAACAATCATTGCGCGGAGGGGCCGCAGGGCTACTGCGCGGCGCCTTCCATGATGAACACGCGGCTCTTCGCCGAGCCATGCCGGATCGGCTTGATCGCATCATACGCAGGGGAATCCTCCCAGGCTTTCGCTTTATCGAAGCTTTCGAATTGAATGACCACGAAGCGCTTGGGCGCATCGCCTTCGATGGAAAGGTTCTTGCCACCGCGAATCACGTAGCGGACATTGAAGGGAGCGAGCGTTCCCGGCGTCTTTTCCGCATACTCCTTAAATTTAGCCGCATCCGTCACATCGACTTCCGCGACCACGTAGCCGGGCAACGGATTGACTGGCCGCGCATGGATCGCCCTGCCCCCCGCCACGCCGATCACGCTTCCAACGAGCACTCCCAACATTATTTTGTAATTCGTCTTCATGAATTCCTTCCCTCCCTTTGCGTTTGCGTGAGCCCGCGCGAACAGCCGTGCCCATCGCGTGCCCACTCCATACACCCGCCTCATGCAACCGTCAAGATTTAGTAGCACAGGCAGAGTGCCTGTGCTACTGGAATCAATCCAGCGGCTCGATCTTCGCGATTTTTCCCTGATGCACTTCCGCGACCCACACGGCGACCGGAGAGCGCGAGTTGTCCACGTCGATGTGGCGGATATTGGCGTTCACCGTGGGCAGCAGGTACTCGGTGAAATTGCCCGTCCTGGGATCGAGGCGATCGACCATGTCGGCTCCCATTCCCGATGTCCAGGCATCGCCGTTCTTGTCGGTCTTCGCGGGATACGGGCCGAGCCAGGGCGTCGGCGCGGTCCACTCCTGGAACCTCTCCGTTTTCGGATCGAACATGCCGAGCTTGTTGGCGTAATACTCGCCAAACCAGACGCGATCCTCGGAATCGACCGACACGCGGCGCGGCCCGGAATTGAGCGTGGGCGTCTTGTATAACGTCACCTTGCCCGTCTTCCCGTCGATCTTTCCGATGTTGCCGCCGACGATGTCGCAAATGTACACGTTCGACTTCGAGTCCGCCGCCAGCCCGTAGGTGGAATGCCCGGTGGGCGTATCGCTGTAGCTGAACTGAATGATGCCGGAACTTTTTTCGTCCGGATGAAAATCCGGGTACATCGGATATGTGACGATGCGGCCCGTCAACGGATCAACCTTAAAGATCAAAAGATTTTCGCCGCCCGGAAACCACGCCGTTCCGTCCGGAGCGGCGGCGACTTGCGGCTGTATGGCGTGCGAGGTGTTCCATTCCGGAGGAACGAGCCAGGTCTGAAATTTTTCCGTTCGCGGATCGAAGCGCGTGTATCCGCCCTGCCGGAATCGCGGGATCCAGAGGAACCCGTCGCGATTGAACTCGATGGAAAGAGTGCCTTCCGGGAAACCCGGCTGCAAGGGCGGCATGCGCCATTCCTTGGTCTCTCCGGTGCGCGGATCGAGGCGGCCAATGAGCGGCTCGCGGAAATCGTTGTACCAGACCATGCCCTTGTCGTCGAGATCGGCGTCGTGCGGCAGGCGTCCGGAATCGGGCAGATCGTATTCGGTGACGATGACTCGCGTGGCTCGGCCCGTGGGACGCGGCAGCGTTTTCAATTCGTAGTTCCATTTGCTGGCCGCACTCAAATTGATCGTGGCCAGATATTTCGCGAATTCGGGATCAGGCTGAACAGCCACCTTGTAGGGCAGCAAGACCGGATGTTCGAGGACGGCCTGCTCCGAGTAGCTTCGCATCCGCGCAAACGTCGTCAGCCATCCCTGCTCATCATACGTGCTCTGCACAATCGGCTGAAGCGAGTGGCACGCGGCGCAGCGAAAGAGCTGATTCTTCTGCCGCTCCGTGCCCGGAACGCTGAGCAACCATTCGGAACTGGTGAGCTGCGAAATAATGTCCTTGGTCTTCACCAGCTTCAGGTCGGCGCGGCGCGTGGCACCCTTCGCGACTTCGACCGACACGGGTTTTTCCAGATCGTAGCCAACGGCGCGGATATCGATATTGAATTTGCCGGGCGCAAGCCGGTTTGCGGGAAATGAGTAGCGCCCCTCATGATCGGTGACGACGGCGACGGCAATCGTTTTGCCTACGCCCTTGGCGCGAACCACCACGCCTTCCATCGCCCCTCCCGCTTCCGAACTCACGCGCCCCGCCAGCGCCACGCGCGCGGCCTTTTGCGCGGGAGCGGGAACCGGAGCGGGCGCAGCCAGCGCGCTCCCCGCACAGATCAGCAATGCCAACAAAGCCAATTTCATCCGCATCGTTCACCCTCGATCGGTGCCTTGGTAGCACAGGCTTCCGCCTGTGTTCTTTTGATTTTCGCGTGCCGCAACACAAAACCACACAGGCTGAAGCCTGTGCTACAAGGATTGGACGCGGCATTATACTATCCTGAAACATCGCTATATATCTTTCTTGCCTGCCGCCCGGTCTTTGGTATAGTCGATGCGTTGCTCGTGTACTTCCAGATGGGATCCGCGCGCCAGCGCCCGCGCACCCAGCCTGCGGCGAGCACCTTCCCCCTATTACAGAGGAGACTTTTGTGCGCGTGCTAACCCCAACGGAAAATAACCGCGTAAATGAATTGATTGGCTTTCTCGGCGTGACGCTCGCCATTCTGATTGCGCTGGCCCTGATTTCGTACAGCCCGCACGATCCGTCGTTTAACGTATCGACCGATGCTCCGGACCTGCATTCGGCGCGCAACTGGATCGGCCCGGTCGGCGCATACGGCGCGGACCTGCTGTTTCAGGGCCTCGGCTACGCGGCGTTTCTCCTGCCCATCGGCATCTTCATCATGGGATCGCGATGGTTCCGCAGCGAGGCGCTGGAATCGGCCGCGGTCAAGATCGTGGGCTACACGCTGCTGATGCTGATGCTGCCCGCGATGCTCACGCTCTGGCATATCCCGGAGGTGCGCGGCGCCATTCCTCCCGGCGGCCTGCTGGGCCATTTGGTCTCGAACGGATTGCTGGCCGCATTCAACATGGTGGGCGCGAACCTGGTTTCGTTGGCCATCTTTTTTGTCGCGCTTTTCCTGACCACCAAATTTTCGTTTATCGAAACGCACGCCACGCTGCGCGGCCCGCTCGCCAAACTGAATTTCCTCAGCCCACTCCAGGAACGCTATTACACCTGGCGCGAGGAACGCGCGGAAAAGCGCGAACAGAAGCGCATGCAGGACCGCCTGGCGGAGATCAAGTCGCAGGGCCGTCCCGCGATCCCCATGCAATCCGTGGCCGAAGTCGATGGCAGCGCCGTCGCCGAAAATGACGAGATCGATGAATCGGACGCTGATGGACCCAGGCGCCCGCGCTCGATTATTTTCCACAAGGAAGAGAAGCCGCCCAAGCAGGGGTCGCCGAAAATTGCCAAGGGCGCGACAAACTTCCGCCTTCCCTCCCCCGATTTGCTTCGCCCCGCGCCACGCCACGAGAAAATCGAGGAGGAGGAACTTACGGCCTGCGCGCGCGCGATCGAGCAGAAGTGCCAGGAGTTTGACATTGGCGGCCGCGTAACCCAGATCAATCCGGGTCCCGTGGTGACCACCTACGAATTCAAGCCCGACGCCGGCATCAAGTACAGCCGCATCACGGGCCTTGCGGACGACCTGTGCCTCGCGCTCAAGGCCGAATCCATTCTGATCGACCGCATCCCCGGAAAATCGACGGTTGGCATCGAAGTCCCGAACGCGCACCGGCAGACCATCGCCCTGCGTGAGCAGATCGAGTCGGGCGAGTTCGTCAATTCGACTTCCAAATTGACGCTGACGCTCGGCAAGGATCTCGTCGGCCGCAACCGCGTCTCGGACCTCTCGCAAATGCCGCACCTGCTCATCGCCGGTTCGACCGGGACGGGCAAGAGCGTTTTTCTCAACTCCCTGATTCTCTCGATGCTTTACAAGGCCACGCCCGACGAACTGAAAATGGTAATGATCGATCCGAAGCGGCTGGAGCTGGGCCTGTACGAAGACATCCCTCACCTCCTGGCTCCGGTCGTCACCGATCCAAAAGTGGCGTCCAATGTTTTGCGGAACGCCACGCGCGAGATGGAAGCGCGCTTAAAACTCCTCGCCGGACGCGGCGTCCGCAACATCGATCAGTACAACCGCACATTCCAGAAGGGCCAGCCGCTCTCGCTCTTCGACGATGTCGATGCCGCCGAGCACAAGCCGCTGCCCTACATCGTCATCATCATCGACGAGCTGGCCGACCTGATGATGGTCGACACCAGCAACGTCGAGGAATCGATCACGCGTCTCGCGCAGATGGCGCGCGCCGTCGGCATTCACCTGATCCTCGCCACGCAGCGTCCGTCCGTGGACGTCATCACCGGCTTGATCAAGGCCAACTTCCCCGCGCGCATTTCGTTCCGCGTGGCCAGCAAAGTGGACTCGCGCACGATTCTCGACGCCAATGGCGCCGAATCGCTCCTCGGCAAAGGCGACATGCTGTACTTGCCCGCAGGATCCTCGCGCCTGAACCGCATGCACGGCCCCTACGTCACCGAGGACGAAATTTCCGCCGTGTGCGATCACTGGCGCTCGCAGGCCAAGGCCATTTACAACGAACGCTTGCTCGAAGCCCCGAAGGACGAAACCGCCACGGGCCCCAATGGCGAGCCGGAAGGTGAGGCCGTCGACGACCTGCTCTACCAGGAAGCCGTGCGCGTCGTGTGCGAGGCGGGCCGCGCGTCCACGTCCACGCTGCAACGCCGCCTGCGCATCGGCTATGGCCGCGCCGCGCGTCTGATCGACATCATGGAAAAAGACGGCATCGTCGGCCCGCCCGATGGCACCAAGCCGCGCGAAGTCCTCAAGGGAAAAGACTGGATGCGCGAGGTCGATCACTCCTTGCGCTAACTTTTTTGTAGCACAGGCTTCAGTCTGTGTGGTTTTGACTTTCGCTTACCGCGAATGAAAACCACACAGGCTGAAGCGTGTGCCACTGACCCCGCGTTCCCTCGTGCAATTTTTTGCCGCGCACCAGCTTCTTCCTCTTGCTTCTATCCGCCCACACCCGTAGAATATTTTTTCTACCCGAATCTCTACCCAAGTGCCGGGGTAGCTCACCGGTAGAGCGCGGCCCTGAAAAGGCCGGCGTAGGGAGTTCAACTCTCCCCCCCGGCACCATCCATACTGCCAATCCCAATCAGGTCCCACGTCGTCGTCTTGTAGTTTTTCTCTTCTGGAATCAGCACAATTCGCGGAACGTGCTTCGCGAGTTCCATGCGAACCGTTACCGGGTCGGAATTGAGAAGCCCGCGCCATCATATATACGATTATCAAATGCCGATCCATTGCGGGAATGCCGAAATCCACGTAATTCTTGCCTATCTATTCGCATGTTCAGATAAATTCTTCGGCGATCTCTTGTTCAAGACGAATAGCAACTCTTGCGCTGCCGGAGGCGGACTCGCTTTGCCCTCCAGCACGATTTCTTTCGCTGAAATCATGCGCTCGGAACATTCCGTGCGCTCGCGGGTATTTCACAGGGGCAGGCAATTCCATACGAACTCGCTGGACATTCAATACAATGACAGTTTACTGCTTAGGCAGAGGCGTCGCATCTGTCCTGACTGGCAGGATCGGCAATTCAATTCTAGGTTGCTCGCCCGTAAGCGTTTGCAGGAAAGCGACGATCGCGTCTTCCTCCTTTTCGGTAAGCTTCTGCCCGAGTTGGCTGGTGCCCATGATGGCCACCGCCTGCCTCAGACTCCAAACCTGCCCGGAATGAAAGTAAGGCGCCCTCAATGCCACGTTGCGCAGCGGGCCTGCGCGGAAGACATATTCGTCGCTGGCCGTCTTAGTTACCGCGAAGCGTCCCTTGTCGTTCGGCGGCAAGATATCCGCCCCGGGCTTTTCGACAACGCCAAATGGGAAATAAGCTTTGCCGCCCACGTTGATGCCGTTGTGGCAAGCTGAGCAGCCTTTGTCCATAAAGAGTTTCAGGCCTTCCTTTTCCTGTGCGTTCAAAGCATTGGCATCACCTTCGAGAAACTGATCGAAATGCGAACCAGGGGTAATCAGCGTCGCTTCAAAAGCCTCGAGCGCCTTAGCGACGTTGTCAAAGGATACGGGTGAAGCCTCCTGGGGAAAGGCTTTCTTGAACTGCTCGACATAGCCTGGCATTGATTTCAAAGTCGTCTCTACTAGCGCGGGTGTGGCGTTCATTTCGACGCCCGCCTGCATCGGCCCCTTGGCCTGCGCTTTCAGATCCTCGGCACTGCCATCCCAGAACTGAGCGATGTTGAAAACGGCGTTGAAAACCGTCGGGGCACGGCGCGGTCCCTTTTGCCAGGCGTGACCAATCGATGTGGGCCCTGCATCCACGCCACCGGTGCCCAGGTTGTGGCACGAGTTGCAACTGATGATTTGGCTGGCCGACAGTCGCGGATCAAAGAACAACATTTTGCCAAGTTCAATTTTTTCATGAGTGACAGCATTGTTCTTCACGGCTGGGACAGCGGACGGAATTGGTTTGAAAGTTTGTTGAGCCGATTGCATCAGATCATCTGCTCGCGCGGGCAGCATCACGCCAAGCAACACCACGAGACTGGCCGCACACTGTACGATTCTTTTCATGGCAACCTCCTAATAATCCAACTTTTTCGGAATGTTTGATCTGGCTCAAGCGCATCGCACGCTTCTCCGACCTGCAATCATCATGGATTGTCCTTACGCCCGTCGTTCCAGCCCGCCTTTGCAAAAGGCTGCCCCTCGAACTGCGCGTGCAATCGTCATGGTCACTACAAGTGCCTTCCGAAAATGTTTCACGGCATGCTCGGCACCCTCGGTGAAACCGAGACTCTGTGCGCGCGAACCACGAATCGCTCCGGCGCCGCTCCGACGTAGTAAAAGGGGAAGCACGTAACCAACGTTAGCGCCGGTTCGCTCGTCGGCTGGAGCACCCGCACCGCAGTCGGAGGTACGACTGCAGTCCATTCCACCTGGTAGTGGAATTCACGATCAGGCGTTCTTAAGATGATGGAGTCGCCGGGTCGAGCATTGCGCAGCGGCCGGAAAATTCCATCTCGATGGCCTGCCAGGGCGATGTTTCCTGCTTCGCCCGGCAGCGCGGTTTCCGGGAGATGCCCGATTGCGCGCCGCAGCAGGTTTTCTGAATCGCCCTGAACGACAATCGCTCTCAGCCCCAGGCGCGGCATTTCGATTTCGCCGATCACCCCGCCATCAGCGATGGATGCCGCCTTGACAGCGGGCGGCTCGGCAAGCACGGTTACCGCCTCAAACTTTGACGTCTCGACTTTCTGATACCAATATTGGTCAAGCAACGCGTAACCCGCATAGGCGAGCGCGATGATCCCCGCCGCAAAAAGCACATAGTGAGCCGCTCGCAATACTCGCGGTGTTAGCCCTTCCGCATCGTGCCCGATGGAAATGGTCACCCTCATGAGCGATCCTTCACGGCTCCGGCCGCAGTCCGATTCCGCGGCGAGGCAATATATCCGGAGCGCGTCCGTACCTGCAATTTACCCCGTCCGGGAGCCCTCACTTCCACACGAATCTTGCGGAACGATTCGTCGTTTCTCATCTCTGGATCATATCCAACCGTGTATTGGTCGCGGAGATCGCGCGCAATGCTTGCAGAGATGTCCGAAACGGATTGTCCCTCCGCGGGGAAAAAAGCCAATCCGCCCGTATCCTTGCATAGACGCCGGAGGACGCCTGGATTCTCTTCTTCTTCGTCCGAACCGACCAGTCCTATCGCATAAATCACTACTTGCGACCGGCGTGCCATATCCAAAATGTCCGAGTACTTCCGCTTGCTCGCGTTGTCTCCACCATCGCTGACGATAATCAGAGCTTTCTTATCCGAGCGGCCGAGTTGCAGATGCTTCAGCCCTTCGGCCACGGCGTCGTAAAGCGCTGTCATCCCGCGCGCGGAGACCTCCGAGACGGCCTGCGCCAGTTCCCGTGGATTATTGCTGAATGGTTTTCCGCCCGGCAGTTCCACGGACACGTTGTCGCTGAAATCCACCACGAACATTTCATCATTCGGATTGCTCGATTGCGCGAAGGCGGAAACGGCCGTAGCTACGCCCGGGAGCTTCGGACCCATGCTGCGGCTGTGATCCACTACCAGCCCTACTGTTACTGGCGTGTCTTCCTGGCTGAAAAGTGTAATTTGCTGCGGTCGCCCATTCTCGTACACGCGAAACTGTTCTTGTGTTAGTCCGATGACAAAATCTCCGTTCGCGCTGGTTACGCGAACAGGCAACACCACCAGCGTCGTCTCCACGGAAATCGTGCCCTGATCGGTGGATGTCGACGGCGCCCGTTGTGGGGTGTGCGAGTATGCCGGCGCGGCGCACAAAAGAACCCCTGCGGCGAGAATGGCGCAGGTGCAACGGATTCCATTACGGATTGACACAGTGAAATTCATGGAGAAACCTCCTTGCGCCGCAGGCCGTGACAACCGTTCTTGCCCGCGGCGCAATGGAGTTTCGATGTGTTCACGATGTTCAGCTCACGAATCGCTTCAGAATGAATGCGAAGCTAACCGAGATTACGCCGAACAACGCGATCAGCGGGATCTGGCTTGCCGTCTTCGGCAAAGTTGGAGTTGATGCCACAGTTTCCGGGGCCGGGGCCGGAATCGCCTCGGCAATCGGGACTTCCTTTTGCTCGGGAGTTTCGGCCACGATCGTCTCGCTCTTGAATTCCTCGACGGTTGTGGGCTCGGTTTGAACCGCCGGGATGGTCTCGTGGGTCACCTCGGCGAGCTCAATTGCACGAGCCTTCGGGTAGACAAACTCCTGGCCGCCATTTTCGCCAGGATAGAACCAGGCCTTTAATGCCACCGGTTCATTACCGGGCCGCTCTGTGAACTTCATCACGTTGTCGTCGGTGGGCGTCAGTCGCTGGTTAGGAATCGCCAGCACGGTTGCGATCAGCTTAGACCTGTCGGCATTGTAAATGCGTACGATATGGCGATTCCCAAAGGTCTCATACAGTTCGATCGTATAAGTACCCGAGGGAAGCACTTGCCCGGGAATTTCCACGGGCTGGGTAAAAGTGACCACGGTTCGCTTGCTAAACGCTGTATCGGCTCGCGCACCTGCAGCAAACGTGACCATGAGTAATGTAACTGTGAAGATCGTTAGGATAGTCCTCATTATTTTCATTTTACTGCCTCCTCATTTCATGGACGGAAGCCAACTTCCACGTTCGGCGCAAAGTAACGCCTTCTTGTATTCCCCCGTCCATACCTAACTTTATATTTACTCGTGCCGCGCTTTTGCGTATGTGACTGGGCACACACTTACAGGTGGTAGGCGTCACCAGACAGAATCGCCAATTCAAAACTGCGGCATCCCCATTACGAAAATCAGGTTCACGGATGGAGATGCATCCCACTATGGGCTTGAGCTGTCATCCAATCGCCCTGCATAAAGTCTCACTGCTACCTGCCAACTCGCGAACTCATACCGCGAGGGGAATCACGACCTCAATCATTGGACAAGGCACCCGTGTGCTACCCACTCCCCCGGCACCACTTATTTTTCTTCGTTTCCCTGGCGGGCGTTTACAGTCCGTCATCTAGCAGACCCTGTACAAACCACCGATTGACATTGATTTCAGGCAGGCATAGGATTTCTTCGGGCTGGCATTTCTGGCTGTTGCACATCCAAATATCTGAAGATCACTCGACCCCGGCCCGGACGCCGAAGGAGATCAGCCGTTATGAACAGTAAAATTTCGTATTTCACACTTGTGGCGATCGCTTTGGCCACTCTGCTGGGCGTTGCGCGTACCGCCCGCACGGCGGGCAAACCTGCCGCGGAAATCAAGATTGTCGCCGACGACATCGGCGGCGTGGTCACCAGCTCGAAAGGTCCGGAAGCCGGCGTCTGGGTGATCGCTGAAACCAAGGATCTGCCCACCGGCTATCGCAAAATTGTCGTCACCGACGATCAGGGCCGCTACGTGATTCCCGAGCTTCCGAAGGCGACGTACGACGTCTGGGTGCGCGGCTACGGCCTCGTGGATTCGCCCAAGGTGAAAGCCGCGCCCGGAAAAATGCTCAACCTGACGGCCGTGATCGCGCCCGACGCGCGTGCGGCTGCGGACTATTATCCCGCCGCCTACTGGTATTCCCTGCTGCACATTCCGCCGAAGAGCGATTTCCCCGGCACGGGTGAAAAAGGAAACGGCATCTCCGAGCGCATCAAGGACCAGGGCAACTGGGTGGAACTGGTGAAGACCGACGGCTGCGAAGCCTGCCATCAGCTAGGCGACAAAGCCACGCGCACCATTCCCTCCACGCTCGGCGCGTTCGATAATTCCTCCGCCGCATGGGACCGCCGCATTCAGTCCGCGCAGGTCGGCAGCATGATGAGCGCCGTCGCGACGCGCATGGGCCGCAAGCGCACACTGGCCGAATACGGCGACTGGACCGACCGCATCAAGGCCGGCGAACTGCCGCCCGCTCCTCCGCGCCCGGAAGGCATGGAGCGCAACGTCGTCATCACCCAGTGGGACTGGGCCGGTCCAAAGGAATATTTCCACGACGAAATTTCCGTGGACCGCCGGAATCCGAGTTCCAACCCGAACGGCCTCGTTTACGGCGTTCACGAAGACAGCTCGGACTTCATGACCGTCTTGGATCCGACCAAGAACTCGTTTACCCAGGTTGCGATCCCATACAAACCGGGCACTCCCATGTACGAGCCGGAAGAACTGCTGGAACCTTCGCCGTATTGGGGAACAGAGCAGGTTGCCGTCTCGCACGTCTCGGCGCACAGCCTGATGATGGATTCCAAGGGCCGCATCTGGACCGCAGGCGCCACGCGCGCCCCGGAAAATCCGGCCTACTGCCAAAAGGGATCGAGCCTCGAATCGGCGCTCGTGCTTCCGCTGAAGAACAGCTCGCGGCAGACGAACGTCTACGATCCCAAGACCGGGAAATGGGACTTCGTCGATCTGTGCACCAGCTCGCAGCACCTGATGTTTGCCGAGGACGCGAACAATACCCTCTGGTTCAGCAATCCCGGCGGCGATAACGTTGGCTGGCTGAATACGAAAATGTGGGATGAAACGCACGACGCCGAAAAATCGCAGGGCTGGACGCCATTCGTCCTCGACACCAACGGCAACGGCAAGCGGGACGAATACACCGAGCCCGGCCAGCCGATGGACCCCAATAAGGACATGCGCATCAAGGTGGGTTTCTACGCCGTAAACCCAAGCCCGTTGGACGGCTCGCTCTGGGGTACGGTTCTGGGCTTCCCCGGCGCCATCGTTCGCCTGGTGCCTGGTTCGGACCCGGCGCGCACTGCGCTTGCGGAAATCTACGAAGTACCGTGGAACAACCCGAAAGCGCCCGTGCAGGGCTTTTCTCCGCGCGGCATGGACATCACCCGCGATGGCGTAATCTGGACCGTTCTCTCCAGCGGACACTTCGCCAGCTTTGACCGCCGCAAGTGCAAGGGCCCGCTCAACGGCCCTACGGCCACCGGCCAGCACTGCCCCGAAGGCTGGACGCTATACCGCACGCCCGGCCCGTCCTTCCAGGGCACCACGGAATACGGCAGCGCCGACACCAACTACTACAACTGGGTCGACCAGTTCAATGTGTTCGGCCTGGGCAAGGACACTCCGATCGCCACCGCGAACGGCACGGATGCGCTCGAAGCCCTCGACCCCAAGACCGGAAAGTTCCTCGTGATGCGCGTTCCCTACCCCATGGGCTTCTTCGCCAAGAGCATGGACGGACGCATCGACGATCCCAAGGCCGGCTGGAAAGGCCGGGGAATCTGGTCCACATACGCCACGCGCACGCCCTGGCACCTCGAAGGCGGCAAGGGCACCACCAGCAAGGCCGTGAAGTTCCAGTTGCGGCCCGATCCGCTCGCGAACTAAATTAAGTTAGTTTTCAAACAAAACGCCCGGAGGCCGCAAGCCAGCCTCCGGGCGTTTTTTTAATCTTGTGCCGTTGGGTATGACACCGGATATGACGTTGAGTTTGAAGTTGGGAGCCCCATACTTGCGCCTTTTGCAAGGGTGGGGGAATGACATCCAACTTTGGATGTATACTCAGACTTAATGAACGTGAGTAGCTTATACCGACCTGCTTCGCCCCTTGCCCGTACACTGCGAATCCACGTGATTGTCCTGGACCTCTGCATTTTTTTGTCGCTGAACGCTCTGGCTTTTGACTCCGAGCTTCAGCCGGAAGAAGTTCGCGAGGCGTACTCTCTGGGCCAAACGAGCAACCACGAAGAACTTAAGGAATTCCTGAGCAAATACAAATACGACTTGCCATATCCCGCTGACAATCCCGTGGTGGACGTGCAATCGGTGGAATTCCAAACGCCGTACGAACAAATCGTTTTGCGATCCATGCGCAACAGCTACAGCAAATTCCAAGCCGATGAGGACTACCAGGCGAACCCCGGGCTGCTCATTGTGCGCGTCCAGATTTCTCTCAAGCTAAACTATGTCGGCCCCATACCGCCCGCTGACGGCTTCAAGGTCTCCGTTTCTCAAGCGGAACCGATCGCTCCGCGAAAAACGGCCAGCACGTTGCTTTGCAATCCATCCCCTTATGGCGAACAAGCAATGGGTTCCGATTGCACAATCAACCTGATCTACCTGCGCGAGATTCTTCTGTCCTTCAATGCCCGTCAGTTCGCGCCCGGCGTCGCAAGCGTCAAAGTCAAAACTCCCGATGGGCAAACGATACAAACGAAATTCAACCTCGACGAACTAAAATAAACATTGGGCAGGGAGGCGAGCCTCCAAGTGGCGTAGCCTTCACAGGCTGCGGGAAAAGTCCCCCAGACCTTCTGTCATTCCGAGCGAAGCGAGGAATCTCTCTTTCTTTTCTAGGGCCTAGAGCGAAGAGAGATTCCTCGCTTCGCTCGGAATGACAGAATTAGGGAGTTTTTCCGCAGCCTGTTTGACGCTGGATGTGATCCTGGGTTGGAAGTGGGTGCCCCATCCCTGCGCCTTTTGCAAGGGTGGGAATTTTGACTTGTCTGTCCAGAAAAACGATAAAGATCGAACACCTTTAAACACAACGACCAACTTCCGTTCCTCTACTTCCTTTACTTCTTCTCCACAAACAGCGATGGATAATGCTTGCGCAGGTTTTCGACCTTTGGATAGTCGTTGATCACGATGTACATGTTTTCGGGATGGAGGTCCATGTAGCCCTGGTGATACTCCTCGGCGGGATGGAACGCTTCGAGCGGAACGATTTGCGTGACGATCGGCTGCCCAAAAACTTTTGCCGCGTCCAGTTGCCTGACGTAGGACTCGGCGATTCGCTTCTGGTTTTCGGACGTGTAAAAAATCGCGGAGCGGTACTGCGTGCCGTGGTCGGGCCCTTGCCGGTTAAGTTGCGTGGGATCGTGCGCGACGGAGAAAAATACTTTCAGGATTTGTCCGAACGAAATCCGCGATGGATCGAAAATAATTTGCACGGCCTCGGCGTGTCCCGTGCGGCCCGAGCACACTTTTTCGTACGTCGCCGTGTTGGCCGCGCCTCCCGAATAGCCGGAAGTGGAGCGGACAACGCCCTTCAATCGCTCAAACACCGCCTGAATTCCCCAGAAGCAGCCGCCCGCAACCACAGCCGTCTCCTCGCCCTTGGCCGCGGCCAGCGGACCGTCCGCCGCGGGATCGGGCAGCGCCACCACATCGCTCGACGAGTTGCAGCTCGCTCCCCCGCCAAAGGGCAGCAGCACGGACAGCACCCCAAGGCTCCGAACGATTGTGGTCAGCGTCAGCATGGCGCAATTCCTCCGATGCATTATTTGGCACAGGCTTCAGCCTGTGTGGTTTTCATGCGCGGCAAGCGAAAGTCAAAAGAACACAGGCTGAAGCCTGTGCTACTAAAAACCAAACGATTATTGCGCGATCGCGACTATCTTCTTCACGCCGGGCGTGCGCGCGGGTTTTCCCGCTGCGCCTCCGCCGGCGGCTTCCTTCACGATCTGGGCGGCAATCTTTCCGCTCACGGGACACTCGCTATCGTTCACACGACATTGCGAAACCGTCAAATTGCATCCGCAGGTGCAGCCTTCCGAGTTCATACGACGAAGCGCGCGCTTCTTCTGTTCAGCGGTCAGGCCCTTGAAGCTAACGCCGGGCAATTCCGTCGCGTTGGCGGCATTCTTCAGGAACACCTGCCCCACATCGTCGAACGTCTCGACGCGCGCATCCGTTGGCAGGCCCAGGAGCGCGCGAATCTCCCGGCGATACGATGCAATCGCGTACAGCCCGCTATGCTTCTGCACGACCCGTCCCTGCGTATCGATCAGAAACGATGTGGGCAGCGCGGGAACGCCGCCGTAGGACTCGATCAACTCCGGCGTGGACATCACGACCGGGTAGGTCATTCCCTTCCGCTGCGAGAACTTCAAAACTTTTTCCGGCGGGTCGTCGTCTTCCGAAATTCCGACGATCTCCAGCCTGTCGCCGAACTCTTTTTTCAGCTCGATGAGTTCCGGAATTTCCTCGCGGCAGGGCGGGCACCACGTGGCCCAGAAATTCACGAGCACTACTTTTCCAGGCCAGTTGTCCTTGGTCACGGGTTTCCCAGCGAGGTCCAGGGCTTGCATGGGCGGCGCCATTTCCGGATTTTTTACGAAGCGAATCACCGGAGCGCTGGCGTCCTCGTCGCGCGCGGCAGGCGTGGCAGCAAGCGTGCGCGGAGGCATCGCACGCGCGGCCGCCAAGAGGGCCAGAGCCGCTACAGCTACAAACGCGAGACCGCGTATATACATTTTGAACATGGCGACTTCCGCCATTATGGCGTGGCGCCGCGCGCAAAACAAGCCTTGGCGGTGCTCTGCTTTGGGTGGCACAGGCTTCAGCCTGTGTGGTTTTGATTTGGGGCAGGCTAAAGTCAAAAGAACACAGACTGAAGTCTGTGCCACGTAAAACCGCACAGGCAGAGTCCCTGTGCTACTTTTCCAGACCGAATTTATTTTGCGGACACGATATCTTTTGCGTGTCCCGTGAGCCGCATGATGTGCAATCCGCTGCCTGCGCGGTCCGCGCTGTAGATCAGGCCGCGATCGTCCACCTCAACGTTGTTCGTTTCAATGACTTTTTGGCACGCGGACGTAATCTTGGGATCGCCGGCCAGATGGCTCACTCCATCCTCAGGACAGAAGGACATCGTGTAATTGTTCGGAGCGGGAATGAAGTAGGCGACTTCCTGCACGGCAAACGGATCGCGAATATCGAAAACGCGCGTGCCCGCATTGAACCAGGAAAAAATCGCAATCTTCCCGTAATATGGGGGATAAAACGATTCGGCCACCGCATGGGTGCCGAACCGTCCGCCCCGGCCGCAATAATCTCCCGGATTTTCCGGCACGCGAAACGTCGCGATCGGCCATGGGGTGACTTCGTTGGTGATGTCCACCAGAAACGCCAGGTGCGGCCCCGCGCGATCTCCACTGGGGCCCGGCGAGCAATGATCGCCTCGCGCCGCTTCCGACGGGACAATCAGCAAGTCCCGCTTCTTGAGCGCGGCATGGCCCTGAAATTCAGGGATCGGTTCGCCAAAGATGGGAAACGTCGTGTGCGCGCCCTGGTCGGGTGACATCGTAAGGAATCCCACCTGCGGCGCGAGCATCTCCTCCGTCGTCGGCTTCTTGGGATTCTCAAACGCGGTCAGGAGCTTCTTTCGATCCAGAATCTGAATCACGCCGTTCGCTCCCGTACCGTAGGCCGCATACACTCGATTCTTGGCCTCCCCGGCCGAAACCATCCCGTGAATGGCGATGCCTTCCACCACGCCTTCGTGGGACGTTGCGCCGGGTTGCTGGCCAAGCAATCCGAAGTCGCGAATGTAGACGGGCTTCGCCGGGTCGCTCAGGTCGTAAATTTTCATGTGCTGGCCCTTCCAGCCTTCGGCCGGCGCATTCGCAACCAGATAAGCGATCCCCGTATCGCACTCCCACCAGCTCTTGTGCGTGTGATCGAGCTGATCCACGATGAGCGTGAGCCGCGCCGGGTGGGCCGGATCGGTGACGTCATAAATTTCCTGCGCCTTCGATCCAAGAGGCCGCAACAGATACCATTTGCCGCGCACTCCATGCGGCAAAACGCTCCCGCTGCACACGCGCACCATCTGCGCCCCGCCCGCCTCTTCGCCTGTCTCCGTTGAACCGGGTATATGCGCGAGGTACTTGGGTTTCGCGGGGTCGGTCACATCGACTATCGAAGTTCCGTTCGGCTCCACGGCGCCCGTGAGCGGATTCATCGCGCTGCCCGTGTGGTGGCCGACATAAGCGATTTCACGGCCGCCCTCGTTGATGATGATCGGCTGATACGCCGAGCGGCCCTGCAGATCGCTGAAGCCTGCCAATTCCATGTTCCACTGAGATTGCTGATCGGAAGGGTTGGGAGACGGCTCCTGAGCGGCCGGCTCTCCGGTCAAAGCAATCGCCGGGATTGCCGTTCCGTCCGGCGGGTAGTTCTGCGCCATGGAGGCCAGAGGGACCGCCGCCAGCAAAAGCGGCAAAAATAGATGGAAAATCCTGCCATTGCTTTTGTGTCTCACGATTTAATCTCCCTTAGTTATCCGTTTTCTATACTGCGCGGGTTGCGTTCGCCACGCACGGTTATCGCGATCAATTGTCGCTAGGTTAGCGACGGGCCCTTGAGGGATGCGGGAGTTGCCGGCGCTTCGCCGGGAATTGCGCGCGCGTGCTTGCGGCGGCGGAAGCGCTGTTGCAGGCGGTCCATGTACAGGTAGATCACCGGGGTCGTGTACAGGGTGAGGGCCTGGCTGACCATCAATCCTCCGACGATGCTGATGCCGAGAGGCCGGCGCAATTCCGAACCCGTGCCGCTCGCCAGAGCCAGCGGCAGGCCGCCAAACAGCGCCGCCATCGTCGTCATCATGATAGGACGGAAACGCAAGAGGCACGCCTGATAGATGGATTCCTCGGGCGTTTTTCCGGAGCGCTCGGCATCCAGCGCAAAATCGATCATCATGATGGCGTTCTTCTTCACAATGCCGATCAACAGAACGATTCCGATGAGCGCGATCACCGTCAAATCGGCGTGAAACGCCATCAACGCCAGAAGCGCTCCGACGCCCGCCGAGGGCAGCGTCGAGAGAATTGTGACCGGATGAATGTAACTTTCGTACAGAATTCCCAGTACGATGTAGACGGCGACGAGCGCGGCCAGAATCAGCCACGGCTGGCTCGACAGCGACGACTGGAAGGCCTGCGCGTTTCCCTGGAACGTCGGATGAATATCCGATGGAAGTCCCATCTGCAAAACGGCCGATTCGATGTCGGTCACCGCGTCACCCAGAGCAACTCCCTCGGCCAGGTTGAATGAAATCGTGACGGCGGGAAATTGTCCCTGGTGGTTTACGGCGAGCGCCGTATTCTTTGTCTCATAGTGCGTGAAAGCGCTCAAGGGCACCTGGGTTCCACTCGATGACCGCGCGTAGAGGCCCTGAATCGCATCCGTGCTATTCCGGAAGGCCGAATCGACTTCCATCACCACGTGATACTGATTCAACTGCGTGTAGATCGTGGACACCTGTCGCTGGCCGAATGCGTCGTAAAGCGTGTTGTCGATGGTCGACGGAGAAATTCCCAGCCGCGACGCCGTGTCGCGGTCGATCACCAGCGTGGCTTGCAGGCCGCGCGTCTGCTGGTCGCTGGCAATGTCCCGCAAACGGGGCAACTGCCGCATCTTCGCCTCGATGCGCGGCGCCCATTGCTGCAGGTCGTTGAGATTTTCGCTCGACAGCGTGTACTGGTATTGCGAACTGCTGATGCGCCCGCCCACCGTGATGTCCTGATACGCGCGCAGGAACATCGTGGCGCCGGGAACCACCGCGAGCTTGCGCCTCATGCGCGCGATGACCTGATCCACGGTGACATCGCGCTGGCCAATGGGTTTCAGTTCCACCTGCATGCGGCCGGTATTTTCCGCACCGCCGCCCGTGTTCGCCGCCATGGCCTTTACGGCTGGATCCTTCATGACGATGTCCATGTATTCCTTCAGCTTGTCCTGCATCACGGGAAAGGAAGTATCCTGCGCCGCCAGGATATTTCCGGCCATCAGACCGGTATCCTGCTGCGGGAAGAAACCTTTTGGAATCACGATGTACAGGTAGACGCTGAGGCAGAGTGTCGCGCCCGTCAGGACCAGCATGAAGGGCTGGTGGCGCAGCACCCAGCGCAGGCCGCGCGCATAGGTGTCCACGCTCCATTGAAATACGCGCTCGCTCGCCAGATACAGTTTCCCGCGCTTCATGTCCTTTTCCGATTTCAGGAAATGGGCGCACATCATGGGCGTGGTGGTAAGCGACACGCACAGCGAAACGGCAATCGCCACGCTCAGCGTGATGGCGAATTCGCGGAACAGACGCCCGATGATTCCGCCCATCAGCAGCAGCGGAATGAACACGGCGATCAGCGAAACGCTCATGGACAGGACCGTGAATCCGATTTCGCGAGATCCCTTCATCGCCGCGGCCATCGGCGTTTCGCCTTCCTCCAGATAGCGCGTGATGTTCTCGATCACGACAATGGCGTCGTCCACCACAAATCCCGTGCAGATCGCCAGCGCCATGAGCGAAAGATTGTCCAGGCTGTAATCGAGCAGGTACATCACACCAAACGTTCCGACGATGGACAGCGGCACGGCAATGCTGGGAATGATCGTCGCCCAGAGATTGCGCAGAAACAGAAAAATAACCAGCACCACGAGCGCGACGGTCAACAACAGCGTCATTTCGATATCTTTTACCGACGCGCGAATCGTCGTGGTGCGGTCGAACGTGGGAATCAAGTTGACCGATGGAGGAATCGAGGCCTTCAGTTCCGGCATCAGCGCCGCGATACGGTCCACCGTCTCGATGATGTTCGCGCCGGGCTGCCGGCCAATCCCGATAACCACGGCGGGCTTGCCGTTGGCATATCCCGCATTTCGTATGTCTTCGATTCCCTCGGTGACTTTCGCGATGTCGCTGAGCCGCACCGGACCGCCGTTTCGGTACGCCACGATTAATGGCGCGTACTGCTCGGGCTTCAGAAGCTGGTCAGTGGTATACAGCGTCCAGCGGTTGGACGAATCTTCCAGATTCCCTTTTGGAGTGTTCGCGTTCGCCGACTGCAGAGCGCTTCGCACCGCCTCCAAACTAATTCCATAGTGCGCCAGTGCGTTGGGATTCACGTCCACGCGGACCGCCGGTTTGGCTCCCCCGTAGGTGTTGACTTGTCCCACGCCATCGACCTGCGATATTTTTTGCGCCAGAATGGAATCGGATAAATCGTACAGGTGGCTTCGGGGAATCGTGTCCGAGGAGACGGCCAAATCCAGGATGTCGGTTTCCGCCGGATTAATTCTGCGATACCAGGGCAGGCTGGGAAGATTGGTGGGCAGTTGTCCGGCGGCTGCGTTAATCGCGGCCTGCACGTCGCGCGACGCCGCGTTAATGTCCCGGTCGAGGTCAAACTGGAGCGTGATACTCGTGCTGCCCAGCTGGCTCGTGGACGTCATCTGCGTGACGCCCGCAATGCGCCCAAACTGGCGCTCCAGCGGCGTGGCCACGGACGAGGCCATCGTCTCCGGGCTCGCTCCCGGCAATCCCGCGCGAACGAAGATCGTGGGGAAATCCACGTGAGGAAGCGCCGCCACGGGCAACAAATAAAACGCGACACCCCCGGCAAGTAAAATCGCCATGCTTAAAAGCGAAGTCGCCACGGGCCGTCGAATGAATGGTGCGGAGATGTGCATGTTCTATCCGGAAAATTCCGGTTTTCGCTCTCTCATATTCCGCCGAATCGATTCCCTCATCCGGCGCTGCATCCACATTCTTAGAGGGGATCAAGCCGCCCTTTGGTTTCAAAAATTCTCAGGGTGCGCGCAGGACCGGCATTTCCCTCAAGAACTTCACAAACACCGCATGGCCGATTTTTAGTGGCGCAGGCTTCAAGCCTGTGTTCTTTTGACTTTGGCTCGCCGCAAATCAAAACCACACAGGCTGAAGCCTGTGCCACTTCAACCCATTCCATCTAATTCACCGCAGGATGTCCCTGCGGGAGCTGACCGCCGCCCGCATTCGTGCCGCTGGCCGGAGCCTTCTCCATGCCGGGGTGGACGCTGTCCATCCCCATCGGCTGCCCCTTCAGGACGGTCCACTCCTTACCCTGGCGCTCAAGCGCGTACTCGATCTCCATACCCGCGTCGCCACCCTTAACGCGAAATTCCACCTGCGCGCTTGCGTGATCGCCATTGATCGTGACCTGCTTCACTTCGCGGTCCATCGCCGAGAGATTCAGGTCCGCGCGCCCGCTCAAGTGCTTCTCGATGCTCGCGCGAATCGCGTCCTGATCGTTCACCTTCGTGCCGCATCCGGCGGCAAGGGCGCAGAATAGCGCCAGAACGGAAATTTTATGCCCTCGCTTCATTCTCATGGATTCCCTTTCCCACTTCGCAATCTTTCCCGATTCGTCCGCGATATTGTCCCACGGTTTCGGCCCGTTCACTCGCGCAATCTGGCCGCTCGCGAATACCGGAAAACAAGCTGCGGAAAAACTATCCACTTCATCATTCCGATCGAAGTGAGAAATCTTTTCTCGATCTAACCCTGACATCGCACACGCTTCGAGTAATTGGAACGGCGACCAATTGTTAGTGTGGTTTTTGGTAGCGCCGGCGTCTCGCTGGCAGTTTTGCGCCGCGATACGAGCACGAAAATTGCCGGCGAGACGCCGGCGCTACCAAAACCGTAGGGCGGATACTTTTCCGCAACCTGTTCAGCCTGTGTGGTTTTAATTTGCGGCAGGCTAAACCAAAAGAACAGGCTGAAGCCTGTGCAACTCAAACCCTTCACCTGTGATGAATCCGCAGTCGCAGTTTGACGTGCGGGTTCGCGCCCTGATAGCTTTGTACCTTATGCCGGGACGCTGGAACTCCGCAATACCGACCCATGGACGGTGGAAATGAACGTTCCGCCATCCTCGCGCATCGCCTTTCAGGGCGAGCGCGGCGCATTCAGCGAAGAGGCCGCCGTCAAACTGCTGGGCGAAGACATCCAGCTGGTGCCGAGGCCCACGTTCGAGGCTCTCTTCACGAGCATCAAGGACGGCGCTGCGGATTACATTCTCGCGCCGATTGAAAACAGCCTCGCCGGGTCGGTCCACCGTTCGTACGACCTGCTGATTTCCAGCGGCCTGCACATCCAGGCCGAAGTCGTGATCCCGATTGTGCACAACCTGATCGGCGTGCCGGGTGCCGTGTTCGAGCGCATCACGCAGGTTTCTTCCCATCCCGTCGCGCTCGCGCAGTGCGAGAGGTTCTTCGCGAGCCATCCGGCGATCAAGCGCGTCGCGACCGACGACACGGCGGGAAGTGTTCGCGAAGTGATGGGCGCGGGCGACCCGACCAAGGCCGGGATTGCGAGCAAACGCGCGGCGAAAGTGTACGGTGGCCTGATTCTGCGCGAGCATCTTGAGGATCACCCGGAAAATTACACGCGTTTTCTGCTGCTGGCCACTTCCGCCGAGGTCGCGGAAACGGCCGACAAGCTCTCGCTCGTGCTATATCTCGCGCACAAGCCCGGATCGCTGTGCTCCGCGCTGAACGCCTTTGCGCAGCGCAACCTGAATTTGCTGAAAATTGAAAGTCGCCCCATTCCCGGCACGCCGTGGAGTTACTGCTTCTATCTCGATCTCCAGGCATCGCTCAAGAATCCGGAGACGCGCGCGGCGCTCGAAGAGCTGAAGGAATTTGCCGATTCGGTAAAAATTCTTGGATGCTACCCGCAGGCAAGGGTTTAAACTATTTGTCGTGGACGATTTTCAGTAGCACAAAAACAGTTTCAGCGAATGAGTTCGCAAACCCAGAAACGCAACAGGAGGAACTGTGAAGGTTTATTACGATAAAGACTCGGATTTGAACTACATCAAGGACCGGAAAATCGCCGTGATCGGTTTTGGATCGCAGGGCCATGCCCACGCCATGAACCTTGCGGACTCGGGCTGCGACGTGATCGTCGGCCTGAAGCCCACGAGCGCTTCCGTCGCCAAGGCGCAAAAAGCCGGGCTGCGCGTCATGTCCGTGCGCGAAGCCGCCGAAGCGGCCGACATCGTCATGATCCTTACGCCGGATGAGTTGACGCCGGCCATCTACGACGCGGAAATCGCGCAAACCATGCGCGCCGGAAAATATCTCGCGTTCGCGCACGGCTTCTCGATCCATTTCGGATTCATCAAGCCGCCCAAGGACGTCAACGTGTTCATGGTCGCGCCGAAGGGCCCCGGACATCTCGTGCGCCACCAGTTTTCGCAAGGCGCGGGAGTTCCCTGCCTGCTGGCCGTCCATCAGGACCCGGCCGGCGACACGAAGAAGATCGGCCTCGCCTACGCCAGCGGCATTGGCGGCGCACGCGCCGGAGTCATCGAAACGAATTTGCGCGAGGAGACCGAAACCGATCTCTTCGGAGAACAGTCCGTGCTCTGCGGCGGCCTCACCGCGCTGATTCAGGCGGGATTCGAGACGCTGATCGAAGCGGGCTATGCGCCCGAGATGGCCTATTTCGAGTGCTGCCATGAGATGAAGCTGATCGTCGACCTGGTCTACGAAGGCGGCATCTCCGAAATGCGCTATTCGATCTCGAACACCGCCGAATACGGCGACCTGACGCGCGGCCCCGTCGTCGTCGACAAGGCCACGAAGCAGCGCATGAAGGGCATCCTGGCCGACATTCAATCCGGCAAATTCGCCAAGGAATGGATGGCGGAAGCCGCCAGCGGCCTGAAGAACTTCAAGGCGCTGCGCGAAGCGGGCCAGAAACATCCGATCGAAAAAGTCGGCGCGGAATTGCGTGCCATGATGCCGTGGATGAAGAAGAACCGCGTCATTGCCGAAGGCGCGTAAAGGCCCGGCTGCAAGCGGTAATTTGTCCTGCAACGATTACGTAAGGCTGCCGCGCACTGTTCATGTTGCCGCACACCGTTAACGGTGCGCGCACTGTAGCCCGCCTCTTCAGAGGCGGGTATTTTTGCCCGCGCGGGCGGAAAACCCCCGCCTCTGAAGAGGCGGGCTACAGCAGCGCGGCAAGCCAATCATTCGCCACAAACGCTTTTTACGAATCACAAGTCACGAATCACGATTTACGCATCACGGGTCACTAGTCACCAGTCACTAGTTACCAGTCACTTCCCCCGGAGGCCCCATGGACCCGCGTCTCAGAGAACACAGCAGCCACATCGTCGACGGCCCGTCGAGAGCGCCCGCGCGCTCCTACTTTTATGCGATCGGGCTGACGGACGAAGACCTGGCCAAGCCGCTCGTCGGCGTTGCCAACACCTGGATCGAGGCGATGCCCTGCAATTCGCACCTGCGCAAGCTGGCGGAAAAAGTGAAGGATGGAATCCGCGCCGCTGGCGGCACGCCGCTCGAATTCAACACCATCGCCATCAGCGACGGCGAAACGATGGGCACCGAGGGAATGCGCGCTTCGCTCGTAAGCCGCGAAGTGATCGCCGACTCGATCGAACTCACCGGCCGGGGCTACATGTTCGACGCCATGGTCGCGCTTGCCGGATGCGACAAGACAATTCCCGCCACCGCCATGGGCCTGACGCGCCTCAATCTGCCGAGCCTCGTTCTCTACGGCGGCTCGATTCAGCCCGGCCGCTTTCGCGGGCATGACGTGACGATTCAGGATGTGTTTGAAGCCGTTGGCGCGCATTCCGCCGGAAAAATGTCGGACGCAGACCTGAAGGAAATCGAGCACGCGGCCTGCCCCGGAGCGGGCGCCTGCGGCGGAATGTTCACGGCCAACACGATGGCGACGGCTTTGGAATTCATCGGCATCGCGCCCATCGGACTCGGCAACGTGCCCGCCACCGATCCGCGCAAGAACGACGCCGCCTTCCGCGCCGGAACGCTGGTGATGGACTTGCTCCGCGCGGGCATCACGCCACGAAAAATTCTGACGCGCAAGGCGTTTGAAAACGCAATTCTCGCCGTCGTCGCCACGGGCGGCTCGACCAATGCCGTGCTCCATTTGCTGGCCATGGCGAGAGAAGCGGAGGTCGATCTCCGCCTCGACGATTTCGGCGACATCAGCGCGAAGACTCCTCTGCTCGCGGACATGAAGCCCTGGGGAAAATACACCGCCGTCGATTTGTACAACGCCGGCGGGCCCGCGCTGCTCGCCAAGCGCCTCCTGGACGCGGGCCTGCTCCATCGCGGGCAAATGACGGCCACCCTGAAAACGCTGGACGAGGAAGCTCTCCTTGCAAAGGAACTCCCCGGACAGGACGTGATTCACGCGCTTTCCAACCCGATTAAAACCACGGGCGGGCTGATGATTTTGCGAGGCAATCTGGTTCCGGAAGGATGCGTCGTAAAAACCTCCGGCCACGAAAAATCGTTTCATCGCGGCCCGGCGCGCGTTTTCGATCGCGAGGAAGACGCGATGGATGCGGCCGTGAAGGGACAAATTAAAAAGGGCGACGTGGTCATCGTGCGTTACGAAGGGCCGCGTGGCGGACCGGGCATGAGGGAAATGCTGGGGCTAACCGCGGCGCTCGTGGGCCTGGGCCTGGGCGAGGACGTGGCGCTCCTGACCGACGGCCGCTTCAGCGGCGCGACGCGCGGCCTGATGGCCGGCCACGCGGCGCCCGAAGCCGCGCGCGGCGGACCCATCGCAATCGTCGCCGTGGGCGATCAAATCGTTTTCGATCTCGCGACCAAAAGCCTGCGCGTCGAATTGAGCGACGACGAAATCAAAGCGCGCCTTGCGAAATGGAAAGCGCCCGAGCCGCGCTACAAGACCGGCGTGTTCGCCAAGTACGCGAAGCTCGTGAGCTCCGCGTCCCTGGGAGCGATTACCAGCTCCGACTTGTAGGCCGAAACCGAATTCCCAGTGGCACAGGCTTCAGCCTGTGTTCTTTTGACTTTCGCTGGTCACAAATTAAAACCACACAGGCTGAAGCCTGTGCCACTGGAAATCGTCCGCGGAGCGATGTGAATGACCTTCGGGACATAGGAGAGCGTCATGCGAAATTCCAGGCCATTTTCAAAGCCACCGCGCCGCACCGTTTTCTTCGCGGCGCTTGCGGCGCTCACGCTTGCCGCCGCAGGCGCGGCCATGGCCGATTCCCTGCTCATCAAGGAGCAAGGCAGCTTCTTCGTCGGCGGCCGCACCGTGTTCACCGACGCGCTCACCGGATCGACCACTGGATTTTTGGGCACCGGCGTCAACTCCGGAAACATCACGGTCGACCAGATGTACGTCCAGTATCAGATTCCCGAAACCGCCGATTCGCATTTTCCCGTCGTCATGATCCACGGCTGCTGCCTCAGCTCGAAGAGCTACGAAACCACACCCGACGGCCGCATGGGCTGGAACGAATATTTTCTGCGGAAACGCCGCGCGGTTTATCTTCCCGACCAGGTTTCACGCGCGCGTTCCGGCTTCGACTCAACGATCTACAACGAAATCAAGCTAGGCAAGCGCTCCGCGAGCGACATGCCTGAACTCCGCATCGCCGACCACGAACTCGCCTGGCTGATCTTCCGATTCGGGCCAACGATGGGGAAAGCGTTCTCGAATGAGCAATTCCCGGTGGAGGCGTTCGAGGAATTTGGCAAGCAAGTGATTCCGGACCTCAACGCGCAATTGCCCGCAGTCAATCCCACATGGACGAACCTTTCCCTTTTGGCCATCAAATTGAAAGGCGCAATATTGATGGGGCACTCGGAGTCTGGCTTCTTTCCCGAGCAGGCGGCGCTCATCAATCCAACAGATATCAAGGGTTTGATTACGATTGAAACAGGCTGTCCCGCGCTGAACTCGGAACAGAGTTCCAATCTGACTTCGGAACAAATTTCAAAGCTGTCGAAAATTCCGACCCTCGTCGTCTTCGGTGACCACCTCGAAGACGTTCCCTCCTACCCAAAGCTGTGGAAGGGACGATTCGACTCGTGCACGAAATTCGTTCAGCAGATCAACGCCGCGGGTGGCGACGCGACCATGATGCACCTGCCCGAGTATGGGCAATTCGGCAACAGCCACATGCTCATGCAGGACAAAAACAGCAACCAGGTCGCCGACCTCATCCTGAAATGGATTGACGAGCACGTGGAAAACAAGAAGGCGTCCGTCGGGCGCAACTAGACGCGCGCCGAATTCGCGCCTATTTTGCACAATGAACCGCGCAGCCCAACTCGCCGCAGAACTGCAAACCCTCCGCGCGCTGTGCGATGAGACCACGCCGCGCGAGGAGCGCCGGAGACTCGTCGAAGATCTCAGCTCGCACATGTTCGTCGAGCCGGAACATCAAGTCGTCTTCGAATCGATTTGCGCCCTGTTTTCGCGAGGCCCCCTTTCCGCGGCTCGTTTAACAGTCCACCTCAACAATCGAGGTTTCCCCGACACCGACGCCGCAAAATATTTTCCCGGCGCGTAACCTCGCAACCATCCATGGATGAAGCCATTGCTTCCTAGCCTCGCCGTTGACTCACAGCCTCGAAGTTGGCTCACAGGCTCGACGTAGGGACACGGCATTGCCGTGCCCCTACACTTGCGGCAGATTCACACTGGCATTTCGATCCGGGTGCCCGATCCTTCGCGCCTTTTGCGAAGGGTGGGTCCTTGACCGATGATCGACGCAGGAAACGGCGAGTAAAGAGCAAGACCCCACCCTTCGCAGAAACCGCGGAGGATGGGGCGCCCGCGGGAAAAACTCGACACTTTGTCATTCCGAGCGAAGCGAGGAATCTCTCTTAGACTTACGCCCAGGAAAGAGAGATTCCTCGCTTCGCTCGGAATGACAGAATCAGCCCAGGCGTCTCACCGCGCTTCGAGTAATTTACGTTGGAGATCAAACGTTACGTTGTACAAAGTGTTTTTTGTGGAGCTGGCGTCTCGACGGCATGTTCTTTGCTTGTGCCGCGCCTCAAAAACCGCGCCACTCGTCTTCGTTCATCTTGATGTCACCAAACTTTAACATTGTGCGCGTATAATGGCCGCTGGGAGGCACGGTTGTGACTTCACGTGTTCAGTTAGCGGATGAGCAGTCTCCGGCCAAACCGGCGAAAAACTCCGAAGATACTTCCCTGCGTCTCGATCCGTCGCGCAAATATCCCGGCGCCCTGATCGTCGTGGAAGGCATCGACGGCTCCGGAAAAAGCACGCAACTATATTTATTGAAACGCTGGCTGGAAATTGGCGGGTACCGCCTTCATTTTACGGAATGGAACTCCTCGCCGCTCGTGAAGTCCGCCACGCGCCGCGGAAAGCAGCGCAGGCTACTGACGCCCACCACCTTTTCCCTGCTCCACGCAGCGGATTTCGCAGACCGCTGCGAACGGCAAATCCTGCCGCTGCTGCATAGCGGCTATCTCGTGCTCGCGGACCGCTACATCTACACGGCCTTTGCGCGCGACGTGGCGCGAAACTGCTCCTCGCGCTGGCTGCGCAATCTCTACCATTTCGCTCCGGTTCCGGACATCACGTTTTACTTTCGCGCTCCGCTCGACGTGGCCGTCAACCGCATCATGAGCGGCCGCCCCAAACTGAAATATTACGAAGCGGGCATGGACCTGAATCTCTCCCTCGACCGCGCGGAAAGTTTTCGGATTTTTCAGGGGCGCATCCTGGCGCAGTACGACGAAATGATCGAGCTGGACAAATTCGTGGTGATGGACGGCACGCTGCCGGTGAATTCCCTGCAAAAACAGATGCGCCAGATGGTGAAAGAGCGCATTGACCTCGCGCGTTTCGCACCCAAGAAATCCACGCGGAGGGCCCTGTGAAATCCGCGAAAACCAGCCGGAAAAATGGACGCTCGAAAAAAGGATTCTCTCCCTCCGGCGCATCGCCGCGCAATTACGGTTTGCCTCTGCCGGGCGTGAACGACGAGGAATTAGGCGGCTCGCTCATCGTCATCGAAGGCATGGACGGATCGGGCCGCTCGACGCAGATTGCCCTGCTGACGGAATGGCTCGAATCCGAGGGCTTCGCGGTCGAAACGATGGGTCTGCGCCGCTCGGGCCTGGTGGCGAAGGACATCGACACGTTGCTGGCCGAAAACACCATCACCCGCATGACGCTGAGCCTGATGTACGCCACCGATTTCTACGACCAGCTCGAACACCGCATCATTCCCGCGCTGCGTTCGGATTTTGTTGTGCTCGCCGACCGGTACTTTTATACTTTGATCGCCCGCGCGGCGGCCCGCGGCATCGAACGCGGCTATCTGCACGGCCTATACGAAATGGCCCTTCGTCCCGATCTCACGTTCTGGCTCAATGTGCGCCCGGAAGTGGCGTTCGAGCGCGAGTTTCGCAAATCGCACACCATCAGCTACTGGGAATCCGGGCGCGACCTTTCGCTCTCGGACGACTTGTTTCAATCCTTCATCCTGTATCAGGCCAAGATCAAGAAGGAATTCGACTCGCTCTCCGAGCGCCACGGTTTTCTCGCTCTGGATGGCGAAGCGAACGTCGCTGCCGTCAACACCGATTTGCGGAAGCGCATCGCCGCACATCTTGGCATTCAACGCACACACTACCGGCCTTCCGCTGCGCTGGCTCACCTGTGGCGCTAAAACTACGCAAGCCCATCCATCTCGCGGCGATCGACGCCGGCTCGAACGCCTTCCGCCTGATGGTCGCACGCATCCGCTCGACCGACGATTGGGAAATTGTCGAATCCGTGCGCGCGCCGGTGCGGCTCGGCCATTCCGTGTTCACCTCCGGGCAATTCGACCGGAAAACGCTGCGCGACGCCACCGCCGCGTTCCGCCAGTTCCGGCGCATCATGGACAAGCACGGGGTCTCCGCCTATCGCGCGGTGGCCACGAGCGCCGCGCGCGAGGCGCGCAACAGCCGCCTTTTGCTCGCGCGCATCCGCCATCAGGCGAAAATCGATTTGGAAATTATTTCCGGTGACGAGGAAGCGCGGCTCGTGCGCGTCGCCGTCCTTCGCGCCCTTCGCAATTTCGTTCCGCCGCGATTCATTCTCGATCTCGGCGGAGGCAGCCTCGAAGTAAATGAATTGCGCGGCGGCCTGCTGCGCGAAAGCATCGGCCTGCCGCTGGGAACAGTCCGGCTGATGGAGGCGTTTCACGCGCAGGGCGCGATTCACGAGCACACGGCAAACGACATTCGCCTGCACGTGCTGTCCATCCTGCAAAGCGCGCTTCCCCACCGCCCCGGCCATTCCGGGGCGTACACCGTGGTCTGCGGCGGCAACGCGGAAACTCTCGCCGCGCTGGCTTCGGGCCCAAGAGCCGGAGACATGACCACGCTGAATCCGCGATTGCTGCGCGAACGGCTCTGGCACATTCTGCGCCTGAATCCTGAAGAGCGCATGAAGGCGTTTTCCGTGCGACGCGATCGCGCCGAGGTGATGGGCGTCGCGGCCATCGTCCTCGTGACGGTGGCGTCATGGCTGCGCCTGCGGCAAATGATCGCGCCGCGCGTCGGCGTGCGCGAAGGCCTGCTCTACGAACTCGCCGTCCGGCAGATGCGCCCGCCCGAGATGACCGACGAGCAGCGCAAACATTCGCAGCTCATGCTCGCGGGCGCGGAGTCCTTCGCTCAGCGCGTGCGCTGCGATCTGAAACACGCGGAACAAGTCCAGACGCTCGCGCTGCAACTCTTCGACCAGCTCTGGGCGTATCACCGGCTTGATTTTGAAATGAGGACGATTCTTGCGGCGGCCGCCATGCTTCACGATGCCGGCCTGCTCATCAACCGCAAGGCGCATCACCGCCACGGCGAATACCTCATCCACAATGCGAAAGTCGCGGGACTGCGCGGCTGGGCGAAAAACATGACGGCGTGCCTCGTGCGCTATCACAATCGAAAATCGGAACCCAGCGCGGCGCACTCCGCTTTCGCGTCGCTCAACCGCGAGCAGCGAAAAAAAACGCGGCTCCTGGCCGGAATGCTGCGCCTTGCCGAGCGCCTTGAAAGCGATCACCACCAGGCCATCTCGAAACTCACGATCGAGGGCGGGCCGCGCGACGTCCGCATCCATGTGGAACTGCGGGACGCTTCGCGGCTGAATCTTGCGGGCATTGAACGAACAGCGCGGCTGCTCGAACGCGAGTTGAAGCTGCGCCTGACGTTTCAGCGCGTTCTGATGGTGGAAAAAGAAAGGGTCGCTTAACCATGCTGCTGTATCTGATTCGCCACGGCATCGCCGTGGACCGCGAAGATCCCAATTGCCCGCCCGAGACCGAGCGCCCGCTCACTCCCAAGGGAATGAAGCGCACGCGCGCCGCGGCGCTCGGCCTGCATGCCCTCGGCGCGAAGCCGGACACCGTGCTCACCAGCCCGTGGCTGCGCGCCGCGCAAACCGCCGAAATCTTTTGCGAAGTCTTCGGCATCGCGCCCAAAACAATCGTGCAGACGGACGCGCTGAAAGGGACGAGCACGCCCGCCGAACTGCTTCGCGAACTTTCCCGGCTGAAATCGAACGAAGTGTTTTGCTTCGGCCACGAACCGCAGCTGCACATGGTCATCGGCCAGGTGCTCCACACTGGCACGCGAATCACGGAATTAAAAAAAGCGGGCGTCGCTTTGCTGCAACTGGAACGCTTTTCTCCGCCACACGGACAATTGCTCGCGCTCTATCCGCCCACCGCCCTGCGCCTGCTGGGGAAATAGCGCCAGGCGGAATGCTTTTTAGTGGCGCAGGCTTCAGCCTGTGTGGGTTTGAATTTTGCGCGAGCCAAAATCAAAAGGAATCAGGCTGAAACCTGTGCCACTAAAACCCTTCATCCTCAGAATCTCAATTCTTCACAACAAACTGTCCATCAAAATAAAATAATTCCATTACTTGTAAAAAATGCGGGCTAGCGGAGGACGGGCGGTTTCGATTGGCGGATTTTCGATTTACAGATGCGGTTCGAGAAGGATTTTCAGCTCGTCGATGAAACAATTGAGTTCCGAAAGAAGCTCCGGCGTCGCTTCCAGGCGCTGCTTCTTCCACACAAACCACAGCTTTTCTTTTTCCGTGATGCGAACGGTCAGGTTGCCGTCCAGCAGCACGCACGGCTCGCCGAAAAAACGGAAGCCGCCGCCCGGGACCGGATCCAACAGCGCCGCGCAGGTTCCCTTCCGCACGCCGACGGCGTTCGCGTAAAGCGGAAACGCGACCAGCGTGAAGCCCCGCGAATCCAAGCATTGCAGCACGCCAATCTGTTGGGTGGAAAATTCATTCATGGAGTTTTGATTTTACGGGATTGCGCGCCGCGTGGCGCGGGAAGAACAAAAGCTTCAACACAGAGAACCCGGAGAACAGCGCACAGAGAACCCGGAGAGCAATTGGAGACGTTGAACCCTTGGAATTGGAAATAATCTTTTCTCCGTGGCCCTCTGTGCTCCGATCTCTGTGCCCTCTGTGTTAAATCCGTTCTTTTCCCGACGGTCCGCCGCGCTTCAGGCTACGGCTGGTTTGTGCGTGGCCTGGCCGGAGGCCGACTTCTCATCCTGCTCGAGCATCTGGATGAGGTTGCGCAGCGAATCGATCAGTTCCGTGCGCGAGACATTGCTCTTGCGGAACTGGATGCGCAGGCGGAACGCCTCGTTCTCCGGGCGAAAATTGAAGATGAAAGGCTGCGGGCGCGGACCCGTATTTTTCTCGTCCTGGCGTTCGCGGCGCGCTTCGTCGCGCGTCAAGCCGGCCTGCGCGATGCGCTGCACGGCTTCGATCATTTTCTTTTCGCTCGGCTGGCGCGCAATCTGCAGGAGTAGCGACTTGGACACGATTCCATGCTCGATGCACAGCTTGCGCAATGCCTCGGGAATCACGCGCAGGGACATCGTTTCGGTGACCGAGGAACGCGCCTTGGCGATTTTCTTGGCGATATCGTCGTGCGTGTAGTCGAAATGCTCGGCCAGCCTTTGCAGGCCGTCGGCTTCCTCGAACGGAGTGAGGTCCTTGCGCTGCAAATTTTCGATGAGCGCGAGTTCCAGGGTCTCGGCGTCGTCCGCGATTTTCTCGATGCAGGGAACTTCCCGCAGTCCCGCGGCGCGCGAGGCGTGGTAGCGCCGCTCTCCGGAAATAATGTGATAGCAATCGTCGCGCGGCACGAAACGCACCAGGAGCGGCTCGAGAACGCCCTTTTCCTTTATGGATTCGGTGAGTTCGCGCAGGTCGCCGAACAGTTTGCGGGGCTGGTCGGGGTTGGGCCTGATCTTATCGACCGGAACCATGCGCCCGATGGCCGCGCCGCTGAAACTGGCGAGTTGTTCCACGTAGTGCGCGTCATGCCGCATCTTCAGCGTGACGGGCAACCCGATCCTCTTCGACACGATGGATAACCTCCAAAGCAAGCTTGCCGTAATCCTTCGCGCCAGGCGATTTAGGCGCGTAGGTCATGATCGTTTCCTTATAGGCCGGACTTTCTTCCAGGCGCACATTTTTCCCGATGCGCGTTTTGAACAGCACCGATCCGAACACGGAGCGAATCTGTTCGTGCACGTCGCGCGAGATGTTCGTGCGCCGATCAAAGAGGGTGATGACCACACCGAGCACTTTGAGCTGGGGATTGGGGCGCGCGCGAATCCGCTCGTAGGTTTCCAACAGGTCGTCGGTGCCCTCGATCGCGAAGTAAGCCGCCTGAATCGGGACCAGCAGGTGCGTCGACGCCACCATGGCATTCACCGTCAGGATTCCCAGCGCCGGCGGCGTATCGATCACGATGTAATCGTAGTCCTTGAGGACGGGCGTAAGCGCATCCTTCAGTTTGAAGGGCGCGTCAAACTGCCCCGCCAGTTGCTGCTCGATCTTCGCCAGCGCCAGCCGCGCGGGCGCGACCGACAGCAACGGGTTGGTCGTCACCTTAATGGCGCTCGCCATGTCGGCGCGATGATCGCCCAGCACATCGAACATCGAAACATGAATGTCCGCCGGATTGAAAAACGTGATGGTGCTGTTGGCCTGCGGATCGAGGTCGATTAAAAGAGTTTTCTTTCCACGAATCGCGATGGCCGCAGCAAGATTGATGGCCGTGGTGGTCTTCCCCACGCCGCCCTTCTGGTTTGCGATGGTCAGGATGGCGGTCATATACTGCGCGAATGAAGTCGGGGCGCAAATCCTCCCTGGGCGTTTCTCCATTTCAAGGATCGCATAGAACTTTCCGCCCTGCTCCCCGCGTACGCCAATCTACTCGCCCCTGCCTATGAGTGCAAGCAAAAAAGCTCTTTCCACGATGAAACAGGCCGCTTTTGCACAGGCATGGTGGCGTACATCAATCAGCGGAACAGACGCTTTTTAGTGGCACACGCTTCAGCCTGTGCGGTTTTGATTTGTGGCAAGCGAAAGTCAAAAGAACACAGGCTGAAGCCTATGCTACTGGTGCTATAAAAAAAAACGGCGGCATCCGAGTGGGATGCCGCCGCATTGAATTTGCAGCTTATGGCTGAAGCGTCAGAACGAAAGGCTCAGCGACATCTGAACCTGCCGCGCGCTGCCGATCGTTTTGGTGACCTGGCCGAGGCCGCCGGGTGCGTTGAAGAACGTGCTGGTGGCACTCGAACCGCACGGCGACGATGGAGCCGGGCATGTGCCGGCCAGGGGAAACGCGCTGAACGCCAGGTTTTGCGTGACGCTGTCGATGGGTATGTCGAAGCTGGGCGTATTGGTCAGGTTGAAAACATCGAAGCTGTACTTCAACCCATACCGCTCCGTCAGCTTGGTCATCTTCAAGAGAGAGACGTCCGCGCGACGCTGCCACGACTGGCGGAAAATGTTGCGCTGGCCCGAAGTGAAGTTGCTTTCAAACGTATCGCCTGCGGGGATCGCGCCGTTCAAAGCACCGGGATTGAGCAGCGGCAACGTGAAGCAGGCCGCATTCAACGCCGGTAAGCCGGGAGTGGCTCCGATCGCTCCGGTCATCGCACTTTGTGCCGTGCAACCCGAGGCGAGCGGATCGATGGGGTTCGTGATTCCGTCGTAGATGCTGTAGAACGCGCTGCCGACGGCTCCCGAGTAGTCGATGACGCTATAGGGTTGCCCACTCTGGATGGTCACAACTCCCTGAATGGCCCAACCGTCGGCCACTTTGCCTTCCCAGGAATTGGCCATGAAGAACTTCGGGAGTTCGTAGTGATAGTCGATGTTGATGACGTGCGTCCGGTCAAAGTCCGACGGGCCGTACGCATCGTGCAGATTTTGCGGGTTGTTGCCGTTGTAGAAGAGGCCCAGGGCGCTCTGCTCGTCATACGCGTGCGAGTAGGTGTAGGAAACGCCGAGTTGCAGGCCGTGGCTGAGCCGCTTCTCGATGTGCGCCTGCAAGGCGTTGTAGGACGATACGCCCGCCGCCGTGTACAGTTCGGACTCCGCCGCATACCCGATATACGGAACGCGCAAGTTCACGTTGCCGCCCTCGGGATTGGTCAAATAAGGCGTCCCATCAGGCAAATTAAGAGGGCAGAAGTTCGCGTACGTGACGCAACCTGATGCCTGTACGGTCATTCCATATGTGTAGGACTGGGCTAATGGCGAGCCACTCGGGTTCGCGCAAACTGCAGCAGGCCCGCACAGCGGGTTCGTAGGAGACGCAATCCTCGCCTGGTTGAACGGTACGGGAATGATCTCATGCCGGCCGAGAGCGTTCACATATCCGATGTCAATCGCCAAGTCGTTGCGCGGCTGCCACTGGACGTCCACCGTGCTGTTCATCGTGTACGGCAGCTTGTTGTCTCGCGCGTAGGCTCCCAAATAAAATGGCGTCGGGTTGCTGGTGTTTTGAGTACAAGATGGGAACGAGAGTGGAGCTCCGGGGTTAGTCGGGTTGAAGTTCGCCATCGTGCACGCATTCGGCAGAACGACAGCGCCCGGATTCCCCGCAGGTGGTACGAGCGTCGTGCCCCATGGGTTCTCGAGAGTGGGCGAGCAAGCGGCGGTAACTGTGCAGGTCTGGGTGGCAACAAACGGCTGCTGTTGGTTCACGCCGAACGGCCCGCCACCCGTGATGTTCTGGGTGAGGCCGGGCGACAAGTACGAGTAGAGTTCCCCGCGGTCGTAATACATGCCCCAGCCGGCGCGAACCACGATCTTGCTGTTGAACATCTTGGGGCTCCAGGCCACGCCGAGGCGGGGAGCAAATCCCCATTGGCGGCCTGTCAGCGTTGTCTTGCTCACACCGGGTGTTCCGGCGGTCTTATTATTTCCGGCCACGATCAGGCCGTTGGAACCCAGCGTGTCCGTCGTCGGATCGTAGGAGTACTTCGACGGATCGAAATTGAACAGATTGCCGTTTTTCTCCGTCAAGCCGCCGTCCCAGTCAAACCGAATTCCGGCGGTAATCGCCACGTTGCTCTTCCACTGGAATTTGTCCTGTAGATACTCGCCGGTTTCGTTGGTGCGCCAGTAGCGGTTGGGGTTCCCGACGAGCATGGAGGTGATGTTATAAACGTAGTTTGGCGTAAGGTTTCCAACCATCAAGTTGGTGAAATCCGGCGATGCCATCATGCCAATCTGATTTCTTTCATCCCTCGTATTGAGCTGCGTGTACGCAAAGCTGCCGCCGAAGGTCACAGTGTGCCGGCCGAACGTCCAGATGGCGTTGGCCGAGGGATTGAAGCGGTTCTGAAACACTCCGGTAAACGCTCCTTGAGAGGCCGCTCCGGCCCCCACGTTCATCGAGTACGGATAAGGCGTGGCCGTTGTCCCGGTGAAGACGGTGCTGAGACCGGGGAAAACGCTGGAGCCAAACGTATTGATCGTGCAATCCGTGGCGGAAGCGCCCGTCATGGTCTCGCAAGCCGTGGCGAATTGCGACGGCGTAAAGGGCTGGTCCTCCGTGCTGTACGCCTTCATGCGGATAAAGCCGAAGGTTTCGGTCACGCTCAGGTTGGACTTCACGACCTGCGTGTGGCTGAGAGAGATCACCTGGCTGCCCGCGTCCAGGTGCTGAGCGAAACCCGCAACCATCGAATAGGCGAAGGGAGCGATGGTCGGATCATGCTGATAATAATACTTGGCGGAAAAGGAGTGCGTTGAATTGGGGTTCCAATCCAGATTGGCGACCGCCTGGTCCGCGCGGAAAATCGCGGTCCCCGGAACCTCGGCATCCTCGGGAAACGCGGTAATCATGGCGCTATTCGCGCTGGTCTTCAGGATCGAGTTCGGATTCGCGGTCGGGATCAAATATTGGCCGTTCGGCAGCTTGTAATTGAACATGGTGTACGCGATCGGGTTGATTCCGCAGGTATCGTAGGAGCCGGAGCCGCAGGGAATGGTGCTGAAATTGGGCGTCACCAGCGCATTGCCAGTGAATGTGGAATTGAGCGGCGAGATGAACGTGGTATCCATGTTGGCGACCGCCGCCAAGCCCGCGAGAGATCGGTCATTGGTCAGGTCCGGCGGCACAAACGCCCGCGAGATGCCGATTTCATCGTCCGAAGCGCGCGTGTGCTGGTAGCTGCCGTAAAAGAACAGCTTGTCCTTCTTGATTGGCACGCCAATCGCGCCGCCCGCCGTATACCGGTGCAGTCCGGGATTCTTTTCGTTCGCGGGAATATTCGGATCGGCGTTATAGAAAAACGGATCGGCGTTCAGCGAGTTGTTTCCGAAATGGCCGTAGAGGGTTCCGTGAATATTGTTGGTGCCGGAAGCGGTGCTCATGTCGATGTGCGCGCCGCTCGTCGAGCCTTGCTGCGCGTCGTACATCGACGTGTTCACGCGAACTTCCTGAATGGTTTCCGGAGCGGGCGAAGGAATCGATTCGCCGATGGCGAGGTAGACCGACGCGCTGCTCTGGATGGGAATCGCGCTCAAGCTGGAAGCGCCGCTGACGCCGGTGTTATTCACGACGCGCGCGGACGATACCTGGCTGGTGCTCTTGCCGTTAAACAGGCTGCGCGCGTCGACGCCGTTCAGCAGGAACGTGTTGCTCGTGTCGCGCTGCCCGTTGGCCCACACCGGCGCGTTGCCCAAGCCCGCGTTGGCTCCGGTCCCGGCCGAAAGTTCCGCGTTCACGCCGGGCGAAAGCAGCGCCAGCCCGGTGAAGGAACCGGTCGGCAGGGGAACCGACTCGATCTCCAGCTTGTCCATCACGTAGCCGTTGGTCGTATCGACCATGTTCAAGAGCGGCGTCTCTTCGACTGTGATGGATACGCCGATATTGCCGATTTTCAGTTCCGCGTTCACGGTCGCGGTGCGGTTCGCCTGCACGATGATGGAAGGAACGTTCTCCGACTGGAAACCCTGCTGCGTGAAAGAGAGCGAGTAGGTTCCGATCGGCAGGTTAACAAATAGGTAGGCTCCCGTGGAGCTGGAGGTCTGCGTGCGGCTGAGTTTCGTTTCATTGCCGACCAGCGTGATCGTCGCGCCCGAAATTACGGCGCCGGTTGGATCCGTGATCGTGCCAGTGATCCCTCCGAGCGTTTGCTGGGCCTGCGCGTTCGGCATCCACAGAACCGCCATCGCCAGGAACATCGCCCCAAGGAACACACTACGAACCATACGAATCTTCATTGGATCCCCTCTCCACACAATCTAAGGTTGAGAACTTCACAATCGCATTTCAAGAATTTCTGGATGATTCCCCTATTTCCAACGCCACTACCGGACACCGGTAAATGCGAAAAACATACGCCAAACCCGCTGCGATGAAAAGCACAATCTTTTAATCTCAGCCATTGGATATTTCGATTTGCTTCCCCTTGATTTGACCTGTTGGCGCAGGTTTCATGGACTGTGTGGCAACCGGTTCAACCTGCATTTTTTTGCCTTTGGTTTTGCCCTGGGTGCCCCATCCTTCGCGCCTTTTGCGAAGGATGGGTCCGTGAAGACCCGGAACTGAAGCTAATGTTTTCTGCGTGGCCCTCTGTGCTCCGATCTCTGTGTCCTCTGTGTTAAATCCGTTCTTTTCCTGTTTTTCCGCCGCGCTTCAGGCGACGTCCGGCAAAAGCTTTAACACAGAGGGCACAGAGGACGGAGCACAGAGAACACGAAGGATAACGAAAGACTCTGGATTGTGGTGACTCGTGGGTCGTGATTCGTGAATCGTGAAAAATCTTCCACGATCCACAAATCACGACCCACAACTCACGATTCACGAATCACTAATCACTAATCACTGCATTCCCGCGAATGCATATCCCATCCGCGCGTTCCCCGTTGACGCGGCGGCCCGCTCCGGCCTATAGTTGCGCGCTTCTCGGTGAGGCGCGCCTTGCTCGATCGTATTTTTCATCTCCAGGAAAATAAGACCACGGTTCGCCAGGAACTGCTGGGCGGCCTGACCACCTTCATGGCCATGGCCTACGTGGTGGTCGTGAACCCGCGCATCCTGGGCGAAGCGGGCATGCCCGTCGAGGGCGTGCTCTTCGCGACGTGCATTTCGGCGGCGTTCGCCACGCTCGTCATGGGCCTGTGGGCGAATTATCCGATTGCCCTCGCTCCGGGCATGTCGCTGAACGCGTACTTCACCTACTCGATCGTTCTGGGGCGCGGCGTGCCATGGCAAACCGCCCTCGGCGTTGTCTTCCTGTCCGGCGCGCTCTTCCTGATTCTGACGCTCACCAACATCCGCGAGCACATCGTCAACGACATTCCCGATTGCCTGAAGCACGGCACCGCCGCCGGCATCGGCTTCTTCATCGCCTTTGTCGGATTGCGCAACGCCAAAATTATTGTGGCCAGCACGGCCACGTTCGTCACGCTCGGAAAATCGTCCGACCCGCAGGTGCGGCTGGCCGCGCTGGGCCTCGTTCTGATCGCCATCCTGATGTCGCGCAAGATTGGCGGCGCGATCCTGATCGGCATCGTGGCCATCGCGCTGCTCGGCATCCCTCTGGGCCTCACCGTTCTGCCCTCGCACATCTTTTCCATGCCCCATCCGGGCGGCACGTTCCTGAAACTCGATTTCCGCTCGGCCTTCAAAATCGGCCTCGGCGATCTGATCTTCGTCTTCTTTTTTGTGGACCTCTTCGACAACGTGGGAACCCTCGTCGGCGTTTGCGAACAGGGCGGATTCCTGCGCAACGGAAAATTCCCGCGCGCCAGCCGCGCACTCCTCGCCGACGCCTTCGGCACCATGGTCGGCGCGCTGACCGGCACGTCCACGGTCACGAGTTACATCGAGAGCGCCGCCGGCGTCGCGGCGGGAGCCCGAACGGGCCTCGGCAACGTGCTCATCGCCTTCCTCTTTCTGATTGCGATTTTCTGCGCGCCCATCGTCGCCGCCGTTCCCGCCTATGCCACCGCGCCCGCCCTCATCCTGGTCGGCGCGCTGATGTGCGCCTCGCTCGCCAAAGTCCGTTGGGACGATTTCACCGAGGCGTTTCCCGCATTCATCACGCTTGTCGCCACGCCGCTCACCTTCAGCATCGCCACGGGATTGAGCCTGGGCCTGCTTTCGTTCACCTTCATCAAAATCGGCACCGGCAAAATGCGCGAAATCAGCCCGCTCATCTGGGTCCTCTCTGCCCTGTTTATGCTGCGCTTCGCCTTCCTCGGCGCGGAATAGAAATTTTGCCTTTCAGTAGCACAGGCTTCAGCCTGTGTGATTTTGATCGGCGGCAAGGGAAAGTCAAAAGAACACAGGCTGAAGCCTGTGCTACTCAAACCCCGCGCGGCCGTTTCTATATGGCAATCCCGCAAGGCCCTCGTGCCCGCCCGGAATCCTCCCCCCAACAAAATGCACCGAAACTGCGAAGCGAAAAAAACAATAAAAACAGGCCTCGCGAATTGACGGACGCCCGGAAGTCGCGTAATCTAAAAAGCGCGAAGGGCTAACAGATGAAGGGGCGGTTAGCTCAGCGGTTAGAGCGTCCGGTTTACACCCGGAAGGTCGCGTGTTCAAATCACGCACTGCCCACCAATCAAGCGTCCATACAACGGGGCCGTAGTTCAGTCGGTTAGAACGCCTGCCTGTCACGCAGGAGGTCGCGAGTTCGAGTCTCGTCGGCCCCGCCATTCTAATCCGCACAAAGTCTTGCAGTTACGCTGCAATTGGTTCTGCTTCTTTTTTCCGAATTCTAGGTACCATAGGTCTCATCACCGTAGGAACCGTAAAACCCGTTCCGATCTTCCCTGCTTCTTCGAGCCGATAATTCAGGTCGTCCGATACTTTGCTGTACTGATCGGTCACCGATTGCTTCTTCGAGTGTCACAGCCAGTATTTAATGAGGTCTTCCGGCGCCCGTTGTTTTCTCAGCCACGTTGTCCTGAATCGACGCATAGCATGGAAGCCCGTCTTCTCAACTCCAAGTCCTTCAAGAATCGGATGAAGTGAACGCCGGACTACGTTTGTCTGAGACAGCGGCCTACCAGTACCGTTAGCGAAAATGAGACCCAATTTTCGGTCTCCAATGAATTCTTTGATTAGTTTAGCTAGCTTGGGACAGACATCAATCTGCCTGTATGCGGATTTTGTCTTTGGCGTCTGGATGCTCTTTTGCCAGCAGGACTGCTCGACGGTAATAGTGCGACAGTCTGTGGAAAGATGTCTTACTTCCAGCCCAAAGGCTTCACCAATTCTGAGCCCCGTTCCGGCCAGCAGTGCGTACAAAATCTGATCCTGACCGGATGCTTTTTCAACGATGGCACTCATAGTTTCTGCGGTGAAGGTTGGTTGTTTTTGATTCTCGATGACAGGCAGGTCTATAAACTCATTGTTCCACTTGCGTGGAAACAACTGTTCCCCGTTGTCATCGATGGCTGAACCTACGACAAATTTCACAAAGTTGACGTAGGTGGTTATCGTCTGTGCAGAAAGGTTTGCTTCGTGCATCTTGGCGACGAGTACCTTTAGTGTGCGGTTGTTGATGCTCGCAAGCGGCAAATCCCCAATGTTCGGATTGAGCCACTTATTGAGGCAAGACCGCCAGTTGGAAACAGTGGCAGGCTTCGCCGGACGACGCTTCCTTTTGACGACATGACTCAAAAATCACTCTGCCTGTTTGCGAAACGTAGTGCCCACGTTGGTCTCGACAAATTGCTTAACATCGTTCACCCCGCTGGCATCAACGATTTCGGTTGTCCTACGTCGCCGTTCACCGCTAGTTAGATATCCGAGTGCCTTTCGATCTACCGGACAGATTCGTTCACTTGCATGAACTCTTTCTTGCCCCGGCGGATATTTCCAGAAGCGAACGACATACCATTTACCGCTAACTTCTATTTTCCCCACCTGACCACGGCGAGCCATAGATGGCCCTTTCCGCTTGTCTAGTGTCGCTGGTGAAAGATTATCCCTGCCGATGTCATTTGGCAACGGAAGTACGTAATTTTCAGGGGGCACGACAGAACAGAAATTCATAAAGACCAAACTTTCGACACTTATAGCGTCGTTAGTTCGGAAGTCTTCTTAACTTGAGCCTTGTGGATTTCTTGCCGTGGTTTACGGCAATACTTGACTCACCTTTATGAACCCACCAGCGAAGGCCGATTTCCTTCCGCTGATGTTGTGCACTTCGCAGGTCCCGGCACGGTACTAACGGTTGGCTCGGGAGAGCCTGACCTGCATAGTCAACAACTTCCTTTCAATATTGCGTCCAGACGCCGACCGTCACTACCCAACACGTCGTACCGCCCATGGCAAACATATTCTCCCGCAATTTTCGCTTTTATTTCCTGAATAAATTCAGGTGTTGAATACTGCTCATTCTTCTTCGACCATTCCGCAACCGCGTGAAGGAACTTGCGATTGAGGTCCACGAACGTGGCTGAACCCAATAAATGCGGGAAACGGTGAACGTGCTGTATCGCCTGGCTTGCGGCTGAGTCCGGAAACCAGCCGCCGACGAGCATCCCAGATGGATTCTGGACGATTTGAGTGATGTTGTTCTCCAGACTAAACAACACGGATGCGACTGCATCAACGATGTATTCATCTTGGTACGAGAGCTTCTCCACGCCCAGCTCTGCTGCGACTGTGTTCATAATCGCTTCACAGTGTTGACTCAACTCCTGCTTTTGCGATTCCGGCATAGCGTATGACCAGCCCGAGTTTTTGTACCACGGCGAGTGAGAGAGTCTACATCACAGCCAACGGCTGTGAAATTAGATTCGTTGGGACCCTTGGGCTACAGGCCGCCGGCGCCGGCGGCCTGTAGCCCAGCGACGAGTGCGGTCGCCGCGTATTGTACTCCACCCGCCACTGTTCGATCACGACCTGTGCCTCCTTCAACGAGTAGAAGATCTCCCCATTCAAGCACTCGTCGCGCAACTTTCCGTTGAAGCTCTCGCAGTACCCGTTCTCCCATGGACTTCCCGGTTCGATGTACAGCGTTCCTGTTCCCACATTCGCCAGCCACTTCCGTAGTTCCTTCGCTACGAATTCTGGGCCGTTATCGGAGCGAATATGTTCCGGGATTCCTCGCCACAGCATCACGTCGGCCAGTGTCTCGATCACCTCATAGCTTCTCAGTCTTCGAGCGACTCGAATCGCCAGGCACTCCCGCGTGTATTCGTCGATCAGCACCAACATCCGCAGCGTTCTTCCGTTGTGTGTCATGGCGCTCACGAAGTCGTAGCTCCACACGTGATTCGCCCGCTCCGGTCTGAGCCGCACGCACGAACCATCGTTCAGCCACAGCCGTCTCCGCACCCTTTGTTTTTGCGGGACTTTCAGTCCCTCGCGACGCCAGATGCGCTGCACCCGATCCTTGCCCACCTGCCACCCAGCCATCCGCAACAGCGCCGTGATTCTCCGGTAGCCGTAGCGGCCATACTCACTGGCCAGGGTAATGATCGTTCGGGTCAGCGCATCTTCCTCCGTCCGCTGGTTCGGCTGGTAGCGCTGCGTTCCGCGCCACTGCTTCACCAGCCGGCAGGCATGCCGCTCCGAGAGTTCGTACTTCTCCCGCGCATGCTCCACCGCCGTCCGACGCCGCTCAGGGCTTAGAAGTTTCCCTCCGCTACATCCTTGAGAACTTGCTTCTCCAGCGACAACTCCGCCACCAGTCGCTTCAGTTTCGCGTTCTCCCTCTCCAGCTCTTTCAACCGCTTCGCTTGATCCAGCTTCATCCCGCCGTATTCCTTCCGCCAGCGGTAATACGTCTGGATCGTGATCTCAGCTTCCTTGCAGGCTTGCGGTGTGTTCTTCCCGTTTGCGATCTCCACTTCGATCTGCCGCAGCACTGTCACGATCTGCTCCGGTTTGTATCTCTTGATTGGCATGACCGGTCTTCCTCCTCAGGTGAATTCTCTCTCATTTCACCTGGTACAAAAATCCCCGGTCAGGTCAAGAGACCATCTGATGCTCGGTAATGTCCTCTGCCTGGTATCCGATCAAATCCTCGACAGGATCAGGCGTATCTTCATCCGGCGATCCGGTCGGGCGTTCAAATCTATGTGGGTCGGCGCCCCCATAATCTCCGTCACGGATGACATGGTTCGTAGTGCGCACTCTTCGACCATTGTTGCTTATAAATTGCTTGCTGCCCATACCGAGGAAGTATCGTTTTTGCTTTTCTTCCTGGCTCAGGTCGGAGCCGCCTTTGTCAGCGGGGCCAAACAGGTCTTCGAAGTCTTCGGCACCCATGAACACGGCGGGATTGACCATAGAGTTTCCGCGCACCGCTTCCACGATTTTGTTAGCGTTCGGTCTGTAAACAATCTCTCCAGTGCCAGCAGACGCATCCTTCATCATCGTTCCGACGTTAACGTCCAGCCGATGGAAACCGAGAACATTGTTCCACCAGTACATCACAAGATTCGTAAACTGTCTGTGAAACCAGTGTTGCTGCTGATCGATCAACATGCGTGAACATTTCTCAAATCTCACCGTGTCCGTGAACAATGAATCCAGTTCCGCATCAACCTGGAGCGCCTGAAACACATCCTGGGCGATAACACCCTTTGCAAACATCTTGCGGAGAAGATTTTTCGCTTTGTCCCGGATCGTGATCTTAATCGCTTCATGTTTTTCATCGCGGTCCAATCTTTTCGACTTCCACTCGGATGGTCTAGCAAACAGTCTTTCACCATCGATCACCACGGAACGCATGACAATTGCTCGGCGATAGATTGAAGTTCCTGACTTCGCACGACCGTTTTTGACAATCAGCCAGTCCGCTAACCCATCCTTGACATACCGTTCGGCCTCACGGCGAGTTACGCGCTCTGCCCGCTCTTCGCAAAAGCAATGTTCTTTCTTAATTTCGCCCGTCTGTTGATCGAAGCAGTAGTGGAGCAGGGCCATGTCCCGCATCTGCGTTACTTTAGGAGGACCCACTTGGGCAAACTTCGGCGAACCCACCGCAGAGGCAGGTTCGTTGACACGAGACAACGGTGAACCAGCCATGCCGGAGAAGCGCCGTACTGCTGGCGGCTTCCTCGGGCTAGACTTTGTAATGGGCGAAGTGTTCATAAAATTGTGCCGCTAATTTCCGCCAGCGGTGAGCGGCCTTTACGCTGCTAGGTCAAAGTCTCGTGGTTCAAAGAGTGCAGGCGATCGCGGGCCGCTGCAGTCGGCCCGTCGCCTACATACTTTTTCACGCTGCTTCTTTTTGAATAAACGGCTCCTTTACAGATAGATCGTGCGGCTTGGGGAACAACCTCGGATGTGAAAGCGCTACCCGAGCCACCTTTGCTCCTATATCGGATACCGCTCGCCAGAATCCCTCGAAGAGATGGTCATTACGCTGAACGGCGTGGTGCGCCAGTTCATGGATGAACAGGTCGTAGTTGCGTTCCCAATCTTCGACATCATGCTTCGCGACGTTCACCGTGAAGATGTAGTCTTTTGGCGACCACTGCGTGCATCCTAGGAGCTTCGCCTTCGGGTCGTTCGCGAACTGAACTTTCTTCAGTTTTCGGCCGAGCACGAGTGGCGCAACCTTCTCGACGAATTCTTTGTAGCGTAGTTGTGGCTTCGTTAAGTCTTTCTCGGGGATGATTCCAATGGGTGCGTCGACACTGGTTGAGAATTCCGCTGATGCCTTCTTGACGCCAGCGCGAACCAGGTTCTTTCGCATCTCCGGGGTCAATGCACCTCGCGGAATTACGATTCGCCCGGCTGCGGCTGCTTCTCGATTTGAGCCCAGGTCATTGCGGTCGTGGATAACTGCATCTTTACCGAAGCGTTTCACTACAACGTTTCTAATCGCCTTGGTGCTGACCTTCTCACTGGAGAGCCCGGTCGTAACCCAAGCGTGCGCCGCGTCTTCCTCGTTCAGATACTCGCTGCGCTCGTCAAGGATGGACTGGTAGACAGCCTTTAGGTAACTCGGGGTGACATTGTCACGCTCGATGTTGAGTGGAACCTTTTGCTGTATATCCACCGACCACTTGCAATCAATCGGAACAACAGGCATTCCCATCTCGTAGAGGTACGCTCCACCAATCGGAACCTCGAACAACCGCACCTTGGTGGTGCGCTTCTTGCTGCGGAGAATTCCATTCTCATCGGCAACTTCGGTCGGTAACTGCGCGGAGAATTCGTGAAGAACTTTCCGTTTTGGAATCTCCGTGCCATTGAATACAGTCTGCACAGCGGGAATTACGAGTTTCACCTTCCTAACCATATCGTTGTACTCGTCAATGGTTAGAGGTAGTTCCCCACGGAATTCCGTTCCGGTTTTAGTCCTGATGTTGTTGTGGCTGCGGGTGCCATCAGCTTTGAAGATAATGCGTCCAGTCTTGCTGGTAACTGTTGCTTCGTCGCACAGAGCCAGGACGTACTTCTCGCCGATGTTGAACCGACCGCGCTTGTTCGGATCGGTCTTCTTTTTGCTCTCACCGAACATCGTGTGAGCATTCGACAAGTCCACATATCCGAGTGGTGCGTTGTCAACGCATGTCAGAATGGACTTGCCGTTACGAGGTTCGGTCAGAGTAACTTCGACTTTGGTGCTGTTCTCATCGTAGCCGTTCTGAAGCAACTCATAAATCGCGAATGCCTTACCCTTCCGCGATAGAGTCTTCCTCAGACCTTCCTTATCGACGACGAACCACGGTTGACTATGTTTGAGATGTGCGGACTTCTTCACATGCTTCGACGTTTCCGTCATTCTCGTCGGACTGCTACCACTTGTGTTGCTCAAATCATTTGTAAGTTTCATATGCTCCTCCTATTGGCGTGCCGCCGATTATCTGGCGGTCAGGCCATATTGCCCGCCGTTGAGTGCGACTGAGCACGCAACGGCGTAATCTCCGAGCCTTATGGGCTCAAAGAAAATCGTAGTTTTCATTGAACAGAGGGACCATCTTTAGCCATGAGCCCTTCTTGGTTGTTGGCACGGCATTACGTTGCCGGGTCGCGCCAAACCATTTGTAGAGCTTGCGAAAGTCGGCCCTGACTTCGACCATGAGCCGCAACTTGTATAGGGTTTCATGCGGCCTCCAGATACTTGGCGCGCACCACGAGGTTCCCGATCTCTGACTGAATGGATTCAAAAAACTTATCCAACCGCTTCAGTTTCGCATTCTCCCGCTCCAACTCTTTCAGACGCTTGGCTTGATCCAGTTTCAAACCGCCGTATTCCTTCCGCCAGCGGTAGTAGGTCTGCACGGTGATTTCGGCTTCCTTGCAAGCTAGCGGGGTTGTTTTTCCGTTCGCGATTTCCACTTCAATCTGCCGCAGCAAATTCACGATCTGCTCCGGCTTGTATCTCTTCATGGGCATAACCGGTCTCCCTCCAAGTGAATCCTCTCTCATTTCACCTGGTACAAAAATCCCCGGTCAGGTCACCGTGTCGGTCTCTTCCTTGTGGTTTGCCTTGTGCCATGAGAGTTTCATGTGAAAGGGCCTCCGAAGTTCTCGCCATTCAATTGGGTTTTTCGGCTATGGTAAGACCAGCAGTGGACGGAGCGCGGCAATGACCGGAAAGATGGAAATAGCGCTGCGAAAAATACCATACTTCGCGAATCTCACGAAGCAAGAGATGCACGTCTTGGCTACGCGAGTAAGCAATAAGCACCTTCAAAGGGGTGAGCTACTGTTTAGCGAAGGTGACTCGTGCATGGGTCTCTTCATGGTGGTCATGGGAGAGATCCGTCTTTTCAATCTGTCCCCAGCGGGTCGCGAACAAGTTCTAGCGGTGAGAGGACCAGGGTGTTCTTTCGGTGACCCGGTGGTGTTTGATGGGGGCAATTATGCTGCCTCGGCGTCTGCGCTGGAAGATGCCGAAGTACTCTTCATCTCGCGCACGGACTTTCAGAATTTTTGTCTCGAGCATCCGGAGGTGATACTCAAAGTGATTGCGGAAGTTGGCTCACGGCTGCGACATCTGGCCGGGATCATCCAGGACCTGTCGTTCACGACAGTGAGGCAGCGATTGATCGCCCTGGTCCTGCGGCTAACACAGACGAGCGGAACTCCTTCGAGGGAGGGAGTCCATGTGGAGCTAACCCAGACCCATGAAGAATTGGCGGCGGAATTGGGTACCGTGCGAGAGCTCGTGTCGCGCAATCTCAGCCAGCTCCAGGCCGAAGGGTTCCTGGATGTACACGGCCGCACAATCATCGTCAAAGATCTCGCTGGTCTAAGGCGCGAGCAGACCTCTTCGAAGTAGTTTCTTTCCGTTCAATCTTTCCGGGCAGTAGTGACTTTAGTCACTGACAACTTCCGACTTGCCATCTACAAGACGGACAGTCGGGGGGTGGTCATGAGTTTTACTCGCGAAACCAAGGTAAAAGATATTGCGCTTTCAACTAGAGATTGGCAATCGATCTAGATTTCTGGTAGTGACTCAGTTTGAGCCTGAATGTGCCCATTCCGTCCCGAAAAACACGGGACGGAACAGCTGCTACAAGATCGTCTTGTCTTGTTCGTATTGAGTCTTGTAGAGGCCGCCCGATTTTAGGGCGGGCAGCCGTTGCTCCATCCAAAACCAGACTGAGTCACTATGAGGTTTCTGGGAAGTGGGGGGCGACCTAAGAATGTTCTTTGGTGCCTTGTGTGGAGTTGGAAGAACAAATTCAATGGGGTGGTGAGGTGAAACGTGATGAGAAATAATGTTGCTGGTAGCAAGAGAATGTGGCTGCATCTTGCGGCCATAATTGCACTGCTATTCGGTATGGGCGCGCCGTTGCGGCTCGCCGCTCAAGCGGTTGGTGCTACGCTTTCAGGGACAGCCTCGGACCAATCCGGGGGCGTGGTTCCCAACGCGGAAGTCTCGATCAAAAACACGGCGACCGCCGATACGCGAACCGTTTCGACGAACGCCGATGGAATTTACTCGGCGCCAAACTTGCAGCCCGGCGTTTACGATGCCACCTTCACGGCGGCTGGATTTTCGAAGTTGGTGCAGACTGGCCTCACGCTGACGGTCGGAGCTACGCAAATTCTGAATGTGACCATGCAGGTCGGGCAATCCAGCCAAACCGTAGAAGTTACCGCCGAAGCTCCGGTCATCAATCTGACCAATGCGGAGATCGGCGCACTCAGGAATGAAACGGACATCAAGGAGCTGCCTCTCAACGGGCGTTCCTGGAGCGATTTGGCCAACCTCGAGCCCGGCGTCTACACCATCCATACCCAGATGGTACAGGCCAGGGATTTGTGGAGCCGCGGCTTTGGAGCCCAGCTCACCATTTCCGGCGCCCGCCCCCAGCAAAATAATTATCGCTTGGATGGCATCAGTATCAACGACCCCACGAACGGCGGCCCTGGCAGCTTGCTGGGCGGCAATATGGGAGTGGATGCGATCTCCGAATTTTCCGTTTTGACCACCAATTATTCGACAGAATACGGCCGGGCGTCGGGCGGAATCATCAACGCCACCACGAAGTCCGGCACGAACCAGTTCCATGGAGACGTTTATGAGTTCCTCCGCAACAGCGCCATGGATGCCCGGAACTTTTTTGACGGCCCTATTATCCCCCCATTTAAACGAAACCAGTTCGGCGGCTCGGCGGGCGGTCCGATCCAGAAAGGCAAGACGTTCATATTTGGTGACTACGAGGGACTGCGCCAAATTTTGAGTATCTCTCAGGTGGTCCAGACTTTTTCGAACGCGGCCCGTGCTGGGTTGCTCTGCTCGCTTTGCACAGACCCCATAACACACTCATCGACGCCCGACCAGCTCCCAGTCGGGCCAGGTACGAACCCGAACGGTGTAGACTTGAAGGTCGTGCCCTACCTCGCATTTTGGCCCACGTCCTCAATACTCAACTCGGCCGATTCGACGGGGAACACGGCGCTCTTCTTCTTTCCACGCCCGCAAGCTCTGGACGAAAATTACTTTACTGTTCGCGTCGATCATAAATTCTCGGACAAAGACAGCCTCTACGGGTCTTACTTTTACGACCATAGCGACCTAACGCAGGATGACGAAATGAAGAACAAATTGCAGACGAGTCTCGTTCACCGCCAGTTTGCGACGGTTGCTGAGACCCACACCTTCGGCTCGAATCTTGTCAATTCCGCGCGCGTCGGCGTCAACCGTACCATCCTCGGAGGGCCATTCATCTCAACGGCACTAAATCCGCTTGCGGCGGACACCTCTCTCGGCTTCGCCCCCACGTGGTCTTCGGGACAGATCTCGGTGAACGGCTTTACGACGTTCTTTGGAGGTCTGACTGCCGCAGCCCCACAGAGGAACGCCTTCACTTCTTGGCAGGCTTATGACGATGCTTTTCTGACCAAGGGTAAACACTCCTTGAAATTCGGCTTCAGCGCGGAGCGAATCGAAGCGAATATGTTCGCAACTCCGCGGCCTGGCGGGCAATTTAATTTTAACGGAGGGGTGGGCTCTTTCCTGACGAATGGAAATGTCAATGGGCTTTTAGATCCCTCGGTTCAGGGAACTGTCTCGATCACATCAGATCTCACCACGAACATCTCGACCCGAGACTATCGGCAATCTATCTTCGGCGTGTACCTTCAGGACGACTGGCGCGTTCGGCCCAACCTCACCATCAATCTTGGGCTGCGCTACGAACCCGCAACCGTGCCGAACGAGTATCACGGCAGATTTGGCAGCCTGCTCACCCTTAACGACCCGTACCCTGCTATTTCGAACGTTGCGGAAGGCAATTGCCCGAACTGTCCAGCCTTGTCTGGAGACTATTTCCATAACAACATGTTAAAGAACATCGACCCGCGCGTTGGATTCGCTTGGGACCCGTTCAAGACTGGGAAGACGTCGGTCCGTGGCGGTTTCGGCTTTTACGACCAGCTAACCATGATTACCGATGTGCGCAGCCAGATAGCAGGCAATTTCCCATACACCCCGCAAGGTGGGGTTGGCAGTTTGCCTCCCGGCTCGTTTGGTGCATTTAGTTCGTTCGGGACCGCCTGCCCCACCGTTCCGGCAGCTGCGTTCTGTCAGCTCACGGCGAGCGATGATAAGAAGCGCGCCGGCCTCATCGAACGCAATCCGAAGCGTGCCTACGTGATGCAGTGGAACCTTAGTATTTCGCACGAAATCACGCCCAACTTCTCGGCTCTGGTCGGTTATGTGGGTTCTCATGGCGTACATGGCAACACCGCCGACGATGATGTCAACATGGTGGCACCGACTGCTTCCCCCATGGGCTATCTCTGGCCGTGTGAAACACCCGCTTTACCCTATTCGCCCAACGCCACCATTGGTAACAACATTAACGCCTGTTTTGGGGGTGGAGGGCTAGCCGCCGACCCGCTCAAGGAGTTCAACACCCACGTGGGCCGCGAAAATGCCGTGCTATTCAGAAACTCATCCCGATATGACGGTTTGGAGTTGCAACTCACCAAAAAGATGAGCCACGGCTTTCAGGTTCAAGGTTCTTTTACTTGGCAGAAGAGCTTTGACACGGCTTCCGCAGCAGCGGTCGGCGATCAATTCACCACTGGAATTTCTTCCTTGTACATCTTCGACCCCAGGTTGACGCGCGCCCCTTCCGACTTCAACGTGAACCGGGTTCTTACCATCAATTATCTTTGGGAGGTGCCCACGCCCAAGTCTTTCACCGGTTTTGCGCGGACAGCCTTGGGCGGATGGCAATTGGGAGGTCTCTTTTCAGCCTCCGGCGGCGTGCCGTTTACGCCTCTTTTGAACGGTGACGCGGTGGGCCTTCTCAACACAGACTCGTTTACCTTTCCGGATCGCATAAAGGGACCTGGCTGCGAGTCGCCCATCAATCCGGGAAACGTAGATCACTACATAAAGCTACAGTGCTTCGCCATCCCGCCCATCGTTACGTTTCAAGGCCAGCATTGGATTCCCATGGGCAATGCCGGGCGCAACAGCATCACCGGACCTGGACTTGAGAGTTTCGATATTTCCGTGGTCAAGAATACCCGCGTGCCACGAATTTCGGAGACTTTCAACGTGCAGTTCCGCGCCGAAGCCTTCAACGTCTTTAACCATCCAAACTTCAACCCACCGAGTACCAGTGGCGATAACATCTTGTTTGATCCGGCCAAGCTCAATCCAGCCACACCGGGATCGGAGATTTTCGGCGCAGCCGGTGCGCTCGGTGGAGCCGATTTCACGGCAACCACATCAAGGCAGCTGCAGGTTGCATTGAAGATGATTTGGTAAAGTTTCGACTCAGCTGACTAATCCAGCGAGGCCAACGCCCTCTTGGCCCAAACGGCAAGGGGGCGTCGCTTCGTTTACCTAAACTCTCTTACTCGCCGTGTTACAAAAACCCGGGCGGTCAGTCAGTTGCGACGTCTGGTCGGGATCATCCAGGACTTGTCGTTCACGACAGTGAGGCAGCGATTGATCGCCCTGGTCCTGCGGCTAACACAGACGAGCGGAACTCCTTCGAGGGAGGGAGTCCACGTTGAGCTAACGGAGACCCATGAAGAATTGGCGGCGGAATTGGGCACCGTGCGAGAGCTCGTGTCGCGCAATCTCAGCCAACTCCAGGCCGAAGGGTTCCTGGAGGTAAACGGCCGCACAATCATGGTCAAAGATCTCGCTGGTCTAAGGCGCGAGCAGATCTCTTCCAAGTAATCTCTTCTCTTTCAAATCTTTCCGAGTTGTGGTGACTTTAGTCACTGTCTCCTTCCGACTTGCCGCCCACAATGTGGACTTTCGCAGAGGCGGTCATGAGTTTCACTCGGAAAGCCAAGGTAAGAGATATTCCGCTTTCAGATCCAGGGTTAGGCGAGCGCTCGAAGATACTGGACTCGACTACTGGTGTGGAGGCGGTACGTCGCTCCATCAGGCGCGCATGCAGCAGGGACGCCATAAGGGCGAGACTAAGATGGATCTTGAACGTGGAATTGGTGCTTTCAATCGGACTCACAGGGCTTAGTCATACCGCCGCGGCTGCATCCTCGCAGAGAAGTCTTGCGATCACGATTCACGTGCACAACTATGCCGGAGTCGCCCCCGAAACATTGAGGGAATCGGAAGAAGTGGCGACGGAGATCTTCCGCGAAGCAGGAGCAGAAACCCGATGGGTCGTTATAGTTCCGACCACGAAAAATGATCCGGTGAATTCGGCTGACTATCCAATCTTCACTTCCTCCGACATTCAACTCAGCATTCTCTCGAGCAAGATGTCCGACCGCCTTGGCGTCCCGAACAATGTGATGGGGCTAGCGCCCGGCACGGATACGCAAATCGTCTACGTGTTCGATAGTAAGGTAGAAACCATTTTCTGGTGGCTGTTGAGGGAACGATGGGATGGACGCCTGGACCGAAAAGTTTCTAGGGCTGAAGTCCTGGGCCACGTGATTGCTCACGAATTAGGCCACCTGCTGCTGAGCATGACAGACCACTCGGCTCTCGGCATCATGCACGGCGAATGGAACCTTACGGACTTTCAGAACGCTGTCCGCGGTCTGTTGCTTTTCACGCCGGAGCAGGCGGAGGTCCTACGGGCGAACATACGTAGGCGGAGCGGGCAACAAGAGATGCTCGCACATGGAGATTAGGAACAGACCGTGCCTGCGATCACTCCCAAGAAATATATTTTCATAGCCGGCTGGACAACATTCATTGGAGAAGGGGGGGGGATGAACTGACAGGTCTGCCCTCCTGATTCTTGCGGATACCGTGCCCCGAGAGAGAGCGCAACTCACGTGGTTTTATAGCCTGGTACAGCGCGAGATTGCGTGTGAGCTACCCTGAGGCGGAAACGGAATTTTCCGTGTGGACGAGAGCACTTGAAGCATAAGCACATTGTTGGTCGTGAGAGGTGAATTCGATGGCGAGCAAAGAAGAAGAGCCAGAAGATGTGCGTCTGGTGGTGGCGGATGTCGACGGTGCGTTAGTCACACCCGACAAAGTCGTAACGCCGCGGGCACGTGCGGCCATTCGGAAAATCATTGAATCGGGAATCGCTTTTACAATTGCCAGCGCACGACCTCCACTTGGTATGAAAATGTTAATTGACGATCTTCAACTTCAGGAACCAATCGCGGCATTTAACGGCGGTCTTTTCGTGCGATCCGATCTTTCCGTCATTCGTGGAAACTTGCTCCCCCGTGAGGCGGTGCAACGTGTGATCGACATCCTGACTAATCATAAGCTCGACGTCTGGATTTATAGCGATAGGGACTGGTTTGTTCCATCGCGTCATGGTCCCTATGTGGACCGTGAAGAGTGGGAGGTCAAGTTTCCTCCGATCGTGGAAGTCTTCAAACGTGTAGGCCTGACTGAGGCTCCAACGATACATGACCTTCCATTTACTCGATATTTCCAGGCCATGCATCACCCCGTGCAAGTGGTACCAAAGCTACTGAATCGAGTGGCTAAAATCGTCGGGGTCAGTGACGATCTTGAAGCAGTGGCCCGCTGCGAAACAGACGTGCAGCAGAAATGCGGGAAGCATGTTTCGGCTGCCCGCTCCCAACCTTATTACCTGGACGTAACTCATCCGAAGGCCAACAAAGGAGAGGTAGTCACTGTCCTTTCGGAAATGCTGCATGTCCCGACCGCAAATATCGCTACCATCGGCGATATGCCCAACGATGTGTCCATGTTCAAACGCAGCGGGGTGAGCATTGCCATGGGGAATGCGAGTTCAGATGTGCAACATGCTGCCAGGTTTGTGACCAGTTCGAACAAGGAAGAGGGCTTCGCGCTGGCCATGGAACGGTTCGTACTTCGAGCGCAGGTCACTTGAAGAGCGATCGTAAGAAGCATTTTTGCTGAACAGTCTGGATTCAGCCATGATCATCGTAGCAATGGGAGTCTCAGGATCGGGGAAAACGACCATCGGCACAATGCTTGCTGATGCGATCCGGTGCCGATTTCTGGAGGGAGATTCACTGTGACTTGGTGCTGCCCAAGATTCACGATTTCGACGAAACGAAGAATGTCTTCACGTACTCTCCAGGCGGTCAGACTCCATGAGGAAAAGCGTCCAGGGTGAAGTCAATTATGGTCCGTCATTTTGCCCATTTCTCCATGCATTACGAACGTGTCGTTTGAGAGAATACCCACTTAAGTTTTCGACACGGACGGCCATATCCTGAGTGCGCTGTTGGGCCCGCCGGGTGCGTGGACCAGCATCGGAATCACCGAATGTCCCCCAAGGCCAATGGGCGCCGCTGCGCCTACCGCGCTATAATCTCGCTCAAAGCCTTCTACGGACGCGAACTCGTACAGGATCACGTGCTTCGCCCATCCGGCCACGGAATTCAGCTTCCGTGTCCTGATGCACGACTCAGCCCCGCACATCGCCGGCATCCGCACTTGCACGTACCCGCCGAGCATTTCCTCCTCGTACTCTACGGGGCAACTGAAGCTTCCAGTTTGAATGCACGGAGCGCTCATC
>PLUM01000116.1 GCA_003165465.1 Acidobacteriota bacterium
ACGTGCATTACTGATTTCGCGATAACCCCGGAGATTAGCCCAATGAGAATGTACCAAATTAAATGAAACACGCTTTTTTCTCCATCGTTTACCTTAAAAAGGGCGTCCGACCATAACCCAAGGATGGCAATCAACCACACTTCCCTATGGCATGGATCGACTTTCCACATTAAAACTCCTTTGGCACATCGGCGTCTGTTCCAAATTGAACATATTCGAAAGCGCTGGCTGGCTTGTCTCCAGTGATACCAGCCGCCGTACAAGCAAATAAGTAGCACCGCGACGAGTTGGACTTGGATTGCCCCTGATAAACGTTAGCGCTTTATCGGTAATTGGGAACCGCAAAGGTGCGGCAGGCATGATTCCATGTTCTGGAAATGTGTCTATGAAGAATCACTTGAATGTACATGGAGTTGTTCGTTCAGCCTTAGCGGCAGGGCTCCGATTCACGAAGGTAGAATGGTAGGAACTAATCTTCCCACCGTGTCCGTNNGTTAGAGGTAAGAACAAAAACCCGAGTAGAGGTAATAAGAGGCCGTGGTACGCCCGCTGGAGGTAGTTCGAGGAGAGGAACATCAATACGAGTGCGATCCGCGGGAACGCGAGAAATACAATCAGCANNACCTCTAGTTTGTGCATCGTACGCTCCTTCCGCCCTGGACAAAACGAATTTGGCACCGGAGCAGGCGCCAGCGAACGGGATTCTCGGTAGCTGGAACTTCCCGCATTTCGATAATCTGATTTGTCCGCCCATTGCATCGTTCAAGAATATGCAAGTGTGTGGCGGAGAGGGTGGGATTTGANNCCTTCAACCGCTCGGACACCTCTCCACAGACTGGATGACATTCTAGCGGACGGGTGGCGGTAGGGCAACGCCGACTCGCTTGTGCGTTGCGAGCCTCACGCGCCGCGAAACTTTACCGCTTCCCTCGCGCACGCCAGTGAAACGGCAAAAATGCTGGTACGCGCTTGCGGTACTCCTCGTAGCCAGGTCCGAATCGAGACGTCAATTCTTTTTCCTCGAAGCGAATCGCGATCAGTGCGAACGGCCACCAAACGGCCAGCACAATCCAAAGCTGCGGCGTGCCGGCAATCAGGGCAGCGCCCACGACGGCGCAGAACATTCCCGCGTAGCGCGGATGGCGGACGTAAGTGTAAAGGCCGCCAGAAAACATTTCGCCCGTGCCGGTCAGTTCCGCGTGGCCAATGAGCCTACGGCTGCCCAGCTCGCGTTCGACGCGCGCGAACAGATATCCTTCCACAACGATGAGCGCAAAACCCGCGGCAATCGCCGGCCAGGACGGGCGCGTCGCGCCGAAGAGGACATGCCGGAAATGCCAGAGCAGCACGCCGCCGCAAATCCACGCGGTGAGCCCTGCAAACCAGAACGCGGCGCGCACGCGTTTTCGCCAGAACGAATTGAATGGGTGGAGGATCAGCCAATAAATGGGAATTGGCAATTCAAAGAGAAGAACAAACCCGGCAATCGCGTGGAGAAAACGCATTCAGCCCAATTTCCGGTCTTCTTTTTTCCCGAGCAATGTATGCAGCGGCGAATAGCCGATCGCGCCGAGAACCAGCAGCATCCCGCCCACGGCAAGCCAGGTCCACTGCGTCCAGCCCTGGTCCGCGCCCCACAATCCCCAGCTCGCCAGGGCAGCGCCCGCCAGCACATAAAGAAGACGCGCCACGCCCGCAATATTCGGTTCCGCCGCCATTTTTCGGACCTCACTCGCCAACGAATTCCTTCACTCGCATCTTATCAGATGTTTTGCGCCCAGATTGCTTTTGCGTTGGCCATTCATTTTTCGAAAGGCGATGTCGCGTCGATGGTTTGTCTTGGTAGCGCCGGCGTCCCGCCGGCGGTTCTATGCTGCGACACAAGCACAAAAACTGCCGGCGAGACGCCGGCGCTACCAAAAACGTTCATTCCTTCATTAATTGGGGCCCGTTGAAAAAATGCGGTCCTCGTTAAGACGGGATTGACGCGGCGCGGATTTTCGAGCGACGATGCTGGAGCGGATTCGCCAACTCGAGGAGGAAACATTGAGCACTCTTGAAAAATTATCCTGGAACACGATGGAAGTCGAAACGCTGAACGATAAGATTTCGCGCCAGATGGTCTCCGGGAAGAACGCCACCATTTCCCAGCTTTTTCTGAAGAAAGGCGCTTCCGTTCCGCGCCACTCCCACGTGAACGAACAGTATTCCTGGATCGTGTCCGGCTCATTGAAATTCGTTTTCGACGACCGTGAAATTCTGATCGGCGCGGGCGAAATTCTCCTGATTCCGGAGAACGCGCCGCACTCGGCCGTGGCGCTCGAGGATACCGTGGACGTCGATATCTTCGCCCCGCGCCGCGAAGACTGGATTCGCAAGGAGGATTCCTACCTTCGCAAGTAATTAGGCCGCCGCAGCCTGTGTAAAGCCTGCGCCGCTGAAATGGGCGCGAGCGGTTATAATTAAAAGATGTTTTTCTGTGCCGCAACTTCTCTTGCGAGGCCTGAATGAAATCGTTCTGGAATAAACCGCGTCAACCCTTATCGCTGGCCGCAGCCTTTCTCGTGCTGGCCTTGTTGCTGGGCGGCGTTGCGCGCGCGGACCGCCCGTACGCGCCGAACCGCGACTACCACTTGCAGAATGTGCGCATCGCGCTCCACTTTGACCTCGACCAGCGCAAGGTGATTGGCGAGGTCACGCACACGCTTTCCACGCTGCGCGACGGCCTGACGCATCTGGATTTCGATTGCGCCGACCTGACCATTGCCAGCGCGCGCGTCAACGGCAAGGACGCCGCATTCGATCTCCACGACGGCAAGCTGCGCGTGCAACTCGCGCAGCCCGCCAAATCCGGAGAAAAATTCGACGTCGACTTGAAATACGAGGGAAAACCCTCCGTCGGACTTTATTTCATTCTTCCCGACAAGGACGATCCCGGCCGCGCCCGGCAAATCTGGACGCAGGGAGAAGCGGAAGACACGCATCACTACATTCCCATCTACGATTACCCGAACGACCGCACCACGTCGGAAATGATTCTCACCGTACCGGACGACTGGCTCACGGTTTCCAACGGAAAGCTCGTGAGCGTGCAGGACGCGCCCAACGGACAGAAAACCTGGACGTGGCGGCAATCCCAGCCGATTTCGACCTACCTGATTTCGTTCGTGGCCGGAGAATTCAAGGAAAAGAAGGACACCTGGCGCAATATTCCGGTTACGTATCATGTCCCGCGCGGGATGGAGGATACGATCGCTCCCACGTTCCTCCACACCAGGGAAATGCTCGATTTCTTTTCGGACCGCTTCGGCGTGCCCTATCCGTGGGACCAGTACGCGCAGACGGCGGTGGACGACTTCATCGAATCCGGCATGGAAAATGTGAGCGCGGCGACGCTCACGACGCGCGACATGCTTCACCCGGAACTCGCGCCGGAAAGGCCGGAGGCGGCGGACGGCCTGATTTCCCACGAGATGACACACCAGTGGTTCGGCGATCTCGTCACATGCAAGGATTGGACGAATACGTGGCTCAACGAAGGCTTCGCGACCTTTGGCGCGAATCTGTGGGAAGAGCACTACTACGGCATGGATGCTTCCAGCTACCGCTACTGGCGCGACCAGAACGCTTGGTTGCACTCGAAGGAACTTTTCCAGATTCCCATCGTTACGCCCGAGATCGACGATTCGATCGAATACTCAGGCAACGTCTACGACAAGGCCGGATGGGTGATTCAGATGCTTCGCTCACGGCTGGGCGACGAAGCCTTCTTCCGCGCTCTCAAGCACTATCTCCAGGAGAACCGCCTCCAGAATGTCGTCACCGCGGACCTGGCCAAGGCCGTCGAGGAATCTTCCGGCACAAACGTCGACCAGTTTTTCGACCAATGGATTTACGGCGCGGGGGCTCCGCGATTCACCGTGCGGTACACGTACGATGACGCGGGAAAGAAGCTCAGTCTCGGCGTCAAGCAAACGCAGAAGGTGGAAGGGCGCGTCGGATTATTCCGGGTGCCGGTCGAAGTTTCCATCACGACCGCGAGCGGTGAAAAACTTTCCCCCATCGAAATCTCGAAAGCCGACGAAACATTTTCGTTCCCCGTCGATGGGGCGCCGCTCATGGTGCTTTTCGACAAGGGTGACAAAATTCTGAAATCCGTGGATTTCCAGAAGTCGCCGGAAGAGTGGATGCGGCAGTTGCGCACCGCAGCCGACGTGCCGGACCGCGCCGATGCGGCCGTGGCGCTCGGCAATCTGCGCGACAGCGAGGCCGCGGCCAGCGCGCTGGGAGAGGCCGCGCTCCACGATCATTTCTGGGGCGTGCGCGAGGAAGCCCTTCGTGCGCTCGGGCGCATGAATTCGCCCGTCGCGCGCAAGCAGACGCTCGCCGCTCTTTCCAACGATCAGCCGTGGGTGCGCGCGGTCGCCGTCGAGGAACTGGGCCGGTTCCATGTGGACGAGGAAATCTCCAAGCGCCTGCAAAATATGTACAAGGATGACAAAGCCTATTCCGTGCGCGGCATGGCCCTGCAATCCCTGGCCCTGGACAAGTCGCCCAACGCCGAACCGATCCTCGAAAAAGCGCTCACGGTTGCTTCGCCGAACGATGTGCTGCGGAGAGCTTCGCTCCGCGCGATGGGATCGCTCGGAGACGCTTCCGCCGTTCCCACGCTGCTGGAATGGTCGTCGCCTGGAAAACCGTCCGCCCTGCGCGGCATTGCCATCCGTTCGCTCGGGCGAGTGGACCTGCAAAGTCACGACATCACCACGCGCCTGATTTCGTACTTGAGTGAATCCTCGTTCGACATCCGCTTCGCGGCCATTTTCGCGCTGGGGAGCCGCGGCGATCCCGCCGCGATCGAGCCGATGGAGGCGCTGCTGAAGGCCGGCCAATTGTCCATCGGCATTCCTCATGAAGTGGAAGAGGTGCTTGCACAATTGAAAGAAAAAAACGCGCCGCAAAAGGGGCCGTCCACCGCGGAACCGAAAGCTGGCGAAGCTGCGAACGCCGCTTCGAGCAACAACCAAGCCATCCTCGACCGGTTTGATCGGCTCGAACATCAGCTCTCCGACCTCAACGATCGCCTGCGCCGGATCGAGGCGTCCCTGCCAGGGAGCAAGAGCGACTGAAGCAGCGCGCGCGATTTGTGATTCGTGATTTTTGACTCGTGATTCGTGAAGAGCGGAAAGACTTCTCCCACGCCAAAATTCCTGATGTGCGCGTTCCTCCGCAAAGAAGAAATCGTTTTGCGGACACGACCGCGAATAAAAGGGAACGAGATAGTTGGATGGTAGGACACAGGGTCAATTGTGGCGGTAATTTAGTGTTACCGTGGATGAGCATCCTCAAAGGGACGAGGATAGTTCGTTTGGGTAACTGCCAATGAAAACTCGCATGTGGATTGCCGGACTGCTTCTGGCGGCGTTCGCCGTCGGCGCCGCTGCCATGCCTCAGAACAAAGGACAATCCACGGGACTGGGCACGTTAGGCGGGCAGGTTCTGGCGCCCAATGGCAAGCCCGTCGAAGGCGCACGCCTCATGCTGCAATCGTCCGACGGCACATTTCCCGAGACGACAAAAACCAATGCTCAGGGCCGTTACTGGTTTGCCAGGCTTCCCAAGGGGCTTTACGATATTCGCGCGTACTCCAATGGCCGCGAATCCGAATGGCGTAAGAATGTGTGGGTGAACCAGGGCCGCCAGACCATCGTTGTGCTCCGCCTGCTGCCCAAAAAACGAGCCGTCAGCGCCCCTCCGCCCGCTTCCCTGCAACAATAGCTCCTCATCGCGGCACAGACTCTTCCGCCTAAATGCATCTTCCGTGCCAATTCGAGGAAGTGGGTTAAATTTTCAACGGTTATTGTCGGACGTCAACCGTTTCGCGCCTGCTGCCTACGTCAGCTTTTTCAAGGCCCTTGCCTATGGTTTCATCCCAATCGCGGTGCGGAACCGGCGAAGATTGGGCAGCGGTATAGAGCTTCCTTGCATGCGGAAAGTTGCCCAAACGCAGATGGATTCGAGCAGCGGAAATCAGCGAGAGGACGGATGCCCGCTCAGTAGGGTAAGCCTTTGCAAGATGTTCATATTCAGTCGATGCACGATCCCAATTCTGTTGGTCTTCTGCGTTGCGACAAAGTTCGAACCAGGTTGCGCAAGGCATTTTGCTGGTTCCGCCTCCGGCGCGGACATAGTCTTCATAGTCCTGCCATGCCGCTTCAAAATTCTTGTTCTTGACATGCAATCGGCAGACGGTCTCCAGTGCGGCCTGGTGGGCCGGGATATCCCCTTTCTTCCAGTAAAGACTTGGCAGTATTTCCCAAGCTTCGATGCAATCGGGCTTGTCCTTAATTTGGGCTTGCAGTTCGGCAATTGCCGAATCGATATTGTTCTCTTCCAGATACTCGCTGGCCTTTACGATGCGCGGATCGGCCGACCAACCGACCTGAGTCTCAATCGCCTGTTCCATTTTTTTTGCGATGCCGGAATAACGCAGGATAATCGCCAGGGTCAACCCAATCGCAAAGCCGCCGATTTGCGACCAGTAAGAGGCTCCGCCAGCTTCATGCGACATGCGACTGGAGAAGAATTGTCCCGCCACCCACAAGGGCAACACAGCATAAGCTGGCAAACTAAAACGCAAAAGCTTCGGCCGCAAGTAAAAGAATCCCAACTGTATCTTGGAAGTAGAGAACCGCACGAGGAAGGCGCCCAGCAGCGCGGCGATTGCACCTGAGGCTCCGATTACCGGAACCATGCCACTGCGGTTGGCGAGTGCTTGTACAATCAATCCCCCTATACCGGAAACCAGATAGATGCCAGCATAGAGCGGCGGGCCCCAAACTTCCTCCAGCGCCGTACCCACAAGCCATAAGAACCACAAGTTGAGGATCAGATGCAGCCAGCTGCCCTCAATGAAATTTGCCGTAATAAAGCTGACCAGAGTTGGCTGCGGCGCAGCAAGACCAAATTGAAAGATCGTGGAGTGCCGCATCTGGTCCAGTTGGCTACCCAGACTAATCATCTCTTGTTTGATCTGATCGGGCGTGGACTGGCGCATCTCAAGTTCCCATTTGTCCTCGGGATTGCGTTCCCCGGAGGCAAATTGGTCCCAGGTTGCCCGCTGGCTGCGACGGAAGTTAGACACCAGTTCCTGTTGGCCCTGACTCAGAGGTGCATCCGGGTAAGCAGCTGCCAGACGTAACGTGTGCGACTGCACTTCCGCGGAACGATTGAACTGCTCGTCGAGGCTATTGTGCGCCACCAAAAAAAGCAGCGCGCTCAAGGCAATTATGGTGATAGTGATGTACGGCCAGCGCCTGCCGCGGTTATTTTCATGTCGAAGTGGAATGATCACGAACGTGCCTCCATCGGGTAGCAGGCCTAGAGTCTTTTTGGAATCGCCAGTTCAGGGAACCAACCGCTGTGGCCGCGACAGCATGTCCCATTTTAGTGCCTTGCGGCGAAAAATAAAAAAACGTGCATAGACGGGGTGAAACAGTCACCCCTCATGCCTTTTCGAATACATTCTCCCCGAGAAACCGGGATTTTGGCGATAGCCGATCCCGGCGTTTTCAAGCATCTGGCACCCGATGCACCTCACGGGGCGATTCGCTTTTTCCGCGAATGTTCGCCCCAGCCCTTTCCGGCAATCACTGCGTTGTGAGAAAGGGCCTGGCAGTCGCGCCAGCCAAGCTTCAAAATTTGGTCCAACTGAAGCCGAGTGACTTGTAGCCTCCCACCTTCATTCCGGTGGCTCCCAGCGCGTTGTCATAATGCCAGGGAGAACCCGACTGATCGGTAAACTTTGAGGCGATCACGCTCCCATAAAGTCCGACGGGAGCTCCGGGCGTGAAATAGCCGGCTTGTGGCGCGTAGATAGCCGCGGCAAAGGGCATTCCACCGAGCCGCACGGTATTCGTTCCACCGTAAACGAACTGCATGTTTGCCGGGATTCCGCTGAACGGGGTCTTCGCAGTCCCACAGGTAACATTGCCATAGCTACCGGGATTGGCTACAGTGCCTGTAACTCCCGAGGGTGCGCAGGCATTTAGCCCCCCGGCACCGGAGATATGAACGATCTCGGTTGTAGAAAAGCCCGAGGGAACACTTGATTCCGTGGGGCAGCCCGAGGAACAATTCCCGACCATATTGAATACGACGGCGGTGCTTCCGGTGACGGGGTTGGGATCGATGACGACCTGGGCGTCGCTGCTACCCATATCAATGCTGTTAATGTTGTAAGTCCCGCCGCCTATAACGTGAACCACAGTGACATCCGCGCTGTTGCTTCCCGTATTTCCGATGACGAGGTTTCCGTACGACCCGGGTGCCAGAGTGTATACGTTTGCAGAAATTGTGCTACCAGAGTGATTGCTACCATTGCCGTCGTAAACACTGACCGCGGTGCCCGGAATGCAACCGGTCATTGAAGCGCATTGGGAATTTATGTTCTGAGCCGTGGTGATATTTGGCTGAGGGACGCCAGCAATAACGACCGGAGCCGGGTAGCAAGGTTGCGCCGCACACCCCCAGGGAAGTTTGGCGACCAAAGTTGCGGATTCCTTGAACGTGGCCGTGTCAAAAGTGCTATTGCCGGTTTTATTCGTGACCCCGTTGAGGCAAGGAGGATTTGGACTTGTCCCCGCTTGGTTTGACGTCGCTACGATTGTGTTTTCCGCCGTAATCGTCCCATTAACGTTCACACCCGAGCCCAGATAAACGTTCCCATTCGTTCCGATATTCCCGCCGCTCGCCAGGTGGTTAGTCGTGCTGTACGGTCCGTTGTTGGAATTATAACTGTCCGTGTAGCTTCCGGAACTTGTAAAACTAATGGAACCACAGGCAGTGGAAGTTGACTCCAGGCCACTGGTGAACACCGGCGCAGTAAGCCGGTCGAATGTCTCAACGACCTGTACAGTAGCGGTCGTGACGCCCGTGACGGTTCCCACGGAAGTGATCTGCCATGTTTGCACGGCCGGGCCGCTCAGCCAGGTAACAGTCCCGCCAGAAGGCATGCGCAGGAGCGTGGCGGTAGTCTTATAAGAAGCACCCGTAATTCCCGGAACGGTCCCAGACGCCACAGCGGCAAAGTTGTTGGCGACAGTGTTCGTTGGGTCATAATAGTTCGAGCTGCTGCTTGGATACGAAAGCGTCACGGGTGCCGTGGTGCTGCTGCAACCATTCCCCGTCGACGTACACGTCACGGGGTACGTGGTGACCGTGAACCCCGGGTAACTGGAGGCCATGGTGGGGGATGTGTAACCAGTGCTGCCAGTGGAGTTGGCGAGCCAGTTGATCGTCGCTTGGACCCCAGCCTCCGCCACATATCGAGCTTGCGCGGTCTGCCGGTAATTCAAGGACGTCCACGTTTGCGCTTGCGAAGTAAACATGACGGTAGCGGCCAGGACGGTCAGCACCAGGATCGCCAGCAGGGCGAAGATCAAGGCGGAACCCTTTTGCGATGCGTTGCGTTTCTCTTGTTCATTCATGGTTTGGTTTCCTCCCGCGGTCAGGAATTCAATGCTGCCGCGACGTTTAGTAAAGCGTTAAGTTCGGCGGCGGATTTTGCAGCCGGCTGGCGTCGCCCCAATTGGCTTGTTCGTAGCCGGCTAATATGTTGCGTGGCGACAAATCCAGGAATGACTTGGTCATCGTCAAGTATTGGCGCGTAATCGGGTCGGGCCTCAGGGTCTGCACACTAATGGTGAGGCCGACGTTTGCTACCATGTAGTATGTATTCGTAACAACACCGTTCACTACGAGCTGTTGCGTGGAAAGGTCGTATTGGAAGCAGGGATTGGGCGCGCTACTCGGCGGATTCTGAATCAGCGTCGAGAGCAACGTCTGCGCCGTGCTTACGGTATTGACGCCCGGCGTGATCGTGGTCACCGACCTCGTCAGGGTTCCGGGGGTGGTTGTTGGTCCGGGGGTGGTTGGGAGGTTACAGGTGTATCGCACGTAAAGGAGCGTGCCGTCGGAGTTAAGGTCTCCCCAAATGTTCAGGACATTGCAGGTCGAACCGTCGGTAGCCGTATAAGTTACACCGCTCGGACTCGTCACGCATGAAACACCTCCTGGAGTTGTGGCGCTGGAAGAAGGGGCTACGATTCCGTTGGGAGCAACACCGATCGCATGGATGACGGCGCCCGCCGTGGGATGATTGTTTGCAAAGATGCCGGTGATCGAGGTCGAAGTGAGACTTGTGATAGTTACCGGCTCTTCGTTGGTTGCCGTGTCCACCAGCAGAACTTCCCCTGCATACATCGAAGTGGTCGAAGAAACCGCGACGGTCTGAGCTGTGGCGCTTTTGGTAACCGCAGTGCTGAGCGTCGGCGTCGCGCTTGTGGGCAAGTCCACCAATCCGGCCTGCCCGATTTCTTGCGCCATCAATTCCGCGACGGCCCGCACATTTTCGTACATGTCGGACTGCTGTACGGTTCGTCCGTAGTTTTTCTCATTATATGAAATCATGGAAATGACCGCGCCCGCGACCACCAGCATGACGGCCAAGCTAACCATCAATTCGAGCAGAGAGAATCCCCTGCAAGTGGAACCAGAGGAATGCAAGCCACGCGCCCTTGCATTTCGTCCGCAACAATTTCTTGTGCCGTCAGAATGAGAGATCATGGATATGGAACTCCTATGCGGACGCTTCACAGATTTGCCGCCTTGATGGTAACCAGCTTCATGGAAACAGCACCGCCCTTCAAGCTAGCGGAGGCGGAGCTGGAAGCCACGACAACGGTGATGGTCTTCAGACAGCTAGTGGAGTCGAGGGATACCTGCCACTGACGGGTGTAGTACGCTCCGGTGGAACTTGTCAGGAGGTTGCCATTGGTATCCAGGTAGTCAACGAAGTACGTAACCGGCGCAGCAGGGGGAATCGAGCCAACGGTCGAGCTGGGTGCCATTGACCCGCCGCCAAGCCCGCATGTACTGGCTACCGTTGACCCGCCGCCAAGCCCGCATATATTGGGCGAGGTGCCGGTGCAGGATGTAGTTCCATCAAGGGCATTCACCGCTGCTGGAAAGACAGTGGTATCCGTGGTGGCGTCATTAAAGCCGTCGGCGATGATATTGTCCTTATTAAGACTGAGCAACTGTTCCATCTTGTCCTGGGCGTATTCCGTGATTCTGGTGGCAACGTCTCCTTGCGTATACGTGGTTTGAGTGGCCAGCATGAATAGGGGTAGAATGCCCACGACAACAATGATCAATATCCCTGCGGCAACGAGCGTCTCGATCAAAGCAGAACCGCGCTCCAAGCGTGCGCAATCTCGAAGTCGCCGCTCTGCCTGCTCGATTCGTGGGCGGCGCGAGAGTTGCGAGCGGCAGCCTGGAAGTGATCGGTTGTTCAACATGCTTGTGAGTTGTTCAGCCATTCTTTCCGCTCCTGTGCTCAGTACTGAACCCATGCCGACCCGGTGTATGTATATGAGGTCGGCTGACCAGCAATCGATACAGCGATGGCTGCATGCTGGCCCTGAATATTCGTGAAATAAATCGCGGAGTTTGCCGTGGCGTTTCCGGAGCTGTCTATCGCCATGCCGCGCGAGTTGAAATAAATCGGCGTGGTTTGCGCAATCGACGATTGTTGGCCCGCCGGCGTGGTAACCGATCCGTACCCAAAGGTATCGCCAGTTTCCAAATTGCTCGTGCCGCCATAGATCGTCCACGTACTACCGTTTAGGACTTCAATCTGGTAAGTATTAGCCGTCATATCAAAGTTCAGACGGCTCCTTGCGCCCGCGGAGGCCGCCCGCATTCGCGCAAGAAAGATTTGCGCGGAAATGATCCGAATATCGTTCGCCATGCGGATACCTTGCACTACGGTCATAGCTTTGGGAATTGCTGTCCCTGCTACGATCATGATTATGAGAATGGCTACAACCAACTCGATCAAAGAAAAACCGCGCGATGCGTCAGCCTCCGGCGATCTCGTACCCACGATAGATCTTGTCTTTTCGAATCGCATCGTGCCTCGCATCTTTAAAGTTTGGCGACTTCGCTCAATTTTTAATCGTGCTGTTGTGTTGATTGCAATCAAAAGGCCAAACCTCGAGAAGTCTTTAATCAACCTATTTTCAGTTGTTTATGGCAAGAAAACGAAGAGGCTGAAAGATAGGCTAAAAACTTAATGGATAGAAATTACTCCATTTATGTCGTATCTGTTCGAAGAGTTTCGAAAGCTCTTGTAATAAAGAAATTAGTGTATTCAGAAATGAAACTGAATGCGAAGTGGAAATAGATTTCTACAATGTAGATTGAAGTTCCTCCCGGGAGAAATATATTTTTCAGCTCGAAATTCTTGCAGGAGATTGCTTCTGAAAGCCGGGTGGCTTCAAACTTCCAGGACGGGAAAATTACTCGGCCATGATCAGGCTCGGTGGAATGCCAAACGCCGCGGTGATCTACGCGCCAAACGGCGAGTACTATACGCCGGGCGCGGCCGTTGGACTCTTTGGAAGCGTCATCACCAAGACGTACGTTGACGAATTAGGATCTCCTTTTCATTAGGACAGTGCCGTACTGAGCAGCGTAATGAAGGTGGGGAATTTCACGCCCGTCGGAGGCTTCAGCTGGAGCTTGTTCTAGTCTGGCTACCGGACGAAGCAGGTGAAGGGTGAAGTTCGTGGCCGCGCCATGGTCGCGAACTTCACGCTTCACGTCGATCGGCGATCGAGACGGCCGGCCATCGAAAAGATCGCGTACAAAACACTTTTCCACCGCAACACCCCCAGGCGGCTCCCACCCCCCTGGGAGCCGCTTTTTTTTGCGCCCACTGCGGAGTGGAACCTCATCGTTGGATGTGACCTGCCATACCTAACACCGGAATGGATTGCATGGCTCATTTCCCGCGCGCTCGAATCCCGGGCCAAGGCCCTGGTCCCTGAATTCCGGCGATTCCTACGCGTTGCAACAGTCTTCCAGAGCGTGCCTGTAACCAGTATGTCGAATGGTTTTCGATGGAGTGGCGCTTCAAGTTTCTACCGGGACTGCGCGTTGGTGCTCTCTGGCCTCGCGATTCGATAGGCGTTCTTGCCCGCGCGCTTGGCCTCGTACAAGGCTAGGTCTGCGCACTTCATCAGCGTGTCCGCGTCCTCGCCATGGAGGGGATAGACACTGACACCTACGCTGGTGGTTACGCGGACGGTCTGGCTATCGAGGACATAGGGCTGCGTCACCGCCTGGATGACTTTTAGCGCCACCGTGGAGGCATCGTCCTGACTTGTGATGTGCCATAGCGTTATCACGAATTCGTCGCCGCCCAGGCGCGCCACCGTATCTTCTTCGCGCACCGTTGCCGTCAGACGCGCGGCGACCATTTTCAGCAGGACGTCCCCGGCGTCGTGCCCCAGGGTATTGTTGATCTGCTTGAATCCGTCCAGATCCAAATACACCACCGCCATGGAGCCGTTGTTCCTTCGCGCATGGACGATGGCCATCGACAACCTCTCGGCTAGAAGTCGTCTGTTCGCGAGTCCGGTCAGCGGGTCTGTCAGCGCCAGGGTTTCCAGCATCTTGCCGTGGTTTCGGGTCGCCTCGTGCAACAGGCGGACTTCCAACATGTTGTGAACCCGCATCAACACTTCGGCCAGATCAAAGGGTTTGCT
>PLUM01000104.1 GCA_003165465.1 Acidobacteriota bacterium
GGTTTTCAAGGCACCACCAACATCAAGCGGCTGCGGAGAATCAAGATCACCGACGAGGTGACCCTCTTCCACAGAATGTATGAAGATCTGCACGCGAACAACACAACTACCTGGTTCAAACTGGAGATGCCGCCGCAATCCTGTATCCTCCGTCCTTCCGGCGGACAACGACTGCCCCGGCGGGGATTTCACGAGATTCGGGGAGTGGCTTGGTCTGGCGGGGGCAAAATCGTGCGCGTCGAAGTGACCGTGGATGGCGGGAAGACTTGGAAAAATGCCGTGATCCAGGAGCCTGTGCATTCCAAAGCTCATACCCGGTTTGTCTACCCGTGGATCTGGAATGGAGAAGAGGCGATCATCGCGGCCCGCTGCACCGACGAGCGGGGCTCCACGCAACCCACGACAGCTGAGGCAGCCAGAATGCGAGGCATTGACGTGGAAACCCTGAAGACCGGAGTTATCCAGCGCAACAACGTCGCGCAACCTTGGAAAGTGGACCGGGACGGGAGGGTGACCAATGCAATCTTCACAATTTAAGAGAAGCATGGCCGTAGCGGCCTTCGTAGCCGGCATTTTTTGCCTCAGCGCTCAGGCCCAGACGCAGCCGCAGACTGCGGCACAGCCACGACCGCCAGCACAGCGAAAGACGCCAACACCTGCACAGTCTCCGGCGTCGCTATACAGCGGCGTGGGTAGCGCTCCGACCGCGGAAGACACAGGAAACCTCGCTTGGACTTCTGGCCCTGCGGGGAAGGATCTCCCACCTGGAAGCGGAACCGCCAAGCAAGGGGCCCCGCTCTTCGCGGGCAGATGTTCCGTGTGCCACGGGCAAGACGCGGAGGGTGTTAACTGGGATCCCGGGACTTTTTCTCCGATACACGGGCTTCGGCTGGGAGGAGGCAACGGGGTGCCGACATATAAGCGCCAGCCTGGCCAGATTGTTACATTGGCCTACGCCGCTCCCATGCCGACGGTACTCTTCAATACCATCGCCGTGGAGATGCCCATGTTTCGACCCGGAACGCTCAATCCAAATCAGGTTTACGCTCTTACCGCGTTCATTCTCTTCAAGAACGGCATCATCAAGGAAGAAGAGGCCATGAACCAGGAGACGCTCCCGAAGGTCCAGATGCCGAATCGCAATTCATTCCCGGCTTCGGACGACGTTTATATGGATATGAAGAAGCGGGGTTGCTATAAGACGTATGGAGTTTGCCTCGGCAACTGATTCATATTCACGATGCAGGGTCGCATATACAGATACCCGTCATTACTTCAATCCTGGATTTTGAATTCTGTTGACAACATTCGTTAGTACTTGAAAGCCCTTCGTGCTCATCTTCAGGATAGGTCCCGAGAAACGCGGACTTCTCGAGCGGTGCACAAACGAAGTCTGGAAAGATCGTCCGGCAGTTCCAACAACTCTCATTCCAAGTGCTTGTTCGTAGATCACAGTGATATGTGACTTGTGACATAGGCTAGAGTGGCTCTGGCTGTGCTAAGAGATAGCCGGAGATTCTACGTATTCGCATTGGCCGAATGGACATGATGCGTTCGGTTGAGTGGATGATATCGCGGACACCAAACGAATCACCGAGGAAACGCTAAATCCGATCACGATGAGGGCGTGCACGGCGTTTGCGACCAGGGGCTTGCCAATGCTTCCCCTTGTGATACGTCAGGAATAGATTTCCTTGTGAAGTTTTGTTTTGCGAATACTGTTGCATATAAATGCTCAGTAATGATATTGGGTGTGTCGAATAAGGCTAGCCAGGAACAACCAAGGGACCATGATGGACTATTTTAAAGGAGACTTAATCATGAGCCGGATTCTGGGGTGCGTTCTTCTTGTTTTGGCGGTTGTGTCAGTGGGATTGGCGCAACTACCTACCGCAACGGTTTTGGGAATAGTCAAGGACGCCAGCGGAGCGGTCGTGCCAGCAGCGACGGTGACCGCGCGGAATGTGGATACTGGTCAGAGCCGGTCGGATACGACGGGAGCAGATGGTTCCTATCGCTTCAGCGCGCTCCCGGTTGGCAACTATGAGGTTCGTGTGGTGCGTGCGGGATTTCAAACCGCGGTCCGCAGCGGGTTGACGCTCACAGTTACACAGGAAGCGGTTGTGAACTTTGAGATGCAGGTCGGCACTACCTCCCAGACCGTGGAGGTAAAGTCGGAAGCACAGTTGGTGGATACCACCAGCAGTTCCATGGGTGGACTGGTGAACGAAGAGAAAGTCGCCGATCTTCCACTGAACGGCCGCAACTACGTTGACCTGTCTCTACTGCAGACCGGAGTCCAAATCGCCCAGAACCGGTCCGCGGGCGAGGCGGCATGGATCAGCAGCAACGGCGCACCAGTGATCTCCAACTATTACCTGTTGGACGGCACACCGACCAGGAACTTATACGGCAGAAATCCATCCTCCCAGACCGCCACGGTCCTGGGCGTGGATGGCGTCAAGGAGTTCCGTCTCATCACGGACATCATGCCCGCCGAGTACGGCATGTCCATGGGCAGCGAGATGGTTGTGGTCAGCAAAAGCGGCACGAACAAGTTTCACGGCGACGTGTTTGAATACTTGCGGAACAGTTCCTTCGACGCGCGGAATTTCTTCGATTCGCCGCCTTCCGTGCTGGGCCGCCGCCTTCCGCCGTTTCGACGCAACCAGTTCGGAGGGTCGGTCGGAGGGCCCATCAAAACAGACAAGACCTTTTTCTACGCAACGTATGAATCGCTGCATCAGCGCCTGGGGGTGAGTGAGTCCCCGGCCTCGCTGGCTCCGGGGTGCATTGGCGCAGCCGGCGCAACGATCACCAACGTTGCCTGCCCGCAACTCGGGAGCACACCCTCCGTCACGGTTGCCGCGGTCATCGCGCCCATCCTCCAGAACGTGTGGGGACCTGTGGCCGCGAATGCCCCCGATGGCCTCTACCATTATGTTAACAACCAGCCGCTGCTGGATAACTTCGGGCAATTGCGGCTGGACCACACCTTTTCGGCAAGCGACTCGATGTTTGTGCGCTTTACCACAGATCACGCCAACTGGACCTATCAGTCCCAATTGTTCCCGCCATTTGTTGATATTCCCAATAGCCAAAACTATTGGATTACGGCCGGGGAGACGCACATCTTTTCGCCAAACCTGCTGAGCACTGAGCGATTCTCCTGGGCCGCTACGCGCTTGGGCACATCAGGTCCCATGCCGTTCACGGGTCCTCAATACTCGCTGGTTGCGGGGCAGCCCATGGGAGACATTCAGATTAACGGTCTGCCCCAAATGGGTCCCGATCTCCCAATCCCCATTATCTACAGGCAATACATCTGGACCGGAAGCGACGACTTTTTTTACACGCACGGCAAACACTCCTTGAAGTTCGGCACGCTGATCAACCGGTTCACTCAAGAGCCGATTGCTAATGTGATGACTCGCGGTATGGCGGTATTTGGAAACGTGGCCAGCTTCTTGCAAGGCCTGCCGGCTGTTGAGATCGCGATGGCCCTCAAACCTGGCACGACCACCGCGCGCGAATACCGTAACTGGACCTACGGGTTTTATCTGCAGGATGATTGGCGAGCCACATCCCGGCTCACTCTGAATCTGGGTCTGCGTTACGAATTCAACACCGTGCTCCGGGAAGTCCATGGCATCGAAGCCACCATCCGAGACCCGCTCACTGGTGGACCCACTCCCATCATTGGCCCTCTCATGGACAATCATTCCCTCCACAATTTCAGCCCTCGCATTGGATTCGCCTGGGATGTGTTTGGGAATGGCAAGACGGCCGTGCGAGGCGGGTACGCGCTCCTTTACGACATCAGCAACATTGCGGACCTGCTCGGCCTGGTTCCCATCGGCGAGCCACCCTTCTCCTTCCTCAGCTTTAACTTCGCCCCCCCCCAGCCGCTTACCCTTCCCATGACCTTTTCGGCACCTCCAAACTCTCTCAACATGCTTGATTACAATATGATGCAGCCTTCCCTGCACCAGTTCAACCTGACCGTCGAGAGGCAATTGCCGTGGAACATGGCTCTGACGGTGAGCTACGCTGGTTCGCTCGGCCGGCATCTCATCAACAGCGGCATGGAAGGCAACCCGATCGTTCCCGGCGGTATACCCTCCGGGACAGGCGCGGCTGAGACGTGCGTGCCCTTGCCCTCGGGGCAGGCCCCCAATCTCACCAGCATGGTGGATGGCTCCGCAACAGCATGTTGGATTCCGCCCTACTGCCCGGACCCCGCCACCTGTAGCCCAGTCCAGCCAATCCCCACACCTCGGATCAACCCAAACTGGGGCGACATCTCTTATCGCAGCGCAGCGGGAAACTCCGTTTACCACTCGTTACAGGTGGAACTGGTCAAGCATGTGACCAAGGGCTTGCAGTTCCAGAGTTCCTACACCTATTCCAAGTCCATTGACCAAATCGAAAATGTGTTCGGCAGTGACAACACCAATACCGAAGGGTCTGGCGTCACGGATGCGTTTCACCCCAGGACGGACCGGGGGCCTTCCGTGTTCGATGTCGGGCAGAATTGGCATTTCAATGCGCTGTACAATTTTCCGAATTCGTCAGCGGCGGGGTTTACGGGGAAGATGCTCAGCGGCTGGTGGATGGGCGGCATTGAAACGCTCCTGTCGGGGTATCCGTTCACTGTCTGTATAAACGGCTTGAACGGCAATCAATCCAATTCACAGCTCAGTAACCCGCCGTGCACCGACCGGCCCGATCTGGTGCCCGGCCGCAGCCTTTACAGCATTACGCATGGCACTTCCCCCGGCTGCACAGTTCCGGGAGGCATAACGATTGCTCCCGGGACGCCTCTGGGCACTCCAAACCTTTGGTTTGACCCCTGTGCGTTTACCCCGCAGCCGCTTGGGTTCCTGGGGAATGCGGGAAGGAATATCCTGCGAGGCCCCAGTGAGGCCAACCTGGACATAACNNTTTTCAACATCTTTAACAAAGCGAACTTCCAGTTCGGGAGCGGCGGCGCGGGAAATTCCTTGTCGATAGATTCACAAACCCCGGGAAAGCTGTTAGACACAGCAACGTTCTCCCGGCAGATTCAGTTTTCGCTGAAGCTGCTGTTCTAGAAACTCACATCCGTCCCCGCTAAGAATTTCGTGGGACACACAAGTTGATCCGAAGGAGAAACCATGAAACATCATGGCTCCGGGAGTGGTGTTACCGCAGTACATCTGGATGGACAGATGGGAGCACCTCTTGCTTCGGACGCCTCCCGCCGGGAGTTTCTGAAAACACTTGCCGCAGTTGGAGCGGGGACGGTCCTCCCCGCGAGGGGGCTGCTCGCGCAGACCGCTTCGCGGGCTCCCGGCGGCAAGGCCAGACGGATTGACACACACCATCATGCCAACCCACCGATCTATGTGAAGACCACCGGGCAATTCGCAAACTGGACTTGGACGCCGGCTGCCTCCATCGAGCAGATGGACAAGTATGAAATCGCCACTTCCATGCTCTCGATTACGCAGCCGGGCATCTGGTTCGGAGACGCCCCGAAGGCGCGCAGCCTGTCGCGAGCCTGCAATGAGTACATGGCCCAGATGGTCAGGGACTATCCGGGTCGCTTCGGGTTGTTTGCGGCAGTGCCGCTCCCGGACCAGGACGGCACTCTGCGGGAGATCGAATACGCGTATGACACACTCAAGGCGGACGGCATCGGCTTATTGACCAGTTACGAGGATAAATGGCCTGGTGATCCCGCCTTCGTGCCGGCCTTCGAGGAGCTCAATCGCCGCAACGCTGTTGTTTTTATTCACGGGACAGGACCGAGCTGCTGTCAGCATCTTATTCCCGGCGTCACGGCGACCATGGCCGAATATGACTTCGACACAACGCGCGCCGTCGAAAGCCTTCTGGTAAACGGCACGTTCTCCCGGTTCCCGAATATCCGCTTCATTCTTATCCATTCGGGAGGAACGCTGCCGGTGCTCGCCGGACGTATCAACGACCGCTTCCCCAAAGACCGACTCGACCGCGTGCCCAATGGCATCATGTATGAACTAAAAAAATTGTATTACGAAGTTGCACACGCGACCTATGCGGCGCCCCTCTCCGCATTGACAAAGCTTATCCCTGTGTCCCAGATTCTCTTCGGGACCGATTATCCTGCCGAGTCCATGCTGACAACCATTGACCCGCTCGCCCAATTCGGTCTTTCAGCTGAAGACCTGCATGCGATTGACCGAGGGAACGCCGAGCGGTTGTTTCCGCAGCTGAAAGCGTGATTGATGAGCCGGAAACTCATCCGGCGATAAACGGAAAGCGGAGCGGGGAAAAAACACAAAGATCGCCAGCGTCGCGGCTTCGCGTCCGGCGTTGAGTATTCAAGTTGAGCATTCAAAAAGGGCTGCGTTGCTTTCCATTCCCCATGGCAACAGGATTCGACCAACCCATACCTGCAATTGGAGAAATTCCACTTATACGCAGCAGTCCGTAACTCGCGCCAATCGCGGCGGCGCTTCTCCTTCCCTCGCCTCTTCTAGCCTGAATTTCTCACCAGCGCGTTTTAGATCCCTGGATTTTTCGATGAATGACTTCACATTTTTCTGGTGTCGCGGTGGTAGGGGCACGGCATTGCCGTGCCCCTACGGCGCGTCCATGAACGTGCAGCTTCCTCAATGGATTTGCGCCAAAACTAAATTGCGCGCACATCGCTTGTGAGAAGGGCGGGCTAGTATTGCAGATCAGGATCGCGGCCGATAAGCGCTCTATACGTTGAGGTGCCGTTCGCTAACGGCACATTCGAGGCGATCTTGCCCGCCGGGATCGCCGACATCACTCTGTTTTCCGCTGTCAATTGCCGCTTGGCGGCGTCACAGTTGGGGCTTGCACGGTGCCTTCGAGTGCTTTGCGCAATAGTTCCACTGATACCACACCTTTGCCGTGCGATGGAGCAAGTTGTTGCACGTCGAGATTCAATCGCTTCAGGTTTTCGCCGAGAGCCGCATAGTAGGGCGAGACGATTCCCGGAGGTGGATCGTTGGGGCGCGCTTCGCCAAACTGATTGAAGATATCCGTGATAAAGAGGATCTTCTCTTTCGGCAGGAACGACATCAAGAGATTCGCCGTGTGCCCGGCGCCCGGGACAGCATAGATTTCCAGACTGCGGTCGCCATCGCTCAAAACATATTTATCCTTCACCCAGATAAACTTGGCCGGCTTTGGGTTCCTGGAAAGCTTGTCAGGTTCCAGTGTGTGTGGACTTTTCAAGACCACCTGCTCGTAGAATGGCTTGTTCATTTCATGTGTGATTATGATCGAGCCCTCGGCGACAAACGCGCGGAGTCCTGCTGCGTGATCGGAGTGGTGATGGCTGTTCACGTGATACCGAATGGGCTTGTTGGGAACAAGCCGCTTCACTTCCTCTATGTTGGCGAGCGCGCGGGCCTCCGTCACCGAGGACTCGATGAGGACCACGTAATCCTTAAATTCCACGGCCATGCTGTTCGGGTCGGGGGTCCCGGCGAGATACCAGACGCCTTCCGCGATCTTTTGGGATTCCACGTGCGCCGGCGGCGCTGCGCGCGGCACTTCGATGCTGACAGGCGCGTTTAGCTGGACATCGCTGACGGTCAAATCGAGCACAGGGAGGCCACCCAGCTTCTGCGCGATCTTCGTGGGGAATTTTGCCCCGCCGAAATCTTTGTAATCCAAATAGGTTGTTTCAATCAGCGTATCGCCGAGAATGGGATTGGGCATCCAGGTTTCCACTTTTTCGAGCAAATTCTGGCTGTCGATATAACCGCTGATTTTATATTTATCTTTCAGTGTAAACGAAACGACCGTGATCGGCTTGCCCTTGATGGTCATCGACTTCATCGTAGGATTAGCAGCCATGGCCGCTTTAACCCATCCGTACGGAGTGAGCGCCACAGCGCTCCCGCCCCATGCCGAACTCTCGCTGGCAAAGGTCACTCCGCGCGCCTCTCGGTAAAGAGGCTGTCCTCCGCCGCCGCGCGGTGGATTTTCAAATTGCGTGCGGACCAGCTCTTCACGTGAAAGCTCTTTTTCATAATCCAGTACGCGCGAGTACTTCGCGTAGAACCTCGGGTACGGACCATTCGGAAGGTAACTCTGGCCAAACTGAGAATAGATCCCGCTGCCAGAATATTGGAGCGACTTTACGCTAGCTGCTCCCATCGCACGCGCCACGTCTTTGACAACGTCTCTGGCGTCCTTCGACGCGCCCGTGCTGCAGCAAAATGTCAGCAGTGCAAATGCAGCAATCGCTTTTTTGTGCATCATGCGTTTCTCCTCGGGGTTAATTTGGGAGCCTTTTTCCTTCCTAGAGATTTCGGTCTGTCGTTTGTGAACATCTTCTAGCACTTCGATTTCACGAATTCAATTCCATTATCATGCGGATGCTACTCGCCTCCACGCACAATAGCGAGACCGATCGGTAAAGCACCACGCCACCCCTTCCGGGTCGCATGAAACAGATTTCGGTGTGGAAGGTTCTCGATATCCCATGACTGGGCAAGTCTCGCTCACACGTTCGACATCGCGACCGGCTATTTTAAAATCGGTACATTGTCACGATCCATGGGCTGGAGGAATGCGGCGGCGTGCATTATCTGGTGATGGAACTGATGCCCGGCGAAGCGCTGGCGCAGCGAGTCAAGCGAGACAGTGCTTCCGCCATTCCTCCTGTAAAGAGTGCACTCACCGATTCTGGCATTCCATCCCTTAGATCAGCGTAGCTTCCAGGGGCGTCCAAAACTGTTGCCAATCCTGGCGCAAGGGCTGCAGCTGTTCATCGCCAAATAGTCAGGTGAAAATCCGTTGGGGACAGCGCCAGTTGCACGGCGTCGTACTGCCAGGACGCTAGGGCGAGAAGCACGCCCAGGACTAGCAGGATTCCGGCCCACCACAGAGTTTTTTTCGCCCAGCCTCGTTTTCGGGCGCGGAAGAAAAGTAGCAGCGAGATCAACACCAGGAACCCGCCCAATAGACCCTCGGCAGGCCGCGCAATCGAGCGGAATATTTCGAGAATAAAGGACAAGATCAGAGTGGGCCCAACGGTAGCCGAAACCAAGTAGACGGTGCCCGTATCTTCGTCCAGCGCCATGGTGCGGGCTCCCGTTTCGGTCCGGACGGTACTTGCGACCGTGAACTTCTCGGGCGAATCCTCGTGCACCACCGTCAATGTGCCATCCCCTCCATTCGAACTGAACGCCATGGCCAGCTTCGGACTGAATGTGCTGGCATCGGGGCCGTCGCCGATCGGAACTGTTGTAACCAGCTTGCCCGAGTCGGCGTCCATGACGGCCATCGTTTTGTTTCTGCACACGGAAAACACGCGGTGGTGATCGCGATCCATGGAAAGGCCGCTGGGCCCGTTGCAGCCCGGCATATCCCAGTTCGCTTTGACTGAGAGAGCTCGCGAGTCGATGGCCGCCAGCGAGTTTTTATCTTCGATGTTCACATAGACCCCACCCCGGCCGTCCGCAACCGCAAATTCCGGGCGTCCCGGCAGCGGAATGGTTCCCGCCAGCTGGCCGCTTTGGGCATCGATGGCAGTCGCGTCGTGACTCTCGCTGTTAAAGGTGAAAACGCGTTTGGAAGCCGGATCGTAAATGATTGCATCCGGACGTTTTCCGGTGGGCGCGTGACCGACCGCCTTTAGCGTCTTCAGATCGAAGATGGTGACGGTATCGGTGTGACCGTTGCTGGTGAAGCCTTTCCCCAGTTCGGGAGCGAGCGCTATGCCATGCACCCCGGGCGTCTCGGGGATGTCGCCCACGGTGGCTCCCGACTCTCCATCCAACACCATCACGTGCATTCCCCGCGACACAAATACGCGATGGCCTGAGGGGTCGTAGGTCAGATAGTCCCAAGCTCCCGTGCCACCGACGTCCACTTTCTTCAATAGATGGTAATCCGGGGGAGCACCAGACAGCGTCGTGCCCAGCGCTCCGACCACCAGCAGAACCAAGATCAATCTGCGGTTCATGAACATTCGCTTTCTTCCCACCCAAGTGCACTACAAGGAGAACGTGGAAATAACGGATCCACGTGAGCATACCCCTTTTCAGGACGCGGAAAAAGAGACGAATGGCTCGGTATCTTTTTTGAATCAGGTGGTGTTAGCCGGGCCGCTTGTGAGCGCGCGGCGTTGGCATTGGCCAGCGTATTGCGAGCCACCGTCGAATGAATTCCGAAGTGATAGAGTTTGGAACGCTGTGCGCGCAGGCATAACTCGATGTCCTGCTTGTTCCCAAGTTTTGGGCTGAACCCCTACGCGCATTATGGGTCCGCTGGATAGGCGACTACAAGCGGCCAGCATTTCTCAGCATGCCGCCGTCGATGAAATGGGTGCTGCCCGTTACATAGGCAGCCGCGTCCGAAGCTAAGTACACTGCCAGCTGAGCGACCTCTTCAGGCTTGCCCCAGCGCCCCATGGGAATTTCCTCCAAAATCTGATTATTTAACCGGGGGTCACTTTCAACATCCCTATCTATCGGCGTGTATATTGCGCCGGGGCCGATGTTATTCACCGTGATCTGATGGGGAGCGAGTTCGACCGCGATCGTGCGCATAAGCATCCGCAAACCACCCTTTGAGGCGCAATACGGAGCATTTGTGGGCATGGGAAGATCCTCGTGGATCGAGGAGATGTTTATAATTCGGCCGCCGTTTCCCTGCTTGATCATCTGCGTGGCCGCGGCCTGAGAACAAAGAAATGGTCCAGTAAGATTTATAGCCATGATTTTCAGCCATTCATCGAGCGGATAGTCCACAAAAGGAATCTTCTTCTCGATTCCCGCGTTGTTCACAAAGATGTCGAGCTTTCCAAAAGTCGCGACCGTCTTCTGAATCAGATCATTGACCTCGTCCGGAAGTGAAATGTCCGCAGCGACCCCCAGCGACTTTTTTCCCATAGCGTTTATTTTGCTAATCGTGTCCTCGGACACGGATGCATTGCCCACGTAATCCACTACAACAGAGGCGCCGGCTTCGGCAAAAGCAAGCGCGATGGCCTGACCGATTCCCGTTCCGGCCCCCGTAACTACTGCTACCTTTTCTTGCAATCTCATCGGATCATCCTCATGTGTTCTGCGACTGGATTAGGCTAAACTGAACAGCGCAACCAACCCAATAGGAACACAACTTTCATTCCCCCGTCCCAAACAATTCTTCGTTTTCGAAACGGCCGACGGCGGCTTGGCTTCCGCAAGGAACTGGCAATCTCTTGCGTGCTATCCTTGAAATTCGCAGAGACTGTAGCAGGGTTTAGGGGATTCACTACCTTTTAGTCTTGGCAATCAAGGCAGGAGATTTCTTGCGTCAGACGATGGGCGAAGGTATTTCAAATACGCCAATGTTTCGCGCTCTGGAACGTAACTGGTCCCTCTATGCGTTTGAAGCTTCCGAACTCGCGCTTTTCATGCTTTCGGCGTGCGCGTCTACAGTCTTCCTTTTCGACCCTTCCTATCCAGCTCTTCACTTATTCCCGAGCGCAATTGTCCGGCGGAGCTTCATGGGCATCGCGATGGGCCTCACTGCCGTTTTAATCATTCATTCTCCAATGGGCAGACGATCCGGTGCGCACTTCAATCCGGCCATCACCTTAACGTATTTTCGCCTTCACAAAATTTCCACTTGGGATGCGATTTTCTACGTGGTGTTCCAATTTATGGGCGGAGTATTGGGAGTGGCGGTGGCGGCCACTTTCTTTGGCAAGAGGCTCGCAAATCCGGCCGTTGAGTATGCCGTTACAGTCCCTGGCAAATATGGAACGGCGGCGGCGTTCTTCGCGGAACTTTTCATGTCTGCCCTGCTTATGGCGGTGGTTTTGTGGATGACGAATCGGCCGTCTCTGGCGATTTACACCAGCTACTCGGTTGGGGTGCTGATCGCGCTCTACGTCTTGTTCTTTGCTCCCGTGTCAGGTTTCAGCATTAACCCTGCCCGCACGACGGGCTCGGCGGTGTTTGCGGGAATCTGGACAGCGGAATGGCTATACTTTGCGGCGCCTTTGTTTGGGATGTTGGTCTCGGCGGAAATCTACTTGCAAAAGTTCGGCGTTGATCGAATACTTTGCGCGAAACTGCATCCCGATCGGCGCTACCCGTGCCCGTTTCTGTGTAACTTCCCGGGACATCGTCACGCGCCTGAGCATCGCGCTAAAGTGTGAATAGCAATCGTCGCGATCTAGTGTCTCGATCTATACTGATATTGGCGAATGTCTTGGACTCGGCCTGCCTGCGAACGTAGTCCTCATGCCTACACAATACGACGCAATTGTTATCGGTACCGGAGCAGGCGGTGGAACTCTTGCCCTGTGCCTCGCGCAGGCCGGCAAGAAGATTTTGATCCTTGAGCGAGGGCCCTTCCTGCCACAGGAAAAGCTCAACTGGGACACCTCCGCCGTTTTTCTGGACAATCGTTATCACACTAAAGAAATCTGGCAGGATAGAAATGGTAAGGATTTACACCCGCAACAGTCCTATTTCGTAGGTGGGCAAACAAAAGTCTTCGGCGCCGCCATGTTTCGCATGCGCGCGGAAGACTTTGGCGTGATCCAGCATCAGGGTGGAATCTCTCCCGCGTGGCCGATCTCCTACTCCGATCTGGAACCGTTTTATACCCGCGCAGAAGAACTCTTTCACGTTCACGGCGACCTCGGCTCGGCTCCCACCGTACCAGGCGGTTATCGAAGCTCTTTTGATCCCTCCGAACCGTTTCACTCCAAGAAATATCCTTTCCCTGCGCTCGTCAACGAACCGGGCATGCAGTCCATCGAAGACAGCGTGCGCAATCTGGGCATCAACACATTTCCCATCCCGCTCGGACTCAAGCGGGATGAGGCTGTTCCCCTCGAATCCAAATGCGTGCGCTGCGACACTTGCGACGGGTATCCGTGTCTAATACACGCCAAATCCGATGCCGACATCAATTGCATCCGTCAGATCCTGCACTTGCCGAATGTAACCTTGATGACCAACTCACGGGTGACGCGCCTCCTCACAAATGCGAATGGCGCAGCCATCACTGCCGTTGAGGTGGTTCACTCAGGCTCCGCCGCACACGGCATCGGCTCTGAAGACTTTGCTCCTCCTTCTACTGACGGCCAGACCGTGAGTTATTCTGCCGACCTCTTCTGCCTTTGTGCAGGCGCTATCAACTCTGCTGTGGTCCTTCTGGCATCCGCCAATGACAGGCATCCCAACGGCCTCGCCAATTCTTCCGACCAGGTGGGCCGACATTTCATGGTTCACCAGGCGAACGCTCTTCTCGCCATCTCGACTGATCGAAATGAAGACTCCTATACGAAGACCTGGGGCACAAATGATTTCTATCTAAAGGATAGCGACCCAAGTTATCCATATCCGCTGGGACAAGTCCAACCGATAGGCAGCTTCCACCACGAAATGTTGAAAGGCGATGCGCCGCTGCTTACACCCGGCTTCGTCCTCGAAACGATGAAGCACCACGCTGTACCCTGGTGGCTGACCACCGAGGATTTGCCCGACGCGGACAACCGGGTGACGTTGCACAACACGACGCCGCTCTCCGTCCAAAACACCCAGCCAGGGCTAGGCGGCCCGCATCCCTCGGGAGACACCGGCCATACGAACGAGTCCGAAAACGTTTCCGACAACGCTCCTTATCGCATTCAGCTTTCCTACACGCCCAATAATGTGGAGAGCTTCGAGCGGCTCAAAGACCGGTGGGTCGATGTCCTTAGGAGAGCAGGTCACGCCGCCACGTCCGTGCCGCTGCACGCCTATTTCAAAAAACGCATTCCCCTCGAAGGTGTAGGCCACCAAAACGGGACCTGCCGGATGGGGACCGACCCGTTGTCAAGCGTGCTCGATCCGAACTGTAAGGCACATGACCTAGACAACCTATATATTGTCGACGCTTCCTGCTTCGTTTCAGCGAGCGCAGTCAACCCATCATTGACCATCATCGCCAATGCCATACGTATCGCGGACCATCTAGTGTCCGAACGCCTGAAGTGATGGCGCAGGATTTGTAGCTCGCCTCTTCAGAGGCGAGGGTTTAGATGGCAGAGCACGCAAAAACCCCCGCCTCTGAAGAGACGGGCTACAGCAGGTCGGTGCTGGTGGTGAACCGCGGCGCAACACTCGCCGGAATTGCAGCTAGGAGAAAACGTGACCGACTTTACGTGTGATTTTTTGCAGCCATCCAAAGCATTTCCGCATTTTTGGGAGCATACCGTTGGGAGCGGACACGCGCTGCTCGCGCTGCGGGCCGACTGGCAAGCGCAGATGCTGCGCTGCCACAACGAATTGGGTTTTCAATACGTGCGTTTTCATGCGCTGCTTTCCGACGACATGGGCACTCTCATCTGCGAGGAAGAGAAACTGCTTTATTCTTTCTTCAACGCGGACCAGATTTTCGATTTTCTTCTGTCCATAGGGATGCGGCCTTTTGTCGAACTGTCCTTCATGCCCTCGACGCTATCGTCTGGAAATACGACTGTTTTTCGTTACCAGGCAAACGTAACTCCACCGAAGGATTATGAGAAATGGTCCACGCTGATAAAAAAACTGACCGCACATTGGGTGGAACGTTACGGAGTCGCCGAAGTGCGCAACTGGTTTTTTGAGGTGTGGAATGAGCCCAATCTCCAGGCTTTCTGGACGGGATCGCAGGAGGACTACTTCACTCTCTATCGCCACACCGTTACTGCCGTCAAGAGTGTGGATGGATCACTTAAAGTGGGCGGACCGGCAACCGCCAACAACCAATGGATTCCAGAGTTCCTGGATTACTGTAAGAAAAATGCGCTTCGCGTCGATTTCCTCAGCACGCACCATTATCCGACCGATGCGTTTGGTAAACCTGGAGCGGATACCGTGACGCAGTTGGAACATTCGCCACGGGAGATGATGAAAGAGCAGGCCAGCAAAGCTCGCACCGAATCCGGCGACATGCCGCTCTACTATACGGAATGGAATATCTCCTCGAATCCGCGTGACCTGTTGCATGACGGGTCGTTTGCCGCGGCCTTCGTCACCAAAATCATCATGGAAGCGCAAGGTCTCGTCCAGGGCTACAGTTTTTGGACATTCACCGATATTTTTGCCGAGAACTATTTTCCATCCGTCCCGTTTCACGGCGGGTTCGGCTTGCTGAATCTGCATGGAATCGCCAAACCGGCTTATCGAGCATTCGAGTTGCTGCATCGCTGTGGCACCGAACGATTGGAATTCGACGGTGTTCATCCGACGGTAGATGCGTGGATAATTCGTAAAAATAACGCCGCAACCATCATAATTACCAACCTGGCGATGCCCCGGCATCCGATTCAAACTGAATTGTTAAATCTCCGGCTTTCGGGCGCCCCGGCGCCGCGCACCGCGTGGATCGAACGAATTGATGAAGACCACGCAAATCCACGTTGGCATTGGCAGACGATGGGCGAACCGGAATACTTAAGTGCATTGCAAGTCAAGCAACTGGAGACGGCTTCGGTTCTGCGGAAGGAATCGCAACCGTGGACGTACGAACAGGGAAATATTGATCTGGCTGTGGCTTTGCCGCCGCAGAGCGTTGCTGCGATCACGATCGAATTTGCCTAATCGTGAGGCAGTTCCGAGGAGAGCGCCAAGAATGAATCCATTGCCGCCAGTTTCCAATCCGGAGGGGACAGACTCGGAAATGCTGGATCGTCTCCGGCGCGAGACTTTCGATTTTTTTCGTAAAGAAGCGTGCCTCGTAAATGGCTTGATCCCTGATAAGACCAAGCCTGGATCACCCTCGAGCATAGCCGCTGTGGGAATGGCGCTCAGCGTCTACGTGGTGGCGGTGGAACGAGGCTTGCTTTCACGAGCGGAAGCAATCGCAAGGACTCTGACGCTTTTGAGATTCTTTCATTCCAGTCATCAAGGTCCCGAACCCGATGCAACGGGATACAAAGGATTCTACTACCATTTTCTCGACATGCAGACCGGCCGTCGAGCCTGGCAATGTGAATTGTCGACAGTCGATTCTGCCATCTTCATGGCCGGAGTTCTTACTGCGGCAAACTATTTCACTGGCAAGAATGAAGCAGAGAGCGAGATAAGGGAACTCGCTGACGGCCTTTACCGGCGCGTTGATTGGCAATGGGCCCTGAATAACGGGACAACCATCTGCCACGGATGGAAACCCGAGTCAGGATTTCTTCCGTACCGATGGGATACGGGCTACAGCGAAGCTCTGATTCTTTACGCGCTGGCCCTGGGATCACCAACATTTCCTATCGATCCCAAGGGCTACACAGATTGGACCTCGACATTTGAATGGAAAAAAATCTATGACATAGAACACCTGTATGCCGGACCCCTATTCATTCATCAAATGTCTCATCTGTGGGTGGATTTTCGCGGCATACACGATGATTTCAATAGAAAAACGGGGATCGACTATTTTGAGAACAGCCGACGGGCCACCCACGTGCAGAGAAAATATGGAATCGAGAATCCCAAGGGATTTTCTCACTATCACAAATATGGCTGGGGATTAACAGCGAGCGATGGACCAGGGCCTGCCGTTATTGAGGTCGACGGTATCGGAAGGGAATTTTTCGACTATACTGCGCGGGGCGCGCCATTTGGCCCGGACGATGGAACCATTTCGCCCTGGGCGGTAGTTGCGTCTCTCCCGTTCGCGCCTGAGATTGTAATCGACACGGTCCGTCACGCGATTGAGCACCTCCATTTGAAAGGGCGCAGCCCGTATGGATTCGACGCCAGTTTTAACTCAACTTATCCCGACAAAAGCAGGAATCAGCACGGCTGGGTGTCTCCCTGGATCTTTGGTTTGAATCAAGGTCCAATTATTCTCATGATTGAAAATTTTCAGTCGGAGTTGATCTGGAAGACTGTTCGAGGTTGCCGCTATATTGTGGAAGGACTTCGTCGCGCAGGCTTTCGTGACGGCTGGCTTGACAATAAACATCGGTGATTTGGCGGAGCAGTCCTTGAAACTCCGTGTGATTCGACGAGGTTAGATCTTCGTACGCTGGAAAAACGACGCCAGCGAGAGGAAAGCAGAGATAGCATTGACTACTCCCGGAACGCCATCGATACCCAGCGGTGACGCCATTCCCTCCACGCTCGAACGCCCAGGCGCAGCGCGCTTCTGGCTGGCGGTCGTTCTCACCGGTATCGGCACAGGCATAGGCGCGGCAGTTCTAACCCGGCTTCTGGAATTGGTGCAACATCTTGCCTGGAATGGCTCAGGTACAAGCATACTGGACGCAGCCGAACATGCCGGCGTGTGGAGGCACATTGCGGTATTGCTCGGTGCCGGACTCGTGACTGGCGCGGGACAGCTCATCCTTAAGCAAGTATCCAGCGGTAACGGTATCGATACGACGGCTGCCATTTGGTTCCATGCCGGGCGGATGCCCGCCGTGCGCACGTTGGGCAGCGCTGTGCTGTCCGTGCTGGATGTCGGCATGGGTGTATCGCTTGGTCGCGAAGGCGCACCAAAGCAGGCCGGAGCGGTGATCGCCAACTTTTTCTCAGACAGGGAACGCTTGTCCGACGAGCAACGCCGACTTTTGGTGGCCTGTGGCGCAGGGGCGGGGATGGGAGCTGCCTACGGCGTTCCATTAGGAGGTGCGCTTTTCGCGCTAGAGGTAATGCGTGGGAGGCTGGCACTTCGGTACGTGCTGCCTGCAATGTTTGCCTCTGTGGTTGCCACTGCGGTGTCATGGCTTGCGCTGCCCGACGCGCCGACCTACATTATTCCCGCATATTCCAGCTCAATCTCGTGTGTCGTTTGGGCGCTACTGGTTGGCCCGATCGCGGGCGTGGTTTCAGTCGGTTATGTTCGAATTATCAGCTGGGCCGATCGCAGCAGGCCAACGGGTTGGCAGCGATTGGCAGCGCCGCTATTGGGACTGGGGTTGCTTGGGGTGGTCTCGATCTGGGTCCCGCAGGTGCTCGGCAATGGCAGGGACATCTCCCAGTTGGCATTCATGAATCAGGCGGCACCGTTGTTGCTGTTGACGCTATTCCTGCTGAAACCCGCCGCAACTGTGTTATGCATGCGCAGCGGCGCTCCCGGCGGCTTGTTTACGCCTTCGCTCACTGTGGGGGCATTGTTGGGCGCTATTCTTGGCCACGCATGGTCTTGGCTCTGGCCCGGTGTTCCCCCTGGTCTCTTTGCGGTACTCGGTGCTGGAGCTGTTCTGGCGGCGACCACACAGGGCCCAATCTCAACAGTGGTCCTGATGATGGAATTGACTGGTCGCTATCGATCGTTCATTTTGCCGCTTCTGCTGATTGTTGGTATCGCAACGCTTGTTGCGCGGACTATCGAACCCCGATCAATCTACGACGCGCGCCTGACCGATGAAGAGGTCGAGGCCCGCCAGAAGTTGCGTGAAGCAACCTCTCAATAGCTTTTGATACCCGTTTTTTGTCATCCTGCGTATCGTCGCCGTGGGCGATACTCATTCTGGAAAGGCAGATATTCGGGAATTTCAAACCAAAGCCCCTTAAGGGCGGCACACGTCGTCATTCACCGTATGTCGCCCCTATGGGGCTATGAATCATTACGACGCACGCACCCACCGTTTCCACAGTGGGCTACGGTATAACGTCCCTACGGGACTTCGATCATCACAGCAGCAGGGCACTGCGCATTTGCGGTGATCGAATTTTCCCGTGAGGCAGACTTCTAGGGTAATTACAATTCTCGCCAGACTGCTACATTTTTTCCGGCGACTCGATTCCCAGCAATTCCAGCGCGGCGACAAGTTGAATTTCCACGAGGCGGCTCAGTTGAAGTAGGAAAAGTTTCTTGGCGGGGTCGGATTCCGTGAGGATGTGGTGGTGGTGATAGAAAAGATTAAACGCCTGCGCGAGTTGGAAGGCGTACTTGGCGACGAAGGCAGGCTCTTGCGCGGCGACAGCGGTGTCGATTTGTGTGTCGAGCGAATCGGCTAGGAACGCCACTTCCCACAAGGCGTTTCCTTCCGACCCCGCGAAAAATCCCGATGTTGCGCTGGCGTCCACGGTTTCCAGCGACGCCATGGAAAAACCGGGCTGCTGATCGCGCAGCTTGCGGAAAATGTTGCGCGCGCGGACGACGGCGTACTGGCAGTACGGTCCGGTTTCGCCCTCGAAGCTGAGAGCGTCCTTGAAGTCGAACGCGATGGTGGCCGTGCGCGTGAATTTTAGGAGGAAATAGCGCAGCGCGCCGATGGCGATGGCGTGCCCGATGGCGGCGCGCTCCACGTCCGGCGTGTCCGGGTGGCGCTCGTCGACTTCGGCGCGCGCGGCGGCTTCTAGCCGGTCCAGCAGATCGTCGGCCTTGACGCCCAGCCCTTTGCGGCCGCTCACTTCGACATACGGTTTCTTCGCGTCTTCCTCGCT
>PLUM01000077.1 GCA_003165465.1 Acidobacteriota bacterium
GGCCTTGCGGCACCCCTGGAAATTGGGCCATCCGCCCGCGCCGGAATCTATTCCTTTGTTTTTTGGTCCCGCGGAGTGAATCTCGGGCGCAAGGTAGTTTCGTTGTGCGCGCAATTTTTGGTTTTGAATTTACGCGTGCCCGATCCCTCACGGTTTTCGACGGTCGATGGTTTTTTCAGTTGATCCTCAACGGACCGGATCGATACAGATCAACGCTTGTTTGGACTTCGAATAGAACGAAAAGCTACTCCACGGACAATCCTTCGGATGAGCGACCAATCGAGGCTTCAGTGGATTCCTGTGCATAGAGTGGAGCTTTTTTACTCTCTTCTTCAGGCTCCAGACCTTGAAATCATAGAACCGGTGTTGCGCAGCGAGTGCACTTGACGGAGCGGAGAATCGAAGCACTGACCTGTCGGTGAATGGGAATCGCGTTTGCCAGTATGTGAAACGGCTTTTTTATTACGTCATGGGAGACGCTGCGTTGTGGAACGCTGCAAATCCGGCTGCACGCATAGGTCGAATGGATGCAGGATGATAATGTTCATCGTCAATTGGGAATTGCTGAGCGCATATCTTTTTGAGCTGACAACAAGAACAAAAATGGAGGATTTACAAAAACCGATAAGCAGCTTACGCTGCACGATGTATTTGTTCAGCAATTATGGAGTAGCTCTCATAAATTCGAAGGAGAGGAACAATTTGTTCATGTCGGGCACACTAGTTTCCAGGCGAGCGTTGGGTGCCGCTTTCAGTCTCATGCTTGCGGCCGCCCTGTTCGCACGGGGGCAGCAGGCACCGCTGTCACTCGAAGGCAAGACAGCCGAGCAAGTGTACAACAATATCCAGGTGCTCCAGGGAATCCCTGCCGATCAGTTAAATCCAACGATGCGGGTGTTCGAAGGCTCACTCGGTGTGGGCTGCTTTTTCTGCCACGTGAGCGACTTTTCAAAGGACGACAAGGAGACGAAAGTAAGCGCGAGAAAAATGATTACAATGGTGTCCGCGATCAACAAAAGCTCATTTGGCGGGCTGCCCATAGTAACTTGCAACTCCTGCCATCACGGCTCAAGCATCCCCATCGCCCTGCTGACGCTTCCGGAACAGGCAGATATGCTGGCGGAACGCGAGCCGCAGCCTGCACTTCCCACGGCGGACCAGATCTTGGCGAAGTACGTGGAAGCGCTAGGTGGTGAGCAGGCCATCCGAAAAGTTACCAGCCGCTTGATCACCGTGACGCAACAGAACTTGTCGCTTCCTACGGTCCCCCTGCCAGCACTGTTGCACGTCGAGCAATATGAGAAGGCTCCGAATCTGACAGTAACTGTCACGCAAGTGCCTGATGGAATTGCCGAGGACGGTTTTGATGGCAACACGGTGTGGTCGCAGGACGCCCACGGCCACGTGACCGAAGCCGCCGGGGTAGCGCAGACGCGGGGCAAGCGAGCCGCCGACTTCTACGAATGTCTGAACCTGAAGCAGGAATACACTCGATTGGTGGTTCAGGGCAAACAGAAGGTGGGCGAGCGCGAAGCGTATTTGGTCCTCGGCTACCTGCCGGACGACTTCGCCGAGCGACTCTTCTTTGATACGCAGTCCGGCCTACTCCTGCGAAAGATAACCACCGTCCGAACCACGGTTGGCGACCTCCCTACCGGGACAGAGTACGATGACTATCGCGATGTGGGCGACGGCGTGAAACTCCCGTTCCTGATCCGAATCCTCGCTGTCAGCCCTACGATCAGTGCCACAATTCACGTTCAGAAGGTCCAGGAAAATGTGGTGATTGACAATGCCAAGTTCGCGAAGGCGGAAAGCAAGTAGCGCCCGCTCAGTAGGTAGATGGAGACCAGTCGGTGGAAGAAAAACGCCGCGGGGCGTTGTCTTGCTTCACCCGTTCTTGCAACGTCTCGCGGAGCATGAATTCAATGACGAGATAGCTCGTCCCTCCGGATTGCTCCAGCCCGTGAATCGTTGACATGTTCGAATGAATCAGAGAAGCCAGCGTTCTCGCTTAGCGCTGGTCTGGGCCACAAAAGCCGGGATTATCGGAATGTGCCCTGCGATTGAGTTTCGCGAACGTGAGAGCTGGAAAGTAGTGTCCCCGAGCAGTACCGCTAGCGCGCACCGACCGCGCACGGCAGCTTGAGGGTGTAGTACTTTCAGCGCGCTCCTATAAGACTCCGCGCCGCAGTTGTCGGGATAGGAGATAGCAGCTTTCAAAACCGCCCTTTCCTTCCCTTCGCCGTCGTGAACGCGACTCGGAGCGTGATATTCCGGGGGGCCTGTTCACATGGGGGCTCGCGGAGTTCAAAAAGACTAAGCTATCTGAAACATTTCTTGGAGAGGCTATTTACTTGTGAAAGATCGCTTTGTTAACTATTTTAACGCAGCTCTTCTGAGATGCATCGACCGCGGGCGTCAGACTTCCAGCCAACATGAAATGGCGTTGATTGCGTCTTCTACTCTTGCTTATCCAAAATCTGAACGATCGTGCCAACTCTCTCCGGCGGATATAACCGCTTCGTTGTGTAGGTGAGCGTCTTTCCGTCTTTGGAGACCTGCCAGCGGAACGTCGTCGCTATTTTGTCATCTTTCCTGCCTATGCCATCGACTGTGTATCGGTCCACGCGCTTCAACGACAATCTGTCGACAAACGGGTCACCACTGATCGAATAATCCTTGCCATCAAACTTGACGGTAAATTCTCCAGTGCTTGTTTTCCCCTCGGCGTCCACTCGATCCTGGACCACCTTAACGCCGCCAGGGACTGGTATGTGTTTTCGGATAATACTCCTCGGAGCCGGATTTCCCAATTGCGACTTGGAAACGTTCAGCTTCCAGGTCCCCATCATGGGATCATCCGCAGCTAAAAGACTTAATGGAATGCTCAGTATTGCTAAGGCGAGGATGATTGTTCTGATTTTTGTGGACAATTCGTTCCCCTTCTCATGGTTACGGATCAATATTAATTAGCCGGAATTTCCAATTTAGATCGCCGCCGACTCAGCCTAACACGTCTTCAGCCACAGAGGTGCAACTCTTGGTCTACCTCTCTCCTCGATAGGATACTTCACCCAGCTGTTGCATCGAAAGAAATTTAGGCTGTTGACCCACGAATCATCGCCGAGTTCTAGGTGCCCCATACACTCCGGTATTGCGTGTTGGCTCCTCCCTTTTGCTTCTGCCCCGCCTTCAGAGGAGCCGTTGCAACTCGCTTCCATTCGAACGTACTACCGGCACTCGTGCTGCGATAGCCCGTGACATTCGCACCTTACTACCGGGGTCTTCGCAGTCTCGTTCTCGATCCATTCCGTGAAGGTCTGCGGTCCGAATGGGTGGTGCATGAAGTTCAAATGCTGAAACTGAGTTTCACGAAATTGAGAGTGCTGCTGCTTCTGAGGCAGGTGCCCTCCCCCTCTGAGGATTCCGATGAAGGTGGACACCATTGTTTCAACCCCAGTCCGCCCTGGCGCAAGGAAAGTACGTCGGTCTCCAATTCTCGTATAGCGGTGGTAACCACGCGTTCTTCGATAGCCGCAGTGGCGACGTTTGGGAATATGGCGACAATGGCAAATTTCGCAACCACTACAAAATCCATGAACTAGGTAAGGATCACGACCGTTAAAGGAAATGGGGCCGGGAACCCCAGGTGCCCGGCCCGTAATTGTCCGTTGCGAGACGAACGCAATATCTGCCTCCCGGCGGATTCTACCCCTGTGACAGGGGGACTCCCGCGCGGGATTGTGACTGGATCACGGCGTAACCGGCAGTAATCCACTACCTCACCCGAACCAGGATAGGGCCTGAGAAACGGTCTTATCGGAATGTGGGAATTGGGGCGATCCGGCTCGCGGGCCACAATACGACAAGAGAACTTCTCGGAATTGGCGGCCTTTAGCTCCCCGCTTGCCTACTGTAGAGGTTCACCTTCCCATCAACCACGTTCGCCACGTAGCGTCCCTCGCTCAGGAATTGCATCACTTTTTTGCCGGAGCGTGCCATCTGCGCCCACTGGGATTTGGTTTCGGGATTTTGCTCAAGTCCACGAATTTTGTTCCTGTCGAACACGAAATCCACCCCTCGCAAGCGGCGCTTCGGGGTCAGGCGAACAGGGTAACGCCCTGTGCCTAGCTCGACCACGTGGGCGTTCTCGACGAGGACTTGTCGCCAGACCTCAATCAGTGCGTGCTCGAAGGAGAGTCGCACCGAACCCACCTCTGAGGTGGATTATATGCAAGCTACTTGGGTTCTTCGATCTTGGAGCTTAGGAGTTCGTTCGGATCACGCCGACCCCAATGGTCTTGCGCTCACGTTCCGGGTACTTCAGCCGCGCCTTCTCCGCTTGTTCCTTTGTCGTGAACGGTTTCGACAGCGGAGTGAATTCACGACCGACGTACTTGAAAAGCAGCCACCGTTCGACGATTCTGAGCATGAGAGTTTATAGCACGGGCTGATCCTGCCTGCGGAAACTGACCACTAGACGACCAGCGCTTCGGAAACGCCCCGACGATGCTGAGCCATTCCGCATCGAGATGCTTGTAAGGGAGACGTCACGTCAACGTGCGCTCCACCGCTTANNCGAACGAAATCCCAGACCTCAGATTGCCCATTGACACTGGCAAAATGGTTTTTCGAGAATTCTCTGGTTGACTCTAAAGGACTTGAGTTTTACCATCGCCACTGGGAATTTCTTAGGATGCTTGGGTGGAATCCCACCCTCTCCGCCATACTCCTTGCGTGCTACTGTTCTGCGGTGATTTGAGGCGCACACCAAAGGCATATGGCCAGTGTTTATATCTGGCATCGGCTGTATCCCTCGTGCTCGTGGAACTGCTAATCTGACGAATCGATAGTGCAAAACCTGCGCATACTACGCGCAGAGGAACGCCCGTTTACTAAAACGACGTCGATGCGGGTCAGGGCCGCCGATAGGACAACCAGACTAGTCTACCTAAGATAAAATTCCTGCTCTATCCCAAAGAGGAGCCTTTTAGCCTTGAGCTTCGCCTGTTTAACCCAATGATAATAGTTGGGACGCAGGCCATTCGGCGTAAACCGATGCGTCGCGTTGTTGAGCGTGGCAAAGTGCCCCTTGCCGACCAGTGCGCGGTTCTGTTGTGCTTCGACGTCCTGCCAGAGACCTTCTTGTCCACCCGGATGATGTGCATAATTGTGGTTTTGATGAATTGCCAGCACAACCTGAGTCACATCCACCACGGGCAAGCGCATCGAACGAACTTTCCAAAGGAGCCAGTTGTCATATCCTGGACGCCCTACGGCGAAGGGCGGCACCTGCTCGCGCAGCAGGCCCCGCGGGAACACGAAATAATCGATCGACTGTGGTGGCTGTAGCTTGCCGTGCTCGCGGGCCATGGAACGGAGGCGCTGGCCCCAGTCCGGCTTCGAAAAATCCCACGGTTGCGTGATATCCAAATTGCAACGGCGGCCGACCATCAGAGACCGCTCATGAAGTTGGGCCAGTCTCGTGGAGGCAGCGAGAAAATCGTCAGTGAGAAGAATGTCCGCATTCAGGAAGCACAGCCGGTCGTGCCGGGCCAGCCGGTCGGCGCGATCAAACAAACTCGAGAGTAAGGGTGTCCCGAGTGAGTTCCGGTCGACTTCAGGTTCATGGCGCGCCCCAAGCTCGCGTGCAGCTTCGGCGGCACCTTCTTCGTTGCCGAAGAGAATGACCTCCGCATCCGGATGCACGAGTTTCCAGCTCTGGAGGGCATTCCGTTGAATGACGCCAATATGCCCGCGAAACGGTTTAGGTGTGGAATAAAAGGTAATCATCGTTGGTTTTGGCGAATGCCTGCCAATCGCTCAGATCCTTTCCAGCCAGATGGAAGAAAATGTGTCCGGCCCGGTTCCTTTCCGGTGGTTATATCCCGAAACATTCTGGCGAAGCGGTATTTTCCGCCCTCGTTGCGTCGAAAGCTTAACACTGTCCTGCGATCTAGTTTTACATCTATATGTCCTATGCACAATCGTCGGCTTAACCAAGATGAGGCGGTAATCGGAGGGCGTTTCTCAGCGCAAAAGGGGGCCGCTGCCTATGGACCGAAATTAAATATGACTTATGCCTCGAAGCAGAAAGAAAGGAGCGACGACCAGTGGTGAGGGGGGGCCGCCCGCGAAACACGCACCTCGTGTAGATAACTATTTAATTGCACGAGAATCAATGGAAATCGCAATAAAACGGAATCTTTATCAAAATCACGCCTTCCGCAGGCTGAAGTCCGCCTCACCAAAACCCACGCACCGCACGCAAAGACCATGCGACGGGCGTCTAGTTATCTATGATTTGGACACACGTGTACTTGCGGGCTATTCACACCAGCGCAAAAGAAGTCTAGCCTTTTAAGATCAGGCTGCGGTCCACTCGATCAAGCGGATCAAGACTGTTCCGTAGCTAAACAGAGGAATTAATGCGCCACGATGAAATGCTGGGGCTGCTACCGCGCCTGTTGTATGGCGGCGAGGATGACCATGGCTTGCGGTTGCTTGCACTGGAGTTGCTGTTTTGGGCCATCGTCATTGTTTTGACTATTGTACTGGCTCGGTATCGGCCCATGCTGATCGAGAAAGCCGAGAGCCGGCTTCGTGAGGTCAGCCAGTATAAGCGGTTTTGGCTGGCTGCATTCGTCCTCGGAGTGATGTTCGTTCGCATTGCGCTGCTTCATTGGATTCCCGTTCCTATTCCGATTGTGCACGACGAGTTCAGCCAACTTCTCGCTTCGGACACATTCGCACACGGACAATTGACGAACGCCCCCAGCCCGATGTGGGTGCATTTTGAGTCCTTTCACATCAATGTGCTGCCAACCTATCAATCCATGTATCCGCCGGCGCAAGGAATGGCGCTCGCCATCGGGCAAAAGCTTACAGGTGTGCCGTGGATCGGAATCGTGCTCAGCACGGCGCTGATGTGTGGCGCCATCTACTGGATGCTGTTGGGCTGGCTGCCGGCGCCCTGGGCGTTGCTGGGAGCGGCCTTTGTGTGTGCACGCTTCGGAATATTTTCCTATTGGACGAATTCTTATTATGGCGGATCGGTCCCGGCACTCGGCGGAGCGCTTATTCTAGGGGCGCTGCCCCGCTTTGAAAGCAAACCGAAGGTTCAGACGGCCCTTATTTTCGCTGGCGGATTACTGATTCTGGCAAACAGCCGCCCCTTGGAAGGGTTCCTGTTCAGCATTCCACTGGTTCTTGCGTTCGTGGTCATGTTGGTCAAAGGAATCAGGAGCGGAAAGATTACCTGGGGAGTGGCGGTGAAAATACTTTCTCCGGCAATGGTGCTGCTGGTTTTGGGCGTGGCGTGGATGTCGTACTACAACTGGCGCGGAACCGGAAATCCGCTGCTCATGCCCTATCAAGTGAATTTTCAGGCCTACCATATCAGCAAGCCGTTTCCTCTGCAGAAGCCTAATCCCATTCCGCAGTATCGGCATCAGTCGATGAAGACGTTTTACATCTTCTACGATTATCTGAACTACTTGAGATACAAAGACAACATCCTGGATTACATCACCCGCAAGATTAGTGTTTACTACGGATTTTTCATTTGGCCGATCTCGCTGTTGATTGTGCCGGGCGTTTATGTGATGTGGCGCGGCAAGATGCGCGCGGTCCTTCTGTCGTTGGCTGTGCTGGTGTCTGCCATGCTTGTGCAAGTGTGGCCTGCCAATCCACATTATGGGGCTCCAGCCACGGGCGCGGTGCTTCTTGTGCTGCTGTGTGGCGTGCGCTACTTCAGGAACTCGCAGTTGAAGTATGGCGTTTGGGGGTCGCGTGCCCTGGCAATTGTGCTTGCCCTGGCTGTAATCAGCCCGATTGCCCAAGCCATGCTGGATCCTTTCGAGCTGGGACTCAGTTTCAACTCCGCGTCCAACACATATCCCATGCCGGCGTTTATTCAACGGGTGCGGATTCAATCGGAGCTTAGTGCGCGCAGCGCAAAGCAATTGGTCATCGTAAATTATCGTCATAGGGAAATGGCCTCGCACGATTGGGTTTATAACAATGCGGATATCGACGATGCCCATACCGTCTGGGCGCGTGACATGGGCTACTTGAGAAACAAAGAACTGCTGAAATACTATCCGGACCGGCAAGTCTCGTACACGACCTTGGGAGATGCAGCGTCGCTCATTTTGCCCTACGATCAGGTCATGGCTCCGATGAGGCTGGCGTATGGGGACGCCGCGCCCCAAACGGCTTCCCCGATGTTGGCCGGTGTGGACCAACACATTTCTCCATCGATCGCAAAATCCATACCCGCGGGTCCTGCGGAAAATTCCGCCCCGCGCTCCCGGTAAAAAGGAAAATATGAATCGTCCTAAAACTGCCATCATCATCGGTGCGGGCCCCGCGGGGCTGACTGCCGCCTACGAATTGCTCACGCGCACCGACGTCAAGCCGATCGTTCTTGAGAAGAGCGACATGATGGGGGGAATTTCCCGTACGGTGAACTACAAGGGCAACCGGATCGACATTGGCGGCCATCGTTTTTTTTCAAAATCCGACCGCGTCATGGAGTGGTGGTTGCAGATGCTCCCGCTCCAGGCGTCCGAAAGCGGTCCCGCGGCCATCAAATACCACCGCATGGAGAAGGAGATTGCGTCCTCCGCGTCCGGCGCCGACCCGGCCGCCACGGACAGCGTCATGCTGCTGCGCGCCCGCAAGTCCCGCATCTATTATTTGCGGCGTTTCTTCGATTACCCGATTTCGCTCACCAAGGACACCCTGCTCAAGCTTGGGCTGTGGCGCACGTTCAAGATTGGCGTGAGCTACGTGAAGAGCGCGTTGTTTCCGATTAAAAATGAGGGAACTCTCGAGCAGTTTTTTATCAACCGCTTCGGCCGGGAATTGTACGGCACATTTTTCAAGTCCTACACGGAGAAGGTCTGGGGCGTACCCTGCAACGAGATCAGCGCCGAGTGGGGAGCGCAGCGCATCAAGGGCCTTTCGGTCTGGTCGACTCTGTTGCATGCCGTGCGGAAGATATTCAAGAGGAGCGGCGGCAGCATTGGCCAGAAGGGCACCGAGACCTCGTTGATTGAACAGTTTTTGTATCCCAAGTTCGGTCCCGGGCAAATGTGGGAAGAGGTTGCCCGCCGCGTCCTTGAAATGGGTGGAGAGATCCACACCGATTGCCGGGCCGAGCGGCTGATCACGGACGGCTGGCAGGTCAAGGCGCTGGAAACCACCAGTGCTGCCGGGGTGCGGAACACGTTCGAGGGCGACTATTTCTTCTCCACGGCTCCGGTGCAGGAGATTATGCGGTCGTTCGACGTTGCGCCTCCCAAAAACGTTTTGGAAGTGTCGGACGGGCTGGTTTACAGGGATTTCATCACCGTAGGCCTGCTGCTGCGCTCGCTGAAGATCAGCGACGAAACGCCGCAGGGCAAGCAATTAATCCGCGACAACTGGATCTACATTCAGGAACCCGACGTGCAACTCGGCCGGCTCCAGGTGTTCAACAATTGGAGCCCGTACCTGGTGGCGGATTCGGCGAATGTCTGGCTGGGACTCGAATATTTCTGCAACGACACGGACGAGATCTGGAAACTATCCGACGAGCGCATGGTCGCGCTCGCGACAGAGGAACTTAGCCGGATCGGCATCATCGACACCGCCGAGGTGCTGGACTCGACCGTCATGCGGATCGAAAAGACGTATCCGGCGTATTTCGGGACCTATGACCGTTTTTCCGAGATTCGTGAGCATGTGGATCGCTATGGAAACCTTTTCCTGGTCGGCCGCAATGGCATGCATCGCTACAACAACCAGGACCACTCCATGCTGACGGCCATGATGGCGGTGGACGACATCATCTCCGGCAAGACGGACAAGAACGATCTCTGGGAGGTCAACACAGAGATGGACTATCACGAGGAAAAGGGGAAGTCCAAGTGATGGTCCGTGGCGCAGGCTTTAGATCCCTTGTGGCAACTGTCAAATCTTTGTAGGGCGCGGCTTCAGCCGTGCCGTAAAGTGCTAGGAATCAATGCGGCTTTAGCCGCTGGCTCTTTTTTCGGAATCGAATTGGCCCGCAGGCTCTGAAACCTACGTCCGCGTTGGATGCCGCGCAATTAGCCGGGCAGCGATTGTGAACTGCTGGTGAGTTCGGAGGTGCAGTGCGCGCATTTCACCGCCTTGACCGGCACCGCGCTCAGGCAATAGGGGCAATCGCGCGTTAATGGGGCGGGAACGGGCTTCGGCGCGAGTCGATTGACCTGGCGCACGAGCAGGAACACGGCAAACGCGACGATCAAGAAGTTGATGACCGTGTTCAGAAAGAGGCCGTAGTTGAGCGTGGCGGCGCCCGCCACCTTGGCCGCCGCGATGGTTTCGTAGTGCGTGCCGGACAAGTTCACAAAAAGATTTGAAAAATCGACGTGTCCGACAAGTCTTCCGATCGGCGGCATCATTATATCCTGCACAAACGACGTGACGATCTGGCCGAACGCCGCGCCGACAATGATACCCACGGCCATATCGAGCACATTTCCCCGCATGGCAAATGCCTTGAATTCCTTGAGCATCACTCCTCCTGTCGCTTGAGAGAAATTCGCGGCCGTTACAGAACACGGGAAAAGAGTAATTTATTTTGTCATTCCGAGCGAAGCGAGGAATCTCTCTTCGATCTAAGCCCGGAAAAAGAAAGAGCGATTCCTCGCTTCGCTCGGAATGACAAAAGGGTTTGGAACTTTTTCCGCATCACGGTTAATCCGTGCGAAGGGACAGCACGGCCGCCAGAAAACCGCGCATCGCCAGGACCGCCCCGGCCGCGGCCAGCACCATGCCCACCGCGCGGAACTCGAGAACGACGAGCGCGAGCATCATGAATCCGACGAGGATTAGCGAACTGCCGCCGACGCGGGCGACCGTGCGAGAGGAAGTGCGCGCCGCGCGTGACGTGCCGACCCATGCACGCGCGCCCCAGTAGATGAGAATCGCCCCCAGGCCGAGCCATGCGGGACTGCGCGGATTGAAATTCGGAGGATGGAGGAACCGGTTGCTCAACCCCAGCCAAACCAGAAAACCGCCGAGCAAAATAAAAATGAACTCGGTCATCATCCGGAATAAATTGGCCGGGGTGAGCATGTTCGTTTCGGTCCTAATTAGACGCGTTCGATCTTCACGGATTTCAATTCGACAGGCACGTTCGGCTTGTCGTTCGATCCGCGCGGCACTTTCGAAATCTTGGTGGCAATGTCCATTCCTTCGACAACCTCGCCGAAGATGGTGTGCTTGTTGTCGAGCCAGGGCGTCGACGCCACGGTGATGAAAAACTGGCTGCCGTTTGTGCCGGGTCCGGCGTTGGCCATCGAGAGTTTTCCCGGCTTGTCGTGTTTCAGGGACGAATGAAATTCATCGGCAAAGCGGTAGCCCGGATCGCCGGTTCCCGTTCCGAGCGGGCATCCGCCCTGAATCATGAATTCGGGAATCACGCGGTGGAAAACAAGGCCGTCGTAAAACGGGCGCTTCGTTTTTTGCCCGGTTTTCGGGTCCTTGAATTCCTTGGTGCCTTCCGCGAGGCCGATGAAATTCTCGACCGTCTTCGGGGTTTCCTTTTCGAACAGGCGGATGACGATTGTCCCCTGTGAAGTATCAAACACGGCGTATGTGCCTGGTGCGCGGCTCAAGACCACCTCCTGTGGCGGTAAAATACATTGGCATTATGGCCCATTCCAGGCGGAGAGGCCAGCATGGCCGTCGAAAAGGAAGGTTGCGATTTTAGGGAAGCGCCCGCGAGCGCCGGGATGCTAAACTTTCTTTTTCACGGGTTGCATCGCGGCGTCATGTTGGTGAATCTAATCACAGGCAGGGAGAAGATTGCTTTGAATAATGTCATCATCATCGGGAGCGGTTGCGCCGGACTGACGTCCGCGATCTATGCGGGGCGCGCGAACTTGAAACCTCTGGTCATCGACGGCCTGGAACCCGGCGGGCAGCTTGCGCTCACGACGATGGTCGAGAATTTTCCGGGATTTCCGGACGGCATTCTGGGTCCGGAGCTGATCGAAAACATGCGCAAGCAGGCGCAGCGCTTTGGAGCGGAGTTCAAGTCCGGCGCGATCACCGATGTGGATTTGAGCAAGCGGCCGTTCAAGATTACGGCGGGCAACGAGACGTACGAAACCCTCTCGCTAATCATCGCTTCGGGCGCCACGGCGCGCCTCATCGGGCTGGAGTCCGAACGCAAGCTGATCGGCTACGGAGTTTCTACGTGCGCGACCTGCGACGGCTATTTTTTCCGCAACAAGGACATTGCGGTGGTCGGGGGCGGCGATTCGGCGATGGAGGAAGCGAATTTTCTTTCGCGGTTCGCCAATAAAGTATATCTCGTGCACCGGCGTTCGGAATTTCGCGCCTCGAAAATCATGGTCGATCGCGCGCGCGCCAACGAGAAAATCCAATTTGTAACCCCGGTCGTGGTCGAGGACATTCGGGATGTCTCCAAGGGCGGCGTGGAAAAGATGATTCTGCGCAACACACAAACGAAGGCAGTATCCGAGCTGCCCGTGGAAGGCGTTTTTGTCGCCATCGGCCACGAGCCCAACACGAAGGTCTTTCGCGGCAAGCTCGACATGGACGAAAACGGCTACCTCCTCACGCATCACGGCAGCCAGACCAAGGTTCCCGGCGTGTTTGCCGCGGGCGACGTGCAGGACCATCACTACAGGCAGGCCGTGACCGCCGCCGGATCGGGCTGCATGGCCGCGATCGACGCCGAAAAATTTCTCGAGGCCCATCCGGGCCTCTGAAATCGCCCCTCTTTTGGCGGCGTCGCCGGAGCCACCCCGATGTTACGCGCGTTGCTGCTCAAGCTCGCAAAAAGTTCCCGGCTTCGCCGCTGGATTACTTCCCACGGCATAACGCGCCGCATGGCTCGCCGATTTGTTCCCGGCGAGGATCTGGCGCCCGCCATCGAAGCGGTGCGCGCCTGCAACATGGCCGGAATGTCCGCGACCCTCGATCATCTGGGCGAAAATGTAGGGACGCGCGAGGATGCGGAGCGCGCGCGGGCCGCGTACATCGAGGCGCTCGACCGGATCGCCGCGGAGGGCGTCGAGGCGAACGTCTCGCTCAAGCTCACGCATCTCGGCCTCGACCTCGGAGAGGAATTCTGCGCCGAGGAGTTGCGCGCGGTCACACGCCGCGCCGGGGAACTCGGCAATTTCGTGCGTGTCGACATGGAAGGCTCGCTCTACACGGACCGCACGCTGCGCATGATCAAGCAGGCTCGCGCGGAATCCCCCGCCGTGGGCACAGTCATTCAGGCGTATCTTTATAGGAGTGAGGAAGATGTGCGCGGCTTGCTGGGCATCGGTTGCCGCATCCGTCTCGTCAAGGGCGCGTACAAGGAGCCTTCGCGGATTGCGTTCCGCCGCATGAAGGACGTGGACGCAAATTTCATCAAGCTGATGAAAATCCTGCTGCCGACCGGGACCTATCCGGCACTCGCCACGCACGACCCGAACCTGATCGACGCGGCCATCCGCTTTGCCGCCGAGCAAAACATCACCAAAGATAAATTCGAATTTCAGATGCTTTACGGAATCCGCGCGGATCTGCAGAGCCGCCTGGTGCGGCAGGGATATCGCGTGCGCGTGTACATCCCATTCGGCCAGGACTGGTTTCCGTACTTCATGCGGCGTCTCGCGGAGCGTCCCGCGAACCTGCTCTTCTTCGCAAAGCATTTGTTGCGCGGGGGTTAGTGGCGCGGGCTTCAGTGTAAAGTTTCACGACA
>PLUM01000074.1 GCA_003165465.1 Acidobacteriota bacterium
CTTTTCCTTTTATAGAACTTATCGGGACTTCGCCACGTTTATCACGATATTTCGCATTCTAAACCGACAATTAGTAGTGTCTCCGTTGGCCACAGTGAAGCATTACGGCGCAATAAATCGAAATGTGATCTAGGACACATCTTTCGTCGGGAGATCACGCTAAACATAAGCGCTTGTAGGACGGGGGCATGGGATGTTCTGGAGCCGAAGCGATAGAAGATTTAGGAGGTGAACCTACATGGCACAACCACAAGCGGCTCGAATCACCTGTAGTGAATGCGAGGGTTGGTACAATTCGGAACGTGAACTGAGTGACCACATGCACGCGGTTCATCGGCGGTGTGTTTCAGAACCGAGCACTTTACCAGATAGTTTAAAAACTCATCCTGGCACGTCAAGTCACGAATGGGTGATACTTTCTGTACAGTTGAGGAATCGAGTCCAAGACCGCTTCAACCCGGAAGAGTTGGAGGCCATTGACCGATTCATACTGCTTGCCAGTCAAGGTTCGGTCTTCCATGATGTGCGCCGATAGCCCCGTCTAGCAGAGTTTGTGCATCGAACACCACTGTAACTAGTAAGCGTCCACGGTTGGGATGACGCGACGCCAGATCACACATTTGTCGCGATAAGACCAGCTTCGAAAGCAGGCTCAGTCTCGGTTAGCTGTCGAGATGATCCCATCGCCCACTCAATGCGGCCACATCCCGAGAAACGGCCTTACAGCAAACTGGCAATCCAAAGCCCATGCCGGAGTCAGGTTACCGTATCAACATGCCAATAAGCCAAGGAAGCATTAGGCCGATTGCGAGCAGCGCGACGGCAATCCAAAGCGGTGGCCGGTTGCCTTTACCTGTCCCGTGTATAATTGCAATGATCAGCGCGACCAACGCGCAAGCAAACGTAATGAGGGGGATCACAAGGCACTTCCTTCGTTAATTGCATGCAAATGGTATCACGTCTTATAATCGCACCGTGAAGCTCTTGTGCTTGGCCATCTCCAACCCCCGGTCCCAGGTCAACGAGCGGCGCAGTGCCGCTGGGAGTTTCCGAACGTGCCGGCTCAGCGCAGCCACGACCGCAGCCGTGTCTTTGCTGGGCACCTTGACCAGCGCGGTAAAACGCGAATGGCGTTCCACCAAGGTTGCGATGTGACTGTTCTTGGTGCCACCCAACAGATCGCCCTCCCAATGACCGGGAATGGCGCGGTCTTCGATTTCTGCGGGTCTTTCTCGAATGGAAATGGCAACGACGATCTGACCACTGCGGTGTCCGCTAGCATGGGATTGCCGCGAGCGGCGCATACGCCTCTTCGATCGAAGATGCTGAATCAGCTCTTGTTTCAGCACTCCTCGCGCTTGGATGAATAGGCTGCGGTAAATGGTTTCGTGGGACACGCCCATACTCTCGCCGTCTCATGGTTCCCGACCGTAGACTGCCCCAGTTATTTCTTCACATCTATTTTTCAGTCAGACTACGCTTGGTGCTGCCCGAGTACCACTTCCCCAGCTCCCGCGGGAAAGGACGAACAGGCTCTCTTAGCCATCGTTGAAGTGAAACGCACAGGCGCTGCCAACGCGGAAAGTTCATAATTGCAGGAATGTTCTTCCACCACCCTGGGGGCGAGCCATAGAACCACCACGCCCGAAAGGCGCTTGCCGCCCTGCGCGGCAGTCCCGCCCGGCAATTTTTGATCTTCATGGCGAGCGAAAGCGGAAAGTTCATAACTGCAGGAATATTCTTCCACCACCTTGGGGGCGAGCCATAGAACCACCACGCGCAAAAGGGGCTTGCCGCCCCGCGCGGCAGTTCCGCCCGGCGATTTTTGATCTTCATGGCGAGCGGAAGAGGTGCGTTTTGACCGGTCCCGCGCCCGCGAATCTTCGCTTGTACCGGTGCATGCATGAGATTTATTTGAGTCTCTACCCCTTGGATAAACTCTGCCAGAAGATGCCGCGAAGACAAATTGGTGAGTTCTGCCGATTGCCGTTTTTCTCCAGCTCTTGCAGAAAGTGTTTTCAAGGCTATGTTCTTCATGCTTTTCTGAACTGGTGTTGCCGGCGAGTCCGGAATCGGGTTGCGGCTTCGATTCTTCAGAAGAACCTCTGAACCTGTCTCCGTGGATTCAGCAGAAAGCGAGACCGGCGAATCAGCGGGTAGCTCGCTCAAAGCCTCCTGGCTGGCCACAATCGGCAGTTCTGGCGCTGCAATTCGCGGGACTGGCGCCGAATCGACAGTCGCGAGACTCGGAGGACTTCCGGTTGGGGGCAGGTGCCTGCGGTATTCCCATTGGAAGGCTAGCGCAACTTCTTGAATGAGATGAGGCGCCATGACATGGACCTGGTGCGCACAAGCGTTGATGAGCGCTTGCTCGCATAGAACATTAATGACCCGCGGGATGCCGCGCGAATGAAAGTAAATCGCATCCATGGTATCCGGCTGGAACAGAGGTTGGCTTTTGGCTCCGCCAACCTGCAACCGGTTCCGAACATAATTGAAGGTTTCGTCGCGATCGAGCGTCGCTGTCTTGCAACGGGACGTTATCAGCTGTTGCAATTCGCGCATCTGAATACATTTGAGCTTCTCTTCCAGTTCCAGCTCGCCTGCCAGCACGACCTGCAATAACTTCCCCCGAGGAGTCTCAAGGCTAAGCAGCTTGCGAATCTCCTCGAGCGCGTCGAGAGGCAGGCCCTGCGCTTCGTCCACTAGCAGGACCGGCGTCTGACCGCGGCAATGGCGCTCCACCAGCCATTTCTCGAGGCGTTTCCAGCTATCGATTGTTTCGCCGGTTTTACAGGGAATGCCGAATCCAGTGAGGATGAAATCCAACAACTGCGTGCCGTTCAAATGCGTGTAGAAAAGAAATGCCGTCGGCAAGCCCTGCTGCATCAGCTGTCGCCGCAAGCGATGCATCAACATGGTCTTACCTGTCCCCACCTCGCCCGTAATGACCGCAAAACAGTTGCGGTTATGGATACCATCCATAACCATTGAAAATGCTTTCTCGAACTGCGGAGTCACGAACAGAAAGCGAGGATCCAAGTTGCCGTTGAACGGCGCTTCGCGCAGTCCGAAAAAGTTCTGGAAGCTGTTATTTTGCATTTCCTCCCATCCTCGATCCGGGCATATGGGCGCTCCTAGCCATGGACTTTCACTTTCTTTGCTCCTGTGGTCAAACGGCCATGTTTTATCAGAAGTGCCATCCATCACACTTCTTCATCGGGATGCCGCCTTCTTCCGAGGTGAGCCGAGGCTATTCTTGGTGAAGGCATGGCGGAATGCGCCAAGCCAGTCGCCACAGAAAGTACCCTATCTACATAGAGCCATTTGAATTCCGAGTCTGTTCACTTTTGCACAGTATGGCGAGTGCTTGCATCCAGGTTTCGTTTCGGAATGTGGGATTGCCGTTGCGCTTCTCGCAATCGGCATGATGCTCCCGTGGCTCATCGGGATGTCGATGCGGTAACGGCAACGACTTCTCTGATCTCATAACTCACATCATGCGAGATGACTGTGGCTTGGCCTAGTATCCGGACATTAGCTGTGGCTTCCAATCCTGTTTGCAGCCACATTCCGCCCGCATCGCCGAAGAGAAGCACGATGTTCACGTTCCTAACCCACAATGAGGGGTTCATCGCAAGGCTGCCTTCGGCGCGGCGAAGTAGATAAGTATCGGCATCCACCCAGACACTTCCCCGAAGCAAATTCTTGTCTTTGCGTCTTGGGAGCATCTCAAGCACGAGGCAGCGCTTGCCACCTACATCTTCCTCGCGGACGAAGCGGAAATTGTAATTGTCCTCCGAGATGTCGGTTGCGCCGGACTTTTTCGTCAATGCTATTTCACCTTCCAACATGTGCCTGACGATTGTTTCTCCGAGGCCACTGCCGGTGGCGTGCTGAACGGTGTACGTTTTCAAGTTTGGGGGAGCAAAGGTTATGTTGGCGGTTACCTCAGATTTGACTTCCGGTCTATCTTTACGAAACATTTTGTAGTCGCGTGTGACGATGTACGGACGAAAACGGGCCTGATTTTCGGTCTGGGCCTGAGCCATGTGGGCGGTGATTGTTTCAACGTTCGGGGCGGAACTCTGGGTCTGAGCCGGTGCGGATACCACCAAAGCGACTAGTGATGAACCCACCAAGAACAGCGCTCTATTCAGACCCCACTTCACAATTTTCGTGACCATTGGCCACCTATAGTCCACTTCCAATTCCATTGTGAGCGCTAGGGCAAAACAAGTCTGTTCCAAACCGCACATCGGTTGGATTCAGGGGGCTGCGTCACAGCCCTTTGTCAATCGGCTGGCAAGATGGGACTTGGCAGCCGCATGAGGATTCCAAGAAGAGTCAGAAACAATCAGGGGGGCCAAGTCGTCTTATCGTCATCTGGCTTTCGCTTGGTTTCCACATGACGATAACCCCGTTTATCCGGACTTGGCCGCTGCGATGTTGCGATTTACCCAAGGGCTCTGATGGCAAAGTCGTTGCTTCCAAGGCAGGAAAAGCATAGGATGCGCAAACTAGAGGTCGAAATCGGGAATTCCGGACCAATATCAGCCCGCCCTGTTCCGGTGATTCATCGTCGCAGTCAGCTTCTGTAGGCGGACCCTCAGAGGCTTTTGTGAAAACCGTTTCGAAAAACAAACAGGAGGATCAGCGATGAGTAACCGTCCCGGCTTAAGTCGAAGAGGCGCGATGAAATGGGGATTATTCTCGGCGGGCTTATCACTATGCCCAGAGGCGTTTGCTTCTCCAGCACAGGTGGGGGGCAGGGAGGACAATGAGTTATATGAAGGTAAGAAATTGCCGGGCGGGGGACAACTCGATCCTCGCCTTCTAGTTTCTCCCTACGTGGATGACACTGACCTTTTGGATGTGGCGGATCGAATGAGCCCCTTCAATCCAGATTCCTGGCACAAGGAATGGAAACGAGCGGCTGAGAAGAATGAACGACTAGCTGAAGAGTTTGAAAAAGACGGGCTTAGCATCACGGCAAATGGATTTTATCTGCGAGCAGCGCGTTTCTACCAGGATGCAGCGATATATCTGCCGGAAAGTGATGATCGGATGCTTCCCACTTTCCACAAGACGTTGGACATGTACAAAAGAGCGTGGCAATTGGTTCGACCGGCATTTGAACTCGTGGAAATACCCTACGAAGGAATCAAATTACCAGGTTACCTTTCGAAGCCGAGGGGGAATCCTGACCAACGATTCCCTGCCGTATATGCTTTCGGCGGCGCCGACTCGACGCCCGTTGGCAGCGGAGGCGCAGCTTGGACCGCTCGGGGGATGATCTATCTATTCGTGGATGGACCAGGGCAGGGGCAGCCTCTTCGACTTCAGAACGTGCCCGCGCCACCGGACTCGGAGCGTGTGGGTAAGGCGGTGATTGATTACATGGTCAGCCGGCCAGACATCGATCCGAATTGGATCGGAATTACAGGCGGGAGCATGGGAGGGTATACAGCGCCTAGAATTGCTTCCGGGGATAAGCGGGTCAAAGCGGCCGCATTCTGGGCAGGGGCCTACAGCCTACGCGAAGATATTTTCGATTATTTTCCGCCTATCCAAGACCGCCTTCGCTGGCTGATTGGGGCCAAGGATTTGACAGACGCCAGAAAGAAGATCGCTGAATTCACGCTCG
>PLUM01000093.1 GCA_003165465.1 Acidobacteriota bacterium
CATGAACACCGGGTTCTTGGGGCCGGCCTTTTTCATCATCTGGATGATCTGGCCGGGGAGGGCACCGATGTAGGCGCGGCGATGGCCGCGGATTTCCGCTTCATCGTGCATCCCGCCCATCGAGATGCGCACGAATTTGCGGCCTAGCGCCCGCGCAATCGATTTGCCGAGCGAAGTTTTCCCCACGCCTGGCGGCCCAAGGAAGCACAGGATCGGCCCCTTCATGCCGGGCTTGAGTTTTTTCACGGCCAGATAATCGAGGATGCGCTCTTTCACCTTTTCCAGGTCGTAGTGATCCTCGTTCAGAATGGCCTGCCCCTTGGCGATGTCGATGTCTTCCACGCCCGAGGATTTGTTCCACGGCAGCGAAGTCATCCATTCCAGATACGTGCGCGCAACCATGTACTCGGCCGACGCCGGAGTCATCTTCGCGAGCCGCTTCAATTCGCGGTCGCACTCCTTGCGCGCCTCGACCGACATGCCGGAGAGTTCGAGCTTTTCGCGCAACTCGTCAATCTCGGCCTGGCCGTCGTCCGATTCGCCCAGTTCCTTGTGGATCGCCTTGAGCTGCTCGCGCAGCAAATACTCGCGCTGGCTCTGGCTCACCTGCTCCTGCACCTGCTCCTGAATCTTGTTCCGCAGCTCCAGGACTTCCAGCTCCTTGGAGAGTTCGCGGATCAGGGTTTCCAGGCGCCGCCGCACATCGGCCGTCTCCAATAATTCCTGGCGCAGTAATGTCGGAAGAGAAGGCAGGTTCGCGGCGATGAAATCCGCGAGCCGGACCGGGTCTTCGATGTTGAGCGCGGCGGTCTGCAAATCGTCCGAGAGTTGCGGCGAATGCGCCACCACGTCCCGGAACAATTCGCGCGCGTTGCGTTCGAGAGCCATCAATTCGGCGTCATGTTCGCCGACGATATCCGCCTGAACTTCCACGCGAGCCGTCAGAAATGGACGGAAGCTGATCAGGTCCACGACGCGAATGCGTTGCAATCCTTCGAGGAATACCACCACGTTGCCGTTGGGCATCCGCACCAGCTTGTGAATCTTCGCGGCCGTCCCCACCTGGTGCAAGTCCGTTGCGGTGGGCTCTTCCACGCGAGGATCGTGCTGCGCCACGATGCCTAGAATTTTTTCGTCCCCGTGCATGGAATTCAAGAGGGCCAGCGACCCTTCGCGACCCACGGTCAGGGGCTGTACGCCTCCTGGAAATAGAACAGTATCCCGCACCGGCAGGATCGGGAGCTCTTTTGGAATTAGTATCGACTTTTCACTCATCAGTGTCCCCCTCAGATGGCTCGATAAATATATCGCTAATGTAACCTAGAATTTCCGTCTACAACTCATTTAGATGCGGAAAAAACAAAAAAGATGCCGATATGAAACAAAACGATTGGCAGCAAACCTTAGTGTACATCACTAAAGAATTAGAAATTGGCGAAAAACAGAAAAAATACTCGGCAAAGCAATCATAATAAAACTCTTAACTATGCCGTGCGCCGTCATCCACATCCCTGCCGCCCCCCTCTTCATCCGCATACAGCTCATATCGGCATTGCGGAAAACCGCGTGAGTTGGACGAGATGGGCCCCCTGCTATTGCTCAGGGCTGGCAGATGGAACGCGCGAGTTGCAGTGCGCTTTCCCGGTCCTGGAGCCGTCCTTCGAGCTGGGCCTCCTCAATCGCCAGCAGAATTTCCTTGAACCGAGGGCCGGGGACGAGTCCCATACTCTTAAGATCATCGCCTGTCACCAGCTTTGGGGGATAGACTTTTTCGGGGGGAGTTTCCATAAGAAACCGCTGGACGAAGGTATAGGCGTCCAGGTTGCCGTGACTGGCCAGGCAGTCGAGGCGGTGCAGTTCCAGGTGCTCTTTTTCAAAACGCGGCAGGCGGACGAATCGCTTAAGCGTTGCCGTTCGCATTTGGAGTACGTCCTTGAAGCGCAGGTGATTCGCCACCAGCGTTTCGATCTGCGCGATGTCATCGTTCGAGAAGCGCAGTTCGCGGCAAATGTGCTCGGCCATGTGCGCGCCAACCTCCACGTGGCCGTCGAAGCGTATGCGCGTGCCCGGCCCCGCGGCGGGCGCAAACGTCGGCGGTTTTCCAACATCGTGCAGGAGCACGCCCCAGGCCAGCGTTGGGGAACAATTTGGCGGAAGTTTTTCAAGCATCATGCGCGTGTGAATCCACACGTCGCCTTCGGGATGAAACTGCGGCGGCTGCTCGACGCCCTTCATCCGCGCGATGTCCGGCAGCACTACGGCGAGCAAGCCCGCTTCGTCCAGCAGCTCGAATCCGCGCCGCGCCGTGCCTTCGGTGAGCAGCTTGGTGAGTTCGTCGCGGATGCGTTCGGCGGAAACTTGCGTGATTTGCGCGGCGAGCGTTTGCGCCGCCGCCAACGTTTCCGGCGCGATCCGGAAACCGAAGCGCGCGGCAAAACGCACGGCGCGCATCATGCGCAATTTATCCTCGGCAAAACGCAGGCGCGCGTCGCCAATCGCGCGCACGGTTCCTTCGCGCAAATCGGCGCGCCCGCCCACATAATCGAGCACTTCGCCCGTCGCCGGATCCATCAGCAATCCATTGATCGTGAAATCGCGCCGCTGCACGTCTTCCTGCGGCGTGTTCGCGTAGACGACGTGGTCCGGATGGCGGCCATCCGAGTAGCCAATGTCGGAGCGAAACGTAGCCACTTCGACCTGCGCTCCGTCCTGGAGTGCTCCCTGCTGTGCGCTCTGTTCTACGTTTTGTTCCGTGTTTTGTTGCGCGTTCTGCTGCGCGCTCTGTTGCACGTTCCGCTGTGCGTGCTGCTGGGCCCCCTGCTCGACCACCAGAATCACGCCGAATTTCGCGCCCACCGCGATGCTGCGCGGAAAAAGCTCCTGTACACGCTCCGGCCGCGCATCCGTGCAAACGTCGTAATCCGCCGCCTCGCGCCCCAGCTCCAGATCGCGCACACACCCGCCCACGAAGTACGCCCGATGCCCGTGCCGGCGCAGCGTCGCGCAGATCTGTTCGGCCAATTCGCGCGGAGTCATGCCAGGATTATGCGCCTGTCGGCGCGATGAGCAAAGGATTCCGCGAGCTGGGTATCGGCCATTTTCTTACCAGAGGACTGATCGGGAACTGGCTGGAGGCGAGTTTCTCTCCTACCTTTTAGCCGATTGTTTTCGATCTTCCATTGTCAGGATGATGTGAGCGCGGGGTTCGGCGAATCAGAAGCGGGCTGCGACGCAAGCCCATGCCCAAGCAGATCAATCGCGGCATGATTTAGCTTGGCGCGCAATTGAGAACGCTCGTTCGCGCGCGTGACATAACGCACGGAAATTTCAATTCCGCCGATGACGGGCCTGACGTTGATCGCAGGCGCGGTCGAGAGATGGTTCGAGACGCGCGATTTTGCCGCACTCTGCCATTCCTGCTCGGCCTGCCGCGCGCTTTCCGACGTCGCTTCCAGAACTATTTTCTGGATTGCATCGACGATCGGATACGGATTTTGTCCGGCCGGCAAAATAATCTGTAACTCATCCCACAGCCACTGCCCCGACGTCGAAAAATTAAAATAGTGACCCTCGATCGCAAAGCTATTTGTAAACGTGACGCGCCGGCCAGTCGGATGGCCCGAGTCCGTCCAATTCCCGGTCTCGAGCAGCACGGTATGAAACATTCCGAGCTCCACCACTTCACCGGTGACGCCATTAATCTCCACCCAGTCGCCGAGCCGGATTCCGTTTTTTCCCATCAACACAAACCAGCCGACGAAGCTGATGATGAAATCCTTCAGCGCGATCGTCAGGCCCGCTCCCGCAAGCCCCAGAAACGTTCCGAGCTGGCTCGGGGGTCCGAATATGACCAGCAAAATCAAAAGCACTCCGACAATCTGGAGCGCAATGCGCGTGACCGTGCGCAGCGTCTCCACCTGCCGGCGGTCCATCGACATCTTCCCGAGCAGGCTTTCCATCCAGCCACCAGCGAAAAGTCCCATGATCGCGATCGCCAGAATGACCAGCACGCCCCGCAGTCCGCCACTGACCACCGACCGCTGTTCAGCCACAATCGCGTCAATCCACTCGCCGTATATGCTGGCCAGGTGTTTTTCGTTATCGATCCGTTTGTCCAGAGTGGCAAGCCTCTTCTGATCGGCAGCGCGACGTTTCGTCGTTTTCACCATGGCTGCCGATTCTTCGCGGCTGGGGTTGGTGCGCTCTCCAGCGCTGATCCGTGTAGATGCCGCACTGCCAGGCGCAACTGCGCCCGATGAATTCCTTTGCTGTGCGCCGATCTGCTGCTGAATGGAGTTGTGCTTGGACGAAAGCGCCATTGTCGCCGATGCCGCTTCTTGTTTCGCGCGCCACAATTGCAACTGTTTCTCATGCAGCGCCGACCATTGTTGGAAGCGTTGAATCAGGCCATGCATTTCGATCGGTGCGCTGACGGCTACCTTCGTGGCGTCCGAGGCCTGCGAACTCGCTTCGTGCTCCTGCACCACCGCCCGTATGCGCCCCTGCGGATCGCCTCCCGCATGAATTAAATCCTGTTGCGCATCATCCACTTCGTCCTGGCCAAGCTCCAGCCGCGCCTTGGCCAGATCGAGCTGATCGTCCAACGCGTCCTTCCTGGCTCCGGGGTCCTTCCCCTCCGCGGCCGTCAGCTGTGCGACCTGCGCCTGCTCCGCCGCCAGAGCCTCCTCAGCCTTCTCTAACCGCGCCTGAATCTCCTTCGCCTCGGCGGTCAGTACCGGCGGGTGCTCCGTCGCGTCGAGAACCGCCTCGGCAAACGCCAGGTCCATCTCGTGATCCCCAAGCTGCAGCGAATGCTGTGCGAACGGCAACTCAGCCGCGCTGGTCGGCATGTGCGCCAACCTTTGGGCCGTAAGCAACGGCGTCTGATCCACGACCACGGCCTGCCCCGGAGTGGTTTCTGCTCCGATTCCATTCTCGGGAGGAAAGGTGGTCTGCCGTTCGGTGCGAATCAGTCCATACGTGGTCGCGCCCAGTAGCGCCACGAGTACGATCGATACGATCTTGCGTGTGGTTTTCATTTCTTCTCAGCGAATCCCGATGAATTTCATTCCAGGATGCGCCGTGACCTGCCCCCAGTTGTTGTACTCAGCCGCCCTCAATAGTACGCCCGATGCCCGTGCCGGCGCAGCGTCGCGCAGATCCGTTCGGCGAGTTCGCGCGGAGTCATGCCAGGATTATGCGCCTGTCAGTGCGATGAGCAAAGGTTTCAGGAAATGCGGTTGGGGGCTGTTTTCCGACGAAAAGATTTCGCGGGCACTGGCCTCAGATTATTTGAACAAGTTCGTTCATGAATGCCTTCACGGTTGAAATTAAATCTGCGGCCTCTTCCAGCGTATATGTAATCTTTGGATGCATGGTGGGATTCCGCCATGCGACTTTGACGTTGTACAAGTGCCCAGCCGCTTGAGACAGAGCAATTGCCCGACCGTCCTTCCCTGGGAGCGCCTTGATCGCCTTATTGATCTCGTTAAGTATGTTCTGCCAGTCCTTCTCGTTTGTTAGCCTTATTCCCAGTGCCGTGCCAAATTCTTGTAAGGCTGATTCCATGACACGCATTAGATGAAACGCACACGCGGTTCCCCTCCCCGCAGCATAGCAATTACCAGATTCCTCTACGTCATACTGGCATCCAGGAAATCTCTTGTTTACAGCCTCGCCAAACAGTTGCGGTTTAGCATAGAACGCGGCCCGATCGGGCGAAATGATCATGAACAAGTTTTCGCGCAATTGGAGCTTGATAATCTTATCCAATGTTCCGAAAGCTTCGGAGGCATCGCTATAGGTTTTTATCCTCCCGGATTCTAGCTCTACGCGAGAGTCTCTTGCTGCTTGGGTAGCTAATTTCAAACCGATGCAATCGCAGTGCTTCTCAACCGATATCAGTATGCTTAGTACGCTCTTTTTCCACTCCGGAGGAATTTCCATACGAGTTCGGGCAGGCAGCAATTCAATCGACTCCATCTGGTCTGGTGATATCTCACTACCCGAAAACTTGACCTTCCCAAACCGCTCGATCAAATTGCAAGCTGCACGCAGTTGTTCGAAAGTTCTCGCCATTTCGTACACAGCTGCTGCACTGAATGGTTCCATATCTCACCAACTTTCGGGGTATCTCGGCTGAAATTCCTTGGCTTCACCAAGGATGCTGTTAATAGTTATCATCATTCCTTCTCTTCCTCCCGCGCTTTTGTCACCGAGCCGCCGAATTGAATCTTGGAAAAACCGAAGCGGTCGCGCAGGGCGTCGTTGGCTTGCGCGAGGCGCTCGAGTTTTTCGCGGCGCGAGGCGTCGAGCAGGTCGAGTTGTTCGCCGCCGTGGGTGAAGGACGAGAGCGCCACGCCGAGGAGCCTCACTTTTCGAGCGCGGTCTCGGTGGCGCTCGAACAATTTTTTCACGGCGTCGAACACGATGGGGTCGAGGTGCGTGGCTTCCCTTAGTGTATGGGCGCGCGTGATGGTTTCGAATCCCGCGTAGCGGATCGTCACGGTGACGACGCGGGCGCTCAGGCCCGCTTCGCGCAGGCGCTTCATCGCTTTCTGGCACAGCAGGCTGAGCGTGGCGTCGAGCGCGGCCGGGTCCCGCGTATCCTCGGAAAACGTGCGGTTGTGCGAAATGGATTTCGGCTCGGCATCCACGAAAAATTCATAGGTGTCGCCGCCGCGCGCTTTTCGGAAGAGCGCCGCGCCCCAGCGGCCGAATTTCGCTTCCAGCGTTTCGCGCGGCATCGCGGCGAGTTGCCCGACGGTTTCGATGCCCGCCGCTTTCAACGCCGCGTCAGTGACTTCGCCGATGCCGGGAATGCGCCGCACGTCGAGCGGCGCGAGAAACGCCTCCTCGCTTTCGGCCGGAACCCACACCAGGCCGCGCGGCTTGGCCTGATCGCTCGCCACTTTGGCGACGAGCCGCGTCCGCGCCAGGCCCGCCGAACACGGCAGCCCGGTCGTGGCCGTAATTTCGCGCAACAATTTATCCGCCGCAGCAAGCGCAGGCCCGTGCAGACGCTCCGTCCCCGCAAGATCGAGATACGCTTCGTCGACCGAAGCCATTTCCACGATCGGTGAATATTTTCCGAGGATCGCCGCGACCCGATCGCTCCACTCGGAATAAAGATGGTGGCGCGGTTCGAGAAACACCGCGTGCGAGCACAGCCGCCCCGCCGTGCGCAGCGGCATCGCCGAATGAATGCCGTATTTTCGCGCCTCGTAGCTCGCCGCCGAGACGATGCCGCGCTCGTCCGGCTGCCCGCCAACGACCACGGGCTTGCCGCGCAGCTCGGGCCGGTCGAGCAGTTCGCACGAAACGAAAAACGCGTCCATGTCGACGTGGAGAATGGGGGTTGAGGACGTGGAGGAAGTGGAGGAAATGGAGGACACCGATTCCGGGGCTGCGGAATCGGTCTTGGCTCGGAAGCTGGCGAGCTTGGGCATGGTGGCTGGGCTACTATACACCAGGGCGAATACAGAGCGAAGAGTGCACAACTGCCTTTGTGCGCTTCAAACCATTCGCTCGCGTCGGTTCAGGGTCAACTCAGGGTCAACGGCTGACAGGTTTTGGATCGCTTTACGGAAGGCCGCGCCTCTGAAGAGGCGGGCTACAGCATCCCCCCGGATTCGCTTCATCCTGATTTCACCATGCCGTAACGCGCGGTTCATGTTCCCAAACTAATTTCCCTCTTCATTCCTTTTGCCGCGGAGCGCGAAGGGAGTGTTTGGCGTTTCCGGAAGCGCATTTCTCCGGGAATGCCCGCGGGTTTAACGCCTGGGGCGCCACTCACAGGAAATTTTCTTTCGCGAGACAGGCGTATCGGCGTGGAAGTGTTGGCAAGGATTTCAAAAGGAGGATTCACTCATGCGCAGGCGTATTTGTACCCTATTTTTAGTGGGGATTCTATGCAACGCCCTCGGGTTCGTCCCGGCGGCGGCTCAGGAAGCCAACGGCTCCATCGTTGGAACCGTGAAAGATTCAAGCAACGGAGTGCTGAGAGGCGCGCTCGTGGAACTCCAGCCGGCGGGAACGAGGGCCGTGTCGGACGATCAAGGCCAATTCAAAATTCAGAACGTCGCGGCGGGTGAATATAACCTGACGATTTCGTACGTTGGTCTTTCGGATTTCACGTCCACCGTGAAGGTTGGCGCGGGCCAGGCGGCAAACGTCAATGCCGTTTTGAACGTGGCTGGCGTGAGCGACGAGGTCGTGGTCACAGCGGAACGCTTGCAGGGCGAGGCAGAAGCCATCAACATCGAACGCACGGCTGACGACATCGTGCAAGTGTTGCCGCTAAAAGTAATCCAGAGTTTGCCGAACACCAACATCGCCGATGCCGTCGGCCGCTTGCCCAGCGTAACGCTGGAGCGCGACGAAGGCGAAGGCAAGTACGTTCAGATCCGCGGGACGGAACCGCGACTGAGCAACATGACGATCAACGGAATTGATATTCCGTCGCCGGAAAGAAATGTGCGCAACATCAAAATGGACATCATTCCCTCCGCCCTGGTGGATCGGATCGAAGTCAGCAAAACGCTTTCGGCCAGTCAAGACGCCGACGCCATCGGCGGCTCGGTGAACCTGGTGACCAAGACCGCGGGTGACACGCCGACAATCAGCATCGACGGCATCGGAGGCTATACGCCCATTCAAAGCGGCCGCTGGCTCGATTCCTTTGATGGCGCAATTGGAAATCGCTTTGGGGCGAGCAAGAAACTCGGCATCCTGTTTGGCGGCAGCTACGATTGGAACGGGCGCGGGATCGACGACCTGGAGCCTGGGCAAGGAGTCTATACGTTTCCCGTTAGCAGCCCCTATGCTGGGCAAAGCGTTCAGTGGATCAACGGCGGAATTGACACCCGCACCTATCAATACTACCGGACGCGCTACGGCTTTGAAACTGGCGTGGATTATCGTCTGAGCTCGGGATCAAGCCTGTACGTCAAGGGTTTGTACTCTGACTTCCACGATTACGGAGACGTATGGGTGTACACATATAATGGCGGAAACCCCATTGGGCTGCCGGTAAATGGAGTGACGCCTCTGGACAACACCGGTTCCATGCAATACCGCGAGTATATTCGGCGTCCGGATCAGCAGATCATGAGTTTCTCGACGGGCGGGCGGCACGATCTCACGAAAACGCTGATCAACTATGATTTCGCGGTTTCCCGCTCGCATCAGTATGGGGGCTTTCCCACCACCAAATTCTATAATGCGCCTTCGGGTATTATGTTTAACCAGGACATGTCGAACCCTTATATTCCGAAATTTACGGCCGTGGCTGGCGGTTCCGGAATATTCGATCCCACGCAATATGCCATGTCTCAACAGCAAAATATCGCCGAGAGCACCGCGGAACTCAGCCTCCAAGGATCCGCTTCGTTGGCCCAGCGGTACACTGTTGGTTCTCACATGGGAACGTTTGAGACGGGCTTCCTGATTCGGAATTCGGATAAGTTTAATTTATTCAATGATCCATATTGCGACTCGGGCTCGGGCACGGCTTTGCCGAATATTACGCTCAGCCAGGTTCTTGGTACTGTCACCAACCCCAATTATTACAATAATTCGCTCCAGATGGGGCCGATGTCCAACTACAACAAGATCACTAGCCTATTCAATTGCACCGCCAATTCAACCACCTACGATATCAACACTTCTCACTTAAACAATGACGGAGCCAATTACAACGGAACCGAGCGAATCATTTCAGGCTACGCAATGAACTCAATCAACGTCGGCAAATCGCGCTTCCAGGCAGGCGTCCGCTTTGAAAGCACGAACGAGACCTACAATGCTAACAAGGTGCAGCTTAATCTGAACGGAAGCTGGAATTCCACATTGCCTGTCACGGGCGGTGGAAGCTACGTCAATGTCCTGCCCAGCGTGCAATGGCAGTACGCGCTCGCTGCAAACACCAACATACGGGCGTCTTACGCCATGGCCATTTCCAGGCCAAACTTTTCGGACCTGGTGCCATCGGTGATGTTCTCGCCAAACAACCAACCGCCGACCGCTAACATCGGTAATCCGACGCTCAAGCCAACCCACGCCAACGATTTCGACCTCCTCGTCGAGCACTTCTTCCGACCTTTGGGAATCCTGCAAGCGGGCTTTTTCTATAAGGATTTGTCGGACCCCATTTACAACACGGCGCAGACGGGCACGGGCGCATATGCGGGGTATCAGGTGCAGCAATCCATCAATGGCCCGAAAGCTCACATCACCGGCGTTGAGGCGGCGTGGGAACAGCGGTTGTCGTTCCTGCCGGGACTCTTGAATGGTTTTGGCGTCGCCGCGAATTATAGCTATACGACGTCGCAGGTCAGCTTTCCGGCCAATTTCTCAGGTGGCCGCACGGACAGTCCGGCAATGCTTCGCCAGGCGCCGAACACCTGGAACCTGGGCTTCACCTACGACAAGGCGCGCTTTTCGATGCGCTTTGGCGTAAGTCATAACGACGCAAACATTTATGCGTATAACTACCAGAAATCGGCCAATGACGCCGATCCCATCATCGGCTTGCAGGGGCCCATGGGGGACATTTACCAGTACGCGCACACGCAGGTCGATGTTCAGGGCAGTTACCGGATGTATAAAGGCCTGCAACTGGTTGTATCCGGACTGAACCTCACCAACGAAGTGTTCGGGTTCTACCAGGGCAGCCCCATCTATCCCATCCAGCGCGAGTTCTATCATCCGTCGGTCATGGTGGGCATGCGTTGGTCGTCATCGGTCGAATAGAACATCGAGAAAGTTGGCGAAGGGAGACGCGTTCTTGGTGAGAGCATTCGCAAGAATTGCGGGGATCTGCCTCTTTCTACAATTGACGATCGCTCCGGGTACGCACGCTCAAAACGTGCGCACCATTTTTTTTGTGCGCCACGCGGACAAGGTTTCCGACGAAACGGACGCCCCTCTCAGCGACGCGGGACTCCGGCGCGCGGAATGCCTCGCAAACACATTGCCCGACGCGCACATCGAGCAAATCTTCACCTCCGACTTGCAGCGCACACGGCAGACCGCCGCGCCTCTGGCGGAAAAGCTGCGCTTGAAGCCGGTGGCGATTCCCTTGAGCAGGCCGGACAAATTGGTCGAAGCGATTCGTTCCAGCAAGGCAGGCAATGTGCTCGTCGTGTGGCACGACGCCACGCTGCCAAAAGTCATGCGCGCCCTCGGAGCGCCTGAAATACCGCCCATCGGACACACCGAGTATGACCGCTTCTTTATTCTCACACTCGCCGGCGGCAAAACGCATTCCCGCCCCGGATTCACCTCCCTGCGCTATTGCGATTGCACGAAGTAGCCGGCATTGTTCCCCAGAAGTTCCGAGAGAAGTGTAAGGTAGCGGGCTTCAGCCCGCTCCACTCACACCACTTACAGCAAACGCCCCGAATGTAATTTGTTTATACGCAACGCAAAAAATCCCAGATTTTCCACCCCCAATCGGCTCGCTGCGTGCCGGTGCAAATCCGCTAAAAAGAACGCTGGTGACCAAAGAGGCATGGTGCCGGGGCGTTGCCAAGCCATGTGTATCGAACAAAAAGGCCCAAATCGACGCAAACATGTCGTTTAGCCCTGATTTCCTTTCAATTTCATGGAGATGTGGTCCTTGACCTGCATCTACCAGCGCGCTCAGCCGAAAATAATTTCGCACAGGGGGCCAAACCTATGTTTACAAACGCTGCTTCGGAAATTCGGGATCGAGAAACGTCGGAGGAAAAACTTTGGCGCGCGGTCATCGCAAAGACTCTGGAAGAATGGATTTCGGGGCCGCTAAGCTTCAGCCGCAAAGCCGAGCATTTCCTGTTTGAAGACGAGAAGGATTTTCAGGCGGTGTGCTCGTCCGCGGGAATGGATCCGGGACGCTTGAGAACGCGGCTCAAAACCATACGCGCGCGCGGCATCCAGAAAGAAAATGTCTCCTTCAGCATTCGTGCCCGCAAAAAACTGGGCCTTACGCAATCTTCTGGTTGGCGCCAAAGAGCGATTGAGGTTTAGCCCGCCACCGGGAGGCCAATCGCTCTTGCGATTGGCTCCGGCAATTCACCCTGCAATGCCATAAGGGCCACGCGAATGAGGGCCGCGACGCTCATCGAGTCGCGGATCTCGCCTCGCTTGGCGCGATCAACGGCCTCCCAGAAGGGCACGCGCGCCACTTGCAACTCTTCGGTCGCATCCGGTTGCGCGGGCACTTCGGAAAGTTGCCAGGCCAGGAACACCGTGCCGTGTTCATCGGAGACGCTGTTGGAAAGATCCATCTTCACAATTTCCATCCAGGAATTGGCTGCCAGGCCGCACTCTTCGCGCAATTCCCGCTGCGCGGATTCGAGTGCGGAGACCGAATGGGGCCCGCCGCCCTCGGGAATTTCCCAGCTGTAAGCGCCAAGCGGAAAGCGGTACTGCCCCACGAGGATGACGTTGCCCTGTTCGTCGATCGGGACGACCCCCGTGGCCTGATTCTTGAAATGGACCGTTCCGTACACTCCGGGCCCGCCCGCCGGGCCTAACACCTCGTGGTGATCCACGCGAATCCATTCATTTTCGTAAACAGCCGACCGCGCCACCACGGTCCAGGGATTGGAAATGAAGAGGGGTGATTTCGTGGGGCGAGAGAGGCCCCGCGAAAGCGGAGAGCGCCACGGCAACTGTGCGGTGCGCTGGTACGTGATGGAGCTTGTGCGCCTCGGCCCACGCTTCGCAGATGGCGCGGACGGTGCCGAGGCTGGGGCTTTTTTTGATTTGCTTTCGTTGCGGCGGGCCGTCTGGAAACGCGCGGCGGCTTTTTTGGTGGCGAAGGATTTGCGTTTGCGTGTTCCGGCTGAGTCGGTCCAGTCGGCGTAGTAGCGTCCGTACTTCTTTATCACTGTGACACCTTCATGACACCATCGTTAGATTCGCCGCGCTGGGCCTAGAGGGTTCCAGCCTCGTGCTTTCCAGCGCAGATCACGCAATGGCGCGCCCAGGGAACGGCTTCCAGGCGCTTTTGCTGCAGTTCCGCTTCGCACTCGACGCACGTGCCGTACGTGCCGGCCCTGATGCGCGCGAGCGCAGCGTCGACCAGTTGCAGAAGCGACCGGTCCGTATTGGTCTGCCCGAACAGGAATTCCTTGGTGTAGGAGTTCGCAGCCTTGTCCGCAAGGTCCACGGTGGGATCGTCATCCGCCGTCCGGCCCTCTTCCTCGGTCCGGGCGATGGTCCTAATCAATTCCTCGCGCCGGGTCTGCAACTTTTTCCTGTAATACTCCAGACGCTTCTTATCCATAGTCGGGCCCCACTGTTCACTCAAGTAATGCATTTACAAAGGGGTGATTGTAGGCCCGCTCCTCGCAACTGTCAAGGAAGGCCGGGAATTGGTAGTGACTCATTTTGAAAAGGATAGGAAAATGCGCTATTTCTGGCCGTATGGAGTAACAAGATCAGCCACAAAAAAATCCTTTGCTGTGGCTGTCTTGATGATCGGAGCATTGGGATTGACAGCAGGAGGCTTTTGGTTTTGGAGCATTGCCTGTAAATACGCGACGGTCACAGCAGTATTGGCGGCAGCACCGTATAGGTTCAACCGAATTTTGCCAGAAAACTTGGGATTGACGAGACGCACAGGGCCTCCCCCATATGATAATTCGACATTTGTAAATGTGCAGTCGTCACATGCAAATCCATCTAAGGGTTGTTGTCCATTAGCGATGCCAACTCCCTTGTTAAGGCCTCCTGTGAGTGGACGTACAACTGGTGCAAATGAGGGATTAGTAGCGACGAATCCCCCGTTAGGGGGCTCCTGTGCGGAAGTGGATGTATGGCTACCAGAGAGCGCCAGAAACGCAGTGATAACTCCTAGCACAAACGACACCAACGCGGTCGTAACTTTGGACATAACGCCTCCTTCGGAAGACTTTCGAGGGGATTGTGCAATATGGATATATCACTATGGCAATCCACCAAGCAAGCAATTAGGTAGTGACTCATTTTGACGGTAACGGGAAGTGACGGGGAATCGTGGGAAGCATGCGGATGAGCATGCGGCGCTTTACCCGCTTAACAAACGCCTACAGCAAGAAAGTTGAGAATCATGTGGCAGCCGTGGCCCTTCATTACATGTATTACAACTTCTGTCGGGTACACTAGTCCCTGCGGGTCACGCCAGGGATGGAAGCTTGAATTACAGACCATGTTTGGGATATAGAGCAAATCGCAAACCTTCTCTGAAGGAGGAAGACCCATATGGATAGGGTTTTCGATGTCTTAGAGCGCATCCGGGCACTATGGAAACAACTAGGAGAACTTCGGCCAGGAACCCATGAGTATGAAGCACTCATGGACCGAATTCGCGCAAGGTCGGAAGAGTATCACGCGCTGATCAACGTCCCTAAAAAACCTGGAAAATCAAAATGAGTCACTACCCGGGAATTTCTCGCAGGAATGACTCAGCGCGAAATTCCCCATCGATATCTTTGCACCGAACGCGACCTAACCGCACCACCGCGTTCCCCGGAGCGCCGGCATCTTGCCGGCAGGTTTTGCGATTGAAGATGAGACGTGGAGCCACCATAACCCCAGCGTGACCAATCCGGTAAGAATGCCCGCCACATTGCAAATGATTCCAGTACAATGTCGGGTCACGAAGCATAGCCTGAGCTAAGCGTCGGCGAATTGAGCGCGTAGGGGAGGAAGAATGTCCGGAACGGGAGCATCTGCCCGCAAGCTGACGATGAACGACATTCACGCGGCGGCGGAGCGGCTGAAGAACTGGGGACGCTGGGGCGGGGACGATGAAATTGGCACGCTCAACTACACGCGGCCCGAGGATATTGTCGCGGCGACGCGGCTCGTGCAAAAGGGAAAAGTGATTTCGCTGGCGCTGCCCTACGATCATCGCGGTCCGCAAGGCGGAAAAACGAAATATCCCGCGATGGGGCGCTTTAATCCCATACATCTGATGCTGCGCACCGGGACCGATGCCTGGTCGGGCGTACTGGACAGCCGCAAAATTCGCGCCTCGGACGACGTGATCATGATGCCCACGCAATGCGGCACGCAGTGGGACGGGCTGGGCCACATTTTTTACGGCAATCACATGTGGAACGGCTACGACTGCCGCACGGTGACTTCGGCGGGCGCGCAGAAATGCGGCATCGAGAAAACCAAGGACCGCATGGTGGGGCGCGGCGTGCTGCTGGACATTCCCCGCATGCTCGGCATGGAATGCCTGCCGGACGCCTTCGCGATCACGAGCGAGATGCTGGGCCAGGCCGAGCGCCATTTTGGCGTGGAAGTGCGGCGCGGCGATTTCCTGCTCGTGCGCACGGGGCAAATCGAAGCGATGCTCGCCGCGAACACCTGGGACGGCTATTCGGGCGGCGACGCTCCCGGCCTGGCGTTCGATACGCTTGACTGGCTGCACGCCAAGCAAGTCGCGGCCATCGCCACCGATACCTGGGGCGCGGAAGTCCGCCCCAATGAGTCGGACGAGGCCAATCAGCCCTGGCATTGGATTTCCATTCCGATGATGGGCCTCACCGTGGGCGAAATTTTCGACCTCGGGGAACTGGCGAAAGAGTGCGCGGAAGACAAGCGTTACGAATTCCTGTTCGTCGCGCCGGCATTGCCCGTAACGGGCGCGGTGGCTTCGCCCGTGAATCCTCTGGCGATCAAGTAGGGACTAAGAATCAAAGATTTAACACAGAGAACACAGAGTAAAAACAGAGAAAGACGGAAGGAAGACAGAAAGAAGAACATTTCCGTGAATTCAGTGAACTCCGCGTCGGGTTCCACTTGTTTTTCTCTGCGTCCTCTGTGTTAAAAGCTTTTTCATTTGAAATCTTTTTCATTTGAAATCAAGGAGAAGACTGTGGCGAACGTAACCGTGAGAGATTCGGGAAACATGATGACGGTATCTCAGGCGCTGGCGAAACTCCTGCGGGCATACGGCGCGGAGTACGTTTTCACCTTGACGGGCGCGCCGCAGGACCCGCTGATTGACATGCAGAATCGCGAAGGACTGCGCGTGGTCCTCGGGCGCAGCGAACGCTCGGCCCTCGCCATGGCCGACGCCTACGCCCGCGTAACCGGCAAGCCGACGTTCGGCATCGTGCAATTCGGTCCCGGCGCGACGTATCTGCCCGCATCGATCATTGACGCGTTCTGGGCGTCCAGCCCGCTCATCGCCATCAGCGGCACGACCACGACGAAGACACGCTACCGCTACGAGTATCAGGAACTCGAGCAGACTTCCATGTTCCCCTCGATGACCAAGTGGGCGGGCGACCTGCCGCAGCCCGAGCGCATTGCCGACGTGTTCCGCACGGCCGTGCGCGCATCCGTCAGCGGCGTGCCGGGGCCGTCGTATCTGGGCATCCCCGCGGATTGGTTCAGCAAGAAGCTCACTGTTGCGCAGGACATCTATGCCGAGCCTTCTTTTCTCCGCACTCCCGCATGTAGAGTCGCGCCCGTCGCGCCGGACATCGAGCGCGCCATCGCCCTGCTCACGAGCGCTGAAAGGCCCGTGCTGATTGCCGGCGGCGGCGTGATCCTGTCCGAAGCCTGGATGGAACTGACCGCGCTGGCCGAGACCCTGAACATTCCCGTCGTGACCACCATGGCGGGCAAGGGGAGCATTGCGGATACGCATCCGCTGTCGGTCGGCGTGTGCGGCCGCTACTCGCGCAAGGTTGCCAATGACACACTGGCCGGTGCGGATTTCTGTCTCGCGATCGGCACAAAATTGAGTTCGATGGGAACCAATGTATTTCAGTATCCGGGCAAGGGCACGCGCATCGTCCACGTCGATCTCGATCCAAATTCGCTGGGGCGCACGTACCGCGAGGAGTTGTCGATCGTCGGGGATTCGCGCGAAGCGCTCACCATGTTGCGCGAGGCGGCGATCGCGGCGAACGTCAACGGCGGCAAATGGGCCGGCTGGACGAAGCAGGTGCAAGGCACGGTGGGCGCGTGGCTCGAAGATCTCGAGCGCGTCTGCCGCGAGCCCATGCATGAAGGGAAACTGAATCCGTATCACATCATGCGCCTGATCGATCAAAACCTCGGCGCCGAGGATCTGCTGGTTGCGGACACCGGCTACATGGCGGCGTGGGCCGTGACCCTCTTGCAGCAGAAGAAAGCCGGACGCAACACGCTGCGCGCGGCGGGCTCTCTCGGCTGGGCGTTCCCCGCGGCGTTTGGCGCAAAGCTCGCGGTGGGAGCGGGGCGCCGCGTCTTCGGCCTCTCCGGTGACGGCGGCGCTGGCTACCACCTGCCCGATCTGGAAACCGCGCTGCGCCTGAAAATTCCCGTCGTGCAGATTGTGATGAACAATTGCTCGCTGGCCTTCGAGTATCACGTGCAGAAATATGTGCACGAAGAGATGTGCCCGGAGGCGAGCGAATTTCTCGACGTGCCGTTTGCCGACGTGGCCCGCGCGTTCGGAGCGCACGGCGAGCGCGTCACCTCCGCCGACCAATTTCTCCCGGCGTTGCGCCGCGCGGAGGAGTCGGGCAAGCCCGCGATTGTCGACGTGGTCGTGAGCCGCGAGCTGCCGCCGCCCGTGACGCGCTACGAAGCGGCGGGACTGCGCAAAGTCTGACGACGATGCACACAGAGCAAGCCGCGGCGATCGGCGCACGGCTCGACCGGCTTCCTTCCACGCGCTCGATTTGGAAGCTTGTGCTGATGCTTTCGCTCGGCGGATGCTTCGAGTATTACGATCTTTTTTTCACCGCCTACATTGGCCCCGGCCTGGTGCGCAGCGGGATTTTTTCCAGGACCTCGGCGCTGTTCTTCGGGTTTACGGGGCTTGCCAGTTTCGTTGCCGCGACGTTCGCCGGGCTGTTCATCGGAACGCTTCTGTTCAGCTTCACGGCGGACCGTTCCGGGCGGCGCACGATTTTCACTGGCTCCCTGCTGTGGTATTCCGCCGCCAGCGTGGTGATGGCCTTCCAGCACTCCGCGTCCCACATTCTCATTTGGCGGCTCGTCGCGGGCATCGGCATCGGCGTGGAACTCGTGACGATCGATGCGTACATCGCGGAACTCATGCCTAGAGAGATGCGCGGGCGCGCGTTTGCCTTCAACGCCATCGTGCAGTTTTCCGTCGTGCCGGTGGTCGCGCTGGCCGCGTGGCTGCTCGTGCCTCGCCATCCGCTGGGGCTCGATGGCTGGCGCTGGGTTGTGCTGATCGGCGCGGCGGGCGCGATCTTCGTGTGGTTCATCCGTAAAAACGTTCCGGAAAGTCCGCGCTGGCTAATCGCGCACGGCAAATTGGAAGAGGCCGAGCGCGTGGTCCGCGTGATGGAAGCGCGCGTGGAAGCCGAATTGGGCGCGGCGCTGCCCGCTGCCGTGCGCGTTGCGAGCGAAGAGGCGAAGGGGAAATTCTCGGATATTTTCCGCAAACCTTATCTCGGCCGCACGCTGATGCTGGTCGTCTTCCAATTTTTTCAGACCGTCGGATTTTACGGTTTTGCGTCCTGGGTTCCCACGCTCATGATTTCCGCGGGCGTGACGACCACGCTCAGCCTGCGCTACTCGTTTCTCATCGCGCTGGCGGCTCCGCTGGGGCCGCTCCTGGCCATGAATATCGCGGACCGCACCGAACGCAAATGGCAAATTGTGGTGAGCGCGATTTGCATTGCCGTGTTCGGACTGCTTTTTGCCAGGCAGCGGAATCCGGCGTGGCTGATCGCCTGCGGCGTGATGCTCACGTGCTCGAACAATTGCATGTCCTATGCGTTTCACGCGTATCAGTCCGAGCTTTTTCCCACGCGCGTGCGGGCGCAAGCCGTGGGCTTCGTCTATTCCTGGAGCCGGCTCAGCGCGATTTTTAGTAGTTTTCTCATTGGATTTTTCCTGCGCGATTTCGGCGTGACCGGCGTCTTCGCGTTTATCGCCGTCTCCATGCTGGCCGTCGTCCTCTCGATCGGCATCTTCGGGCCTCGCACGCGCGGCCTCGCGCTGGAAGTCATTTCCCGCTAAGAAGCATTTCCTTCCTGATCTTCCGACGCGAAGCGGTTCCGCCGAACAAGTGGCCCTAGAAGCCGGGCCGCAATCGCAGTACTCTAAGCATAGGCAATCGGCCGCAGTTCTATTCGCATGGAAGCGAGGTCATCATGAGAGATCGCAGCGGAATTTTCCACTTCTTCCTATTCGGATTTGTTTTACTGTTCGCGGGAATCCTATTAGCGCAGAACAAGCCGGATCGGGCATTGATTGTAAACGGAAAGTCCGCCGGAATGGCCATGCAGGTGGACGGCCACGCGTACATCGAGGTCGAGACCGTCGCTCAGTTTACGCATGGCATCGTCACTTTCGAGCCCAATCGAATCGTGCTTACCTTTCCGGCACCGGGAACCAGCATGGCTCCGACCGCAACTCCAGCGCCACTGCCGCCTCCAGGATTATCTAGAAATTTTGCAAGTGCGGCGATCGCTGAACTGGCGGAGATGCGCGAGTGGAGGGGAGCCGTAAGCACCATCCTCACTTACGGATCCACAGTCGTGGGAAACTGGCCGCAGGACTATCACGATCACGTGGACTCCAGCCTCATGCAGGTCAAGGTGGCCGCGACAACCGCTGCCGACCAGGACGCGATGCAACTCCTCCAGAACGAATTTTCAAACCTCGCGCGGTGGGCCACTGACGTTGTGACAACGCGCCAGTCCTTGAATGCTACAAACACTGTTCGTCCCGACACCATTCAGAGCGATCAAGCCCTTGCAAAAATTTCCAATTGCAGCCGGTTCCTTAATTCGATGCTTGTCAGTGGATCGTTTGCCGACGATCCAAGCTGCCACTAAGCCTCTGCGGGACGCGACCACCCTCGCGAAAAATCCGCCGCATTCCCTAGTGAAACATTCCGGCGTTGGGGTATATTCAGTGCCTGCCGGTTTTCCCGGGTGGTTTTCGATTTTTCGAATCCATTCGAAATTGATACGCCATTTTAGCCGGCCAGGCTCCATTCTGTTTCCGGGCCTGCCGAATATTGAAGATCGAAATCGAAAGGAAATAACCATATGACTGCAGCATCGCCAAGCGCCGGTGAGGGCGCGTCTGGAGCGAAGGCCACGCCGGTTTCCGACGCGGCATGGAAGTGTCTGGAGGGCGCGTATGACGTGCAAGTGCACGTCGCGCCGGACGTAATTGAGCGGCGCATCGACGACCTGGACCTGGCCAAGGAATTTCTGGGGCGCGGGCTGAAAGGTTTTGTGCTCAAGTCGCATTATTTTCCGACGGCGGAGCGCGCTCAGGTCGTCAGGAAAGCCGTGCCGGGCATCGCCGCGTATGGGGCCATTACGCTGAATCATTCCGTCGGCGGGCTGAATCCCGTGGCGCTGGAACTTGCCGGGCGCTCGGGTTGCAAGATGGTGTGGTTCCCGACGGTCGATGCCAAGAACGAAACTGCGGGGCGCCTGGACGGACCGAACGTGAAGCTGCCGTTCTGGGCGAAAATTCAGCGCGAGCTTGCGGCCACGGGCATCGCTCCGCCGCCGCTGACTGTGCTCGACGCGAATGGAAAAGCTTCCGAAGTCGTGCGCCGCTGCATCGAGATCATCGCCAAGCACAATATGATTCTGGCAACGGGGCACCTCGGGCGGGTGGAAATTTTCGAGCTGGTGAAAACGGCGCGTGAAATGGGGACGAAGCGGGTCCTCGTCACGCACGCGGAATTCCCCTCGCAGAATCTGACGGCCGGCGAGCAGAAGCAGCTCGCGGACATGGGCGCCTTCATCGAACACTGCTTCACCACCATGCACACGGGAAAAGCGCCGTGGGACGCGGTGCTCGAAGCGATTCGCGCGGTTGGCCCGGAACGCTGCGTGCTCTCGACCGACCTGGGCCAGACGATCAACCCGCCCGTCGCCGAAGGTTTTGCCATGTTCACGCAGAAGATGCTGGATGGCGGATTCAGCGTGGATCAGATTCGCCGAATGACGGTCACGAATCCGACCGCGCTTCTGGAATAAGTATGTTTTTAGGGAACGTGTTGCATCGGCCGGCGATAATCCCCGCCTCTGAAGAGGCGGGCTACAACACCGGCGTATTGCTGCAGCCCGTCTCTTCAGAGGCGGGGATTTTCCGCGGCGTTCGAGAATTCGTTTAGGGAGAGTTTATTCATGAAGCCAAGAATCGTTCGCAACATCGAAAGACCGGATGCGGAACTGGTCCGGAAACTCGGCGAGTTCGGCACCGCCACGGTGCACGAAGCGCAGGGCCGCGTCGGCTTGATGCTGCCGTACATGCGTCCGATTTATCCGACGGCTCGCATCGCGAGCCCGGCCGTGACCGTGCTGTGCCACCCGGGCGATAACCTGATGTTTCATGCCGCGATCGAAGTGTGCAAGCCGGGCGACGCGCTGGTCGTCACGACGCATTCCGATTCGACCGACGGATTTTTCGGCGAATTGCTGGCGACTTCCTGCCGGGCGCGTGGAATCAGTGGGCTGGTGATTCACGCGGGCGTGCGTGACGTCGCGGACCTGACCGCCATGCAGTTTCCGGCGTTCTCGCGCGCGATCTCGGCGCAGGGAACGGTGAAGGAAACGGCTGGCTACGTGAATATCGACATCGTGTGTGCGGGCGCTCTGGTTCATCCGGGCGACGTGATCGTGGGCGACGTGGACGGCATCGTGGTGGTTCCGCGGCTGGACGTTGCGGAAGTCGTCGCAGCGTGCGAAGCGCGCCTCGCGAAGGAAGCGAAAAACCGCGAGCGCCTGAAGGCCGGCGAATTGGGCCTGGACATGTACGGCCTCCGCGAAAAGCTCAAGAATTTGGGCGTGGAGTGGGTGGATCGCTAGAGGTAGCACAGGCTTCAGAGCCTGTGTAGCAACGGGCAAATCTTTGTAGGGCACGGCTTCAGCCGTTTCGTAACGTACGAGGAATTTCTCTATTTCCGTGGGTGCCCCATCCTTCGCGCCTTTTGCGAAGGGTGGGGGTCTTGCTCCCTACTTCCCGCTTCCTATGTCGATCCTCCGTAACGGACCCACCCTTCGCAAAATGCGCGAAGGATGGGGCACCCAGATCTTCCGGAGTTGAGTTGCCACAAATTAAAACCGCACAGGCAAGAGTGCCTGTGCCACTGGAATATCGCCGCACACTCGGGCTAAATCGTCTTCAACCGCGCGGCCAGTTCCTCCGTATTTCCAGTCTCCTGGAATAAACGTATCGCCGCGGCGCCGCCTGCTCCCGCCGAGAGGCACACGCGCGCATTTTCCAAATTCACTCCGCCAATCGCGATCACCGGAATCTTGACCGACGCGCACACTTCGCGCAGGCGATCGATTCCCTGCGGCGCTCCAAAGGCCGCCTTCGACGGTGTTGCAAACACCGGCCCGAAAAAAATGTAGTCCGCCCCGCCCCGCTCGGCCGCGCGCGCCGATTCCAGCGAATGGCAGGAAACGCCGACGAGAAAATCCAATCGCCCGGTGGAGCGGCGCCACTCCGTGACTGCTTCCAGCGGCAAGGACTTTTCCCCGAGGTGAACGCCCGCGGCATTCGCGGCCAGCGCGACATCCAGCCGGTCATTGACCAAAACGCGCGCGGAGGCCACACGCGCCTCGGCAACGGCGAAACGCGCGAGATCCAACAGAGAGCGCGTATCGAGATCCTTTTCGCGAATTTGAATCCACGCGGCTCCAGCGGCGGCCGCGCGCCGGATGGAATCATGGAGCGAAGATGCAGGAGGCGGAGTGCGATCGCTGGAAAACACATCGGATGAACCGGGCGTGGCTGCAAACGCGCGGCGGTCCGTTACATAACAGAAAAATGGTTTATGTTCGGGCGTCAACGGAATCCGTCCGCCCCCGCAACATGCTCGCGGCAAGAAAAATATCCAGCGCACCGAGGCCAGTCACCGCGCCTCGCACCGAAGGATGAAGAAGAAACGGAATCAGAGCGGGATATTTGTCGAGAAAAAAATTGTGGTCCCAATACCCAAGCCAGGGAACCAGAATCAGCAACGCTCCAAGAAGAAACATATCGAGGGCCAGCAAGATATGCAGGAAAGATTTCATTCCGGATCGAGTTTACCGCGCCTTCCCGAGAAGGGCCAGCCGCTCGGACACATCGCGATAATCGATGTTCGTGGCGTAAACCTGCGAAAAACTGTTGAAAGCCGCTTGCGTGTCGCCCGCCAATTCCTGGGCCACGCCTAAATCGTACCGCAACGCGAGAATCGATTCCTGATCCAGTCCAGGCGTCTTGAGAGCCCGTTCGTACCAGATCGCGGCGATGGCCGGCTGCCCCTTCTCCATGAATGCCAGGCCCAGCAGCGTACTGCATTGCATGGCATATCGGAATGCGGGCCCCTTGTCGGTCGAGTTGGCGACCTTCTGGAATTCGCTGATGGCTTCTTCCAGCAAACCCATTTCGCGGTAGGCAACCCCCAAGCTGTAGTGGGTCTCGACATCTTCGTTGTTATCCTTGCCCGTTTCCCCTAGCTCGGCGCGGAATTCTTCAAACAGATCTCCCAGAGGTCCGCTGAGCGGATCGGAAGCTTTGGCCGCGGGAACACTGCTGCCAGATGACGGGCGAGCCGGAGCGGAGCTTGGCGGGGTGTAATTCTGCGTTTTGGCGGACGCACTCTCTTCCGTTATTCCCAGAGACGAAGTAAACGCTTCCAAATCTCCGGCGAGATCGGCGATGAGCGAATCCCCACCCAGGGCTTTGAGCGCTTTCAAATCCACAGGCTCTTCAGCCTCTAGCTCAATGTCAAAGGCCGGCGCCTCTTCGATTGCTTCAGCCTGCATCTGCACCGGTTCGACCGGAGCGGGTGGAGGAGGCGGTGGCGGTGGCGCGACCCGCGGAGGCGGTGGAGTCGGCGCAGCAACCCGTGTAGGAGGCGGTGGTGGCGCAGCCTGTCGCGGAGGCGCGGCTGGTGGTTCAGGTTCATGTGGTGGCGCAACCGCGCGTGGTGGTGGTTCAACCCGCGGTGGTGGGGGTGGCGGCGCGGCCTGTTGCGGAGGCGCGGCTGGTGGTTCAGGTTCAGCTTCAAGCACTGGTTCAAGCACTGGTTCAAGTACGGATTCAAGCTCTGATTCTGGAGGAGGCACCTCCTGAATGGGCCGGGCTTTCTCTTCGATCGCCGCCTCTTCCACCTGCTGGGCCAAAGCTGCCCACTCATCCGATAGATCGACCTCATGCACGACCGATTCAACAGGAGCGGGAACGCTCTTCGGTTTCGCGGGCACTGCTTCCGGCACGGGTGAAACAGCCGGTTCATCGAGTTGAGACGGGACAAAGGGAACGGAAAATTCTTGTACTGGCGGCGCGGATGGCGCAGGCGCCACACGCGCAGGCGCTACGCGCACAGGCGGCGCAGGAGTAGGCGGCGCCAATTCTGGAGCGGCTGTCGCGGGAGCGAGTCCGGCTGCGCGCCCGAAACGGCGGCGAAATTCGGCAAACCGATCGACGGCCGCGCCGTCGTTGCGCTCGGCCGCAATTTGTTCGAGAAGCGTGGCGATCTCGGCGGCGCGAAGGTTATCACCGGCGCCAACGGAGAAATCGAACAGACGCTCAAGAATCGTGGGGTGGCGCGGCACTCGCACCAGCACATTTTCCATGAGGTTAATGGCCTTTTGCGTCATACCATAACTGGAAAACAAATCGGCGTCGGTCAAAGCCTGCGTGACATAGCGCTGAGTTTCCTCATCCAGATCCGGACCGGACGCCGCAGGCGCTTCGCCTTCTATATCCAGGGACGCGGACACGGTTGGTATGACTTGCTGTTCCTGCTGCGCCACAATCATGGGAGGAGTAATTCCACGCGAGGCGGGCTTTTGGCCGGTCTTTGCCTGCAAGCGCGCGCATTGCCGCCGCACGGTTTCGTCCTCGGGAGTTCGTTCCTGCAATTTTTCATAGGTGGCGAGGGCCTTGTCGTCGTCTCCCGCAATTTCATAGGCGTTCGCGAGCTGAGCGAGCGCGTCCGGCATCCGGAACGAATCGCTGGTCCGCCCGAAGAGTTCCACCAGCCACTCGAGCGGCTCGATCTCGCCCGGGCTGCGTTCCGAGAGAGTGGTAAGCGTTTGCGCGAGCAATTCGTGCTCGCCCGAGTCGGTCATCGGTTCACGAATCAGCGCGATCAGAACCTGCGCGCGCTCCGCATCGCCCGCCTCCAGCAATGCGCCGGCAACGCGGTTCGGCAACGCATAATTTTTTGGATCGTGGGCAAATACTTTTCCGGCAAGCTCAGCCGCTTTTGACGGCTGGCGGCTTTCCATATACAGATCCACCAGCATCAACGTCGTATCGCCGCCCGCATGGTGGTCCGGAAGCGACTCGAGAAGTTTCGCCGCCTCGTCGCTTTTGCCGGAGGCGGTCAGCGCGCGTACCTTCACCTGAAACGCCGGTTGGTTCGCTGGATCGAGTTTCAGGATGCGTTCCGCCAGTCGAATGGCCTCGGCGGGATCGCCACCCTGCATGACCCTCTGCATGGTGCTTTGGAACGTTTCAACGGCGTCTTCTTGCTTTCCCGTGGAAATGAGCAGTTCCCCCAGGCGCATTTGTATGCGCTGGTTATCGGGCTCGGCTTCCGCCAGCTTGCGGAAAAACGCCACGGCTTGCGCCGGGCGCCCCGCTTTGATTTCAATTTCGGCGAGTTGCAAGTAGATGGGCCGCGCCTCGCTCAAAACTCCCTGCTGGACGTAAAGTTCCGCCAGTCGTTCCAGAGGACGGCTTTCCTCGGGAGCGAGCTTGGTCACCTTTTTGTAAATGGCGATGGCTTTGGTCGTGAAGCCATCGTTCACAAAAATCTTTGCCAGGTGCTCGAAATAATCCAGGGCCTGCGCATTATCTTTTTGCCGGACAAATAGATCCCCCAAAGTCATCAGGGTAACCTGATCGCCAGGCTCATTTTTCAGAATTTGCTGGTATTCGAGAATGGCTTGCGGGATCTTCCCCTGCTGGAGATACTTTTGCGCCGAATTGAGATGCTTGGTCTTGTTGTAAGCCATCTTTAAATACTCTTTCCATTGTCCCGGCTGGAAAGGGGGTAGCCGGACAAGGGTCGATTCTCGGGCCCATTCTCGGGCCGTTTCTTGACCGTTTTCGTTTCGGCTCCCGCGGGCCGGCACGCTGCCGCGGCCCAGGCAGACTGGCTCAGCCGGATCTCTAAACGTAGACCCGGGCAGGCTCGTATTTCACGCTAGCATGCCGGAAAATCCGAAGTCAACGCGGCTCATTCAAAAGCGTACGTGGCAGTAATGAGGGGGGTTAACGGGCGAGACACTCAGAACCGCTCTTTGGGCCACCGGCACTTTAAGAATTTTCCAATGTTGACAGGGGCAATGCGACTTGCGTCGCGCCCGCCGCCCAGCAGGAAGCATCCCGCACCGGCGCGAAGGAAAAACGATGATGTGGTGTGGGGCCATGCGCGCGCAGCGCGGCAAGATGCTCGGGCGTGGCATAGCCTTTGTGTTGCGCCAGCCCGTAGTGCGGGTAGATGCGGTCCCACTCGATCATCCTGCGGTCGCGTTCCACCTTGGCGATGATCGATGCCGCCGCGATCGAAATGGAAAGCGCGTCCCCGTGAATCAGCGATTTCTGTTCGATCGGCACGTCGAGTTGCATCGCGTCCAGCAGCAAATAATCCGGAGAAATGCTCAATCCGCGCAGGGCTTCGGCCATGGCCTGGCGGCTGGCTTGATATATATTCCAAGCGTCGATGCGGCGCGCGTCGACATCCGCGACCGCCCAGGCAAGCGCATGTTCGCGTATGCGCATCGCCAGAATTTCGCGGCGCGCGGCCGATAATTTTTTCGAATCGTCCAATCCGGCAATTCGCCGCTTGGGATCGAGAATGACGGCCGCGGCCACAACCTCGCCAAACAGACAGCCGCGCCCCACTTCGTCCAGCCCGGCAATCCTTTGCCAGCCGCACTTGCGCGCTTCGCGTTCGAATCGGGAGGAGCATCGCTTCCGCATCGCCGCGAATTTTATCACGGCGGAATTGGGAATGTGCTGCTTAACCCGGCGGAAGACCCCGCCTCTGAAGAGGCGGGCTACAGCAGCCTCGCAAATGTTGTAGCCCGGGTCTCTTGTCCTGAACCAGTGAAGGATCAGACCCCGGGTTTTTCTTGCGGCGTTCGAAAATCTCAATCCCAGGGAATCGGCCTCACGGCATCTCCCCATCGATCCAAAATTTTGTTATGTGCGACTGGTTTCAGGATGAGTTGCGCATGGTTTGCGCGGGCGATGAAAGTGCGGGGAAGCTTCGCTCCCCTGGGCTTTCACGAAATGTTAAATTTCCGATTCGAACTACTAAGACTTCTTTTCCGCTGCCGCCGCTTCCGGCGTCTCCACGCGCTCGACACGCTGCAAGCGCGCCGCCTTGCCCTTCAGTCCGCGCAGATAATACAGCTTTGCGCGGCGGACGCGTCCCTGTCGCAGCACTTCGATGGAACTGATCGAAGGTGAGTTGGCGGGGAAAACGCGTTCAATCCCGACTCCGAAGCTCACGCGGCGCACGGTGATGCTTGCACCGGTCGATTTCCCGCGCTTCTTGATGATCACGCCTTCGAATGGCTGGATGCGTTCCTTGTCCCCTTCGCCTTCCTTCAACCGAACATGGATGCGCACGGTATCCCCCGGACGCAACGCAGGAAGATCTTTTCGCACTTGTGCTTGCTGAAACTTTTCAATGACCAGATTCATGGCTCAGATTCCCGGCAGACCCACTCAGGCGGGGTCAGCACTGCAAAGATAACAACTGAGTATAGCGAAAACCTCGCCTTTTCACCATAACAAAGTCGCGGCGAACGGAGAGGCGGGGATACCCGGCAAACCAGCTTTCCTTCGGCGGCGCCTGTGCGCGTGCGTGCCGGGTACCGTTCACGGCGCAACCGCGGCAAAAAACCTGCGATCTTATTGAGATTTCAGGTTGAGATTTCAGAGACTTCCCGAACGGGTGTGGATGGGAGAGAATCTATCCGGTCGATACAGGGACTTTTCGAGACGGGCGGATTTTCGTGTCTAGACTGGATTGGATTGTCGCCACGGTTTGCTTGCTTCTCATCTGGCCCAAGGCCGGATTCGGCGAGCCGATTTTTGCCTGGATCGAGAGAAAGTTCGCTGCGTTCGCGCGAAACAAGCGGCTCGCGATCGCGAGCATTGGCGCGGTGACGATCCTCGCGCGTGTGGCGCTCCTGCCATGGCTGCCCGTGCCGCAGCCCAAGGTTCATGACGAATTCAGCTATCTGCTTGCCGCGGACACGTTCGCTCACGGGCGGCTCGCGAATCCGCCGCACGCGCTCGGGATTTTCTTCGACACATTTCACGTAATCCAGCATCCGTCGTATGCGTCCATGTATCCTCCGGCGCAAGGGATGGCGCTGGCCGCCGGAAAATTATTTGGCCAGCCGTGGATCGGCGTGCTCTTGAGCGTTGCGGCGATGTGCATGGCGTTCACCTGGATGCTGCAAGGGTGGGTGCCGCCGGAATGGGCGCTCGTCGGCGGCGTACTGGTTTGGGCGCGTTTGGGCGTGTTCAGCTATTGGATGAACAGCTATTGGGGCGGGGCGGTGGCCGCGACCGGCGCCGCGCTTGTGCTGGGTGCGTTGCCGCGCATCTGGGATCGCTCGCGATCGCGCTTGCACGATGCAATTATTTTCGGTTTGGGAGCCGGCATTCTGGCGATCAGCCGGCCTCTCGAAGGATTTATTTTCTGCGTTCCCGTGGGCGTAGCGCTCCTCTGGTGGGTGCTGCGGCTGGAGGCATCCGCGCGCCGCACCACACTGAGGCGCATCGTTGCGCCCATCGCGGCAATTCTCGTTTGCGTCGCGGGGTTCGTCGGTTTTTACAATTTGCGCGTGACAGGCAGCCCGCTGGTGTTTCCGCACTTCATCGAACAGAAAATGATCACCACGGCGATTTTCCTGTGGCAGCAGGACAAGCCGCCCATCCCCTACGCCAATCCGCAATTTAACGACTTCTACCACAATTTCATGCCGGGTCTGTATCAGGCAAGCTGGCCGGCGGCCGTGGGGCAGTGGTCGTATAAGGCCGGCGATTTCTGGGAATTTTTTCTGGGGCCGGCGCTTTCGATTCCTTTCCTCGCGCTGCCGTGGCTGCTCAGGGAACCGCGAAATCGCCTACTGCTTTTTCAGGCCGCGCTTTCGGCCTTCGCGCTCTGGATCGTAGTGTATTACCACTCGCATTACGCCGCACCGCTCATGGCCACGGTGTTCGTGCTGCTGATGCAGTGCATGAGGGCGCTGCGGCGATTGCGCTTCGCGGGCAGGGCGGTCGGCGTGGGATTAACGCGGCTCGTCGTTCTCTTCAGCCTGCTGATTGGTCCCATTTATTTCGCGCAGGCAATCGTTTCCCAGCCGGGCGTTTTTTTCAAATGGCTGCATGCGCACGCTCACGCTGCGCTGCCGCTTGAAGTTTCGGTGATTGCCCTGGCGCTCGTGCGTGTGGGGTCGTGGCTCATCGCGCGGCGCAAGAGCCGCCCGCTTCGGCTGGTGGCGGCCTTCGAATGTATGCTGGTCGCTGGAACCGTGCTGCAAATTTGCGTGATTCAAAAGAATTTCTATCCGGACAATTTTCCGTATGTGGACGACCTGAGCGAACCCTTTCGAAAACCGGTCGAAGAAAAGTTGGCTCAGCTTCCCGGCGAACACCTGGTTTTGGTGCGCTATTCGAAAAGTCATAATTCGGGCGAGGAGTACGTTTACAACGACGCCGACATCGATCGCGCGAAAACCGTTTGGGCGCGCGAAATCCCCGGCATGGACCTCGCGCCGCTTCTCAAATATTTTCAGAATCGGGATGTCTGGCTGTACGAGCCGGATGAGGACGATGCAACGGTGGTCCCGTACACAACCGCGGAGAATCCCCAGTAGCACAGGCTTCAGCCTGTGTGGTTTTGATTTGTGGCAAGCTAAAGTCAAAAGAACACAGGCTGAAGCATGTGCTACTCAAACCCTTCATCTGCGGCAATAAATTGGAATTAATTCTATTAAGCGCTGCGGGACAATAAATCCGGGCGGTTGCGCCGCGTTTTTTCCAGGGCTTTTTCCCGGCGCCAGCGGCGAATCTCTTCGTGATTTCCTCCGAGCAAAACTTCCGGCACGGTCCAGCCGCGAAATTCCGCGGGGCGCGTGTAGTGAGGGTAGTCGAGGAGGAGGTGACTGGTGACTGGTGATTGGTGACTCGTGGAAACCGTCGCTTCGCCACTCGCTGCGTCTCCACTCGCCGAATCGGCGGCGCTGAAGGATTCATTGATTGCCGAATCCTCGTTGCCGAGTGCGCCGGGGAGGAGGCGCGTGACGGCGTCCACGATGAGCGCGGCGCCAAGCTCGCCGCCGGAAAGCACGTAATCGCCAATGGAAAGTTCGTCCGTGACCAAGTGTTCGGCCACGCGCTCGTCCACGCCCTCATAGCGGCCGCAGAGCAGGACGATCCGGTTGAGCTGCGCCAGTCGGCGCGCCGTATCTTGACGAAATAATTTTCCGGAAGCGGAGAGCAGCACAATCGCCGTGCCGGGCGCGGCGATCGGCGTTGCCACGCCTGGTAGGGGCACGGCATGCCGTTCACGGAGAACGTTCTCGGTGAACCGTGCCCCTACGTCAATCTCGGAACTGTTTTCCACGCGCGCGCCGGATGGAACACTTCCGTCGCCCAGCAGCGACTCCACGGCCTCGAACAGCGGCTCGGGTTTCAGCACCATGCCTTCGCCGCCGCCGAACGGGCGGTCATCGACCGTGCGATGGCGGTCGTGCGTGAAGGTGCGCAGGTCGTGCAGGCGCACGTCCATCAGGCGAGCCTCGCGCGCACGCCGGACGATGCCGAAGTCCAGCGGGCCGGCAAAAAATTCAGGGAATATCGTAACGATGTCGAACTGCATGGCAGGGACAGTGTAACGCGACCACGCTCATGCGTTGGGCAAATCCTGAACGGATCATCCAATTTTTGTAGCCCGCGTCTTCCGACGCGGGGTTTTTTCCTGTAATTTACGGAGTAATTTGTAGAGCGGGAAAACCTCGCCTCTAAAGAGGCGAGCCACAATGCCCCAGGCGGTCAGGAGCGGTTCAAATCGCGCAAGCCTTCCGGGAGGATCACGTCAATACGCTTCGCTTTCACGTCGATGCGCACGCAGAATTCGGCGGCCAGCGGCACGAGAACTTCGCCATCGTTTGTATCGACCGCAAGCAACGGAGTGCCGCCGGGAAGCTCGACGTCGCGAACGGAGCCGAGCGCCGACAGAGCGCCCGCTTCCCACACTTCGCAGCCGACGAGATCGCCGACAAAATAGTTTCCCGCTTCAAGCCGCGCGCGCTGCTCGATCGGCACCTGCACTTCCAGGCCGCGCAATGTTTCAGCGGCATCTATATTGTTAATATCCGCGAAATGAAAAATGGCCTGGCCGCCACGGCTGGTCGAAAGCCAGCAGCGCTGCACGCCGACGCGCCGGGGCGCGCTCCGCCCGTCGGCGAGCCACACTTCGCGCAGCTTCGGCAAACGCTCGGGAAAATCGGTGAGGATTTCGGCGGCCACTTCGCCGCGCAGGCCTCGGGCGCGCAGAATTCGCGCAAGAGTTACGCCGGTGAATTCTTCCGCGGACAATTTATTCGAGGATTTCAAGCGTCAGGCGCTTCCGAGTTTTCGCCCCGGCGGCGCCGAGGATCGTGCGAATGGATTTCGCCGTGCGTCCCTGCCGTCCAATCACCTTGCCCAGATCGTCGGGATGCACGCGCAACTCCAGCACGGTGACTTGCTCACCATCTACGGATCGCACCTGGACTTGTTCGGGATGATCGACCAACGCCTTGGCAATCGCTTCCACAAGGTCTTTCATGGGGCCCTCCACCAATCACATTCGCGGGTTCAGCTCGAGTCCTCACTGGTGCAGGCTCCGAGGGCCGGCGGAACCTTTCTCTTGAGCCACCGCGAGGTGGCTAGGCGATTTTTCGGGCCGTTAGAAAACTGCGAACGGTATCGCTCGGTTGCGCACCGACCGACAGCCAATACTTCACACGATCGGCGTCCAACACAATGATCGCCGGCTTCTTGAGCGGATCGTAGGTTCCCACAACCTCAACGGTCCTGCCATTACGGGGTTTGCGCTTGTCGAGCACGACAATGCGATAAAAGGGCTGCTTCTTCTTGCCAAATCTAGCCAAGCGGATTGCCAGCACGTTTCACTTCCTCCTGGCCAAGGATTATAGCTGGTTCCACTTGTTTGCGATACCCCGCAGGCTGTTCCGCCTCATTTGTGACCCGAATAGGCGGATCTGTCGCGATTGTAGGGGCACGGCATGCCGTGCCCCTATGCGCCGCCGGAAAGTTTGCCCAGGCCCTTGAGACGGCCCTGGGCGGCCAGGGCTCCGTACTGCTTCATCATCTGCCGCATTTGCAGGTATTGCTTGAGCACCTGATTCACTTCCTGTACGGAAGTGCCGCTGCCGCGGGCGATGCGCTTGCGCCGCTTGCCGTCGATCAGGTTGTGATCGTCGCGCTCGGAGTGGGTCATCGAATTGATGATGGCCTCGATGCGCTTCAGGCGCGATTCGTCCACCTGCACGTCCTTAGGCATATTCGCCAGCGGACCGATTTTTGGCAGCATTCCCATCACTTGTTCGAGCGGACCCATCTTGCGGATCTGGCGCAACTGGTCGCGGAAATCCCCCAGCGTGAATTCGCTGCGGCGCAATTTGCGCTCCAGCTCGGCCACTTGTTTGACGTCGACCGATTGCTCGACGCGCTCGATCAGTGAGAGCACGTCACCCATGCCGAGGATGCGCGAGACGATGCGGTCGGGATAAAACGCGTCGAGCGCATCGTATTTTTCGCCCGTGCCCACGAATTTTACGGGCGCGCCCGTCACTTTGCCGATGGAAAGCGCCGCGCCGCCGCGCGCGTCGCCATCGAGTTTCGTCAGCACGACGCCGGTCAGTCCCAGCCGCTTGTGGAATTCGCCGGCCGAGCGGACCGCGTCCTGCCCGATCATGGCGTCGGCCACAAACAACATTTCTGCCGGCGCAAGTTCGCGCTTCAGCGTGCCCAGTTCTTCCATCAGCGTGTCGTCGATGTGCAGGCGGCCGGCGGTGTCCACGAGAATTACGTCGTGCGCGGAAAGTTTCGCTTCGCGAATCGCGCCGCGCACAATTTCCATCGGCTTGTCCGTGCCCGCGCCAGGCCAGCACGGAACGTGGATCGCTTTGGCCACCTGGGAAAGCTGTTCGCGCGCCGCGGGACGGTAGACGTCGGTGGAAACCACGATCGGCCGGTGGCCATTCGCGGCCAGCCATTTCGCCAGCTTGCCGGTGGTGGTCGTCTTGCCCGAGCCTTGCAGGCCGACGATCATCCACACGGACGGAGGGCGCGAGGAGTAAATGGGTTTGGCTTGCTTGCCGAGCAGGAGAGAAAGCTCGTCGCGCACAATCTTGATGACCTGCTGGTCGGGCGAAAGTTGCAGCAACACTTCCGAGCCGAGCGCCTTGTCGCGAATGTGCGTCAGCAACTCGTCGATCACACCTACGTTGACGTCGCCTTCGAGCAGCGCCTCGCGGATTCCGGCGAGCGCTTCGTCCACGTGCTCCTGCGTGAGTTTTCCCTGCCCACGCAGGTTTTTGAAGACTCGCTGCAGCTTGTCTGTCAGGTTCTCAAACATCGGGCGTTGTCCCTTATGATCGATCTATCGCTTGCCGTCAGAACGAATCCTCATTCTAGCAGGGTGGGCAAGGACTTGCTGGTAGCAGAGGCCCTTCCGTAACGCCGGCATCTTGCCGGCGGTCTTGCGCCGCGACACGGGCACGAAAATCGCCGGCAAGATGCCGGCGCTACCAAAACCAAAACATCGGAATGACAAGGTTTTCCTAAATGATTCGCTACCAACGGGCGGCTTCATTTTGCAAAGTGGGCAAGGAGTGAGAGAATGTCGGGGCGGAGTTTGCATCCATCGGAAAAATAGGGAGAGTCATTCCATGAGAAAACTGTTTACCCTGATTCTGCTGGCGGCCGCGGTGAGTTTTGCGCAGCAGCCAGCCGCCGAACCTGCATCGAAGGCCAAGATCTTTACACGCGCGGAATTTGACACGTTGCTTTCAACCCCCGGCAGCGTGCTGTTGATTGACGTACGGCGTCCCACGGAAATTGCGATTAACGGAGGTTTCCCGGTGTACCTCAACATCCAGGCCGCGGACCTCGAAAAACATCTCGCCGAAATTCCCAAGGGCATCCCGATCGTCACCGTCTCGAATCATGCGCACCGCGCCGGAATCGCGGCGGATTTGCTGGAAAGCAAAGGGTTCAAGATTGCTGGCGCCATCGGTGCGCAAGTCTACGAATCGGAAGGCGGCAAGCTGATTAAGTACGAAATACCGAAACCGGTTGCTGGCGACAAGAAGTAAAGCGGGCTTGCGATTGTATTCGTAGCGCTGGCGCTACTTAATACCGAATTATCGAAATATCACAGCGCTTCTGAAAATGAGTCACTGTCAGGAATGAAAACTACTTGCTGATTTCCTCGATTTCCTTGTTGGTGAAATTTTCCTCGCAAACGTATTCCGAGATGTGCCAGTCGGGGCGGAGCTTGAACTGTTTCGTTCCCGCCCAGGGTTTTGTATACGCCTTCGGATCGTCGAACGTAAAATCGATTTGCAGCATGTCCGGAGCCGTGCGGTGGATGCGCTCGATGAGGTGCAGCGCTTCCGTGTGCGGGTGTCCTACCTGATCGAGCCAGGTCTTGTCGTTGAAACCGACGGTATCGACGACCAGCGTGTCGCCCTCCCACTTTCCGATCGAGTCGCCCATCCAACTGGGATTCATATCCTTGGGATGCGGCCGGCCGTCGGTCCAGATTTGGCGGATGAAGTGGCCGAATTCGTGGACGATGAGCACACGCCCGGGAACTATGAGAATTTCCATGGGAAAATTGAACAGATAAATACGCGGCACGCCCGGAGGGAAGCACTGCAAGGTGGTGTCGTCCGACGGGCCCGTGTAGCCGCCCGTGTGCGGGGCCTTCGTGGCCTTGAGCTTGGCGAGCGCCCAGGGCGTCATCGGCGGTTCTTCCTTGCTGAAAACAAAGCCGCCATCGCCCGCGCTGAGAGCGCCAATCCGCGGGAACTGCGTCCAAACCCCGGTCAGATCGGCTCCCGGTGCGGCAACCGTCGGAACTTTTGCCGCGCCAGCGCTGTCCGCGTTCTGCGCCCGCGTGGCGGACGCAATCGAAAGCGTCGCGAGCAGCGCGCAACCAAAAACCGTCAGGCAATTTCGCAGCATCAAAAAACTCCTTCCCGATTTTCAGTAGCACAGGCTTCAGCCTGTGTTCTTTTGACTTTGGCCTGCCGCAAATCAAAGCCACACAGGCTGAAGCCTGTGCCACTAAAACCCATCAGCATACTTGTGAGAAAAGCAGATTAATACTCGTCGCCCTCGCGCGGCTTCAGCACTTTGCCGTCCGCGAAAACCACTTTTTGCAGGCGCATGACTTTCGAGCCGTCCTTCAAACGATTTCCGGTAATGGTGACCTGGTCGCCGGGCTTCAACGAATCCCGTGTCCAGCCGGCCCGGGCCAGATTGTTCGGGCTGTCAGCCTCGATAAGCCATTGTTCGGCGATGCCCTTATCGTCTTTAGCTTCCAGATGAATGGCCGAGTGCGGATTAATAAATTCGAACCCTGTGACGGTCCCCTTCACGGACACGGCCTTCGTCGTGTCATAGTTGGACGATCCGTGATGTGCGGCCGCCGGCCCGCAGGCGATGAGAAGGGCGAGCGCCGCGCCTAGTACGAATAGGAATTGTTTATTCGTGTTTTTATTCATGGCTGTCTCCGAATGTTGAAAAGTAATTCTCCGGCGTTTTTCGCGGCGCCGATTTCAATGGTCACATTCAACGGCAACGCAATTTATGACGAATCGTAATATTTCGTCCATTCATCCTGCAAGTCACTGTACACCAGGCAGATACAAAGATTCAGCGTTCTCCACATCTCCCGGCCCGGGGCCCGCAATTCAGCCTTTGTAACACAGAATTAACATTCCTCTCACAGACCATTAAGCGTCTCCCGATACGCTCGACGCAGCTAAAAAGTGTCTGCCGAGAAGAGTAGTCGAGAGAAAATCACCGCAGACAAGTACGGTTGCAATTGCATAGGGGAACTGCAAGCAAGCGGCAATCCCAATTTAAAGAGTTTAGGAATGAAATCAAGTCATAGAATTTTATTTTCAGGAGGAAATGGAATGCGAGTATTCGCAATAGTATTGCTGGGCATGAGCCTCGTGACGTCGCCGCTTCTGGCGCGCAACGCCGGCGAAACCGAAAAAGAAGCGACCCCTGCGGCGGCCGCCAGCCCTTCGGCCACGCCAGTCACGCCGAAGGAAGCCGTGACGCCCGCAACCACGGCCATTGAGAGCGAAGTGCAAGATCTTCGCAGCCTCATCGCGGAACAGCGAGCGGAACTCGAAGCGCAACGCGCCGCGCTCAAGGCAGAGCAATTGAAGATGGCGGCGCTCGAAGCAAAGCTCGCCCCAGCGCCTGCCGCAACGGCAGCCGTTCCCGCCGAAGCAACCTCGGCCATCTCCCCGGCAGCGCCCGCCGCCGTAACGCCGAAGACTCCCGCCGCAAATCCGGCGCAAAAAGACGGCGATGAAGTTTCACCGCTTCAGTTGCGCATTGGGTCCGCCTACATCACGCCAGTTGGATTCATGGATTTCACCAGCGTATGGCGCAACCACGATGGCGGCAGCGGGATCGGAACAAACTTTGCCGGCATACCTTACGGCAACGTTTATCAAAATCATCTGAGCGAACTCCGCTTGAGCATGCAAAACTCCCGCATCGGGTTCCGCGTGGACGCCATGGTCAAGGGCGCTCAGGTCATCGGATATATGGAGTCGGACTTTCTTGGCAACAACCCCGGAAACGTGGCTGTCAGCAGCAATAGCAACACGCTGCGGTCAAGGTTGTACTGGGTCGACGTCCGCAAGGGCAAAGTGGAGTTGCTTGCCGGACAGACATGGAGCTTGATTACTCCCGGCCGCAAGGGTATCTCGCCCCTGCCCGGAGATCTGTTCTATTCGCAAGACATCGATGTGAATTACCAGGCGGGCCTGGTTTGGGGACGCATTCCCGAATTGCGGGTTGTTTTGCACCCCACGGACACGGTGGCCTTCGCCGTTGCCCTGGACAGCCCGGAACAATATACGGGCGGTTCGGCTGGCGGTTCGACCATTACCTACCCCACAGCCTTGTCTACTCTTGGTGGCACGCAACTGAACACCGGCGGCACAACTCTGGGCACGCCGAACGCCGCTCCCGACGTGATCGTAAAGCTTGCGTTCGATCCATCGAGCAAGTTTCATGCCGAGATTGGCGGGGTCGCGCGTGAGTTCAAAGTATGGAATCCAAATCCGACGCCTACAGGGGCCACCTTCACGAGCACCGGCGGCGGAGGTTTTGTAAACCTGAGCGTCGAGGCGTTCAAGGGCTTCCGTTTGCTCACGAACAATTTTTGGAGCGACGGTGGTGGCCGCTATATCTTCGGACAGGTTCCGGACTTGATCGTGCGGAACGATGGCAGCCTCTCCCCGATCAAGACCGGGTCCACGGTTTCGGGCATTGAGTACACACAAGGAAAATCCTTCCTGTATGCCTACTACGGCGGGATTTACATTCAACGGAATACCGCTCTCGACGTCAACGGCACCACGCCGATCGGTTATGGATTTGCCACTTCTTCGAGCGGCCAGAACCGCACGATTCAAGAAGAGACCGTCGGCTTCAACCAAACGCTGTGGAAGGACGGAAAATACGGCGCGTTGAACCTCATGGGCCAGTATTCCTACCTCAACCGCAACCCGTGGGCTACTTTGGACCCCAAGGAAGCGCATGTGAACATGGTGTTCTTGAACCTGCGTTATACGCTCCCAGGCTCGGCGCCTACACTCGGCAAGTAACACCACGCATCGGGGGGAGTAACCCCGTCATCGAACCGGCGCGGACTTTTCCAAGGTCCGCGCCGGTTTTTTTGTGTGCATACAGTGGAGTTACATTGCGATTCGTGGCGCGGGCCACTAAAACAAAATTACCATTCGAATTGCTACCATGCGCTGACAGAAGCCTGGCGGGTTATGCGGCGTCGGGATCGTAATTCAAATTGGGGGCGAGCCAGCGCTCGACGGCTCGCAGATCGAGGCCCTTGCGGCGGCTATAGTCCTCGACCTGGTCGCGGCCGATTTTTCCGACGGCGAAATATTTCGCTTCGGGATGCGAAAAATAGAAGCCGCTCACCGAGGCCGCCGGATACATCGCGAAATTTTCCGTCAGCGTAATGCCCGTGTTCTCTTCCGCGCGCAGCAGATCGAAGAGCGGGCGTTTTTCGGTGTGATCGGGCAGCGCGGGATAGCCCGGCGCGGGACGAATGCCGCGATAGCGTTCGTGCAGGAGATCGTCGTGGCTCAGGCTCTCCGCGCGGCCGTAGCCCCATTCGATGCGCGCGCGCTGGTGCATGAGTTCGGCGAGGGCTTCGGCGAGGCGGTCGGCAAGCGCCTTGGACATCAGCGCGTTGTAATCGTCATTCTCTTTTTCAAAATGTGCGACGAGCGGTTCGATGCGCAATCCCGCCGTGACCGCGAACATGCCGAGATAATCCAGCTTGCCGCTTTCGCGCGGCGCGACAAAATCCGACACCGCGTAGCTGGGCTCGCGATTGCCTTTCACGAGTTGCTGCCGCAGCGTGTGGAACGTTGTGAGCAGATGGCGCGATTCGTCCGCGTACACTTCAATGTCGTCCTGCACGGCGTTCGCCGGAAAAAATCCAATCACGGCGCGCGCTTCGAGCAATTTTTCGCGCACGATGCGGTCGAGCAATTTCCGGCCTTCGTCGAACAGTTCTTTCGCGCGCGGGCCGACGCCTTCCTGCTCGAATATTTTTGGAAAAATCCCGCGCAACTCCCAGGCGTGGAAAAACGGCGTCCAGTCGATGTACGGAACGATTTCCTCGAGCGGCACGGGATTGTACACGCGCGTTCCGAGGAACGAAGGGCGCGGCGGCTCGTACGCCGACCAATCGTAAGCCGGGCGTTTCGCGCGCGCCTCGGCGAACGGCAAAAGCGGCTGCGCTTTCCGCTGGGAATGTTTTTCCCGCGCGCTCGCCTGCTCGCGGCGATTCTCTTCCGTGAAACTTTTCTTCAGCGCGGGATTCAGCAAATTTCCCACGACGCCGACGGCGCGCGATGCGTCCTGCACGTAGATTACGGGATGGCCATACGAAGGCGCGATTTTCACCGCCGTGTGCGTGCGGCTGGTCGTCGCGCCGCCGATCAGCAGTGGAACGGTAAAACCTTCGCGCTCCATTTCCTTCGCGACGTGCGTCATTTCCTCGAGCGAAGGAGTGATGAGGCCGCTCAGCCCGATGAGATGGGCGTTCGTTTCGCGCGCGATTTGCAGAACCTTCTCGGCGGGCACCATCACGCCGAGGTCAATCACTTCGTAATTGTTGCAGGCCAGCACCACGCCCACGATATTTTTGCCGATGTCGTGAACGTCGCCCTTCACGGTGGCCATCACGATGCGTCCCTTGACCGACACGCCGCCCGCCATCTTTTCCGCTTCGAGATAAGGCTGCAGATACGCAACGGCCTTTTTCATCACACGCGCGCTCTTCACCACCTGCGGCAGAAACATCCGCCCCGATCCAAAGAGGTCTCCCACTACGCTCATGGCGCTCATCAGTGGGCCTTCAATCACCGCGAGCGGCTTGCCAAACTTTTGTCGGGCTTCTTCGGTGTCCTGCTCGATGAAATCCGTGACGCCCTTGACGAGGGCGTGCGTCAGGCGCTCCTCGAGCGTGCCCTTGCGCCAGGCGTCTTCCTCCACCTGCCCTTTTTCTTTCGCCTTGACGGTTTCGGTAAAGGCCAGCAAACGCTCGGTCGAGTCGGCGCGCCGGTTCAGGAGCACGTCCTCGACCAGATTCAGGAGATCCTTGGGAATCTCCTCGTAGACCGCAAGCTGGCCCGCGTTCACGATGGCCATGTCCAGGCCGGCTTGAATCGCGCGGTACAGAAACGCGGAGTGCATCGCCTCGCGCACCACGTTCTGGCCGCGGAAAGAAAACGAAATATTGCTGACGCCGCCGCTCACTTTCGCATGGGGGAGCGTGGCCTTGATCCACCGCGCGGCTTCGATGAAATCGACGGCGTAATTGTTGTGCTCCTCGATGCCCGTCGCCACGGTCAGAATGTTGGGATCGAAAATAATTTCTTCCGGCGCGACGCCCGCCTCTTCCGTCAGAATCCGGTAGGCCCTCCCGCACACTTCCATCTTGCGCGCGAGCGAATCCGCCTGGCCCTTTTCGTCGAACGCCATCACGATCATGGCCGCGCCGTAGCGGCGGACGAGCCGCGAGCGCTCGCGGAAAGCCTCTTCGCCTTCCTTCAGGCTGATGGAATTGACGATGGCGCGGCCCTGAATACATTTCAGGCCGGCCTCGATGATTTTCCAGTTCGAGCTGTCGATCATGATCGGCACGCGGGCGATATCGGGCTCCGCCGCGATGTGGTGCAGAAACGTGGTCATGGCCTGCTCGGAATCGAGCATGGCTTCGTCCATGTTGATGTCGATGATCTGCGCGCCGTTTTCCACTTGCTGCCGCGCCACGGAAAGCGCCGCTTCGATTTCGCCGCCGAGAATCAATTTCGCGAATCGGGGCGAGCCCGTGACGTTCGTGCGCTCGCCAACGTTGACGAAGCGCGAATCCGGCCGCAACACCAGCGGTTCGAGGCCACTGAACCGCGTGTAGCGCTCCGGCGTCGAGAGCACGTGCGGAGGAACACCGCGCACGGCCTCGGCAATCGCCCGGATGTGCGCGGGCGTCGACCCGCAGCATCCGCCGGCGATGTTCAGCCAGCCGTTCGACGCAAAGTCACGCAGATCGGCGGCCATTCGCTCGGGCGTTTCGTCGAATCCGCCAAACGCGTTCGGAAGCCCGGCATTCGGGTGGCAACTGATGTGGACCGGCGCGAGACGCGAAAGCTCCTCGACGTATGGGCGCATCTGCTTCGCGCCGAGGGCGCAGTTGATGCCCACGCTCAAGAGGTCCATGTGCGAAACGGAAATCCAGAACGCTTCGACCGTCTGGCCGGAAAGCGTGCGGCCGCTCTGGTCGGTGATGGTGACGGACACCATGACCGGAACGCGCGCTCCGGTGGCCGCAAAATGTTCGTCGTTGTATTGGCTGATGGCGAAGAGCGCGGCCTTGGCGTTCAGCGTGTCGAAAATGGTTTCGAGCAGGAGCAGATCGGCGCCGCCTTCGACGAGGCCGCGCGCCTGCTCGTAATACACTTCGCGCAATTTGTCGAACGTGACGCCGCGCGAGGCCGGGCTGTTCACATCCTGCGACATCGACGCGGTCCGATTCGTCGGCCCCATCGATCCCGCGACGTACCGATACTGGCCGGGATGCGCGGCTTCAAACTCGTCGGCCACTTGCCGGGCGATTTTCGCGCCCGCGACGTTCAGTTCGCGAGCGTGATGTTCGAGGCCGTAGTCGAGCGCGGAAATCGCGTTCGAATTGAACGTGTTGGTTTTGACGATGTCGGCGCCCGCTTCGAGATAGGCGCGCTGAATGGACTGCACGATGCCCGGCTGCGTGATGTTCAGCACATCGAAATTTCCGCGCAGGTCGCGCGGGTGGTTCGCGAATTGCGCGCCGCGAAACGCCGCTTCGTCAATCTCCCGCGCCTGAAGCATCGTGCCCATGGCGCCGTCCAAAATGACGATCCTCTCCTTCAGGAGATTCTTCAGGGCGGCGATTCGTGTTTCTTTCAAGTTCAATTACAATCTCCCCTGCACGAGGTGGCTTTGAAATTGGGACGGCCGCGCGAATGCGGACACCTTCTTTGAAAACTTGCTTCCAGCATTCCCCCATAGTTTACCGGATAGCGCATTGCGGCTGTAGTTTCATTCTCGCGCCGCGCGCTCTTGCGAGAAACCCACGCCATTTCATTGACCTAAGGCAGCGGCGGAGGTATCGTCCTACTGATGAGATCGCAAGCCTCCTTCCGAACCGCCGCGGTCGCGCTGGCAATCTGTTTTGTTTGCCAGGTTGCCGAGATCTTTGACCAGTGGGACCACACGCTTCAGACGGGAGACGATACCGAGTACACTTTCGTCATACTCGCGTTGTGCGTGGGCATTGGCTATTCCCTGAAATGGTTTATACCTAGAATCGCTTTGCCGGAATCTCAAACCGAAGCGATTATGTATCGCCGTTGCCGCCTCTTTTTTTCGGTCCTCGACAGTTGGACTTCGGCTGTTCCGATCCCCGCAAGTCCGCCCTTAGCCGCGCTGCGCATCTAGAATTCCCGAAACTGCCGCATCCCCGATGCCGGAAGATTCATTCTGTCCGACGCGGAAACACGCGCGGATGGCCGTCTATGAACTTTCCACGACATATTTTTTCTATCGCTGTTTATCAGGCGAAAAAGGAGATAGGGAATGACTGTAAAAAGCCTTTCGTTTTGCGCGCGCAACGCAGCCATGCTGTTGGCAGCTGCGATGGTCATGTTCCTGTTCCCGCCCAGTGATAAAGCGCAAGGATCGAGAGTAGGAGCGGCGCTGGAGGGCACGGTGAAAGACAGCAGCGGCGCGGTAATCCCCGGAGCGGCCGTTGTTGTGCGCAATCTTTCCACGAATCAGGTTCGCGACGCGGAAACCGATGCCGAGGGCGTATTCCACGCAGAGGCGCTGGCGGTTGGTCCCTATGAATTGAAAGTCGATCGGGCGGCCTTTGCGCCTTACCGGCACGCGGAAATCGATCTGACGCTTGGACAAACGTTTCATTTGGACATCGTTCTGGTTCCCGCTTCGGCCTCCGGCGAAATTACGGTGAATGCCCAGCCGGAAATCGTGGACACGTCGCAAACCTCCGTCGTGTCTTCCGTGGACCGGGAAAGAATCGAGGAGTTGCCCGTCCAGAGCCGCAACTCCCTGGACTTCGTTCTCCTCTCTCCCGGTGTTTTGGCCGCTCCCTCCGCGCCGGCCATCAGTGGAGCCACGCCGCTGGGCGGCAGCGGCTTCACGTTCGGCGGCCTGCGCGCGCGCAGCAATACGGTTTCGATCGACGGGCTCGACAACAATGACGAATACGCGGGATCTAGCCGCACCGAACTTTCTCCGGAAATCGTGCAGGAATTTCAGGTGGTCAATAACGGACTTTCGGCGGAATCGGGCGGAGCCTCCGGGGGCTCGATCAATGTCATCACGCGCTCGGGAACGAACGTCATCCACGGCGACGCATTTCTTTTTGCGCAGGATGGATCGCTCAATGCGCGCGACCCGTTCGAAACCGAACCGGGAAAACCGTCCTTCCGCCGCTATCGCGCCGGCCTTGCTCTCGGAGGCCCGCTGGTCAAGGATCGCACGTTCTACTACGTGGCGGCGGAGCAGGAACACAATCGCGGCCAAAGCGGCTCGGAAATCGACCCCGCGACCTCATCGGCCATCAACACAATGCTCGCAACGGGAGCGTTCCCGCTCCTCGCGACGCGCCAGATCACCACGGGCTTCTTTCCCATCTCGCGCGCGGAAACCGAAGCCGCCGGAAAAATCGATCACCGCCTCACGAAGAATACTTCCCTGATGCTGCGCTACGCATTCACCAATAACCGGGAGGCGAGCGACGCGTTCAACACCAGCGGCCTCGTGGATGCAAGCGGCCGCGGCAACTCGTTCATCGCCGATAACGCGCTCTCCGGCTCGCTCACGACGATTTTCGGTTCGAATGCGGTGGGCGATTTTCGTTTTCAGGCCGCGACGCGCCACGCCGTCCTGCGCACGAATGACGCGGCTGGCCCGGAAATTAGCATCGCGGGCCTCGTGGATTTCGGGCGTCCCTACGCCGGGCCGGGCCAGCGCCGCGAAAATCATTATCAGGCGGGCTACACGTACACGCGCACAAAGGGAAAACACACGTGGAAGGCGGGCGGCTCGATCAACCGCGTCAGCCTGCGCGCTTCGGTCGAGGACGGATTTGGCGGAGCGTACCTGTTCAACACGCTCCAGGATTTTCTGGCCGGAAATCCCGACCAGTTTCGTCAGGCGTTCGGCGGAACGACAGTGACCTTACCCGTTACCAGCGTTGGCGCTTTCGTGCAGGACCACTGGTCGCTCGCGCCGCGTGTCACGCTCGATCTCGGAGTTCGCTACGACTTCGAACGCTTGCCAGGCGTCTTCCATCAGGACGCCGACAATTTCAGCCCGCGAATCGGCCTGGCGTGGAGCGCGTCTTCGCGTTTGGTGCTGCGTGCCGGTTACGGAATATTCTTCGACCGCCAGGTGCTTGCCAATTTGAGCCGCGCGATGGAAAAGAACGGCGTTCAGGCCTTCGAACAGGTGGCCGATGGCAATGCGGCGGCGAATTTATTTTTGGCCGCGCAGGGCGGCGCGCTGGCGTCTCCCGCGCCGGGGATTGCGCCGTCTATTTTTAGCCCGGACCCGCGCTTGGCCACTCCCTATAGCCAGCAGGCCAGCGCGGGCGTGGAATATTCGCCGGAGAAAAATCTCTCGCTGCGCGCGGATTACATGTTCGTTCGCGGCACGCACCTGGCTCGAACCCTCAACGTCAATCTCCCGCCGCCCGTGATTCTGACTCTGGCGAACGCCGCAAGCCTCGGCGTCTCGAATCCCACGCCGCAGCAAATCGGCCGGGAAGTATTTTCGACGGGCAGGCTGAACCCGCAATATGACGGCATTTACCAGATCTCGAATTCCGCAAGTTCCACGTACAACGGTGTCTCCTTCACTCTAAACCGCCGCATGAACGACGAACTGACATTCGCCGCGAGCTACACCATTTCAAAAACATTCGACGACGCTTCTGACTTCGACGAGCAGCCGCAAAATCCATATTTGCTGCCAGCGGAACGCAGTCTCTCACGCCAAGATCAGCCGCAGCATTTTGTGTTCAACGCCCTTTGGGAATTGCCGATTGGCGACGACGAGGACAAGCCCGCGGATCAGCGAGGGAATCCAGGATGGCTGACCCGAACTTTCCAGCACATCGAGGTGGCCCCGATTTTCACGGCGGGCAGCGGACAGCCGGTAAATCCGTTGACGGGGCTGGATACGAGCCGCAGCCATGCGTTCCCGCTCTCGGCCCGCCCGCTCGATGCGGGAAGAAACTCGCTGCGCAATCCCGGAATCGTGAACATGGATTTCCGCGTGCTGAAATATTTTCCGTTTGGCGCGTCCAGGCATCTGGACGTGGTCGCGGAGTTTTTCAATCTGCTGAATCACGCGAATGTTCTGCAAATCAATCCCGTGTTTGGTTCAAACCTTGCGCCGATTGCCGGATTTGGCGCGCCAATCGAAGGAATGGGCGCGCGCCAGATTCAGTTTTCCCTGGATTTCGAATTTTAGCCGATGCTTCTCACACTTCGGTGGCACAGGCTTTAGCCTGTGTTCTTTTACTTTTCGCCTGTCGCAAATCAAAACCACACAGGCTGAAGCCTGTGCCACTGGAATCGCAAAACTAGCGGCGCGATTACATAATGAATTTCGGCTAGTTACTAAGCCGCGCGCGGAGGATGGAGAGCGAATTTTATTCCGCGCTGGAATCGGTTACTCTTTCAGATTCATATGGAACGCACCGTAAAATTCGATGGACGTCCGATCTGGGCGGAAATAAGCCTGGGAGCGCTGACGCACAATCTGCGCGCGATTCGCAAACACGTGAATGCCGGCGTGGGCCGCGGCCCGCGCCGGAAAGTTCTCGCCGTCATCAAGAGCAACGCCTACGGCCACGGAATCGTTCCCGTCGCGCGCGCGCTGTCCCGCGCGCAAACGGATTGGTTTGGCGTGACCTGCTCGGCCGAAGGCACGGAACTGCGCGAGAGCGGCATTCGCGAACCAATCCTGATTCTCACCGGCTTCTGGGCCGGCGAAGAGCGGCAAATCATCGACAATCGCCTGACGCCGGCGATCATGCGCATCGACCAGCTGCGGCTCCTGGAAAAAGCGGCCGCCCGGCAGCGCAAGACGCGTAAAGGCCCCGTCGATTTCCATCTGAAGATCGACACGGGAATGAACCGCCTGGGCATTCCACCGTCGGAGCTTCCGGCGTTCGCGCGCTCTCTTGCCGACTGCCCGCATTTGCGGCTGGCCGGGACGTTCACGCACATCGCGTCGTCCGAAGTGTTCACCACGGAGCAAACCGTCGAGCAGGAAACCATTTTCGATGCGGCGCTCGGGTTCATGCAATCGCTGGGGCTCGATCCCGGCATCGTGCACATGGCCAATAGCGCCGCCATCGTTGCCCGCCCCACCACCTGGCGCGACATGGTGCGTCCGGGCGCGATTCTCTACGGCTATCATCAGTTCTTCGAGCCGTCCGAGCTGAATCCGAAAATGGAGGCTCTGCTTCCCGTGCGGCCGGTACTTTCGTTCCGCACGCGGATTATTTCGCTGAAGGATTTGCAGCCGGGATCGCGCGTCGGATACAACGCGCGCTGGACGGCCTCGGTCCCTTCCCGCGTGGCCGTGCTCTCGGCGGGATACGCGGACGGCCTCGTGCGCTCGCTTTCGAATAAAGGACGCGTCATCGTTCGCGGCGGGATCGCTCCCATCCTCGGCACGGTTTCGATGGACCTGACGACCGTCGACGTGACGGGAATTGCTTCGGCCCGAGTGGGGGACATCGCCACGATCTACGGCACGGACGGCGGCACGACGCAATCCGTTCCGGACGTCGCGCGAATCGCCAACACGGCCAGCGCGGATCTGCTCTGCGCGCTGGGAAAACGCGTTCCTCGCTTCTACCTGCCTTGATTGGCCGATTCTGTTTCCTGTATTGAAAGAACGGAACGGACGCTTTCAGTAGCACAGGCTCCAGCCTGTGTGGTTTCGGTTTTCGAGTGCGCACGAAAGTCAAAAAAACACAGGCTGAAGCCTGTGCCACTACTGCGGGCGGGCGACTTCCACGGGCAGGGCCGCGGTGGCGGGTTTGATGCGGCGCAGGACTTCGCTGGTCCACAGTTGTTCGGTGAGCAGGGTGAGAAAACCGTTTTCGAAATCGCAGACCGCGCAAAACAGATAATTCCGAAATGCGGCGTGATAGGCGTCCACGCCGTGCCGCGCGAGTTCCCCTTCGACGTGCGGATCGCCCGCGTCCACGAGCGCGCCCGCGCGAACGCCAAAGGTTTCGTCCGCGAATCGTTCCAGGAGCCGGACGAGCGCATCGCCCGGCGGCGCGGGAATCACGAGGCAACGTCCCGCGGCTTTTTCCTCGAACGCCACATCGTTGATGCGGCAATACTCGCGCACGCGGTCGAGATGCGCGTAAAAGTCGAACGCCCACGGCTCGTTGCCCGGAAGCGCGCCGAGCGCGGCGGCCCACAGGCGCGCCGCATCCGCGCCGCGCGCCGGCTCGCGGGTTTCAATCTCGGCAAGATCGAGCCCGACGGCCTTGACGTCCGCCCCCAGATCGAGCGGCTCGACTTCCAACACGTATTGAAGATCCGCCATCGCGCTTTCAAACCTCCGCCGAAGCGCTCTTCGCAAATCGCCTCTGAAAATCCGGCGATGCCTTGCGCGCTTCGAGCCAGTCGAAAAATAAGTCGGGCGTATCGAGCCACACCTTGAACCACTGCATAATTTCTTCCTTCTCGGCGCGTTTTCCCGGATCCACCTTGTGATTTCGCGCGATCATTTCCGCGCGGCGGCGTCCCATGCGCGCCACTTCCAGCACGCGCTCGAAGGCGGCGCGCTCTTTTTCCTGTTGAAATTTACGGTACAGCTCGTCGAGACGCATGATGCACATTTCCGCGTCCTCGAGATTCGCGAAATGCAGCAGGTCCTGGAATTCCTCCTCGTACTGGCCCTGCGTGTCGGCCTTCGTGGTCCACACGATGCGCATGCCGGCCGTTTCCAGCACGCCCGCGATGTAGTCGGAGGAAGTTTTTCCCGCCGCGCCCAGGCGCGCCACGAGTTGCCGCCGGATTTGCTCGACCTCGGCGGGAGTGAATCGCACCACGGAAAGCTCGCGCGCGATCTCCAGAATCGCATTCTTTTTAGTGGGATGCTCCTCGTGCGTCATCGCGATGACCTCACAGGCCGAGATTTTTTCTTCCTTGCCGGGACCGGTGGCGCGCTCGCGGGCGTCGGATTCCGCGCCGCTTCCAGCAAATGCCGGTAACGCGCCACGTTACGATTATGCTCCTTCAGTGTCGCGCTGAAAAAGTGCCCGCCTTCGGTATTCGCCACAAAATAGAGATCGCGCGTGGGAATCGGATCGATGGCCGCGCGCAGGGCCGCTTCCCCCGGATTGGCGATCGGCCCCGGAGGCAGGCCCTTGTTTCGATACGTGTTGTACGGAGAAGCAAAATGTATATCGGCGCCGCTCAGTTTGCCGGTGTACGCTCCCGCGAGGGTGAGCGCATAGGCGACCGTGGGATCGCATTGCAACGGCTGATGAATGCGCAGACGGTTCTCAAACACTCCGGCGACGTGGGGCCGCTCTTCCGGGCGCGGAGTCTCGCGCTCGACGAGCGACGCGAGAGTCACGATCTCCTGAACGCTGCGCTGTGGGGGATCGCCCGAGGGCGGCAATGACAGCCACTCCTGCCGGAATTTTCTTACCAGGGCCGCGGTCATCTCTTTTCCCGTCATATGGCGAGGGAATTCGTAGGTCGCGGGGAAAAGGAATCCTTCGAGGCTGGGCGCATCGGGAGCAAGATCGCGGATCGGCGAAGGGTCGCGCGCGGCGGCGAGAAATTCGTCGCGGGAAAGAAATCCCTGGCTTGCGGCCAGGTCCGCAATATCGAACATCGTGAAGCCCTCGGGGACTGCGAATTCCTTGACGAACACGCGGCCGTTGACAATGGTGTCGTACACGTCAAATGAGGTTGCGGGGCGGTCGAAAAAGTATTCGCCGGCCTCCATCGTGCGCTTGTTTCGGTAGCGGCACAAAAGTTCAAAGGCGATCCGGCTGCGCACAACTCCGTTATCGGCAAGCAGGCGCGAGATGGTGCGTTGCGACGCACCACGCGGGATGTCCACATACACGCCGTCACGGGAAAAGCCTTGATAGGGCTGGTGCAGCGCCTGGTGGAGATAGCCGGCCGCGAGGATCGGCACAAGCAACAGCAGGAGGATGAGAAGGGCTCGCCGCATATTAGTCGCCCGGCCCTTCGACTGGTTTGACGAGTGGTTTGGCGAGCGCCTTGGCGGGCGATCCAGCGCGCGATTCGGCGCGCGATTCGGCGCGAGCGTGTGTGCGCTCCAGATAATCCCGCAGGATGATGGCGGCGGCGATTTCGTCGAGAGGCGCTTTTGACTTTTGTCCTGCCGCGTCGCGCCCGGAAGAGCCGCGCCGCGCGCGCTTGCCGGAAGTTTCCGAGGCCAGCGTCTCGTTCGCTTCCCACGAACTCAGGCGCTCGTCCATCATTTCCACGGGAAGTCCAAGGGCTTTTTCGACGCGCGCCGCGAAACTTTTCGCTTCTTCGGACATTTCGCTCGGCGTGCCATCCAGATGCAGCGGAAGCCCAACCACAATGCGGCGAACGCGCTCGTCGCGCACGAGATCGCGCAAGCGGGCAAGATCGCGGCGGCGGTTGATCCGCGTCCAGGTCGCGTGCGGGCGGGACGTCGAGCCATGCTCGTCGGAAAGCGCGAGGCCCAGCCTCTTTTTTCCGTAGTCGATTGCGAGAATTACACCCGGAGCCGCGGATGTAACGGTAAAGGACGAAGCGCGCAGAGAAATCGCCACGACATGATTATAGCCCGAAGTAGCACAGGCTTCAGCCTGTGTTCTTTTGACTGTATGGTTTTGATTTTGCCAGGGTGCCCCATCGCTCGCGCTTTTTGCGAAGGGTGGGGTCTTGCTCCCTGCTTCCCGCTTTCTATGTCGATCCCCCGTCACGGACCCACCCTTAGCAAAAAGTGCGGAGGATGGGGCACCCACGGAAATAGAGAAATCTCGTTCTTCGTGGCTTAAGGCAAGCGTCCGCGCTGGCCTGATTCCCAGAGCGGCCATAGCCCCGCGGTTTTCATTTGCAGTTCCAAACCCGAGGTTTTTAGCAGTGTTTCGATCTCGGCGCGGGATTGGCGCGGACCGAGCGGCTCGGCGCGTTCGGCGATGCCAAACGCGGTAACGGCGGCGATGGCCGTGTTGCGTTTAACGTCCGCGATATTGGCAGACTCACGGATGGGAGCTGGAGAATCGATCGAAATTGTTGTCAGCAACGGAAAGGCGGTGAGAGCCGGCACCCCTTCGAGAAGGAAGTCGAAATTGTCAGCTTCCAGCAAGGGACGGAAATCGAAATGATTGGCTCCGAAGGAGTCGATTGGTTTCAATGCTTCCCGTACTCCAGGTTCCATGGCAGGTCTTCCGTTCAGCAAATACTCATTTACTCTGCTGCAATCGGACCGAATAACGATCGCGGCGCGAGCGTGATCAAGCTCCGAGCGATGGGACCGCACATATGCCCAAGAACTCGGTACACCGCGGGAATCGCGAGTAAATAGAACGAATCGAATCGATTGGCGGGGGTGCACACCGGTGAGCTGAATATCGCGGGCCGCTTCAATCACTGCTGCGGCGTCGCAGCTGTAGTCGACCGCTCCGGGATCGTGCGCGTGGGGACCAAGACGCGCGCCGAGGAGCACCCAATTATCGGGGTTTTCCCGTCCGCGAATTTCCGCAACCACGGTTTCCTGTTCCGCCGGTCCACCATTGTGACTCGCATATTTCTCGACGTGGGCATCCATTCCTGCGCTGCGAAACGCCGCGACCGCCCAGGCAATCACGGCAGCTTCCTTGGAATCCCATGTTTTATGGCCTTTCGTCTCCTTGGAAAATCGGCGGAGATTTTCGGCGAGCGGCGATTCGCCCATCGCATTCTCAATGATCTTGGGCGCGACCTGCTCGCACAGCGTTTCGGCGGTCGCGGAACACGCCTGCACATTCGATTTCGCGGCGTCGCGGATGCGCGCGAGCGGATCGGGCTCCGCTGGCGATAATTGCGCCGCCGCCGGAATGCAGGCCGCCAGGAAAATCGGCAATAAGCTTAACGAAAATCTATTCAGGCGCATGACAACCCTCATGGAAGTGCCTCATTTTCATTCGCGGCGCTCCCAAGCCGGATTATAGACCTGCGGCGGGATTCGACGCTTATTTCCGCGCATCCCGCGCGGCGGCAATCCGGTCCGCCACGCGGACGACTCCGGCCATCTCCGCCACGTCGTGGACGCGCACGATGTGCGCGCCGCCCAGAATCGATGCGGTGACCGTAGCGGCGGTGCCGAGGAGGCGCTCACCGGGCGGCACGCTCGGGCCTCCGGGCGGCGCAAGCGCGCTTCCAAGAAACGCTTTCCGCGACGTGCCAATCACCATCGGGCAGCCGAGGCGCGCAAACTCGGGCAGGCGCGCGATGATTTCGAAATTCTGTTCGTGTTTTTTTCCGAAACCGATTCCAGGATCGACGAGGAGTTGCGATTGGGGGAATCGCGCGCGTTTCGCTCGCGCCACCGCATCGCGCAGCCCGGCCATGACGTCGCGGATAACGTCGCGCGCGAAGGGTCCTTGCTGCATGGATCGCGGCCTGCCGCGCATGTGCATGAGGATCAGCGGAGCATGGGCCCGCCGCGCGACCTCGGCCAGTCGCGGGTCCGTTCGCAAGCCGGAAACGTCGTTGAGAATTTCCGCGCCCGCGCCAAGCGCCGCCTCCGCGACCTCGGCCCTTTGCGTGTCCACCGACATCGGAATGCGGAGCTTGCCGCGCAATACCTGAATCACGGGCAGGATCCGCCGCAGTTCCTCCTCCGAGGAGATCGCGGCGGCGCCGGGGCGCGTCGATTCGCCGCCGATATCGAGAATGTCCGCGCCGTCGCGTTCGAGTTGCAAAGCGTGCGCGATGGCGGCTTCCGAATCCAGATACGCTCCGCCGTCGGAAAAGCTGTCCGGCGTGACGTTCAAAACGCCCATGACCAGAGTGCGCTCGCCAAGGATCAGCGCGCGGGAGCGAAGACTCAGCCGAAATCGTTTGCGGGGAAACATGCCGGAATCATCATACAAAAAATCGGCGCCATTGGGGGCGGACGCGCAAGCGTTTTGCCTGGATGTTGCGGCACAATCCAACCGGGAATGTTTGTTTAGAGATTTCTTGAGAGATTCGACGAGTCGGTCTGTTAGCGGGAAATTATCGATCGCTGCAAGAAACACTCCGGGTCTGATCCTTCACTGGTTCAGGACAAGAGACCCGGGCTACAGCATTTGCGAGGTGCTGCAGCCCGCCTCTCTTGCCCTGAGAGAACGCGAAGGGGCAGAGGCGGGGCGTTGCCCCAGGCCAGGCAACCCGTTTTAGTTGCATTCTGGAAGAGGGCTTGCCGGAAGACTGCGTTGCATCGTAATGCGTATGGTACGATTGTTTCGAGATTTTGCTTCGGGATTTGGAGTTGTTCTTCCGGCAAAAGCGGGCAGCGATCGGAAAAAAATCAAATCAGGGAGAAACCGGTTTAATGACAGCGTCAGGAATTGTTCGCAGGATCGCTGTAGGTTTGTGCGTGGCGATGGCCGTGGCCTCGTTTTTTTCGGCGGCCCGGGGCGCCACATCCCAACAAGCCGGGATGTCGTTGGAAACCGTCCTCAAGCAGCTCGACGCGCAGGCGGCGGACTTCCAAAGCCTCTCCGCGGATTTGGAACGAACTAAAGTGACCGTCGTCGTAAACGACAAGTCCACCGAATCCGGGCGAATTTTAGTGCGGCGCGACGACAAGATGCGAATTGAGGTCGTGAAACCCGATGCGCGCACAATCCTCCGCAACGGCGACGATTTCTATATCTACAACCCGAAGATTCACCGCGTCGAGGAATATAATATTGGAAAGAAAAAATCCGTCGTTGACCAATTCCTGCTGCTGGGCTTCGGCACATCCGGAAGTTCGCTGAAAGAAAGCTACACCATCGCGCTGCAAGGCGAAGAAACCATCGACAATCGCAAGGTTCTTCTCCTGGAACTTCTGCCGAAGACGGATGAAGTGCGCAAACAGCTTTCCAAAATTCGCTTGTGGCTGGACGAATCCTCGTGGCTTCCGGTGCAACAGCAATTTTACGAGACCGGGTCGGGCGATTACTTCATCATCCACTACCGCAACATGGTGCGAAACGCGCGCATCCCGGATACCGAATTCAAGCCGAAATGGCCGCACGGCACAACCAGAGTGCAGCCGCAGGGATAGGTTTTCTGCTAGCGAAAAAAGTCCCTCACTGTATTTTGTCATTCCGAGCGAAGCGAGGAATCTCTCTTTCTTTTCCTGAGCACAGATCGAAGAGAGATTCCTCGCTTCGCTCGGAATGACAAAAGTAGCCCTGACAGCTCACCACGTTTCGAATAATTGAACATTTCGTTGTGCGGAATGGTTTCTTGTGGCGCCGGCGGGACGCCGGCGCCACAAAGCCCGCGCCACTGGCTTACAGCTTCGTAAGAAACGCTCCGTCGCGCTCCTCGATCAGAAGATTGTCAATCAGGCGAACCCGGCCGATACGCACGGCCACGAGGGCGAGGCACGCGCGGCGCAGACGCGTCACGGATTCGAGTGTTTCGGCGTCGACCAGTTCCGCGTACTCAGGCTCGGCGAGCGGCTCGGCGCGGAGCATTTCGCGGATTGCGGCCTTGATCCGCAGCGCATCGCGTTCGCCATGTGCGATGGAAGCGCGCGCGCCGTCCAGTGCGCGAAAAAGAATCGTGGCCGCCCGGCGCTCGTCGGAATTCAGATAAACGTTGCGCGACGACATCGCCAGCCCATCCGGCTCCCTCACAATCGGGCAGACGACAATTTCCGAATCCAGGTGCAGATCGCGCGCCATCTGCTGGATGATCCGCCCCTGCTGCGCGTCCTTGCGCCCGAAATACGCCTTTTGCGGTTGAACGATTTCGAGGAGTTTCAGCACCACGGTCGTGACGCCGCGAAAATGCCCCTGCCGCACGCGCCCTTCCAGGCATTCCGACAGGCCCTCGACATTCACCCAGGTGCGGAATCCTCGCGGATACATCTCCAAAGCATCGGGCGCAAACAAATAATCGACGCCGGCGTCCTCGAGTTGCTGGCTGTCCGCTTCCATCGTGCGCGGATATTTCTGGAAATCCTCGTGCGGTCCAAATTGTGTGGGATTCACGAAGATGGAAGCGATCACCGGGTGGCATTCGGCAAGGGCCGAGCGAACGAGTGAGAGATGCCCGGCGTGGAGCGCGCCCATCGTGGGCACAAAGCCGATCGAGCTGCCATCGGCGCGCACCTGGCGCGCCGACTGCTTCATCCAATCGATCGTGCGTATGATTTCCAACGGTGTTGTGTTCTTCGGAAAAGATCAGGCGTGCGCGACGGCCGCCTGCTCGCGGTAGAACAAAATCAAATCAGTTGAGACCGGCTTCACGCCGAGCTGCCGCAACATGGTAACCACTTGTCCACGATGGTAGCTCGCGTGGTTTGTGAGTTGATGCAGGCTCTGCCACAGCGGGTTCGAGAATTCATCGCCCGTAAAACCCTTGTAGCGAATGATCTGGTCCATGTCCTGCTGCGTGAGCTTGGAAACGTAATCGATGTAATAGCGGTCCATTTCCTCGAGCGCGGTGCGAATGGAATCAAGATCGGGATACGCGGCCCCGGAAACAAGCGTGGTAGGCGAGCGTCCCTGTATCCGCTCATTCCACACCCATTCGGCGCCGTACAGGTGCGCCACCGTGTCGCGCACGGAACTGAAACTCGATCCGAGGCTGCGCGTGAATTGTTCGTTCGAGAGCGCGGAGCAGGCTTCCAGAATTCGCAGATCGGCCCAGGCGTTGTACTGGAACAGAAAACGGATCAGTTCAGGCGTAACCATCGAAAATCCTCCGGAGTGGATTCTAGCGCATGATGCGACAATGCGCTTTTATTTGCGCTGCGAAATCAACTTGCCGCCCTGGCTTGCCGGCGCATGGTACGACTCTTCGTCGGAAGGAAACGATCCCTGCCGCACGTCGCGGCAATATTCGGCGGCCGCGCGCGAGATGATTTCTCCCACATCGGCGTAGCGCCGCGTGAATTTCGGCTTGTGGCCAAAGCTCATGCCCACAAGGTCGTGGATCACGAGGATCTGGCCGTCGCAGTCCGGCCCCGCTCCGATTCCAATGGTGGGAATGCGTAGTTCGGCCGTGATTTGCGCCGCCAGCTCCCTCGGTATCGATTCGAGCACGACGGAAAACGCGCCTGCGGCTTCCACGGCCCGCGCGTCGCGCAAAATCTGTTCTCCGGCCTCCGCCGTTTTTCCCTGCACGCGGAAACCTCCGAACGCGTTCACCGATTGCGGGGTGAGCCCGATATGCCCCATCACGGGAATCTCCGCTTCCACCAGGCGCGCGATCAGTTCCATGCGCCGCTCGCCGCCCTCGACCTTGAGGGCTTCCGCGCCCGCTTCCTTTACGAAGCGCACGGCGTTGCGCACCGCCTGATGCGGGTCGTCGTGATAGCTGCCGTAGGGCATGTCCGCGACGAGCAGGGCGCGCCGCACGCCGCGCCGCACGGCTCGCGTGTGGTGCAGCATTTCTTCCATCGTTACGGGCAGCGTGCTCTCGTATCCGAGCACGGCCATTCCCAACGAATCGCCGACGAGCAAAACGTCCACGCCCGCTTCGTCCAAAAGGCGCGCCGTGGGGTAGTCGTACGCCGTAAGGCACGTGATCTTTTCCGGTAATGAAGCCGGTAAAGAATTTTGTGAAGGAACCGCCGACTTGCGTTCGAGGATACTCGGCACGGTAATTTTACCGTTGCCTGTGGATGGAACCATGCTCATAACCGCCTCCGGTGCCGCTCCCTGAATTCGGGATACAGCCCAGCGATACGAATTTTAACAGAATAGGCGCCGGCAAACCAGTGCGCGTTTTTCCCAGTGGCACAGGCTTCAGCCTGTGTTCTTTTGACTTTCGCTTGCCACAAAATAAAAGCACACAGGCTGAAGCCTGTGCCACTGGTCAGGCGAAGCCGCCGGGATTACGGAAACAGGCCGCGCACCAGAGTCGCTTCGGCGACGCGCCCGACGGCCAGAATGTAGGCGGCCGCGCGCGGGGAAACTCGGAATTTGCGCATGGTTTCGTGCACGTCATTGAACGCGCGGCGCATCACGAATTCCAGCTTGGAATTCACTTCCTGCACTTGCCAGAAAAATCCCTGCAAATCCTGCGCCCATTCGAAATAACTGACCGTCACTCCCCCGGCGTTGGCCAGAATGTCCGGCACCACAAACACGCCCTTGCGGGCGAGGATTTCGTCCGCGTGCGGCGTAGTGGGGCCGTTCGAGGCTTCGGCCACGATTTTCGCCTTGATCTGATCGGCGTTATGCAGGGTGATGACGTTTTCGAGCGCCGCGGGAACCAGAATGTCGCACTTCATCGCCAGAAGTTCGTCATTCGAAATGCGCGACGCGCCCGGCATGCCCACAACCGTGCCCGCGCGTTCCTTATACCGCAGGGCGCGCAGAGGATCGATGCCGCGAGGATTTTGCACGCCGCCGCGCGAATCGCTGATCGCCACGATTTTCGCTTTCTTCTCCGCGAACAGGCGCGCCACGGCCGAGCCCACATTCCCAAATCCCTGAATCGCCACCGTCGCGCCACGCAAGGAAATTTTCTTCACCTTGCAGGCTTCCTCGACCACGCACAGGACGCCGCGCCCGGTCGCATCAACGCGCCCCTCCGAGCCGCCAATGGAAACCGGCTTGCCGGTCACGACGCCGGGAGACGCGTGTCCGACCGTCATGGAATAAGTATCCATGATCCACGCCATCGTCTGCGCGTCGGTGTACACGTCCGGCGCGGGAATATCGATTTCCGGGCCGATGATCGGCTGAATTTCCGCGGCGTAGCGGCGCGTCATACGCTCGAGTTCGCCCTTGGACATGTGCTTGGGATCGCAAACGACTCCGCCCTTGGCGCCGCCATACGGCAGATTCACCGTCGCGGTCTTCCAGGTCATCCATGCGGCGAGCGCCTTGATTTCATCGAGCGTGACGTTGGGGTGATAGCGCAGCCCACCCTTGGCCGGGCCGCGCGATACATTGTGCTGCACGCGATATCCGGTGAACACTTTCGTCTGGCCGTTGTCCATTCTCACGGGGATGGAAACTTCCAGCACGCGCTTCGGCGTGCGCAGGATCTGGCGCAGGCCCGGATCGAGCTTCAAGTATTCCGCCGCCATGTCAAACTGCAATTGCGCGATGCGGAATGGATTCAGCTCTTCGCGCGGAGCCATACGCGGAATAATTGGTTGTGGAACGGCTTTCGCCACCGTGGCCATGGACGTTTCTCTCCTTGAATCGTAAGACGAGTATTGCGACTACGCACTTGCCGCGCGCCGCGCCGTTCCGCGATATTGCGCGCGACATTCTGCTGAACAGAAGTGCAACACCTGGCCCGCTTGCTCCAAGGGAAATGAAACTTCAGGTGAGACATACGTTCCGCACCAGGGATCGCGATGCAAGGGAATCGCCGCGCGCGTTTCCTCCCTGCGAGGCGCGGACGGCGTCCCCGAATTTCCCAGGGCCCGCTCCATCAGCTTGCGCACGAACCACGCCAGCCCCCGGCTCACCCACCGATCGATTCGCTCTTGTAAACTCACCCGCTCGACGCTTTCCAGCGGCTCGTGTGGCCCAGCCTGCCGCGCGTGTGCTTCGGAAAACCTCTCCTGCTGCGATCTTCCAAAGCCAGGCTGGCTGAAGCCCCTTGAAATGGTTAACTACTCTTACTTCGTGCGCGGTTGTTTACCGTGCAATGACGCGAGTGTAGTCAACCTATAAAAGCGGTGTCAACCAAAGAACGGGGATATTTTGAGGAGAGATGCTCTGGAAACACACCTTAGGGCTGAAGATTAGAACCGAAAAACTACATAAGCTGCTGATAATAAATATCTTACGTATCAGTTGTCGCGAAAATGCACCTCACCCAGGACCGCCTGCCCTTAGCACCCAAATTCAGGGCTTGGCGGGGATGCGGTCCGTTCCCAAGTAGGAATGCAGCACTTTCGGGATCAGCACGGAGCCGTCGGCCTGCTGAAAATTTTCCATAATCGCAAGCCAGGTGCGTCCGACGGCGAGGCCCGAGCCGTTCAGCGTGTGCACGAATTCGCTTTTGCCACTCTTGGTTTTGCAGCGGATGCCGGAGCGGCGCGCCTGAAACGCCTCGGTATTGGAGCAGGAGGAAATTTCCATGAACTCGTTTGTGGAAGGCAGCCAGACTTCGATGTCATACGTTTTGGACGACGCGAAGCCCATGTCGGCGGTGCAGAG
>PLUM01000006.1 GCA_003165465.1 Acidobacteriota bacterium
TTCCGCCTTGCACGGCGATGAGCACCGTAGCATTGGCCGTAATCAATTTATCGTGCGGCACGAGTTCCTGAATTAGCGCGTTGGTCGTCGACCAGTAGATCGCAAAGCCCACGCCCAGCAGCAACACCATCGTGTACAGTTCCCACAACGCCAGATTCCGCATGTAGGCGAGCGCGGCGGTGCACAGGACAACCACGGCGCGCCCCACGTCAATCGTGATTCCCAGATAGCGCCGGTCCACGCGATCGATCAGCACGCCGCCGAACGGCGGCACGATCAACCCCGGCAGCGTCACCAGAATTACGATCAGGCTGACTTTTACCGTGGAATGGGTTACGCCCAGGACATACCAGGTCACGCCCGCAAAATTCATTCCCGTCCCAAACAGCGAGACGAGCATCGCGGCAAAGAAAAAAGGGAATCCCGGAACGCGAAAAAGCGCTTTCCAGTTGGAAGCTGTTGATTGATTCGGGGTCATTTCAGAATCGGTGAGTCACGGTTCGTCACTCTTGGCAAGTTTAACGGCAATATTGCCCGAGGTCCAATGCCGAATGGCTGGCAGCACTCCATCGGAGACTCTCAGCCGATCCAGATTTTTCCCTTCACCACTAGCACCACAAGAATTGCGGGTATCGTGGCAATCGCCCCCAGCGCGGCAAGAATGGGAACTTCGGCGTGCCCGATGAACACCCAGACGATGAGCGGCGCGTCGAACAACACCACGAGCACCGGCAGCAGGCGTAGAAACAATCGCGTCTGCCGATCGGTTTCGCCGCGATTCCACCCGCACAGCGGACAATACGTTTTGCCCATGGCGCTTGCCGTGGGCATGTGGCATTGCGGGCATTCAGCGTCTGGCATGGCATCACTATATTGCAATTGGAGGCGCTTGTCCTGCCTCGCGTTAAAGTAGCGCGGGCTTCAGTCTGCGCGGTTTGTTTTTACTTTACGTGTGCGGCAGAAAATCGCGCAGGCTGAAGCCCGCGCCACTGTGGCTCCGCCGCGACATGGAAAGCTCAATTCGGGTATCATAAATCAATGGAATTTCGGCGAAGGAGTTTCGATTGATTTCACGATACACGCGCGAGGAAATGGGCCGGGTCTGGAGCGAAGAAGGCAGATTCCGCCGCTGGCTGGAAGTGGAAATCGCGGCCACCGAGACGCTGGCCGAAACCGGAGTTGTGCCGGCCGCGGCCGCCGCGAAAATCAGGGAGAAGGCGCGCATCGATGCGGGCGTAGTGCGGCGCATCGCGGAGCTGGAAGCCAAGGTGAAGCACGACGTGATCGCCTTTACCATGGCCGTCGGCGAAACGATTGGCAATCCGGACGCCGCGCGCTGGCTGCACTACGGCCTGACGTCCAACGACATTGTGGACACGGCCCAGGCCCTGCAGATTCGCGAAGCGTCGCGCATGATCGAGCACGGGCTTGTCCGCTTCGGCGAAGTGCTTGAGCGCCGCGCGCGCGAATTTCAGCACACGCCGCAAATCGGGCGCACGCATGGCATTCACGCCGAGCCGATCACGTTTGGCCTGAAGATCGCCAACTGGTTTGCCGAGAACCGCCGCAACCTCGAACGGTTTGGCCACGCCTCGCGGCAAATGGCCGTGGGAAAAATTTCCGGCGCCGTGGGAAACGCGTCACACCTCGGGCCGGACGCGGAAGCGGAAATCTGCCGGCGGCTGGGACTGGGCGTGGCCCCGGTGGCGTCGCAAGTGATTCAGCGCGACCGCCACGCGCAGTATGTTTCGACGCTCGCGATCCTCACCGCCACGCTCGAAAAAATCGCACTTGAAATCCGGCATCTCCAGCGCACGGAAGTGCGCGAGGCCGAGGAACCGTTCGGCGGCGAGCAGCGCGGAAGTTCGGCGATGCCGCACAAACGCAATCCCGTGTCCAGCGAACAGGTGTGCGGCCTGGCGCGCATCGTGCGCGCCAACGCCATGGCGGCATACGAAAACATCGCGCTCTGGCACGAACGCGACATCTCGCACAGCTCGGTCGAGCGCGTCATCCTGCCCGACTCCACGATCCTTGCCGATTACCTGCTCACGCGCATGACCGACATCATTTCCGGAATGCGCGTCTTCCCCGAACGCATGCGTCGCAACCTGGACGCCACCGGCGGCCTCGTCTTCTCCGGCCAGCTTCTGCAGGACTTGATCGAAGCGGGCGCCCCTCGCGAAGACGCCTACAAATGGGTGCAGGAACACGCCATGGAGGCGTGGGAAACGGAAACGAACTTCCGGCAACGCGTCGTGAGCGACGCGCGCATCAAAATTTTCCTGGACCGCGCCGCTCTCGAAAACACATTCGACCTGAACCGGCACCTGCGCTACGTGGACGCGATCTTTGCCCGCGTATTTCAGGAGAAGTAGAACAGGTTTTCCCCGCGACGATTACGAAACGATCGCGAGAATTTCGCCTGCATTGACCGTCTGGCCTTCCACGGCCAGCTTTTCGACCGTGCCCGATTTGGGCGAGCGAATTTCATTCTGCATTTTCATCGCTTCAATCACCAGAAGACCCTGCCCGGCCGCGACGCTCTGGCCCGGCTCGACCAGCACACGCACGACTTTCCCGGGCATGGGAGCGACAATTTTCTGGCGGCCTTCGAGTTCGATCCCTTCGCCATGGCCCCGCCGCCACGATCGCGGATCGATCACTTCCATTTGAAATTCCCGGCCGCTCGCGCGCACCAGCAAGCCGCTCGCGAATTTCATCGACTGCTCCTCGACCGTGACTTCCAGAGATCGCCCGCCGAGGAGCACGGAATACACACCGCGCGAAATGCGAACGACATCGGCTTCCACCGGCCGGCCTTCGATCCTGGCGCTCAGGCGCGACGATTCATTCGCCGGCGGAGCGAACTCCACGCCGCGACGCGCGCCGTTGACGATAATTTCATATTTCATCGGCCTGTCACTTGCTCCGATCGACCTGCTCGAAACGCGCTTCACGTTTCCAGCGTGACGGCGTTTCCGGCGCGGCTATGCCCGCGGATGCCGCGTCCTTCGTGCCAGTAAAGTGCAGCAGCGCCGCGAGAATCGCAGCGTCTTCGGCGACAGCATCGCTTTCTCGTGCTTGCCCTTCGCGCAGGAGGCTCGGAAGCCGGTCGTCGAGCCAGCGCGTGAAGATTTCTCCGCGCAAAAATTCCGGGTCGCGGAGAATCGCGAGAAGAAGGTCAGAGTTTGTTTTTATTCCGGTGACCGCGTGCTCTCCGAGGGCGCGGTCGAGGCGCGCGATGGCCTCCGCGCGGTCTTGTCCCCACGCAATCAGTTTTCCCAGCATGGGATCGTATTCGGTCGAGACCGTGAAGCCTTCGTAGACGCCGTCATCCAATCGAATACCGGGGCCGGAAGGCGCGCGGCGCGAAAGAATCTTTCCGGGCGACGGAAAAAATTGGTTGGCGGGGTCTTCCGCGTAGAGGCGGCATTCGACGGCGTGGCCCGCGAGCGTGACGTCTTCCTGCGCGAAGGGGAGCGCTTCGCCCGCCGCCACGCGAATCTGCAGTTTCACGAGATCGAGGCCCGTGACCATTTCCGTCACGGGATGCTCCACTTGCAGGCGCGTATTCACTTCCAGAAAATAAAAGTTGTGCGCGGCGTCCACGAGAAATTCCACCGTGCCCGCGTTCGTGTATCCCGCGCTCGTCGCCAGGCGCACGGCGGCTTCGCCCATGGCGCGCCGCAGCTTCGGCGTCATGATCGGGGATGGGGATTCCTCGATTACTTTTTGGTGCCGCCGCTGGACCGAACATTCGCGCTCGCCAAGATGCACGATATGGCCGTGCGCGTCGCCAACAATCTGGATTTCAATGTGGCGCGGACGATCCAGATATTTTTCGAGATAGAGGCGGGCGTCGCCAAACGCATTCCGCGCTTCCGAGGCGGCATCGCGCCACGCGGCGGGCAAATCCGAATCCGCCGGGACGAGGCGCATGCCTTTGCCGCCTCCGCCCGCCACGGCTTTCAGCAGCACGGGATAGCCAAGTCCGCGCGCGATGTTTCCTGCTTCGTTTAGAGTTTCGATCGTGTCCTGTGTTCCCGGAACCATCGCCACGCCGGCCCTGGCTGCGAGCTGGCGCGCGGCGGTTTTCGATCCCAGGCGCTCCATGGCTTCGGGCGAGGGGCCGATGAACGCAATGTGGTTTGCCGAGCAGGCGCGCGCAAGGTCGGGATTCTCGGCGAGAAATCCATAGCCGGGATGCAAGGCGTCGCAGCCGGCGTGTCGTGCGATATCCATCAGTTTGTCGATGCGAAGATAACTTTCGCGCGACGGGGCGGGGCCGATCGGATACGCTTCATCCGATAACCGGACATGCAACGCGGCGCGGTCCGCTTCGCTGAACACGGCGGCGGACGCGATGCCCATCTCGCGGCAGGCGCGCGCGATTCGCACGGCGATCTCCCCGCGATTGGCGATGAGGATTTTCCTGAACATGCGGCACACTTTGACTCGGAGCGCATTCTAGCACGGCGCCAGCGCACCCCGGATTCGCCAAACAAACCGGATATTTTGAGGGTTTGGTAGCGCGGGCTTTAGCCTGCGGGTTTTGATTTGCGGCAGGCTAAAGTCAAAAGTCGCAGGCTAAAGCCCGCGCTGCTGGCGGTTTTCTTCGGAGAAATCCGAACTACAGCGGAATATTTCCGTGCTTCTTTTTGGGGTTTGTGTCGCGCTTGTTTTCGAGCGAGCGCAAGGCGGCGATGAGTTTCGCGCGCGTCTGCGATGGCTCGATGACGGCGTCGATGTAGCCGCGTTCGGCGGCAACGTAGGGATTGGCGAAGCGCTCGCGGAACTCGGCGATTTTTTCGCGGCGCAGGCGCTCGCGGTCGGCTTCGGGCGCGCGTTCGAGTTCGCGCCGGTAGACAATGTTGACCGCGCCTTCCGGGCCCATCACGGCAATTTCGGCGGTGGGCCAGGCGAAATTCGCGTCCGTGCGAATATGCTTGCTGGACATGACGCAGTACGCCCCGCCATAGGCCTTCCGCGTAATCACCGTTAATTTTGGGACGGTCGCTTCGGCGAACGCGTAGAGCAGCTTCGCGCCGTGCTTGATGATGCCGTTCCATTCCTGCTGCGTGCCGGGCAAAAAGCCGGGCACATCCTCGAGCGTGACGAGCGGGATGTTGAACGCGTCGCAGAAACGCACGAATCGCGCGCCCTTCACCGAGGCGTTGATGTCCAGCACGCCCGCGAGCACCGCCGGCTGGTTCGCGACAACGCCCACGGGCTGCCCGCCGAGGCGCGCGAAACCGACCACGATATTTTTCGCGAAATGCTCGTGAACCTCGAAGAAATATTTGTCGTCGGCGATGGAGTGGATCACGTCCTTGATGTCGTACGGCTGCATGGGGTCGGCGGGAACCATGGAATCGAGCGCGGCGTCGGCCCGATCGATGGGATCGGAAACGGTGCGGCGGGGCGCATCATCCAGATTGTTGAGTGGAAGAAAACTCAGCAGCTCGCGAATCATGGCGAGGCATTCAGCGTCGTCGCGGGCAATGAAATGCGCGACGCCGCTTGTCGCATTGTGCGTCATCGCGCCGCCGAGGTCTTCCTTGGAAACGTCCTCGTGCGTGACGGTCTTGATCACGTCCGGCCCGGTGATGAACATGTACGAGGTGTCGCGCGTCATGAAAATAAAATCGGTGATCGCCGGAGAATACACGGCGCCGCCCGCGCACGGCCCCATGATCGCGCTGATCTGCGGCACCACGCCGCTCGCCAGCGTGTTGCGCAGAAAAATATCGGCGTAGCCCGCGAGCGAACGCACGCCCTCCTGGATGCGCGCGCCGCCCGAATCGTTCAGGCCAATCACGGGCGCGCCGTTGCGCATGGCCAGGTCCATGATTTTGCAGATTTTCAGGGCGTTGGTTTCCGAGAGCGAGCCGCCGAACACCGTAAAATCCTGCGCGAACACGTAGGCCAGGCGCCCGGCAATGCGTCCGAAGCCGGTGACGAATCCATCGCCGGGCGGCCGCTGATCCTGCATCCCAAAATCCTCCGAGCGGTGGGTGACGAATTTATCGAGTTCCTCGAACGTGCCTTCGTCCAGGAGCAGCGCGACGCGTTCGCGCGCGGTGAGCTTCCCGGCCTTGTGCTCGCGCTCGCGCCATTCCGCGCCGCCTCCGGCCTCGGCTTCGGCGGCGCGGCGGCGGAGTTCGGCGAGCGGATCGGCGGGTTTCGGATCGTTATTCATGGATGTTCTTCGGGCACAGCGCGCGCGGCGCATGGACTCCGAGACTTTCGCACAGGCGCGAACCTCCATGCCACTAAATTTTAGCGGAATCGCCGGAACGCATCTCGGCGGAATAGTCGCCTTCCGGGAGGGGAGGAAATTCGGCTTGACCCACGCCCACAATTCGGACGGCCAGGTGCGTTGCAAGATAGATGCAGCCGAGAAGCAGCACAGTCCCTAAAACAAGGTCCGCTGCGACAGCGAGCACGCGCGGAAGGATTGCATCGATGGAGACGGCGCGGATCGTGCCCATCACCAGGGCAACCATGCAGGCCAGCGTCAGCGCGGCGGCGCCAAGCACTGCGGTCACGGACGCTAAAATTTTCACCACCACGCGCAAACTCCCGCGGCGCATATCAAATGAAGCGCCGCGCCCGTCGAAAAACAATGCCGCACAAAAAGTTAGTGGATGCCAGACCAGTCGTCCGCGACAAGAATCGAATTGCTGGGATTTGACGGGTCGTACTTCACGCTGGCAGGGTGCCCGGCAGCGAGACGTTCGAGGCACAGACGTTCTTCGAGGCCCGTAACGTCCTGCGCGGTTTCGTACGTGACGCCCGCAATGGAATAACTGTATCGAACCAGGCGGCGCAAAGTGGTCGCGCTATTCCCGGGAGTGGCGGCCTTGCGGGCCGAAAACATTGACGAAGAGATCTCCGGGGCGGGTGACGCGGGCGCTTCCACCAGTTCCACGACCAGTCCCTCGACAATGCGGCCGATTTGATTGAGTTGCGCACGCCGCCGACGCTCTTCGCTCTCTGCGCTTTCCGGCGTCTTGAAAAACTGGCGCAACATCGCCACCGCTACGGCCACGACGAGCGCCGCGGCGACAGCAATCACACGCCAATCGGTTGCCAGGTGCCTCAACGTTTTGGTTTGCGCGCGCCGGCCGATTGAAACACATCGCCCAGAGTCTCGCGCGCTTTCTCCCAATCTTTCAGGAATCCTTCGAGTCCCCGGTCGGTGAGCGGGTGCTTGAAGAGCTGCTCGAATATCTTATAGGGCATAGTGCCGATATGCGCCCCCATGCGCGCGGCGGACACCACGTGCAGCGGGTGCCGCAGGCTCGCGGCCAGCACCTGCGTCGGATAATCGTAGGCCCGGTAAATATCCATGATTTCGCTCAGCAGCGTGAGGCCGTCGGCGCCGATGTCGTCGAGGCGTCCGATAAACGGGCTGACAAAATACGCGCCGGCCTTGGCCACGATCAGAGCCTGCGGCGCGGAAAACACCAGCGTCATGTTGACGCGAATTTGCTCTTTCGACAGGATGCTCAGCGCGCGCACGCCATCCGGAATCGTGGGAATCTTGACGATAACGTTGGGATGCCACGTGGCAATTTCCCGCGCCTCGCGCAGAATGCCCTCCGTATCGGTGGACACAACCTCGGCGCTGACCTCGCCGTCCTTCACCAGATTGCAAATGTCCAGAATGTGATCGCGGAAAGGACGCTTTTCCTTGGCGATCAGCGTGGGATTGGTGGTGATCCCGTCAATCACGCCGAACGACATGCCCTGCCGAATCTCATCCAGATTTGCGGTATCGAGAAAGAATTTCATTTTTGACCCCTCTTTTGACGGATCGTATCCGGCGCGGCGGGGAGAACGCCGCACAGATCATACTACGCGATTCACGGCCGGATTTCGCAAAGTGCCGATTCCGGGAACCACGATTTCCACCACGTCTCCGGCCTTGAACGGGCCGACGCCCGCGGGCGTACCCGTTGCAATCACGTCGCCCGGCAACAGCGTCATCACACGTGAAATATAGGGGATTATAACATCCATTGGGAAGAGCAGATCGGTGAACGGGGCGTACTGTTTTCTGACGCCGTTCAGCAGCGTTTCAATCGTTCCGCTGGCCACGTCGAACTCCGTCTCCATGACGGGGCCGAGCGGACAAAACGTATCAAAGCTCTTGGCGCGCGTCCACTGCTTGTCGAACGCCTGGTAATCGCGCGCGCTGACGTCGTTGAGAAGCGTGTAGCCGGCAATGTACGGGCGGTAATCGTCGCCGTCGCGCAGCATGTGGCATGGGCGCGAAATAATCGCGGCCAGTTCGCCCTCAAAATCGATGCGCTGCACTTCGGGCAAAAGCTCGATCGTCTCGCCGGTCGCGATCAGGGACGACGGCGGCTTGAGAAAAATCAGGGGCTCCTTCGGCGGAGCGTTATTGAATTCGGCGGCGTGGTCGGCATAATTTCTGCCAAGGCAAACGATCTTGCTGGGCGCGACTGGCGTCAACAGTTTCACATCCGCAAGCGGCCAGGACCGGCTCGTCGCTTCCCACTTTCCCAGCATGTCGCCGGAAATCTGGCGCACGGTATCGCCGGAAATCACGCCCTGCATGACTTCGGATTGCGCGGCGGCCTTTTCCTTGGCTTGAAAACGGCAGAGTTTCATTGAATCTTTTTTCCTTTATAAAAAGTTAAGAAATTAATGCCTATGACGGCTGCCGGCGGACGCGCCGGTTGCCCGGGCTTGAGCCATGTGGCGGTGACGCGCTTCGACACACATCAGCAAAATCCAATCGAGCAAGGCAATGATGCCGTAGGAAACCGCGCCAAGCATGAAAACTTGCAGGCCTTCGACACGTTGCTCGAGGAGATGGAAAAACATCTCCGCTCCAATATACACCAAAGTCAGCAACGTCCACGCCGTCAGTCCCGCGGCGAACAGCTTTCCAGGGTCACGGTGGAAGCGGAGCGCGGGTATCGCGAACAGCGCGATTATGATCGCGCTCGCCGCGATGTTGCGCGGTCCGGCATAAGCGTCCAACGCGCGAATGTAATTGGCAACAAGCAGCCACGCGAGAAGAACACAGGAGAGATAAATTCCCGTGAGCGTGCCGATACGCAGCGAATCGTTGCGCATCCACAAAAACCAGCGCACACCCGAGAGAGGGGTTCGGGCCGCCATACTTTCCTTCCTCGAAACTCAGCCTATGGAACGTCCGCTCGCACCGCGGAACTCCTGGGGCTTTCGTTGCCCGCACGGTCCAGCGCGGAAACGCGATAAAAATATTGTTTGCCTGACAGTACGGAGATATCACGAAATGTGGGGCTGAGCAATGATTCGGCGCTCACACGTTCGCCGAATGTGTCTTCTTTATCACTCCGGTAGACGATGTACCCCGCCAGGTCCGCCTCGGGACTGATCGCCCATGACAGCTCGACGGTTGCAGCGGACTGCTGGGTCGCGGGAATGACAACGATTTCAAGGCCCGTGGGCGCGGTGGGCGGAATGACGTCACGCGCCCTGACCACCGCCGGAACGGAGTCGGCCGATTCGACAACATCCGCTCCAAATTGCGCCGCGCTTCGCACGGTATACAGATACGTTTTTCCGAACTCGAAGTGTGTATCGCGAAACTCCGCCGAAGGCGAAGCCCCGGCAAGCTCCAACGGAGTTTTCAGCTTCACCTGTGAAATATCCCGCTCGGCACTCTCACCGCCGGATTCAATTTCCGCGCGGTATACGCGATACTCGCGCGAAGAAGCTCCGGGCGGAAGCGCGGATTCCGGCCAATTCACGACCAGCGCGGATTCCGTGACGGACACGCGCACATCCCCCGGCGCTTCGGGCGCGGGATAAATTCGCGCCGTGACCACGTTTGAATCTCCCGAGGCTCGCGCCTGGGCCGCCCTGCTGCGGACCTTGTAAGCAAGGGAAGAGCCACCGGTGCCGGCGCCGGCACTGGCAAAATCCTCCGCCGCGAGAGGATCGCGAAACTCGATGCGGTCTCCCTTCAGATAGGAATCCACCTGCTCGGAGGGAATCGTGTACACAAGGCGCCACGCCGTTTTTTTATCGATGGCATTGGGGGATGCACCGGTCAAAATCGCGGTGCGATAGATTTCGATGGTTGGCCGCTCGGACAGCGGTTTGCGATCCGCCGATCGCGTCGGCAGCGTGAACGTGAGAGTGATGGCGCTCGCGGACTGTCGCGCGCCGAGATCCGTGACCGCGACGGGAACAACCGGATGCCGGAACGTGGGTTCGCCGGGAGCGGCGCATCCTGCCGCCAGCGCGCACGCGATGAGGCAAAATGCGAGCGTGAAAAGCGCGGCGCCGCGAATCATCGCTTCATCACCTTTTCACCATCGCCTCAGAGGATGTACCGGCTGAGATCCTGATTCTTCACGATGTCGGCAAGCTGCTTGGTGACGTACGCGCCGTCCACCTTCACATTCTTTTTCTTCAGGTCCGGCGCGTCGAAGGAAATTTCGTCCAACACTTTTTCGAGGATGGTGTGGAGGCGGCGTGCGCCGATGTTTTCCGTCTGATCGTTGACCATGACGGCGTAGCGCGCGAGGGTCGCGATCGCATCCTCGGTGAAAGCCAGCTTGAGGCCTTCCGTGTCCAGGAGCGCGACGTATTGCTTGATGAGGGCGTTCTTGGGTTCCGTGAGAATGCGCACGAAATCGCCCTCGGTGAGCGCCGTAAGCTCGACGCGGATTGGCAACCTGCCTTGCAGCTCGGGGATCAGGTCGGAAGGCTTGCTGATGTGAAAGGCTCCCGCGGCGATGAACAAAATGTGATCGGTGCGGATCATGCCGTAGCGCGTGTTGACCGTG